>CATLOT010000014.1 GCA_950054155.1 uncultured Bacteriovoracaceae bacterium
ACTACCGGTTGAAAGTTCTTTATGCATGTACTTGAAGGCTTGAGTGCGGTGCAGTCCACCATTAAGGGAGAAGATCCCCAGTATTGTATGCTTGTAGTTAAAGGCTTGAGTGCGGTGCAGTCCACCATTAAGCGAGAAGATCCTGAGTTTTGGGTATAAAAAAACCCTTGTAAAAACAAGGGTTTTTAAGTGGTGCCCCGACGCGGATTCGAACCACGGACACAGGGATTTTCAGTCCCTTGCTCTACCTACTGAGCTATCGGGGCGCAGATTTTTGAGTAGGATTAATTTAAAGTGTGCGAGGTTTTTCGTCAATTTAAATCTCGCTGAAACTTAATGTTTTTAGTAACCTTGCCTCCATGACAGTCAAAATTGAAAAACTCACCCTCCCCTATATTGATAAAAATGGTTTAACTCAGGTCAATGCCTTTGCCTTTATCCCCTCTAATAAAAGGGTTCGGGCGATTTCTCTTTTCACTCATGGCTACACCAGCCTTAAAAGTAGCATTCTGAACTGGAGTTTGCGATTAGTTGAAGAAGGGGTTGCGGGAATTCTTTTTGACTTGCCGGGTCACTATCTCGGTGGCTTTACTGAAGTTCAGTGCTTTGAAACCTTTAAAACCGCAGCTCCTAAGCTCTTTGAAGCGGCCCTCAAAGGTTTAAAAGAGCTTGTAGATGATATTGATCCTGAATCGACAAAGCTCATTATCGGCGGTCATAGCCTAGGGGCTCTTCTTAGTCTTAAGGCCATTAGCCTGCCTTCCCTGCAAGAGTTTAAAACGCGCCAAGTGTGCGCCGTTGGTTTTGGCCTCCCTCCTGAGGGTGTCACTCATATTTTTGATACTCCCTTTTACAAGAGTACTCTCGCTATTCGCGGACAACTTGTGAGTGAGGCGATCAAACCTGATCTTATGTTTCCTTGGATTAAAGAGGAAAAAGAAGCCCTTGATCTCAGCCAAGAATCAATATATCTCCTGACAGGCGAGGATGATGTTGTCGTTGGTAAGGATGGTTCTGAAAGACTCAGAGATCAGCTCCTTGCCTTAGGTAATGATGTGGTTTTAGAAAAACCCAATAAACTCGCTCATCATCTTCCCGAAAGTGCCGCTCCTCATCTTAAGAAGTGGCTTAAAGATCAGGGCTTTTTCCAAAACTGAAGATTTTTAAGAAGACCTCTACGCCCTGTTCGACCAAGCGAAGTCTCTTTAAATTCTTTAGAAAATCCACTGTTGCTCTTTTTCTCTAACTTTTGGATGAGTTTTTCAAGTGGAGGGCTTAAAAAAGCCTTTTTCAATTTATCGATACTTTGAAGAAAGGATGACTTATCACTCGCTTGAAGGCCCAATCGAAGCGGCCTCTTATTCCAAGGGCAAACGTCCTGACAAATATCGCATCCAAAGAAGTACTGACCAGACTCTTCCATTCCTTTCGGTGCCGGCGCTCCTTCTTTAAAGAGCTCGATAGACCATGTGGAAATACAGTCATTGGCCTTAAGTGTTCGATTATTCCCATCTATGGCCTGCGTGGGGCAAGCTTCAACACAAGCATTACACTGGCCACAGTGATCACTCTCTAACGGGCGAGTTTCAAGCCCGAGAGTGTCGTCAAAAATAAGACTTCCAATAATAAAGAAAGATCCATGCTCTTTGCTGATAAGCATGGAGTTGCGGCCAAACCAGCCAAGTCCTGCTCTATAAGCAAGGTCCCTCTCAAGCACCGGTTGGATATCAAGACTATGGCGCCAATTTAAAGGGGTGGGATGATTTTCCTGAACCTTTTCGCCAATGGTCGTCAATTTATCGCGAAGAAGGAGATGATAGTCGTAACCCTCAAAACCGGTGACATAACTCGCGATCTTTAATCCATTACTCTCTTCACTTTGGTAGAAATCTTCTAGAGCGAGTTTTTGGGGATGATAAGTAAAAAGAAAGCAGAGCGCGCTTTTCGCATTATTTACGACACTTGTAAGGTCAACGCGCGCTTCTTTTCGATGGTCACTTAAATAATGAAGCGGGCCATGATTGCCCTCATCGACCCAAGAAGAGAATTTATCATAGGTTTGTGCCGCTATATTCTCGGTATAACCCCAATCCACAATTCCCTGTTCGGACATGAGCTGATTGAGATTATTTTTGAGGATTGAGTTCATAATCCTTTTGGTATTATCTCAATAGCCCCAGTTGGGCAAACACGAATACACTCATAGTCCATTGTGCACTCACTAACGCGAGCAGCATTAATTTTAGTGTTATAGAGGTGATCATCAGACACTTCCCAAATTTCATGGGGACATATCTGAATACAGCTTTGGCAAGAAGCACACAGTGAGTTATCTAGTAGGATCGTTTTTTTTTTATCTTCCTCGCTTGTCGTAACATCACCACTACCAGGAGCTTTGGGTCTGTCTTTAACAATCTCAACCTTAACGGAGTTAGAAGACCCCTTGGCAAAGAACTTTCCATCCCCTCTTGTGATAACAAGCTTATCTCCATTGACAAGATCGAGGTCCTCTTTAACCTTCATGACAATATCTTCTTGAAAATCAAAGGTATCTTCATCATAGTCAACGAGATGAAAAGGTGTGACGCCCCAATAGAGAGAGAGTTTTCTCACAGTTTCAATATGATTAGTCACACCAAGAACAGGAGTTTTTGGGCGAAATTGAGAAATCTTCAAACAAGAATTTCCACTCTCGGTAACCGAAAGAATTCTCTTTGCATGAATTTTCTCAGCAATCATAGAAGCGGCCACCATTACGGAGGCGTTCACATTGGAAAGATCCATGTGGCGAAGAAAAGGTCTCTCCTTAGGAGAGCGCTCTGCCTCACAAATTATGGCATTCATCATTTTAATGGTCTGAACAGGGTACTTTCCAGCAGCGGTCTCCCCACTTAACATCACAGCATCTGTCCCATCCCAAATAGCATTGGCGACATCAGAAGCCTCTGCTCTTGTCGGCGTCGGATTTTCAGTCATCGTCTCAAGCATTTGAGTTGCCGTGATGACTGGAATATGGTGTTCATTACACATGCGAATGATTTTCTTTTGAACGGCGGGAACCAGGTGGTTGCCTAGCTCGACTCCCATATCCCCTCTTGCCACCATGATAACATCAGTGGCTTCCATGATAGCCTCTAGATTGTCTACGGCCTGAGGCTTTTCGATTTTAGAAACGATGGGAATATTCTTTTTAAGTGAGTGAAGCAGATATTTGACTTCGAGGATATCCTCTTTTTTTCGGACAAAACTCAAAGCTATATAATCACAATTTTCTTTGAGACCAAAGATGAGATCTTCTCTGTCTTTCTCCGTAAACGCCGGAGCTGAGACATCACAATCAGGAAGATTGATTCCTTTATTACTCTTTAGGGTTCCCCCGACTTCAATCTTTATTTTATAAACATTACGATCTTTCTTAACAGCACGGGCAGTGATCAGGCCGTCATCAAAGAGAATACGAGCGCCATCGTGGCAATCGGCTACAAGGTTTTCATAGATAGTCGGGATAAAGTTATCAGCATATTCGGGATAGTCACTCTTCTCTTTTGACGTGCCTATAACCCACTCTTCACCATCTTTTAAAGTGAGAGGTTCTTCAAGCTTATCGACTCTAATCTTAGGACCTTGTAAATCAATGAGAACAGCTACCTCTTGACCAACAATCTGAGATGCCTTTCTGACATTAGCGATAACCTCACGATGTCCTTCGTGAGTGCCGTGACTCATATTAATCCGCGCAACATTGAGACCTGCCCTGATCAATTCAGAAATGGTTTCAACAGTATTCGATGCCGGACCGAGAGTGGAGACAATCTTTGCCCTTCTCATAAAATCCTTCTCTCTTTTCTATCGATATTAAGCTTCGTTTTGATTATAGGGACGAGTGGCCTCAATTTCTTTGGCCAGCCTATTGGCTTCACGGAGCTTTTCAATCTTTAATTCGTATTGATTAATAAGATTGTCTCTCTCCATATTCGTTTTGTGAAGAAGGCTGTTGTAATTTTCAGTCATCATTCGGTTTTGACGATCCATGGTCGCGCTATGCTCTTCACGCTCCCGCTTTACTTGAGCCTCATACTTTTGAGTTATTTTTGCGACACGAATATCTGAATTTGATTTAGCTCGTGAAAGACGACGATCAAACTCACGACGAAGAGAACTTATAGTCTTTTCAAATTCTCTTTGCTGTTCAAGCATTTGCTGATTAGCCGCTCTCTTCTCTTCGATCCGTCTTTCATTTTCTATGATTTTAAGCTTTTCAAGTTCTTTTGCTGATTTTGTCGTGAGAACATCAATCTTCTTTTGATAGGCCTCTTCCATTTTCATTTTCTCAGATCTTTCCATTTCGATCTGTTTGTTGAGGCTCTCTTCTTTTTTAGCGAAATTCGTGCGAAGCTCATCTTTCAAATCTTCTCGGTCATGGTGAACTTCTCTTCTGGTCTTTTCAATAAACTTGCTCTGCTCCTTAGCCATTTCATCGCGAACATTACTAAGCGCTTGTTGATTGGAGAGATTAATTTTATTGATTTCGCGACCAAATTCCGTTCTCTGGCGATCAAGGGTATCTGTTAGATTACGACGGGCTTTGACCTGATTGGCTTCACTCTCCATAGCGATTTCACGATTTCTCTTGCCCATCATTTCCTGATAATCACCCAATTCTTTCTTTACAGCAGCAATATCAGTTTCACGCATTTTTCTAATTTCAGCGTCTTTCTCATCAATAGCCTGCTCATGACGAGACTCGAACTTCTTAAGCTCTTCACTATGACCTTGGGCCAATCTTTCATTTTGTTTATTTTGAATATAATTATTGGCTTCAATCGTATCTTTTAGATTTCTGACTTGAATGGCATGTTGGCTTTTAAGATTCTTCTCTGTGTCTTCAATCTTATTTCCTCTGCCTTCATTGATAAGAGCATTTGTACGTCTTTCAAGAGAAAGTCTATTGGAGGCAAAATCTCTTTCAAGATCTCTTTTTTCAGCTTTATTTTGACGATTAAGCTTTATAAGCTCCGCTTGATTTCTATCCATGATGTCTTTGGATAGATTTTCAAAAGTCTCACGCTGACCTTCAATTTGGGCATTCTTTGTCTGGCGTAGACTTGTATTGGCACTATCAAAGTTATTTTTGAGAGTCGTCTCATTTTGCTTTGCCGCCTCTCTTAAGCGCTCCATCTCCACTTGGTGACGAGAATTAGCCTTATTACGTGCAATGCTAGCATCCTGAACAAGTTGTTTTCTCTCATTCCCAAAGTCACTTATGAGCTTCTTTTTTTCACGTGTTGTAAGGTCACGATAATCATTGATCTTCTCAGTTGCTGTTGATTGCATCTTTCCAAGCTTTTCATTGAAGTCTTTCTCACGCATGGAAAGACCGTCTTCATAGCGCTCTGTCATATTGTCTTTATAAAGTGCATGAAGCTTATCTTTTTCTGTACTAGAAGTTTCAAAGGACTTAGAAATAGAATCGAGCTTTTGATTATAGTCATCCATCAAGCGCTTGCGGTCTTCATTAAATTGCTTACGCTCCCCTTCTAAGCCTTTATTGTAGCGCTCAGTTCGAGTAGCAAGCTCTTGCTTGAGATCTTTATCATAGCGGTTAATGCGGGCTGCGGATTCTTCTTCAGAGTTGAGCTTTTGCTTGAGGTAGTTTTCTCGCTGACTCTCTTCTCTTTTAGCGTGAAGCTCCTCAAGTCTCTCAATATCGTTATTATAGTTTTCCTTCAGCTCCTGTTGAGCATCTGAAAACCTTGTTCTGGCTTGATTGAGTCTATTTGAGTAGTCGTTTATATCCATAAATAAGAAGAGTTGCCCCGGTTGGCACAGATTAATCTCCTTCTTATTATACACATGGCACAACGCGAGGTTGAAGCGAGGTAATTCTTTCCAAAGACCTTTTTAAAGAGGCACAAAAAAAGGGGCAAATTTTGCCCCTTCTCTCTTACTCAAATTTTGTTTTCTTCTATTTTGCTAATTCAGCGTCAATTATCTTCTTAAAGACTTCTACTGGCTGGGCCCCATTGACGAGCTGACCGTTGACAAAGAAAGTTGGGGTCGACTTCACGCCAACAGTCTTTCCTTGTTCCATGTCTTTAGAAACTGCGGCAGCAAACTTGCCACTTTCAAGACACTTTTTAAAGTCGGCTTCTTTAAGACCAATTTCTTTTGCCTTGGCCACAAGTCCATTAGTATCGAGTCCACTTTGATCAGCAAACATCTTGTCATGCATTTTCCAGAAATGACCTTTCTTAAGTTCTTCAGCACACATCGCTGCTTCAGCCGCTTTCTTTGCATGGTTATGAAAAGGAAGAGGAAAATGCTTAAAAGCAATCTTCACTTTCTTTCCATAATCTTTCTTAAGCTGTGTCATGATCTCAGCTCCTCTTTGACAAAAGGGACACTGAAAATCACTAAATTCTACGACAGTAACTGTAGCGTCACTTCCCCCCATATAAGGAGCATCGCCGACCTGAACATCTTTCACAGGACGCTTTGGTTCATTAAGGTAGACTTCAACAGGCTTATCTTTTGTCTTTGTCGCAAGCCACTGATCGATAGCCTCCTGAGTTTTTTCCTTCTTAAGAAAATCCTTAATTCTCTCTTTTAACTGTGCATTAAGGTTTTGCTTAGGAATCTTTCTCTCACTAGCGAACTTATCAACTTCCTTGTCAGAAACCTTAATATTGTTGGCAATATTCTCTTGAAGGAAATTATCAGCATCGCCCTTATACTTAGGATCAGCTTCCATGAACTTTTTAATAACAAGGCCACGAAGAGCATTCATTTTAATCTCATAAACCTTCATCTGGGCTTCATAGATGTCGTTTTCAAGACCTGTGAGGAGTTGATCATAAGAGATCATCTCTCCATTAATTTTTGCTGCAGTTTCGTTATTCGGTCCGGGCTTAAAAATAAATTGAGGTTTACTATCAGCTTCTTTAGTACAAGAAAGACCAAAAATAGTGACAGCAATGAGTAATACTGCCAATGGCTTTAATTGAGACTTCATAAAAGGAACTCCTTATCCGTGTCTATTCAAATGTAAATCACTGAAATTTTAACCTAAGCTTCTTTACTTGGCGAATGGTGTTGACTCAATTCTTGGAGAAATTCTTGATAGACAGGGCTGTTTTCTAGGAGCTCTGCGTGAGAACCTGAGTCACGCAGCCTTCCCTCTTCGAGGACTATTATATTATCGGCTCCGATAACCGTCTCTAGTCGGTGGGCCACGACAAAGGTAAGGCTATTCCTTTGAATCAGCTGCACCATTTCGCGAAGGGCCAATTCAAGTTCACCATCGAGTCCTGAACTAATCTCATCAAAAAGAACGACAGGCTTTTTGAGGTAACACGATCGAATGGCCGCAAGTAGTTGTTTCTGCCCCATACTAAGGCTACGCTGATCGAGCTTATCATCAAGAGAGAGGTTCCAATTACGAACATAGGGAATTTGCTCACGCACCTTCTCCCAAAACTCTTTTAAATCAGAGGGAGTTTCTCTCTTCATGGAAATATTAAAGGCAACGCTATCACTAAAGATATGAGACTCCTGGCTAACAATGCCCACCTGCTCGCGGTAGCCGATAAGATCTTGAGCGCTCTCACCAGGAAAGCTGAGAGTCTCACTTTCAGACTTAAAGTGAATCCCGCCTCTCAAGGGAATGATATTGGCGGCCATCATATTGAGGAGTGTAGACTTACCACAACCGGAAAGCCCCACAATCCCAACGAGTTCCCCAGGCCTTGCTGAAAATTTGATATCTTTAAGTGAGAAGGCCGTCTCCTCGTCTTGCGAGGCTTTACGAGGATATTCAAAGAATTGAACATCAATAATGGCCTCTGTGAGTTCAATATTCCCTCTTGTTTGATAGCCTTTAGAGCTAAGAGCTTCATCAAGGTCTCCGAGAAATTCATCTATTCGTTGAATCCCAGTATAAGCCCTTTGAATATTCGCTATTTTTGCGGCGACATCCTTAACTGGACCAATAGAGCGTTGGATGAGGTCGACGATGGCAAAGATAATGGCTGCCTCAGTAATATGCGAATAGGGAAAGAGGAAGACAATAAAAGCAAGTAAGATAGGATAGAGAGATTCTGCTGTTGAGTAATAGCCCGCATCCCAAATATTGGCCGTGAGCTGCTTGGTGAGAAAGTCCTTAAAAACAACCTCCCCTCTTCGGCTCGCATAATTTTCATGGCGTGTGTAATAAGTCTCTTTAATCCCGCCAACCATATTAGAAAGGAGACGTGACATATCGGCACGTGACTTTCTCACATCCATAAAAACTTCTCTCATATAACGGGAACCCCAAATTAATAAAAGGGCCGCAACAACTTCAGCGAGAGAAAGGGCAATGCCACTTACTTTATTAAGACTTATAAAAGAAATTAAACAGGAAACCACAAAGAAGACATCGATAAAGATCCCAAAAGTCCCCGAGGTCATAAGCTCCCGTAGCGACTCCGTATCATTCATGATGCGTGAAATAACTTCCCCCTGGGGATAGCGCTCTGAGCGACTATCTTTTGAAGTCTTCACATCGTAGGCGTGAAGCCACTTTTCAAAACACATGGAGCGGGTGTTTTGCATGAGCTGCTGGATATATTTATTAATGGAGAGCTGATAGAAAACACGATTGAGGTAAACACCCCCAAAGAGAAAGGCAAGCTGCTTTAATGATGTATAGAAATCACTCTCTACACTATAGGTTTCCGCTAACTTTGAGATCATCTTAGGCGTTAAGGCCCCCAAGACAGAGGAGCCAATAAGGCACAAGAGGACTGCCACTAAGAAGCGGCGGCCTCCCTCAAAGAGAAAATAGCTAGACCATCTGCTGCTTAAAGTATTCATAGACCTCAAATTCGGGGTTTAATAATTGAGTCGTTTTTCCTTCTTCAATAAGACCGCGCTCTTTATCGAGAAAGAGGCAGTAATCACTGGCCCTCACTGTGGTCACACGGTGACTCGAGAGAATGACGGTCTTATTATTAAGAAGGCCTAAAGACTTAAGTTCACTAATAATTTTCTTTTCCAAGATAAGATCAACACTTGAAAAGGGATCATCCCAAATAAGGATTTCAGCTCTCGCCATCAAAGAGCGTACAAGGCAAAGACGCTTTGATTGACCGCCACTTAGGCGCTTTCCTTTTTCCCCTACTTCCATCTTCAAAAGAGCTTCTTTAGTGGAGGCGAGGTAATCAAGGCCAAAGAGAACCAAGAGATCATAGGCCTGTTGAATGCGATCCCCAGTGGCCTCTTGTCCGAGAAAGATATTGTTTTGAATAGTGTCGTTATAGAGATAAGGGTCCTGAGCGACGTAGGAAATACTCTCCTCTCTCAAGCTTAGAATATCAGCAAGCTGGGTCAAAACGGTAGACTTACCACACCCCGTTTTTCCAACAACTACAGACCAGCTGCCTCTAGGGGGAACAAGTTCTAAAAGACCATCCCAAAATTTGACCGTCGCCTTAACCTTACCCTTATTAAAGTTCTCAATAGCATTGAGCTCCTTAAGACCTTTTTCCTCATCAGACTCTTTACTAATGTCATCAACAAGAATTTTAATCCTCTGCCATGATCCGTATGAGCGCGCGAAGACGACCCCAATCCAAGAGAGAAACATGATGGGCTCAAGAAAGAGAAAAATAAACCCACTAAAGAGAATCAAGGAACTCGCTCCAAGCCCCTCTTGAAAAATGATATGACCGCCCCAGACAAGACTAAGTCCAATACCTAGCGGAAGAAGCGGAAGTGAGATTCCGACCCCAATACCAGCACGATAAAAGTACCAAAGCTCTTTCCATGAGTAGTCTTTAAACCAACTAATGAAAGAGTCCTCTGCGTGATAATTTTTAATGGTTTTCTTACCCGAGTAGGATTCAATAATAACGTTTTGAACCTCACCTTGAAGGTCTTGAGTCTTACGATAGAAAGTACGGTTGCGACTTACAATTATTGTAAACAACACAAAGGCGACGACCAGTGGAGATAAAGCAATAATAAGTCTATCGTTAAAACCTATAATTTTAGGCACAAGAACAATCATCGCCACTACAATATTTCCTACCTGGAGGAGTGCGAAACCGACAAGGGCCCGCAATTGCTCCATATCCATCTGTAAAACTTGAAAGAGCTGACCATCACTATGATGACGATAACGAGTGGGGCTGACGGCCTCAAGCTTCTCAAGAATTTCAACTCTCAAGTCCTTTTGTAAAACCCGAGCGGGGTAAAAGAATAAAAGGCGTGAGCTGGTGCGAAAGATGATGATTCCAACGGCAAGAGCGAAGAACTTCCACGTCTCAATTTTCTCAGCTCCCGTCTCCACAATATCGGCAAGTTCTTTGGCGAGAAAAGGAAGATGGGACTGAATCCAGTGGGTACCATAAAGGCAGATTAATGCCCCAAGGTAGTACGGCCAAAACTCAAGGAATTGATGGCCTAGGAGGCCACCTAGGCTACGATTAAGACGATTTTTCATGTAAGGCTGATCCTATAATGCGCATCATCTTGTGTCTATGTTCTTGATTTATACAAGCCTCACCCCCATAATTAAATTCAATTTAGAGGTGCCTATGAAATTGATTCTTCTCCTTCTTCTCCTTCCCCTATCGGCCTGGGCCAATATTGGCTCGATCAAGGAGCTACGAGGCCAAGCCTTTATCGGTCAAACGCCAGCAAAGGTCGGCGATCTTCTTCACGAGGGCGACCTGATACGCACCGAAGCAAAGTCTCTTGCCATTCTTTCTTTTAACGATCAAACCAAACTTACCCTTGGGCCTAAGGCCAAGTTAAAAATTTCAACTTTTAAAGAAGACCAGGGAAAGCGCGATATTCACATAAAATATCTTCAAGGTCAGATCAGAACTTTGATTAAGCGCCACGCACTTCAAGGCGAGAAGCTGCGCTTTGATGTCCAACTTGTCACCCTCGGAGTGAGGGGCACTGAGTTTATTACTAACGCCTATAGTGTTGGCGGGGCGCCTTCCACCGACACCATTTTACTTGAAGGAAGCTTACAAGCGAGTGGAACTGGCTTTGAGTCTTTTGTCTTAAAGCCAGGGGAATATTTTAACTCCCAAGAAATCGTCAAATTGGGAACAAAGGCAATTAAGAAATTAAGCGAGGGTGCTTTAAAGGAGCTCAAAAGTAAGGCCACGAAACTTGGAAACCCTCTCCAAAGTGCCACAGGCTTTACAAGCCCACTTCCTCTAGTGGCTATCCAGCCTCCCCTTCTTGCCAAAGAAGAGGAGAAGAAACCACCTCAAAAAGAAATCGCTCCCCTTCCTGCACAATTAAAGAAACCGAGAGCAAAGAAGCGTCATGGCTTTTCCTATGACCTTACAAAGGAGCCCTGGGATATTCGCGATGCCGTGATGAATAGAAAGAGAAATAAGAAAGAAAATAAGTGCTTCACTTTCTTTTATAAGAAACTACCTGGGGCCGGTGAACCAGAGCGCTTTAGAAGAGAGAGGGATTGTGATGAATTTGAATTTGATCTTTAGTTTAATTCTCGTGGCATTCACCTTCACGAGTTGCAGCTCTAGCAGTGAAAAGCCAACGACAGATGTGTGCACTCTAGAGAAGCATTGGCGCGATAATATTTTCCAAGTGCAAATAAATGGTGAGCCCATTAATAAGAATTACTATATTCACGACGAAGCTCTTGAAATTACAAAAGAACTCGCAAAGCGTAATAAGTGCATGTAGACAGGCCGCAGCGTGCAACACTAAAAAAAAATTAGCTATCGTTTCCCCCACACAACAAAGGGGATATTTATGATGAAACTACTCGTAGTGCTAAGCTTTCTCGCGGCTTCACCACTTTTTGCCCAAGTTCAGGGACCAAGCGCTAAGCAAGTTTGTAATCTTTCTGCGACTTCACCAGGACTTGATCACGACAACTACTTCTACTACCGCTTTCTTGAATTCACTGTTTCGACACCTGTCCTCAAGCAAAAGGGCTATGCCTGTGCGGCCATTAAAAAAGAGGCCTATGCTGAAACAGTGGACTACCTCGTTATCTCAGCTGACGACGGCTCAGATGATATCTGGATTGCAAGAGACGAAGCCCTAAGAGGTCACAATATTTTTGATAATGCTATAAACGACTACCGCTTTATTAAAAAGCAGGTGATCGTGCGCCTTGAAACTCAAGAGAAACCCGCTCTTGAGGGTCAGTCACGCACTTATATCAATGACCTTATCTTCTTGAGAAATTTCGTTACAGGAAGAGAAGATGATTACCGCAAAGCTAGCTTCACAGCGTTCTATGACCGTGAAGCCAATAAAATGCGCGCCATTTACAAAGGCATGGAAGTCTCAGGCATGCTTATCCGTATTGGCTTTAACTTAAAGTTTAATAAGGTCACTTACTATCCCGTTGGAAAAGACCCCATCAAGTTGGATATCAGTGAACTGCCACGAGTAGCGGCTCCTTAAAAATCAAATGAAGTGTAATGGTGCGGCCGGCTGGGATTGAACCAGCGACCCCCTGCGTGTCGGGCAGGTGCTCTCCCACTGAGCTACGGCCGCAAATGGAATTAGGAAACGTCATAGTATGGCAACTTCACTAAAACAGTCAATAGTCATCATCTTAATCATTGGCGTTTCCTCGTTTTACGCAGGACGTCTTAGTGCCCCTGTCCAGACCCAAGAAGTCACAAAAGAAGTCACCAAAGAGATTATTAAAGAAAAAATTATTCCTGACCCTCAATCAGAGGAATACTACGAAAAAGCCTTTAATCTCTTTCTCGCCACTATTGGAGTAAGGCTTTCGCGCAATCAAGAGGCCCTGGCGCAGGAACTTTTTGAAAATCCTAAAGAATTTAGCTCAAGAGATTTAAGGCCAAATCAATATCAAGAAGTACCTTCTCCTGTGGCCCCAAGAAATACATTACCAACACCTGCGCCCACCAAAAAAGAGGCTCCACAAACTCACCCAGCTCAAGATCTTCTCGATCCCTTAACAACAATCAAAAATGCATCCCTCATCAAAGACTTTCGTACTTTAAAGCGATTTAACGGCGAATACCGTGGCATCATTCGCATGCTTCAGGGCAATCAAAAAGGAGAAGATCACGACGTCTATCTAGGGCTTGATTATATTCGTGATGGCAAAGAAGTCAGAGGTGAGTTTCGGGCAGAGATTGCAAGAAATGGAGAGGTTTACTCTAATAGCAGCGGCTCAGGACAGAATAATCAAATTCGCTTATCGGGCAATGACCTGATTATTGAAGTGAGTCCAGACTCATTCTTTTTCTTTAAAGATAAGAGAATCACTAAAGGGACCTTTTATTCTCGTGGTGAATTTAAAGGAATAATCAAGCTTTCAAGGCTCAATTAAAAAGTAATGCCGACACCAAGCTTAAGCTCTGAATTTCCCTCTTCATTCCCAACTGTAGAGTAATTAAAAAAGACACGGTCAAAGACTTTGGCCTGACTAAAATTAAATTGATAACCGGCCCCTACAGAGACCATAGAAAAAGCCCCGCCAGTCGTTGAAGCCCAACTTTGAATCCCTAAACTTCCCGTCGCATACCAACCACTATCTTCAAAGGGAAACCACTCAAGCTCACCTGCAACATCATAGATAAGAAATGTTTCAGGGTCCTCTCCTTCCACGATTTCAACGCTGTAAAAGTGACCTCCCACTCGCCCGCGAGCCGCAAGAGAGGGTGAGAATTGCCAGCGAGGAGTCCAAGCAACATCGACAGTGGCGACACTATTTCCAGCGGAATCACCAATTGAAGTAAGGGCGGTTGAAAAACTAAGAAGCTGAATAGTGCGATCTTCAGGAATACGGTCATCCCTTCTTTTTATTCGGATAACCTCTTCATCACCACTATTGTTGGTTTGCCTCTCCAGCACAAAAGGCGCTACACCTTCTACATTGCCTTCAAGCTGCTTACGATCTTCAGCAAGAGTTACCTTGGAAAATTCATCAAGAGCATCTCTTCTCTCGGCCGGGGTGCTCTTCTTGGTTTCAATATCAAGCTCTTTTTCAAGCTGAGCAAACTCATCATATTCAGTGAGCTCAGCTTTCGCTTTTTGGGTGCGCTCTTTAATACGCTTTCTTAAACTTCTCTCTTCAGCGACTCTCTCATTTTCTCGTCTTCTTTGGATTTCATCCACATAACGGCTTCGGTGGGGAGTCACTAAAGGTTTCTTACTCACAATCATGGGGAATTTATGACGGGTGTATCCAATTTTCTTGAGCTCTTCTCTTAGGCGACGAGTTTCTGTTGTTCTAGAAAATACCTTATTAATAAGACCACATTTTGCCTTGGCAGAGCATTTTCTCATTCCCTCACCTGTTGGAACACACTTCCATTGGGAGATCATTTTAGGCATCGTGAAACCACGACAGAACTTAGTTGAGCGGGCCAACTTGAGCTCCGCCCTCTTTTGAAAACTCTTTAAATAACCATCTTTGCCCTCAATTGTGACAGTGAACCGCTCTTGACCAAGAGCAACAGAGGTCGACAAAAATGCAGACAATAGAAGTGTGAATAGAGCGCGCTTTAGATGAAAGTTCATTAGTTTCAAGTCCTTGGGAATATTGTAACGCAATATAATTTAAGGGAAAGGAGAAAGGTTCCTTTTGCCTAATCCTGACTTTTTAACTCGCTTTTGATATGCTCCCCTTCCCTAAGAGAATTTATTGAGGAGAAGACCATGGGTCACAGTTATAAAAGTATTTCTATTAGTGAAGAGGCAATCAAAGTTCTTGAGAACTTCTCTCTTCCTGAAGATCTCGCCTTTGGTAAGGTCATGGCCCCCATAATGATTGAGGCTGACTATGCCAATGGCAAATGGGGTGAATTCAAGATGGTCCCCTACCATAAGCTGACTTTAGACCCAACTTGTAAGGTTCTTCACTATGCTCAGGAAATTTTTGAAGGACTCAAAGCTTATAATGCCGATGGATTAGGTCCCTTTCTTTTTAGAGCGGAAGAAAACTATAAACGCTTTAATCTAAGCGCCCAAAGAATGGCCATGCCAGATGTTCCTGCAGAGCTATTTCTTGAGGGATGTGAAGCAATGACTTCACACTGCTCTCATCTTATCCCAACAGAAAGTGGCAGCTCTCTCTACATTCGCCCTTTTATGTTTGCTACCGATGACAATCTGGGGATAAAGCCCAGTGAAACATTTAAGTTTATGATTGTGGCCTCTCCTTCTGCGGCGTACTTTTCCTCTGGCAGTGTAAAAGTTCTCGTAGAAAAAGGCGCTGTTCGCGCCTGCCCAGGTGGTGTAGGACACGCGAAGACTGGTGGTAATTATGCGGCTTCACTCTATTCAATGATAGAGGCCAAGAAAGCAGGCTACGACCAAGTCCTTTGGCTAGATGCCGTTAATAAAAAATATATTGAAGAGATGTCAGGGATGAATTTCTTTGCCGTCTATGGAAACACAATCAAAACCCCCACCCTGACAGAGACGATTCTTAACGGAATCACAAGGAAATCGATTGTCACACTAGCTCAACATCTTGGTTACCAAGTGGAGGAGACGACAATGGATATTGACGAACTCCTTAGCGATATTAAGTCTGGTGCGTGTAGTGAATGTTTTGCCTGTGGAACAGCCGTTATTATAACTCCTATAAGTCTCCTTGGAACAAGAGAGGGAGAACACTTTAAACTTGAGCACGAGCAAGGCCCTGTCTCTATGCGAATAAGAACAGAACTCCTCAATATTCAAGAGGGACGTGGAGACGACCCCTTTCAGTGGCGTCAATCCGTCAAATAGGAAGAGTTATCTGTCTCTAGGGAAGAACCTTATAGATACTCACGTTTTTAATTTGATGAATTTTCCTTAATTTACTGGTTTCCTCAATCGCGAGAAAGCCAGTGGATTCGGGCTCTAGGATAAGAAAGCGATCCCCCTCAGGCTGCCTTCCCTCTTTATAAAACTCCCTCTGTAAAACAGGGTATCCCCCACCGTCAAAGAAGCAACCTGACCATTGATCTGTCCGAAATCGGCTTGTCATGATTTGAGGATTAGTCGACTTCGCGTTAATAAACTTTAAAACTTCTCTCTTTGTTTCTAGTGATGAACAGTGAGTATTAATTCCCCCATTTTTGCGGATGACCCAATTGAGAAAACCGGAATTGAGAATAAGCAATAAACTCAATATCATACTGAAATAGAACTTAACCTTTCGACTTCTCAACAAAGAAGAGCAAAAGTTAAACATGAAAATAACAGTAATGGGTACTAAGAAGAGAACACGTTGCTGAGGCCACTCTTGAAAAATAAATCCACTCAAACCTGTGATCAATAGACTAGAAAAGAGGAGTAACCAAATGGCTTTATCAAACCTATCTCTAAGGTTAAAAGCTGAGCTTACAACTGCAGCCCCAAACATTAGAGTTGTAACACTAAGCAGGCTTGGGACACGTAAAAAGGGATAAACCTCACCCACCTTTTGATTAATCCACTGGCTTGGAAATGAGATAATATTGAGTAATTTCTCAAAGGGAATCAAGAGATGGGAGTTAAAAAAGAGAGCATAGAAAATAAATGACACCACAAAAAGAACAAGACCATTTCTCACAACCTTAAAATTCAACGAAACCTTTTCTTTAAGAAAGTTCAGTAAATGAAGAAAGAGAAAAGGTACAAGTACCCCAACAAGAGTAACAATCTTGTTCATTTTAAAGAACTGAGTTATCTGAGGGAACAAAGATAAAACAAGGACACTAAAAGCAAGCAAACAGCTGCCATAGAGATTCTCTTTCCTTCGAGCTAAACAGAGAACCGCTAAAAAATAGCCTGGAAAAAGAAAGAATGCCGAGGGATGAAAATGAACACTTAGGCCAAGGAAAAATGCTCCAATAATGAGGTTCCTCTCCCTTTCTTCTTTTAAATAATTAAATAACCCCCACAGAGAAATACTCAAAGAAGGGAGAAAATAGAGAAGCTGCCAGCTGCGCAAATTAAAGTAAATAGACATTGCCGGAAGGAAGAAGAGAGTCAGAGAGCTCATGAGAAGTACCCCTCTTTTCTCTCGATCGGCTTTTATAATAAAAAAATGCATCACGATAAGTATCACTACTCCAAAGTAGTAAATGGACTTCACAGAATGACTTAAACTATAGACTAAGCCGTGAAGAAAAGAGGCTAGCTTTGAATGAGAAATGAGATTACTCCCATAGGCTTTCTCTAAAAAGAATAGTCTTTTGAGATCAAAAGAGCTTTCAATTGTTTTTATAGTCTCCACAATCCAAGTCGCATCATCGTCGTAGAAAACTGAATTACCGATAAAGAAGAGTGAATAGAAAATATAAAATGAGAAAAGAGCGAAAAGAGTTCTTCTTTGTCTATTCTTCGACCAATCACTCACATAAAAGGAAATTAGCTCCCCGAGAAAGGAGAGCAAGGAAAAGGCCGTGACTGTAGATTCCTGTCGTAAATCCTCCACAGTAACTGGGGCACTTGTTACTGTTAAGTTTGCCTCTTTAGTCCTAAGAAAGAATTCTGTTTGGGCAAAGAAGCCATTACTTTTTAACCCATCAATATTCGCAATCGCCTCTCTTTTAAAGAGGCATAAGCATTGAGTGTCTTGCCTCTTAATTCCAAAACTCATAGAGACAACACTTTGAACGAAGAAAGAGGCGATGCTTCGAATAATTGGCCTCTTCACTATTGAGTCTGGGTGAGTTTTTTGACCAAAGAGAACTTGATCTTTTGTCGTTAAGAGATGTTTATAGCCCTCTATAATGAACTCTTCACTCCAGGCTCGGTCAATATCCAAGGTTCCAATAATGGGTGCTCGGGCTAAGGTTAACCCCTTCTTAAAGGCCGCTCCCTTCCCTTTTTCTTCACAAGAAATCAGCTGGACCTGATCAGGGAGGCTCAAGTTTTCATTTTCCAATTGAGCACCATTGATAAGAACGAGAACCTCAAAGTCATTGAAGCCAAGCTTTTCAATTAGTATTTCAACAATTGGATTTATATTGCGACGAAGAAGGTCTTCTTCATTAAAAAGGGGAATTAAGAGAGAGAGTTTGGGATCATTCATTCAAAAAAAAAGGGCTTCTCAAAGAGAAGCCCTTGTAACTCTTTTTTTAGTGACCAGCACTCATTAAACTGGGAAGCACTTGCAAACATATCATGGCAATAATTGTAGGCCCTATCGCACCAGCGAGTAGTCCCATTGGACTAATCCCCTTCTCTCCGAAAGTTCCCTTAAGAATACCAAAGCCTGCTGGGTTTGGAGCGTTAGCGATAACCGTAAGACCACCACCAGCAACAGCACCGGCAACAAGATTGTATTTTGCACTATCGGTGAGCTCAACAAGTGAACCAAGGTAAGTCAGAGCAGCATTATCCGTAATGGCCGTAAGCCCCGTTGATCCAACAAAGAGAGGAAGATCTCCAAGAGTTGAAAGAATCGGCTGAAGCCACCAAGCCTGTACTCCCCCTAATGTCACAAGACCACCTAAAAAGAAACCGACAAGAAGTGATTCTTTAAGCTTAATCTGATCTTGATATTCTTGAGTGACTGTTGTGAAGCCAAGGAAGAAGAGAAAGAGGGCTAAGAAGAAAACCATGTGGTGAGCAGTGTAAACAACGAGGGCAACAAAAATAATATGAATTGTCGTCATCCACCATGTGGGCACCATGAAGTTATCGTGCTTTTGTTTAATTTCAAGTTTTCCTTCAAGTTCTTTTTTAAACATGAAAGCAACAATAAGTGTTGAAATGACAATCGCCACAACTGACTTGTAACCAAAGTTAGTCAGCATATGCATGAGTCCCCAGTGCCACTTCCCTGCTACCATAAGAACGGGAGGAGCTGCAAAGTGAGAAAGAGTGCCCCCGATAGAAACATTCACAAAGAGAAGACCGATTGTCGCGTACTTAAACTTGTCACTCATCTCTCCACTATAGAAGTAATCAAGAAGAATAAGAGCTGTAACAGTCATTGCAGCGGGCTCAGTAATAAATGATCCAAGGATGGGACCAAAGACAAGTGCGGCCACATAAAAGGCCATCTTACCTGGAAGAGGAATAAGCTTGGCGACCAGCATAATTAGTTTTTCCGCTAGCATGATAATCGGTCGAGTACCCGCCATACACATAATCACGAAGACGAACGCAGGTTCCGTAAAGTTTAAGCTCTCAAGATAATGAAGAGCTCCTCCCACGACATGGTGAGAATCATCGTAGACGGCAAATCCTTCCACAAAGGTTCTAAAAACCAGGAAGACTGCAGCCCACATACCAAAAACAGCTTCAACTTCCCCAAGGAAGTGAAAGAAGTTTTCACCAATAGATCCCTCAGGATAATGGTGGGCCATTTTTTGAAATTTGGATACGACAAAGGTGTGAAGGACGGCAATGGCAAACAATGCTGTCCCAATCATTTCTACAGTTGAAGGGTTCATAACTCTCCTCTCTCCAAAGGATTAAATAAAGATATAAACCTATGATAACAGGAAGGCGTGCGGCGCAAAAGATAAAAAAAAGCCCACCTTAAAAAGGTGGGCTGTTTAAAGCTAAATTTAGATTTCTTTATCCATCGTTTCCAATAGAGCCAACTGGACAAGCTTCCATTTGCTCAACGCAAAGTTCAATCTCTTCGTCCGTTGTGGGCTGCTTCATAATATAAGCATTGCCGTCCTCATCTTCTGCATAGAACTCGGGAGCCCCAGTATAACAGACGTTACACGCAATACACCCTTCTCCATTATCATCATCTGGATCTGTACAATAGAACTTTCCCTCAACGTTTTTGGGATGCTTCATTTGTGGATTTGCCATTTTTCACCTCGTTAAAATTTTTCCTCTCCTCTTTATAATCTAAAAAGAGGTATTTTTCGAGTGATTCCCAACTTTTTCCCTCTACTTTGACTAGACGGGCAAAATATTGCCTAAAGCCCTCTCCTTTGCGATATTTAAGGGCTAACACTTGATAAAAAATCTCTCGGAGAACATTAATATGTCACAGACTAGCTTAGAAAAGGCCAAGCTTTGGGCCAGTAATGAAGCAATCGACACAGACTCACGTCAAGAAATTCAAGCTCTCATTGACTCAGGGAATGAAAAAGAGATTGAGGAGCGTTTTTATCGCGACCTCGAATTTGGAACGGGAGGAATGCGCGCTATTCTTGGCCAAGGAACCTACCGCCTCAATAAGTACAACATTAGAAAAGCAACTCACGCTGTCTCCCAGGTGGTTCTTAAAGAAAAACCTCAGGGTGCAAAAGTCGCCATTAGCTATGACTCACGTCGCTTCTCTTTAGAGTTTGCAAAGGAAGCTGCCACCGTTTTTGCCGCAAATGGAATCACCGCCCTAATCTATGACAGACTCAACCCTGTTCCTCTATGCTCCTTCGCTATTCGCCATAATGAGTGCCAAGCCGGCGTCATGGTTACAGCAAGCCACAATCCCCCCGAGTACAATGGATTCAAAGTCTTTTGGAGCGATGGCGCTCAAGTCACCCCTCCAAATGACAAAATGATTATCGACGAATTTAATTCCATTCAAGATTACGGAGACATCCCCCTTGTTGATTTTGACAAGGCCTTAAATGATGGACTCATAAAGTGGATGGGTGAAGAAACAGAAAAAGAATATTATCAGGCCATCAAAGAAAATAGCCTTGGCCTCTCTATGACTCAAGAGCATGGCGAAAAACTTAAGATCGTCTATACCGCTCTTCATGGTACCGGCTGGCACTGTTGCTCGCGAGCACTCAATGACCTAGGCCTCACTCAAATCATTTCAGTCAAAGAGCAACAACAACCTGATGGTAACTTTCCCACAGTAAGTTCTCCAAACCCTGAAAATCCTGAGGCCCTTGCCCTAGCCGTTGAATTAATGAAGAAAGAGGTTGCCGACATCGCTCTTGGAACCGATCCCGATACTGACCGCGTCGGTATTGCCCTTGAACACGAAGGTCAAACTCATTACATCAATGGAAATCAAATTGGTATATTGATGCTTCACTATATTTGTAAGCAACACACTCAAAAAGGATCGATGCCTGCACACCCCTACTTCGTCAAAACAATTGTAACGACTGAGCTTCAAACTAAAATAGCAAAGTCCTTTGGTGTTGCTCATGAAAATACCCTCACAGGTTTTAAGTGGATCTGTGGCGAAGTAAATAAAATTGAGAAAAACTCTCCTGAACGAAATTTCATCTTTGGTACAGAGGAAAGCTTTGGCTACCTCAACCATGGCAATGTTCGTGATAAAGATGGCGTTGCCTCGGTAGCTCTTGTGAGCGAAATTGCTCTTTATTATAAACTTCAAGGAATGAATCTTATCCAAGCCCTTGATGCGATCTATGAAGAGTACGGCTTCTCTCATGAACGACTTCTCTCTCTCAATTACTATGGTAAGTCGGGAGCTGAGAAAATAAATCGTATTATGGAAAGCTTCAGAACAAATACGCCCAAGGAAATTTGTGGGGCAGAAATTGAATCCCTTACGGATTATCTTAAGTGGGATGGACCTAGTAGTAATGTCCTTGGCTTTTCTTTCTCCAATGGTAATAAACTCTTCATGAGACCATCAGGCACAGAGCCAAAAATTAAATTCTATATTATGATCCAAGAAAATGAAGGAAGTCTGACTGAAAAGAAAGAGCGTGCCTATGCTCTCTCCCAAAAGTTTGTAGACTTCATTGAAGACTGGGCGGAAAGAGCATGAGTGAAAAAAGTAAAAAGTTAGCCGTTATTCTCGTCAGTGGTGGAATGGACTCTCTAGTAACAGCGGCCATTGCCAACGAGAAGCATGATAATCTTGCTTTCCTCCACCTTAATTATGGCCAAAAAACACAAGAGAAAGAACTGCAATGCTTTCATGAAATTGCAGACCACTATAATGTTCCTCAAAACCTAAGAAAGATAATTGACGTAAGCTTTCTTAAACAGATTGGAGGAAGCTCTCTTACGGACGACAATATCGACGTGAAAAAATATAAGGGTGACAGTGAAGAAATTCCTGACTCCTATGTTCCTTTTCGTAACACCCACATCGTTGCCATGGCCGTTAGCTGGGCAGAAGTGATTGGTGCAGAAAAAATTTATATTGGCGCCGTTGAAGAAGATAGCTCAGGTTATCCTGATTGCAGACCCAGCTACTATAAAGCCCTCAATGCTTTGATTAAGGAAGGCACAAAAGAAGGTGTGATTGAAGTCATCACTCCCGTTATTGCGATGAAAAAGCATGAGATTGTTCAAAGGGCAGTGGATCTGAAGGCCCCTATAAAAATGAGCTGGTCCTGTTATGACCGTGGAGACAAAGCTTGTGGTGTTTGTGATTCCTGTGCCCTTCGCTTACGTGGGTTTCAAAGAGCAGGGCTCGAAGATCCCATTGAATACGATCAGCGCCCTAGATATTAAGAAGTTTATCATTCACACGGCCCATCGCCTGTTGGGCCTGTTGAATCTTTTCGATATCCCCTAAAATTAGCCTCTCATCAAGAGCACGAGCAAAGAGGCTACTAGCTTCGCCATAAAAGCGCTGCTCAAACTTCATACATCCCCAATGAAAGAGAATGAATTCAGAATATTTTTTGACCTGTTGAGATTTACTCTTTTCAACCGTTTCTAAAGCCTGAGAGTAGACATCATTGGCCTTGGCAAACTTGCCTTGGTAGTGACAAACTTGGGCCAAGCGAAGTTTAGTAAGGAAAGCTTCCTCACTTTTTTTGTATTCACTAAAAACCTTCAAAGCATCGAGCCCACAAGTCTGCGCCGTCCTATAGTCTCCACTAATACGCCCATAGACACACAGATTAAGAAGAATTACCGCAGACTGTAAGGTATCAACAGGACTTACTCTTATGAGCTCCTCATTCAGCCATTCTATTCCTTTTAAGAGGTCAGTGGCATCCTCGGGAACTTCCCGCATATCATCGCCATAAGTAAATTTCATATTAAAGGGAATTTGCAAAACACTACCTTACTTTTTAATTCTATAGAGGATTGTATCACCTTCTCCTGCAACTGCTATAAACAGATCGCGGTACTCCTTAAACTTATCAAGTTCAGAAGCTGTGTAATACTTGCGCTCATTCTTACCAACCATAATATAATCAATACCTTGCTCACGCAAAAGTTCGTAAGACTTAAGAGGATCTCGCCCTCTGTAAATACGATCTAATATTTGTTTCCTTTGAAAGACAGCTGCCCACTTTTTTCCTCTTAAGGATACATGATGATCCCATCCCAAATAGGATGGCATCCCTGTATGACTTGATAGAATATTGGAAGGGTAATCAAAACTGCGCCCATACCTTTCCGCTAGACGAGGAGTTCCCTCTACATTTTTATTAACCCACTGTATGACTTCATACATGACGAGGTCTGCCTTCTTTAAGTAACGATCACCATGTAACGAATATTGAAGACGACCAAAGGGACGATAAGAGCTAATCGCTATCATTAAAGAAAGGGTTGGCAAAATAAGGATCCCACAACAAGCATAGCGGACCCATCGTCTTGTATTAACAAGAGTGCTTAAGGCAGCAAAGCCAAGAATCCACCATAAGGCTGTCAGTCCCTTAAAAAGAGTATTCACTCGATCCATAAAGACTATATTTTCAAAAAGAAGGAGTAGAAATCCACAAAGAATAAGCCAAGAGAGAGGTTCTCGCTTCTTGTATCCTCGCCCCAGCAAAAAGATAATCCCCCACTGACCGAAGAGCCAAATCAGAGGTAAAGCGCCACTTCCCTCACCTTTGTAGAAACTAAGTGTTGTCTTCACATGAGAGCTTAGTTCAAAGAGAATGGGACTAAAAAGTAAGAGGCCACATAAATGAACCAAGAAGAAATTGGGGGCGTATCGAAAGCGCTCTTTGAGGTCCTCTCTCGAGTTGATATTATAGGAAATAAATAGACCTGAATTAAAAAGAGAAAAGAAGAGGAAGTCCCAGGTATTCATTCCCAAGAGCGAGCCAAAGAATAGAGAACAGATTAATCCATAGGTAATAGTCTGTTTTAAAGTAAATTGAGAACTCTTGGTAAAATAAATGCGCAATCCGTAGAGAGTTAAAAGAAGCACACTTGCGGCAATAGGATAGCTCATAACGTGAGGATGAAGATCGGCAAAGAGATAGGACCAAAGAGGAAATTCCGCAAATTCTTGCCCTTCAAAGACACGAGAAACACTCCAAAAGTCATCAAAACTAAATGAGAAGAATTTTTGAAAGAAAAGAATTATTCCCTTGAGATTGACGGCTAAGAGTAAAGTGAAAGAGAGAAGGAAGCTTTGCTTTATTCTTCTTGTCGTAAAGCAAAAGAGAGAAAAGAGGATACTTGCAAACCAACCCATCGATGTTGAAAGAGCTAAAGGGTAAACGAGATTACCACTTACTCCTGCGACTTTGGCGACCGTACTGAAAAGAAGATATCCCCAGTAATAGTAATGAAGCTGCTCCCCTGCAAACCAAGGATCTTCAAAGACTCCTCCCTTGAAACGAAGGGCATAACTGAGAAGATTGATATCCATGGGCTTCTCACCACCATAGAATTCACTATGAAAACCAAAACTTAACAAACAGAAGAAAAAGAAAAATGAAAAAAGAGCTTCAGAATAAAGGATTCTTCGCAGAGAGATTTTAGGGTACTTCTTCTTTCCAAGCTGCCAAAAGAGAAAAAAGAGATTGAGAGAGAGAAAAAATGAAAGGAGGTGTCCGCTAAAGAACTCAAAACTTGGAAAAACAAAATTGAGGAGCCAAGGAATGAGGTTGAGAAGAAGAAGGCCAAAAATCTTTGCAAGGGCATAACCTCGATCGGGAAGAAACCCAAAAAAAGGAGAGATTATTGGCGTCCACAAAACACCGAGAAGCGTAACAATGGCATACCACTGAATGATCCCGATAATTTCTATAACTTATTCCTTTGCAGATAGAGACTGAAAGAAATCGTTCATATTTGTAACTCCACGACTTCTCATTTCAGCTGCTAATTGCTTTTTAAAATCAAGGAGCATTTGAGGCCCTTGATAAATGAATGAAGTATAAACCTGACAGACGCGCCCTCCGGCCTTCCAAAAATGCATAAGATCTTCAAAACGACTTATGCCACCAACACCGATCAGATCAAGTCCCGGTTTGCCTTTCATTGCTTCAAGAACTTTCTCGCGCACAACCCTCCCCTTTTCATGAAGGAGCCCCCCAGAAATTCCTCCCACACCAAGATCGGGTCTGATGGTGGTATTCGTGGCAATAAGCCCTGATAACTTAAACTCATCCGCGAGATCCACAATTGCGGGAATATCCTCAAGAGCAAGATCAGGTGAAATCTTTAAATAAAGTGGCGTGGACACTTTTTCACGCTCTTCTTTAAGGGCAACAAAAATCTCTTTAAGAGACTCTATATTCTGTAAATCTCTAAGCCCTGGCGTATTAGGAGAAGAAACATTGATCACTAAATACTGACAGTGAGGAGCGAACTTTGCGTAGAGTTTTTGATAATCAAGATTGGCCTCTTCTTGCGGAGTTGTTTTGTTCTTTCCCAGATTGACGCCAACAACTTTTCCATGGCGGTCGCCCTTCATCAAATTGGAAAAAATCTTTTCCATCCCCTCATTATTAAATCCCATTCGATTGAGAAGACTTTTTTCTTCAATCAAGCGAAACATCCTAGGCTTGGGATTCCCCTCCTGAGGTTTGGGTGTCACCGTTCCCACTTCAATCGCCCCAAAAGGAATAGATGTAAAAAAGCTAATGGCCTCTGCATTCTTATCTAGCCCCGCTGCAAGACCAACAGGGAAAGTCCAAATATTTCCATCTTTAAGAGTCACACTATAGTCAAATTCATCTTCTTCTAGATTCTCGTGGGCACCCATAAAAGTCGCGAGACTCTCAGGAAAGTGGCTTAAAAGCTTCATACTTTGGGTGTGGGCCAGCTCGGGATCGAGCTGGAAAGCGATCTTCTTAAATAGGTCGTATGTATTCAAAAGAGGGTCCTTTAATAGAGCTGAACAAAGTCACCTTCGACCACAGAGCCCCCCGAGTGGAGAATAGCGATAGCTCCATCTGGCCCAAAATAATCGATAATTTCTACTGTTCCTTTAACTTCACCCTTAGAAACACCAATAAGAGCACCTGTCTCAGGATCAAAAATTTCTTGTCCCTCTGTTACGACCTTAAGGATATCTCCTATTTGCATACCAGAACTTCTTCCAGCATTGATATAGATTTTACTTCCAATAATGCGGGCCACTCGCCCCACCCAATCAAGCTTGCGAGAAATCTCAAGGATTCTTGGAATGGTCTTTCTCACTGCAACCTTAACGGCATAGCGCATGAGCTCACGACGATAAGTCAGTTTAGACTCACGGTCTCCCGTAAAAAGCCTAAAGGTCGAGTCATCAGCGTAGCCTCTAATCTCATCCGTATAAATCTCTTTATTAGAATTAACATCAAAGATACGAACTTCGACTTTACTCTCAGTATAAGACTTGGTCTCTCTGACAACACCGATTTCATCTGTTTTCTCGCGAATCCGAGCATCCTTTACCCGCCCAAACATGACAAAGTTAAGACCTGCCACCTTGGCCTTACGAGCGAGCTGAACAAGCTTAACGCCTCCTCCAGCATAAATTTCCTTTGACGACCCAAAGAGCTTCTTTGCCATGGGATCAATGATAAATTCCCCAGTTCGAGCGAGTTCTCTTCGTAACTCTTCAGTGGCCGTGATACCAAGATCAGGGCCTCCATAGGGAGATTCATTAAAGAAGGTTAAAAGAGCGACTTTTTTCTTAACACCATTAAAGTGCTGTCTTGGAGTCCCTCTTGGAATTTTTCCCGCCCCCTGCCTTCTGACAACAGGAGTTTGGCAGGCATAAAGAAAGAAACTTAAGAATATTATGAGATGTTTAGCCATCACTCTTTTCCACTTCATCCCCTTTCTTTAAGGCCAATTGAAATGGACTCTCCGAATTGGGGAATATGATTTTACGGTTATTTTCTAAGACAACATTATTTAAGCCCCTTAATAAGGCCACCATTTCGTCATCCTCACCCGCGTACTCTAAAGAGATTTTAGCACTATTTGGGGTCATGCTTTCAATCACCGGAGTAAATTGCTTAGCAATCCCTCTATTTCCGAGTCTTCTCGTCAGAAGCTCAAGGTCACGATAATTTTCGTATTCCACGATTTCTAAAAATACTTTCTTAAGCCCCATCTTAGCATTGAGCACGGTTTCCTTAAGTTCCCTAAATTTGCCGATAGGGAGACCGTAGATCGCATTGGCCACACCATTACTTAGACCCTTAACTTCCTCATAGCTTAAGGCGAGAGGCTTCTCTTCAAAATCATCATAAGTTAAGATCTTCTGCTGAGAGAGGTCCATTAAAAGAAGATCTCCAGCAATCGCGAAGTTTCTCTTCTTGCTGTCTTCATTCTCTTTGGTTTTTTTAATACTAAAATTCAATTTCATCCAAAGAGAAGAGCCAAAGTCATTGGCAAGAGTTTCCCCTTCCTCAGGAGTACTTAACTCCTTAGTTTCTTTTGCCAGACGAAAGAAGCTTTCAAGCTCATTTGATTGAGCAGCATCAGCAAAGACAATCTTATCAACTTTCCCCTGAAGACTAGCTTCAATTTTTTCTCGCCATGAATTCTCTAAGACTTGAGTGAGATCACTCTCGACTTGAACCCCCGTCTCCACCCAAGCGGTGTCTATAAGTTGAAAAGAAGGTGTAATGTAGAGAGTTGAAAAGTGACGATCAGGGTTGTCAGTCGTGAACTGAAGATAGATCTTATGAAGAACCTTACGATCAACATAGGCCTTAACCCTAATATAGCGCGAGTTTGGAACCTCGGGAGAGCGAAGCCTCTTTACTACAGAGTAGCGAGGAATGGCATTTCTCAGGCCACCATAACGGCTCTTTAAGCTGAGCTTCTTTAAGCGCAATGCTTTTTTGTAATCCGCTTTTCTCTTTATTTTTCCTGACTCTTCGTCAGTGTACTTCTTCTCAATCGTCTCTTGAATGGGGAGAAAGTACTCCGCAAACTTTTCTTCATAGTGTTGCCAAAACTTATCAGAATCAAGGTTCATTGCCTTAAGTTCACGGCTAAAAACATCTTGGTAGGCACTATAAAGAAGCTGATTTTTAACAAAGGAAAGGCGGTCGTCATCTCTTGCATAAAAGCGTCCATCCGCTTCGACTGTTACGAGTTGTGACCATACCTGGCCTGAAGTTAAAAGCAGTAGTAAAAGCGTGATTCCCTTCACGATATCCTCTCTTAAATTAAATCAATTAATGACTAACATGTTCTCCATCTTCTAATTTACCATCCACGACAAACTGCACCGAATTGGTATTGAAGACTTCATTTATTTTAGCGGCCATTTGGGGAGTTGGGTTAACTAAGAACTCATCACCTAATGGCATACGGGCCTTCCCGCCACCTCCTTCAAAGATAACATGGGCGGGCACGCTTCCTCTATAACTAAGAAGTACATGCTTAAAACGCTCAAGTTTATGAAGAGGGAGCTCGTCAATGCTCACATTGATCCTTACTCCCGTGACCCTTTCTTCAGCCTGGTCTTTCATACGCAGGATTTTAGAAGGAAAGAACTTTCGCGGCTCTTCACTCAAGTTCACCTGTCCATGGAGAATAAGGGCTTCATCAGTCCCCAGTATTTCTTCAAACTCAGCGTAGGTTTTAGGAAAGACGATACACTCAATTTTTCCTGAGAGGTCTTCAAGGGTTGCAAAGCACATGCGATCCCCTTTCTTGGTAATGATTTGCTTCTTCGCGGTAATCATTCCCGCAAGAACCATATCCCTCTTCCCTTCTCCTTGCATGTCTTGAAGTTCACTAATTTCTTTAGAAGAAAGTTGCCTCATGACATCGCGAAAGCGATCAAGGGGGTGACCAGAAACAAAGATCCCCATTAAGCTTTGCTCATAACCGAGCTTTTCGCGATCATCATAATCTGCGACTTCTTGAATATCGAGACGAGATTTTGTTGTTTCCTCATCCACAACTTCTGTATCAAAGAGAGAGACCTGCCCAAGTGCCTTTTCTTCTTGCTTCTTCTGCGCATAGGCAACAATCAGTTCAAGGTTTTCGGCAAGCGTCTTACGATTCATTTTCTCACAAGAGTCAAACGCACCGACCTTGATCAGAGATTCAATCATTCTCTTATTCACGAGTTTGAGATCAACTCGCTCACAGAAGTTAATAAAGCCCTCATAGGGACCATTTTCTTCACGCTCTTTTACAAGGGCACGAACAGCATTCTCACCAACATTCTTTACAGCGCCCATCCCAAAGCGAATATTTTTACCAACAACATTAAAGAGCCATAGCGACTCATTAACATCGGGGGGAAGAACTTCGATATCATAATTGCGAGCATCGTTAATATAGATGGTCACTTTATCTGTATTAGAAAGTTCAGTTGAGAGAAGTGCCGCAAAGAAAGCAGCTGGATAGTAGTTCTTAAGGAAAGCCGTTTGATAAGCAATCACTGCATAGGCTACGGCGTGTGATTTGTTGAATCCGTATTCAGCAAAGTTCGCCATAAGCTGATAAAGATCCGAAGCTTTCTTCTCATCATAGCCACGCTCTTTGGCCCCTTTAAGAAAGATCTCACGGTGTTCTTCAATGAGCTTTATTTTTTTCTTACCCATCGCTTTTCTCAGAATATCCGCTTGCCCAAGTGAGTAGCCAGCAAGAATCTGAGCGATTTTCATAACCTGCTCTTGATAAACAACAACACCATAGGTGTCTTTAAGAACAGGCTCTAAAACATCAAAGGGAAAAGTCATGTCTTTTCGGCCATGCTTGATGTCAATAAAGTCGTCAACCATTCCAGAGTTAAGAGGACCAGGGCGGTAAAGAGCGTTTACGGCGGTGATATCCTCAAGGTTATCAGGTCCAAGCTTTTTACAGAGCTCAATCATTCCTGATGATTCGAGCTGAAAGACACCAACAGTCTCACCACGACTTACAAAGTCGTAGACATTCTTATCCTCAATATCAATGGACTCAATATCAAACTCAGGATCATGATCACGACGAATAAATTGGACGGCCTGATCCACAACGGTGAGTGTTTTAAGACCAAGAAAGTCAAACTTAACGAGACCAATCATCTCACCAAAGTCTTTATCAAATTGAATAACCTTCTCGCCCTTCGCTCCCTTAAAGAGGGGGCAGTATTCAACGAGGGGCTCGTTAGTAATCACAACCCCGGCCGCATGAATACCAGCATGGCGATAGAGACCCTCAAGCCTTCTTGAGATACTAAAGATATGACGAATCTTAGGATCAGTATCGATAAGCTCCGTGAGTTTAGGCTCCATTTCAAGGGCCTTCTCAAGCGAAATGCCTATTTCATCAGGAATTAGCTTTGACAGAATATTGGCCTCAGCAAAGCTCAGACCAAAGACACGAGAAACGTCTTTAACAACAGCCTTGGCCTGAAGTTTTCCGAAGGTGATAATCTGGCCAACTTTATCCTCACCATATTTTTGGGTTACATATTCAATGACTCGAGGTCTACCAAACTGACAAAAATCCACGTCAAAGTCAGGCATGGAAATTCGCTCAGGGTTGATAAATCTCTCAAAGAGGAGGTCATAAGGAATGGGGTTAATATTGGTAATCTCCATGGCGTAGGCAACAATCGAGCCTGCTCCAGACCCACGACCTGGGCCTACGGGAATACCGTTATCTTTGGACCATTTAATGAAGTCGGATACGATAAGAAAGTAACCACAAAAGCCCATTTGCTTGATCATGTTTACTTCATATTCAAGACGCTCCATATACTTGGGAAGCTGTTCAGTTTCCCAGTTTTCCATCTCCACAAGCTTTGTAAAGTGAGGTCCCTGAAAACGCTTCTCTAAACCCTCACGGGCCATACGCTCAAAGAACTCAACATCCGATTCACCTGTATCAATGGGAAAGTCGGGAAGATGATAAATTTGATTACCCTCATCATCAGTCCACTTCAGTTCGACATTACACTTATCGGCAATTCTTAAAGTATTATCGCAGGCTTCGGGCACGTGACTAAAGGCCTCGCGCATTTTCTCTGGTGACTTAAAGTAAAATTCCTGTGAGGTCATTCTCATGCGGTTTTCATCAGCATAAGTCTTGCCCGTTTGCACGCAAAGAAGAACCTCTTGCGCTTGAGCATCTTCAGGAGTCATGTAGTGACAATCATTCGTCGCTACAAGATTCATATTCCTCTCTTTAGCAAAGGCGATCACCTTTTCATTGACGATCTTTTGCTCAGGAATACCGTTTTCTTGAATTTCAAGATAGAAGTCATCTCCAAAAACCTCGTGGAGTTTGGTGATGGCCTTAGAAGCTCTCTCATCTTGTTCCGTAAAGAAGTTATAGCCAACTTCACCTTTAAGACAAGCCGTAGTACAGATGAGGCCTTCACTATACTCTTTAAGTAGCTCTATATCAGCCCGTGGCTTGTAGTAGAAACCTTCTAAGTAAGCCTGACTCAGGAGTTTACAAAGATTCTTATAACCAGTGTTATTCTTACAAAGAAGAATGAGATGATGAATTTGGCGAGAGGACTCCTCTGCGTCTTGAGAGCTTACTGACTTGGCCTTCTTAGCCGACTTACGATCAAATCGGCTGCCAGGAGTAAAATAGATTTCAGATCCAAGGATCGGCTTTATCCCCTCTTGCTTACATCGATTATAAAAATCAATGGCACCAAACATATTGCCATGATCTGTTTGAGCTATTGCAGGCACTCCCATTTCTTTTGCACTTGCAATGAGATCCTTTAAACGGATGGCCCCATCAAGAAGTGAGTACTGGGTGTGCAGGTGGAGGTGAACAAAACTATCAGAGTGAGTCTCTAAGAGAGATTGTGTGGTCTCAGTCATTTATGCCTCATGAAGTGTCCGTGTGTGTGCTTATTTCATTAAAGCAAAAAGCAGCGCTTTTGTCCCCAACACGCTGCAACTAAGATTCGTCATTTCAAAGCTTTACAACAAAAAAAGGCCCCATAAAATGGGGCCTTCCAATAAAATCTTATTAATTCAATGCTCTTAGTCGCGAATTACACAACGAAGTGAGCCACGCTCGTGTTGAGAACACTCACGAAGGGCATCAGCACAGGCACGTTGTCTTGCTTCAGTGTAGTTTCTCGCCTGAGCAACTCCAGAGTAGATATTTCCAGTAGGACGACCTACACGACCAGCAATAAGCTCAGCACTACAGCTTGCAGAAACCATACGTGGTGGTTGTGGTGGTCTTGGACGAGGAGTAGGTCTTACTGAGCCACTCGTTATTACACAGAGTGCTTGGCGACCCACTTGGCCTCTTCTTCTCAGGTAATCAAGCTCATCTTCACAGCTTTGCTCTGCTTCCCAACAAGCATCAATACCATATCCAACATATTCTCCATCAAGGAAACGTCTATTGTGCTGACGTCCCACTTCGATTCTGTATTCACATCTTTCAATAGGACGTGGCCTAGGAGTTGAAACTTCTTGAGTACATCTGTACTTCCAGCTGTCCCATTTGCCCATCCTCTCTCTCTCACAATCAGCTTCAGCTTCCATACAAGCGCGAAAGCCAAATTCAGTGAACGATGTAATGAAATAATAACGAGTCGAAAAGTCTGATGCTTTCTTCTCAAGATTAAATGTACAAGAACTTGGCTGGTCCCAACCAAAATCATTTCCGCCAAAACCTGGGCGGCCAAAGTCTCTCGCCTCAGACTGGAAAGACAACGCAACTAAAAATAATGACAACAAAGCAACTCTCATAAAATCCTCTCCCTTTGGATTACAAGTTTCGGTAATTCCTTTGTTACCAAATAAAAAGAGTTAAACAAGCGAAGTTACTCATTATTAGAAATCTTTACAGTTGTAGTGTCCCTTTGACCCCAGAAAAATAGTCAAAATGTCCCCAAAATACCCTTTTAAAGAAGTTTTCCTCTAATTTGGACCACGCTGCTAAGAGGTTCAGAATCTCCTCCTTTTGGCCAATGACTCGTCAAGGTTCTTAGACTTCCTGACTTTTCACCGGGGTGCTGCACGGACATGAAGAGAGTCTTTCCATCAGGGGAAAAAGACAATCCCGTAAGTTCAGCGTCCTTTGGTGCTGAGGCAATTTGCTTCACAATTCCTGCTTCGGGACCACTCATGGCCACATAGAAGAGACCATTATTTTTAAACTTTGTGTAGGGTGGCTTATTCATCGCCCCGCCACTCATATCTGTGGCAATCCATAAATTACCTTTTGAATCGAAGGCAAGATTATCAGGACAAGAGAAGTCATCACCACCAACAAGAAAGTCTGCGGCCTTAAAGGTCATAGCCCCATGGTCGCCCCCACTCTCTTTAAGGCGTAAGATACTTCCATGAAAGTTTCCACGAGGCTTATTATTAGTAAGAGTAATAAAGACATCACCCGTTTCAGGATGAATTTCAATGTCTTCAGGACGATCCAGTGGCGTGGCACCAAGAAGCTTTCCCGCCTCGCGACAGTGAATCAGAACATCCGTTTGATCTTTAAATGCTTTCTTAAGGGCAGGTTGTTTTTCAATGGAAAGTGAAATCCATTGACCTTTTTTAACATCGGCAACAAAGAGCTCTCCCTTCTCAAGAGAGTCTTTCTCGTCACTGAGAAACTTATAAAGGAATTGATCATTGCGGTCATCTCCCGTGTAAACGGCAACTCGGCCATCCTTTGTGCGGACGCAGGTTGCACATTCATGGGAGAATCGCCCTAAGCCTGTGAGCTTCTTGGCTTCGCCTGTTTTAGGATTTACCTCAACAACCCAACCATAGTGCTCTGGAGGGTTATCAAAATACTTTTCCCATCCGAGACGACTGGCACTTCTCTCCTTGTCCTCCCTCTCTCTTTCTCCATAGAAGAGATCATAATTCTCTTCGCAGGTTAAGAATGTATTCCAAGGCGTTAAACCTCCAGCACAATTGGCAAAGGTTCCTTGAGCTTCAGTCTTACCAACGATGGGGCGCTCAGAAATAAGGGGAATCATTGTCTCTGCATTGAGGCGGCGATTATATTTTGAGTTATAAACAACCTCCCACTTATCCCCTTTTTTAAGATGAAGAATACTACCACCGACACTATAGCGCTCATGCTCTACCATTTCTTTAGTACGCTCAACTCCCTTCTCCCAGCGTGAACCAACAAGAACATCAGGGTATTCATGGTTGACCCAAAAAAGGAGTTCATTCTCATTGAGAACGACCGGGCATGTGTAATCATTATTGGCACCAAACTGATCTTTGTCGCTGATCTTGTCTTTAAAAGAAATCAAAAGGTCATACTCAAAACCGTCTGCTAAAACCAATTCATCTCGATCAGAAAAGTTGAGAAAGGGTGAATCCTTTTGCGTCTCTGCAAAGCAGCCTGCGAGTCCAGTCGCTCCCAGAGTCCCCCCCATAAATTTCACAAATTCTCTTCTTGAAAATGACATCTCAACTCCCTGATTTTATTTAAGAACCAGCCCTATTCTACCTCAGTGTTTAAGGCGTAAACAGGTTGGAAAAGTCTACAGGATTTGCCCCAAAACTAGCGCAAAGTGTTAATGTCGGCGATATGAAATGCTTAAGCGCGCCTAACCTATTAAAATTACTATTAATTCTACCTCTTTTGCAGGTATCAACTTCGCATGCCTTTCAAATTGCCAATGAATTCAATGAAAAAGAAAAGCAAATCTTAACAAACGCTCTCAACCTCGAAGAAGAGAAGAGCTGGCAAGAGCTCACGAAAGAACAAAGAGAAATTGGGAATATTGGGCCAACCATCGACCAACGCCATCAATGGTTAAAGAAAAGAATCAATTGGATTCTTCCCGCCATGGAAAAGGTTGATTATCAACTCCTAAGCTATGGACTCAATATTCCCTATCCCTTTGAAGATCGCCTGCCCCCTCTTCAAGAAGATAATTTTAATATTCTCTCAGACTCTAGGCCTGGGACTATTCGAAACCTAAGTCCAGAGCTTTATCTTCAAGGAAAGAAAACAAAATCCCTCATCCTCTTTCGTACCACCAACTTTGGAAACCTTGAAAAGCCTGTTCACCTTATTCCTCTTCACTCTCCACGAGCGGGTATTATCTCTCTTGATCAAGAGGCCATAGGAAGCGAGACTTTTTCAAGCAAAGTCCCCGTTCTTTCCTCTATTCTTTTTCATGAGGCGAGGCATGGTGATGGCCACGCTGAGAACCTAGGATTTCCTCATAGCGTTTGCCCTCGCGATCACGATTATAGTGGCCAAAAAGCCTGTGACCGCACATCAAATGGAGCCTATGCTATTTCTGCACTTTATTTTGAGAAGTCTCTTGAAGCTTGTTCTTCCTGTAAAGAAGGCGATAAAGAAGTTCTTCGCTTTTTCCAGATCGAATCTCAAAATAGAGTTCTTCCCAGTCTTAAACGCCTTAGTCTTAATACTCTTGATGAAATTCACCGCCTAGAAAATCAAATTAACAATCTTTCTCGCCTTTACTTCTCTGAAACAGATGAGCAAAAACTCAATGAAATCAGAGATAAGATTTATAAATACCATGATGAAATTCAACAGTTAGAAAAAAGAAGAAATGCTAAGCAAATACTCGATCCAAGCCCAGAAAAAGTAAGCACTCACGAGAGGAGATTTTTTGGTGAAGAATAAAGTTGTTATTATAGCGACCACACTTATTACTTTATCTGCCGTCTTTCTTATCCCTGAGAATAAGGAGGATACCCGTAGACTTCTGCAAAGGGCGCAGTCCACTTTGACCCATGTACTTCCCAATAAGAAAGGAAGCCCTGATCAGAAAAAAGCTGAAATCATCAAGACTTTCCACTCCCAAAAGATGAGGGTTCTTAATGAGCTCCCTCTTAAGAGAGATTTACAGGGACTTGAACAAGGTGATAGCCACTATACTCCCGAGCTTCTTAAAAGTTTTGCAAAAAAAATGGCCTCTATAAAAGAGAATACAGTGACCTATGCCCATATTCCTGAAATTCAGGTCGCGGCCCTCGATTTCTATGCCCTTTGTTCCGATAGAGAAGAGTACCCGCTTTCGATTCGCTCCCTCTGCCTTTTTAACCGGATTAAACTGGCGAAGGCCCAAGGAGAGAATGTTGATATTTCAGGCTACCCTTTAGAAATGAAGAAACTTGTCATACAACTAAGACCATTTTAGGAGACAGACGTTGGTAAAAATTCGCCTGAGCCGTAAGAGGTTTCCTCAAAACCAGGCTCAACTCGATTTAGGTCTAAGAAGACCCACAGAGAATGACCGAAATTTTCATCTCGGTGGGCGCAGCTTTTACTTTTTTGATTTCGATGACAATGTCGCCTACCTCACAACTCCCATCGTGATCTTTAATAAAGACACGGGTGCTGAAAAAACTCTCTCCTCTGGAGAATGGGCACGCTATCACCATGAGATTGGTCAAACCGGTGCCTTTGAAAACTACTATGTTGATTATAATGATGAGACCGGAAGTTTTCGCTACTTTAGAGATCAGAAACACAGCTTTATCGACCGCATGGTAGGGCGAAAGCAAACCTTTCTGAGTGATATTGAAAAGGCCCTTAATCAAGCGGACTACTCTTGGAAGGCCCCTTCATGGAACACCTTTTTTCATGCGACTTATAACAATAGACCGACTTCCGTCATTACAGCGCGAGGCCACCACAAGATCACCATTAAGCAGGGAATTGACCTTCTCGTGAAGACGGGCCACTTGCCTCATAACCCCAATTACCTGAGTATTTACCCCGTCACAAATCCTGATGTGCGCGCCAGTGAACTTGAAGACCCTGAACTTAAATCAAGTGTCGCCGACCTTAAAAGGGCCGCCATTAGAAATAGTGTTGAAAAAGCTCTTGAACTCTATGGGGATAACCCTCACCACCGCTTCGGTATGAGTGATGATGATCCTAAAAATGTCGAATTAATCACAGAAGAAATGAAGTGCCTGAAAAAGAAATACCCTGAGATGGCCTTTTACGTTATTCAAACTTTTGAAGATTCTTTTGTTAAGACTGAGGTTTTGGAAACCAAAACCAAAACGAAAGAGAAGGGGCAGAAAAAAGACCTGCCCGAGCAATTAGACCTCTTATAAAAGACAGCTTACACCAGGAAGGCTGCATTGCTCTAAGCTTGCAGACTCTTCAAGACATTCCATTCTCATGGTCACACTTGTCTTTTCTTGAAGACTCATCAGGTTTGATTCATAAGTATTATGAACTCTAATTTTTCCACTTTCACAGAGAGTCTTAGCTCTTTTTTCGCACTTGCTTTGATCGCCAAGGCAATTCACGTCAAAGCCCTTTACGCCGTTAGAGAGAGTAATTGTTTTTACTGTCGCTGTAGAACAAGACACAAGAAATGCCATACAGCTTAAAAGTGTTCCTAAATTTTTCATAAGCTATCGCTATCATGGCAAAAATTAGCGCGTCAATTCCTCTTAAAAAGGTTGGTAATTTTTAGTGGCTTCGTCATAATAGATCTGTGCTTAAGTTATTGATATTTCTATTTCTCTTCCTTCCTACTCATGCCAGTGAGAAGTCTGAGGAGGCTTCTTCCTCCATGAAGTCGGCGGTGGACTCTACTCATCAAAGCATCAGCTCAAGTATCCTCGATATTTCTCATCGTATTGACAGTTTTTTTGGAACTCAAAGGGGTGACGAAGAAACAAATGGGTCGCGTCTGCGCCTATTCTATGACACTTCATTAAGACAGCATGAAAAGATGGATAATGGTCTTAATGTCCGCTTTTCTCTTCGCCTGCCTACCCTGCAAAACCTTCTTAAATTTAAATATGAAAAGAAAGCAAAAGAGCAAGAAAAGACCCCAAGTGAACAAACAAGGCCTACCCCCTCCAAGAGAAGCTTTTTAAAAGAACTTAGCCAAAAGTGGACCTTTAACTTTAGCACTGGTGTAAGAGTAGACTTTCCTCCCAATGTCTTTGCTCGTGCTCGATTAAGAAAGACATTCAACTTCTTTGATAAGTGGGAATTTAATCCTACAGCAGAGCTTAACTGGTTTTCCCGTGGGGGCTGGGGAGCTCTTTATTCTAATGATCTCGATCGCAAACTCACGGAGTCAACACTTCTAAGAATCGTAAACACCTTTGTTTGGAATAATGATGCTAATGAAATCACGAGTACTCATGGCCCTCAAGTCATCCAGAAAATCGATGAAAGCAAGGGAATAAGCTATAATGCTTTGGCCTCAGGAAGTAATCGCCCCGTCTGGGCCATCAATAATTACCGTCTCGCCACTCAATTTCGCCATCGTGTTTATAGCAACTGGCTTTTCTACGAGATTGTCCCAGCAGTCGATTTCCCAAGAGAGCGCCAATGGAGTGAAGTCTATTCAGTCTTTATTCGTTTAGAGGCGCTCTTTGGAGCACTCTAATTTCTAACACAACCTTGCCGAGTTTACTTAACCTATTGATTTTTAATGCCCCTATCCTCTGTAAAAAAGCCACACTTTAACTATCTCATTCCAATCTCGATTAATATTTCGCTATTCCAAAAACAAGTTAAAGGCCTAGACCATGATTGATTATTGCGTGCTCTAGGCCTTTTTGGTACAAGCTCTTCATGGATATCATTAAAGAAAAGTTCTCTGATCTAGAGACATACTCACCTAAAAAACTTCGCACTTTAAGAAATAATCTTAACAACCGCATTTCTCATTTTGAAAGTAGTGGTGATAAAGCAAAAGACCTTAAACCAAGCCAAAGACTCTATGGTCTAGACGAAGATCAATGCAAAAGTCTTCTCAGTAAAGTTCAAGAGCTTTTAAAGAACTTATAACCTTTCAATACTATGATGAAGACTCTCCTCATCCTTTGCCTGCTTTCTCCTCCGGTTTTAGCAGAGAAGGTTTTTGGAGACCTTATTCAAGGGTTAAGCACTGGTATCTCAAAGGTTGCAGTTGCCAATAATCTTACCAATGATGAAAATGGCAAAAAGACGTTAGAGTTTGTCCCCAACAATCCTCTCCAATTTAATCTCAACGTTATCACCAAGTATGGAACACTTGGACTTTTTACAGATATCAAAGACAGCGAGGACCCAGAGAGTCCCAAATCCCCCTTTCAAAGTTTTTATTATAAGAATCAATTTGGCAGTTTTGATTTTCGCTATTCCTACGCCAATTTCAAAGGTGCTGCTGTAGACGCTCAAGGTAAGAAAGTCTTCTATTCTCAATATCAACATCGTAATAATAAAATCGAAATCTCTTATTACACTGACAAGAATTACCTCAAGCTTATTCAGCTAGATCTTAAAGAAGAGACCAATATCTCAAATATTTCTCCACGCAACGCGATTAGCTTTCTCTTTGGACTCTCCTATGAAAGGACAAAGGTACAGTATCCCAACCTCTTTGATCCCACTCATCAGTCCCTCCTCGACTCTAATAATATAAAAGTACCAAAGACTATTTTTGGGACTTCATTAGGAGCGCTAGCAGGCCTTGATGCCCTTTATCGCTTTAAGGGAAACTTCTTTATCAGGGGAAAACTATCTGCTGGGATTGCCTATCGAGTGAAGAATGAAATTACTCTTCAATCACAACAAGTTGACATTAATCGTATCGAATCACTCATTGATCTTGATTTTACTTTGGGTTATCTCTTTGCCAGAAATCAGCACCTTGTCTTGAACTTGGATATCTACTCGACAAATACCTATGGTAGCGGTGTTCGCTTTGGAGACACCGCTAATTTTCTCTCTTTACTCTATTCTTATTACTTCTAATTTATTCCCACTCAATCGTACCTGGAGGTTTACTGGTTATATCGTAAACAACCCGTGTAACACCTTTAACCTCATTAGTAATACGATTGGAGACACGAGAGAGAAACTCACGAGGGAGATCCGACCATGTTGCAGTCATATAATCAGTAGTTGAAACAAGACGAAGACAGATAACCTCTTCATAGGCGCGACCATCACCTTTTACCCCTACCGTCTTTACTGGTAGCAATACGGTAAAGGCCTGAGCAACAGACTCGTACACATTAAAAGCGTGAAGTTCCTCGAAGAGAATCTGATCTGATTCCCCAACCTTTCGAATCGAATCATCAAAGAGTTCACCAAGAACGCGAATACCAATACCTGGACCTGGAAAGGGATGACGATAAACCCACTCATGACGAAGACCCAGCTCCTCACCAATTTTTCGCCCCTCATCTTTGAAGAGATAACGAAGAGGTTCTAAAAGTTCTAATTTCATCCGCTCGGGTAGTCCACCAACATTATGGTGGGACTTAATAGTGACTGACTTCCCTCCCTTCTTATGGGGAGAAGTACTTTCAATGACGTCGGGATAAAGGGTTCCTTGAAGAAGGTACTCAAACTTAACACCATGATCATTTTCAAAGAGGTGTACTTTTTCTTCAAATACTTCAATGAAAGTATGGCCAATAATCTTTCTCTTCTCTTCAGGATCAGAAACACCTTTAAGCTTAGAGAGAAAGGCTTCCTTAGCATCAATAATTTCGATATTAAGAGGAGTTTCTTTCTTTAGAGTTTCAATATGGATATGGTCTTGTGGTCTCAAAAGGCCATGATCAACAAAGAAGCAATAAAGGTTATCCCCAATAACTTCATGAGCAATAGTTGCAGCGACGAGCGAGTCTACTCCTCCCGAGAAGGCACAGAGAACTTTCTTATCGCCAACCTTTTTTACAAGATCAGTTGCTTCTTTGAGCATTTCATTGCGATCCCAATCCTCATCGAGTTTTGCAACTTCCTCATAGAAGTAGTTTAGGATTTCTTTACCGAAGTTAGAGTGCTCTACCTCAGGGTGAAATTGCAGCCCCATCATCCCACGGTCTTTGTCACGAATTCCTGCAACCATTCCATTATGACTTTCCATAATAAGCGTGAAACCTTCAGGAACCTTTTCAACATGATCAAAATGGCTCATCCATACTTGAAAGTTTTCAGGGCAATGATCGAGTTTAAAGCCATTTGTTAAATGGATATCAGCGTGACCATACTCCCCGATCGTTCCGGGAGCTACTTTTCCACCAAAGTAGTTCGCCATAATTTGCAGGCCATAACAAATTCCAAGAGTCGGTACCCCTAAATTGAAGAGAAAACCGTAATCAGTTTTATCGGTTGAAAGAGAGTCAGGCCCTCCACTCAGAACAAGACAACCAGGCTTCTTGCCCTCTTTAAGAAGTTCTTGGACTTCATCAAGAGTCATGATGGCAGAACTATAACCTAACTCACGAGTCTTTCTTGTGATCAGTTGAGTGTACTGAGAACCGAAGTCGACGATCCAAATTTTTCTTAATGCTTGTTCCACGTGGTTATCCTTTACGCTTTGGAATAGTTGGGAGCTTCTTTAGTAATAATGACATCATGGGGATGACTCTCTTTTAGAGAAGCTGCTGTAATTTGAATGAACTGTGCTTTGGCCTGAAGCTCATCAAGAGTTCTTGCGCCAACATAGCCCATACCTGCTCTCAAGCCTCCAAGAAGCTGATAAATATTAGAACTTAAACTTCCTCTATAGGGAACCTGTCCTTCAATCCCTTCCGGAACAAGTTTTCCAAGATCATCAACGGCGCCTTGCCCATAACGGTCCTTTGATCCCATGACCATCGCACCGAGGGACCCCATCCCACGATAAACTTTATAAGAGCGTCCTTGATAGAGAATTCTCTCTCCTGGAGTTTCATCTGTCCCCGCGAAGAGTGATCCAACCATGACAGTATTCGCGCCGGCGGCTAATGCCTTAACAATATCTCCAGAGTACTTAATTCCACCATCGGCAATAAAAGGAATCCCTGCCTCTCGACAAACAGGAGAGCAATCAAAAATAGCACTGAGTTGAGGAACGCCAATACCAGCGACAACTCTCGTCGTACAAATTGATCCAGGGCCAATTCCCACTTTAATGGCTGAAACACCTGCTTTAATGAGATCCTCACAGGCCTGGGCAGTTGCCACATTCCCGGCGACAATTTCAAGGTCTGTATATTTCTTTTTAAGAGTCTTTACCATTTCAATTACACCGAGAGAGTGTCCGTGAGCGGTATCAACAATAATGGCATCAACACCCGCTTCTGCGAGGTGATTGGCCCTCTCCTCTTCTTTTCCTCCGACACCAATAGCTGCCGCCGCTCTTAAGCGACCAAGGTCATCTTTATTAGAGTTAGGAAAATCAATTCCCTTGAGAATATCTTTGATTGTAATGAGTCCCACCAGAACACCTGCTTTCGTGACGACGGGAAGCTTTTCAATTCTATTCTTGTGAAGCAAGTTCTTAGCTTCTTCAAGATCAATCCCCTCTTCAGCTGTGACCAGACGATCAAGAGGCGTCATCACATCTGAAACCTTTTGTTTAAAATTCGTTTCAAAGCGTAGGTCACGACTTGTGAGAATACCCACGAGCTTCTTTGAACCATCAACGACTGGCACCCCGGTAATCTTATGGCGACGAGTGATATTAATCACCGTTTCAAGAGACTCATTGGGACTTACGGTAACAGGATCAAGAATCATTCCTGATTCATGCTTCTTAACTTTCTTCACTTCACGCGCCTGTTCTTCAGCAGGAAGGTTTTTGTGAATAACACCGATTCCACCATTTTGGGCCATGACAATGGCCGTCTCCCCTTCGGTCACAGTGTCCATTGCTGCAGACACAATGGGCATCTTCAAAGATATATTCTTTGAGAACTTCGTCTCAAGAATTGTTTCACTGGGAAGGTTCTGCGAATAACCTGGTTTTAAGAGAACATCATCGTATGTAAGATAGGGACGATCCGCGAGAGGGATATCATTAGACTTCGTCATGGGAGACTCCAAAATAAAGGGATAAACATCCCCTATTATAGTGAAATCTTAAGCATTTGACGAGGCTACTAAATTACCTGTGTATTTTAGTAATCTTTTTTATAATCCATATCAATGGACTTGAGTTGATCGATCAACTCATTTACTTCTTGGTCATGGCGCATCTGCTTCTTGTACTGACGCAGAAGTTCACCCTCAAAAGCACTATTATTGATCTGTGGAGTCATGCCGCCTACACTTGCCGGTGTCCTCTTCTTTGCTTTGGGCTTAGCTGCTGTTACAGAGGCTGGTACGCGGCTCTTCTTTTTTCCTAGACCAAAGACATGAACGGCTACGCCACTTTTCTTTTGATAAGTGGGGGTCCACTTCTTCTTAGGCTTTGGCACAGGCTTAAGCTCAGCGATCTTCTTACTATAATAATTCATCAATGATTTTTCTTTCTTTTTATCATCTTGCGGGTCATGAAGTTTGATGACAGTTATTTTTCCCTTTTCGCTCTCAGCACTTGCGATACCCCGACCTGCCTTTCTTTGCTGAAGAGCAGCTTCAAATGAATCATTAGTCTTAACTTTAGACGGAGCTTTTGCAGCATAAGTTTGAACTGGTTTTGCAACTTTCGGGGTTTGCGCCTCTTGTTGCTTAGGCTCTACCCCTTTGAAAAGACCTGTTACTTTCTGAAAGCTTGAATAGCCAATGGGTGTCGGCTTTCGCGGACGACCATTTTCATGCTCATCAGAAATAAAACTAAACTGCCCTTCTGAAAGAGCGAGATGATAATACTCTTGGCGGATATTTTTAAAGTCCACCCCTCCATCAACGGCAAGAACTTGCGTCTTACCAGTGTAGACATCAAAGCTCACAATCCCCTCGCCTACTTGATGCTCAACAATCGCATTAGATGTCGTCACACGAAGAGGTCCTTTAATAGGATCATAATTGAGGCTCTTCACCCAAAGGTATCCCTCTTTGAGTTCAACAAGATTTGTATGAAGAATCATATGCCCACCTCCTGCGAGATGATAGATATGATCGTAATAATCGTTAATACTTAATTGACCACCAAGATCTGTGAAAATCTCAGCCTGGCGAGGGAGGTGCATTCCCGCAGTAATCGTCTTTGTCTTCCCTTCATAAGTATAAAAAGCCTTTCCTTTTACTGAAGAGACAACTGCAACGATTTTGCCTTTAGCAAAACTAGCAATGGAGAAGAGAAAAGCAATAAGGACAAGTGATGTTCTTAACAACATGAATTAATTCCTTTTGAACTTTTGAACGATTTTTTCGTAGTGAGGACTAAGGACCTTCCACTCTTCTGTATTACGGTATTTCTTGCGAAACTCCTCTACAGTGGTAAAAAACTTCTCTTCCTGACCTAACTGAAGATAAGTTAAGGCCATCCAAAGCTTCGCTCCACGATAGTACTTAGACGTTGGGTAGGCTTTGACAAGATTTTCAAGATGATGAAGGGTCCACTCCGGGTGATTTCCTGACTCAAAAGAAGCGACTCCTGCCTGAAAGAGGAATTGATCCGTGATTCTTTCATGCTTTGGAAAATGCTCTCTAAAGGACATAAAAAATTGAGCTGATTTTTCAAAGTTCTTTTGCTCAAATTCCTTTTCGGCCATCGCGAGAACTTGCGAGGGAGTCCATTTATAAACATCGTACTTTACAAGATCGTTACTTGGTTTAACCGGAGCGACACTCGCTAAGCTTCGTCCTGAGTCTGAACCAATGGTGCTTGCAAGAGTTTTCTTCTCATACTTATCGATTTTAATTTGCAGATAATTCTTTTCTGACTTTAAACCTTGAATCTCACTTCTGAGGCGACTGATTTCTAACTTGAGGTCCCTATTCTCCTTCGCTAAATGGAGCGATACATTTTCATAGCGATTGATCTTTTCGGCCTTCGCCTCCAAATGATCAAAGGTATCACAAGAGCTCAAGGAGAGGGCTCCCATTAGAGTAAGAACTGTAGTCAAAGTTGTTTTCATAAGCCAAGTCCAATGTTTCATGACCAAAAGTCATGGGTATTCACTTGTCTTATCGTCAGGTAATCAAAGAAGTTTAGGATAGAGATTGACTAAACGAGATTTCAGGAACTTATTGCCATTTTTTAAAGAGATTCATAAGGGTATCGATGCCCTCTTCAAAAAGGGCCGGTCCGGGTTGCAAGAAAATCTCTGGAGGTAGCTCAAAGATATTGTCCTCTTTGATAGCGTCCATCTTTTCCCAGCCTTTTCTCTTTTTAATCTGATCCACATCAACCTTTTTTCCACACCAACAGGCTAGAATAAGATCAGGGTTTGAATTTATGACATGATCATCATGAGAAAAGCGTTCTTTTGCCAAGAAGCCATCTCTAAGATGAGAATTAATATCAACTCCTCCACAGAGCTCAATAAGTTCGGAGAAGTAACGGATACCACTTATTCGAGGATCATCCCACTCTTCGATATAAATGCGAGGTCGCTTCTTAAGATTTTGAGCGAAGGCCTTTGCCTCCTCTATTTTTAAAAACCAAGAGCTGAAAAGCTCCTGTGCTTGGGAGGAAGCCCCAACGGCACTTGCGAGAGTAAAGCAATAATCCATAACCTCTTGAAGGGAGCGATGATTAGCAATCCAAACATTCTGACCAGCTTCAATAAAGTCTCTTGCGATATCCTTTTGGATATCGGAGTAACCAATGATCAAATCGGGTTTAAGATTAAGAACTTTCTCCCGATTACTATGAGTGAAAACAGAAACAACCGGCTTTTCCTTCTTAACTTGTTTAGGACGCACAGCAAATTGGCTTACGCCTACAATTCGCTGTTCTTCTCCAAGCAAGTACAGAAGCTCAACCGACTCTTCTGTAAGGCAAATTATTCTTTCCGGAGTTTTTGGCTTTTTCATGACAAAACCATAACATATAAGTGCTACAAACAAAGTATATTAAGGTATACGACATTTTTCTTCTTTGGTGTTTAAAATATGAGAAAACTCTTACCCCTCATCTTATCCCTCTTCCTCACAATGGCCTTTGCTGGTGAGAGCATTCCCGATAAACCTGTCGAAACCTCTCTTCAAGTCTTCAATTACAATGGAAAAAATATTTTCGCACTCTCCTATAGAAATGCAGAGCACTGGCATACTTACTGGAAGAACCCAGGGGATGCAGGTCTTCCCACCGAGATCGTTCCCAATGGTTTTGAAGTTGAAGAATACCCATGGCCGGTACCGACTCGTTTTATTGAAAAGGGTGACATCCTCGCCTATGGCTATAGTGGAGAATACACTCGCTTTTTCACTCTTAAAGAAGAGGTGCAACAACTCGAACTCACCTCAAAATGGCTCGTTTGTAAGCATATTTGTATTCCTGGAAAGGTTGATATTAAAGGAACCTTTTCAAGTGGTCTCTTCACCCCTTCAATTCCCAATGACTTCACCGTCAATCAAGAAGAGCTCATTGCACGACTCAAGAAATTACCTAAGCCTAGAGAGTGGCCAAGTGAACTTGATATGGTCCTCAAAAAAGGGGAAGGCGAAAATAAATTAATTGCCTACTACAATTACAGTAATCATGGTGCAAAGAACCTGTATCTCAACTTAGGAATGCTGACTCCCTACACCCAAGACCTTCTCGATATCACGCGAGAAAAACTCTATAAAAATAAAGACGGGACTCTCTTTGGAAAAATGATCATTGGTTGGGATGGAGAATATCTTGAGCCAGAAGTAAAGCTGCCCGAAAATGGAGTCTTTAGCCAGCCGGTGACAATGAAGTTTCTCTGGCAAGACCCTGTCACTGAAACTGTATCTATTATTGAAAAGTCATTTGATCGCTTTGACCCCACAGGAGGAAAGGCCATCGAATCTCTCATGAGTAACATGAAGTTTCTCACTCCTTTAAAAGCCGGTGAGAAAAGGGAAGATGCCTCACAAGAAGACACACCGTCTGGAGCTGTTACTGCTCCAGAGATTAATGAGTCCTTTCTCAGTATTCTTCTCTTTGCCTTTTTAGGCGGACTCATACTCAATATCATGCCTTGTGTCCTGCCCGTTATTTCTCTCAAACTCTTTGGCCTTGTGATCCATTCTGATGAGTCACGAGCCAATATTTTTAAGCACAACCTCTTCTACACTCTAGGTGTGCTCTCGACATTTTTGGCGTTGGCCTTATCAATCTTAGCTCTCAAGAGCACTGGCGAAAATATTGGCTGGGGCTTTCAACTGCAAAGTCCTATTTTTGTCTCCATCATGATCGGTGTCCTTTTTATCTTTGCCCTTAATCTCTTTGGTCTTTTTGAGTTTCAAACACCTGGCGGAAAGGTTCTCGGAAACATGGAACTTAAAAAAGGATTTAGTGGAGACTTCATGGGGGGCATTCTCGCGACGATCCTCTCAACTCCTTGTAGCGCCCCTTTTCTTGGAACTGCACTGACCTTTGCTTTTACAGCAAGTCCCCTTAAAATCATTCTTGTCTTCCAAGCAATTGGTCTTGGTCTCGCTTTTCCTTTTCTGATGACAGGAATTTTTCCTGCAACTATTCGCTTCTTGCCAAAACCTGGTATGTGGATGGAAGCTGTCAAAAAATTCTTAGGCCTGACTCTCATCCTCACTGCGATCTGGTTAATTGATGTCTTCATCTCATTAACTGATGGCAATATTCCACTGATGAAGCTCAACACAGGACTAGTCCTTCTCTTCTTCGCTTTTTATTTTCAAAAGCATATTAGTAAGAAAACGGGCTGGCGTGTTCTCTATTTCGCCTTAGCCCTTCTCCCTTTTATTTCTCTCTACACAAGTCCCCTTCAGTCGGATACTGCCACAAGTGGCTCAGACCTTATCAATGAGAAGAATACCCATGCCGATATCCACTGGGAAAAGTGGAGTGAGAGTAAAATGAATGACCTTAAAGGAGAGCTGGTCTTTATCGACTTCACCGCCAAGTGGTGCTTCACCTGCAAAGTTAATGAGAAACTTGTTCTTGAAACAGAGGGATTTCGAAATCTTGTTCGCGATAATAATATGAAACTCCTCCTTGGGGATTGGACTAAGTATGACCCTGTAATTGGGGCTTTTCTTAAGAAAAACGGCCTCGTAGGAGTACCTGCCTACTTTATTCAAAAACCAGATGGAACCCTCATTAATCTTGGGGAGACTATTACTCTCTCTAAAATTAAGAAAAACCTCTAAATCATCCGAAAGATGGACTATGAAGTTTCTTTTCTTTGTAGTCCTCTTTGTCGCCCCTCTTTTCACAAGCTGCCAGCAAACTCTGGATCGCAGCCCCTCAAATATTTTTTACCAGGACGATCGACAAACACACGCTCTTGAGGACTTCCCTCAATGGGGACGAGTCGCGAAAACTACCGACTCTGATCGCCACCCCTGGGGTACAGGCTTTCTCATTCACTCTTGTTATGTAGCGACGGCCTATCATGTTGTCCAGTCAACAGATATTCCCCTTACGGGAAATGAGCGAGTTTACTTTCATCATTTTAAAGCAGTCCTTGAAGCGAGCCCTGTTCTTTGGGGAGACCCTCTAAATGCAAGTCTTAATGAAAATGATTGGGTCGTCCTCAAGCTCTCCGAATGCCTCGATATTGAACCTCTCAAAATGGAAGCTCTCTCAAAGAAAGAGTTAAGGGAGAGGAAGCTCTTTAATGCAGGCTTTCCTGAGGATCGCCATCCAAAGAATATAAGCGTGGATATGCACTGCCAAAGTGGTCCTGAAGTTCAAGAAGTAGGCTTTGGCCACGATTGTGCGACCAGACCTGGTAGCAGTGGTAGCCCCCTCCTCTCATCCCTCGACGGTAAAGACGTCGTCATAGGACTGACCGTCGCCTCTAGAGGTTATTTCGAAGATTATATTGGTGGATATAGTGAGTGGATCTCAAATAAGGCCTGTCCGATTGGCCCTCTAAAACGCTCTTTTGAAAAGCTTCTCAAAGAGAGCCTCTAGGTTCTTACTCGAGCTCAAACTTTGAAGGAACTTTCATCATTCCCTCAATCACTGCACGTGGCTCAGCCCCTTCATAGAGGACTTTATAAACACCGTGGAAAATACGGGCCCGAATTTCATAGCGTTCACTTAAGAGAAATGCAGCCTTCGCTGTTTTATATCCTTCAACAACAGTTCGCTGGCTTTGAATAATTTCATCAGCTTTTCGTCCCTTGGCCAACTCGAGACCAAAGTTCTTATTTCGAGAAAGTCCGCCTGTCGTTGTTAAGATAAGATCCCCCATTCCAGAGAGTCCATAGAAGGTTTCAGGACGTGCATTGAAGACTTTTCCAAATCGTAGCATCTCATTAATTGCTCGCGTAATCATGGCCGCACGAGTGTTATGATTATAGCCTAGTCCTTCAATGATACCGCCTGCAATAGCGATAACATTTTTAAGTGCGCCCCCTAAGAGAACACCTTTAACGTCATAACTTCCGAGGCATTTAAAGTAAGGAGAATCCAGCATTTCCATCACTTGCTTAATCGTCTTACGACTTCTGCCAGCAAGAGTGGCCAAGGTAATTTGCTCTTGCATAATTTCTTTAGCAAAACTAGGGCCACTGAGAAATGTTAAAGACTCACGATGACTTGGGAAAAGGTCAAAGAGGAGGTCATCGGCCATTTCAAGCGTGTCGGGATCAATCCCTTTAGAGAGAGACACAAGAGGGATGCCTTGAGCTAAATACTCTTCAAAGCGATCTTTATTCTCTGTAAAAAAGGGGGAAATACCTGCTGTTGGTAAACCATTGACCATTAATTCATAGTCGCTCTTTCCATAGGAGTCCACTTCATCCCAAGTTAATGCTGGTTTTAAATTTTCTGGAATTGCATGGCCAGGCAAATAGACAGAGTTTTCTCCAGACTTAATGGCCTTATAAACATCTTCAGAGCGAACTTTTAGAATAACACTTTCAAAATTCGCTGCCAGTACAGTGGCGATACTTGTTCCAAAAGCACCAGCCCCAAGAACTAAGGCCTTCTTATGTTTTGTCATAGCATTCCCTCGCTTTTACTAATCTCTCTTAAAGTGAAATCACTCCATCAATAACGGAAACTGATTCGTAGACTTGGGTGACCTCTTCAGCACTCTTCACTGTTCTCACCACAGTGACAGAGATGTATTTGCCCTTTGAACTTGGTTTCGTATTAATATTCTTTTCATCGGGAAAGAGTCCAAGAATACGAGTCAATTGCTCCGTTGGCACAATAAACTTAAATGTGTACTTAAGAGGAAAATTTTCCTCATTACTAAGTAGCTCTTTTAAATGCTCTAATTTCTTTGGATCAATCTTCTTCATTAAACTTCTTGCCCTTCACTTTCTGGTAGGATGCCACAGGCCACTCGAAGCATATCAATCACTTCACGTGCAGCGCCTGCTCCCCCACTCGCTGTTGTCACATAGTCACATACTGCCTTCACTTCAAAGCCAGCTTCAGGAACAGTCGCACTAAAACCCGCCGCGCGAAGAAGAGGCATATCAAAGTGCTCATCGCCCATGTAGAGAATTTCACTCCGGTCGTATCCCTCACTCATAAGCGAGCGAAAGGCATCTCTCTTGTCTTCATTTCCTTTGAAGATGAAATCAAGTTTAAGATTATCACCAAAACGTTTTGTGATACTAAAAGAATCTCCTCCAGTGATCACACCAACCTTATAGCCTGCTCTTTGTAAAACCTTGAGACCGTAACCATCATGAATATTGGTGTAACGATTCCACCCGGTAGTTTCATCTTGCCACCAAACACGACCATCGGTGAGAATTCCATCGACATCAAAAGCACAAACTTTGATTTTCTTTAGCTTCTCTTCAAAGCGCTTGGCGCATTCTCTGACTATCTTTTCGTCTCTCATGAAACAGCGTCCTTCACCTTGAGAAGTGACTCAATAATACCGCCAATTTTTGGTAATTCTAAAGATGTCGTAGAGTCACTTAAGGCCATATCAGGGTTGGGGTGACACTCCATAAAAACGCCATCTGCTCCGGCCGCGACAGCAGCTCGTGCCAGAACGAGAATTTGCTCTCTCTTACCACCTGTAGAAGTTCCAAGACCACCTGGTCTTTGCACACAGTGAGTAGCATCGTGAATAGTTCTCACCCCAAAGGACTTCATTATCGAGAAACTCGCCATATCAACGACCAGATTATTATAACCAAAGGAAGTCCCTCTCTCTGTCAGAAGAATCTTATCCTTCATCAGAAAGTTAACCGCTTTATCGACGATATTCTTTGTCTCTTCTGGACTTAGAAACTGACCCTTTTTAATTTTGAGCTGTCTGCCATATTTCTCACAAGCTTGTGCGCCCGCAATAATCATATCTGTTTGTCGGCAAAGAAAAGCCGGGATCTGTAATGTATCGACAACGGAAGCCACTTCTTCAGCCTGAGAGGGAAGATGATAATCAGTGATAACGGGTAATCCCGTCTCTTTTTTTACCTTCTCAAGGATCTTAAGCCCTTTTTCAATACCGGGACCACGATAAGAATCAATGCTACTGCGGTTGGCCTTATCAAAACTTCCTTTAAAGGTTAAGTGAACTCTATCGCCAAAAGGCTTCAGTTGCTCTTTAAGAGACTGAGCAACTTCCATCGCAAGATCTTCACTTTCTAAAACACAGGGACCACTAAATAATATTAAGCTCATAGAATTTCCTAAACTCTCTTACCAGACTCTTCAATAAAGCGCTTAAAAAGAGGATGAGGTGAAAAAGGTTTTGATTTAAATTCGGGATGATATTGGCATCCTAAAAAGAAAGGATGATTTTCAAGTTCAATCACTTCAACCAAGTTAAGTTTCGGATTAGTTCCAGAAATAACCATGCCCGCTTTTTTGAGTTCCTCAACGTAAGCATTATTCACTTCAAGGCGGTGGCGGTGTCTCTCTGAAATTTCACTTCCTCCATAGACATTTTGGGCTAGAGTTCCCTTTTCAAGAGTACAGTCATAAGCACCTAGTCTCATCGTGCCCCCCTTACTCCCGGATTCACTTTGTCCTTCCATATAATGAACAACAAGTTCACCGTCTTTCTTAAACTCTTGGCTTGTCGCCCCTTCAATACCAGCGACATTGCGAGCGAATTCGATCATCGCCAATTGCATGCCAAGACAGATCCCAAAGAAGGGAATCCCTTTTTCACGCGCATAGCGAATGGCCTCAATCTTTCCTTCTGTCCCTCTTTGACCAAAGCCACCAGGAACAAGAATGCCATCAATATCACCGAGGATTTCATCCTTATCTTTAGTTTTCTCTATTTCCTCAGCATCAATATACTGGGGAACAAGCTCTAGTTGGTTGGAAAGTGCACCATGCTGAAGGGCTTCATCAAGGGACTTATAAGATTCAATAAGCTCCGTGTACTTGCCAACAATTCCGATCTTCACTTTCTTAAGGGGGTTATCAAAATTATAGACAACTTTTTCAAGGGCTTTAATGTCAGGAGCAGAAGTCCACATTCCAAGAAGTTCAGTGATCTTCTCATCAAGTCCTTGGCGGTGAAAATTAAGAGGAACTTTATAGATAGAATCTAAATCAATTGAGCTAAAGACATGAGGTCTCGGTACATTACAAAAGAGCGCAATTTTATCAATAATACTTGGCTCAATCTCACGATCACTTCGACAAATAATAAGGTTTGGTGAGAGACCAATCGAGCGTAGTTCTTTGACAGAGTGCTGAGCTGGTTTACTCTTTAGCTCACCAGCTGCACTGAGATAAGGAATCAGGACAAGATGAACAAAGAGAACATTTTCATAGCCCACGTCCTGAGCAAATTGCCTGATGGCCTCAAGAAAAGGTAGAGACTCGATATCCCCAACAGTCCCGCCAATTTCTCCAAGAAGAAGATCGGCTCCATCAGCAGCGATATGAATACGCCTTTTAATTTCGTCGGTAATATGGGGAACAACCTGAACTGTTTTTCCGAGATACTTCCCTTCTCTCTCATTTTCAATGACCTGCATATAGACTTGGCCAGTTGTAAAATTACTTTGCTTATTAAGAGTCAATGAAGTGAAACGCTCATAGTGACCAAGATCAAGATCTGTTTCGGCCCCATCATCAGTAACAAAGACCTCACCATGTTGAGTAGGACTCATCGTGCCGGGATCAACGTTAATATAAGGATCCATCTTAAGCATATTTATCTTGATGCCTCTTCTCTCAAGAAGAGAAGCAACAGCAGCTGAAGCAAGACCTTTACCTAAAGAGGAACTCACTCCCCCTGTGATAAAGATAAATTTCTTTTGGGCTTTACGGGTTGCTTTGGGGTTATTCACTCTAATACTCCTTCTACACTCGCGATATCCTCAGGAGTATCGACTCCGAGAAAAGGATGGCGCGCGCGGGTTGCTCCAATTGTCATTCCTAATCCGAGGGCCCTTAGTTGTTCGAGTTTCTCAATCTTCTCTAGGCTTCCCATAGGATTTTTACAAAATTTCTCTAGTGCTTGTGCACGGTAACAGTATAGACCAATATGCAGATGCCAATGCTTTAAATTTCCCCCATCGCGATCCATCGGTATAGCTGCGCGAGAAAAGTAAAAACACTGACCAGTCTTTTCATCAAAGACGGCCTTAACTCGATTAGGATTGTTGAACTCTTGATCAATTTCCTTCTCTTGTACCACCGTGGCGATATCGAAAGAGGACTGATGATGAAATTCAACAAGTTCTTTCAAGTCTTCTTTTTCAATAAGAGGTTCATCTCCTTGAACATTGATGATGAAGTCAAAGTCTTCCTCACCGAAATGACGCTTCCAAGCAAGGTGAATCCGCTCAGTCCCACTCTCCACTGGATCATCGACACGAACAACACATTTTTCTTCATTTTTAAGGTGCTCTTCAATGCGATCATCATCTGTCACCACTGCTACCGTTACTTCAAAACCTTGAACTTCACTCAGTTTCTGGGTGCGCTCATAGACATGAGAGATCATGGGCTTGTTTTTAAGGGGTGCAAGGGGCTTTCCCGGAAATCGGGAAGATTCATAACGAGCAGGAATGAGCACCAACGCTTTGATTGAGCTGATAGGTACCTCACGAAAAGTAAGAATTAAAGGTAAGAAATTACCACCCAAGCAAGGCTTTGGCCAAGCATGCTATTCTATTTTCATGAAGTTTTCTCTTCCCAAGAAATTGAAGAACTCATTGAAGAAGCCGACAAAATCAGTTGGCTACCTCTTTCTTTTGATAGGGGTCCTTATTCCTTTTGCTGCGACCGCTCAAGTTGAAGACTACCGTCAAACGGTCATTACAGACCCCGCAATCTCTAGGCGATGCAGTGCTCTTATCGACCAAAGGCAGCAAAAGATTGACCATAAGCAAAAGCTGCGCTCTCTTCTTGAAAGGAGCAAGCGTTTGCTGCAGCTCACCCCTCCCGAGAGAAAGACCCTTCTTGATAAGCTGCGAAAGAACCGCAAGAGGCTCACAAGAGAACTCAAGCTCACTCTCAATCAAATTCAAACGAAAGAAGAAAATATTATCAGAAAGGGCTGCCCAGGCATCACTCTCTAACCTCCTCTTTTGCTCCTCTCATTGCCCGACTATCCTTGTCCAAGTGTAAAAAATTAGACTACAATTTTTTTACACACAACACTTTAAGACACACACATTGCAAGCGAGCCCAATTTTGAGAGTACCAACTCAATTCAAAACTATTGTCATAGGACTTATGGCGCTTACAAGCGTCTATGCTCAGAAAGAGGCCATCCAAACAACTGATGGTCTCAAGGCCACACAAACGAAGGCTATTAGTCTTAGCGGTGCCATTGAGCAGGCCCTTCGAGCGAACTATGATCAGAATCAGCGAGACTTTAATCAAGAGATCCTTGACCTCAACTGGGAAGACACCAAAGAGAGTTTTTGGCTGCCTCAACTGAGTTTGAATCTCACGACCTCAGATCAGAGAATTTCCCGTTTAAAAGGACGAGGTGATGTTGGCCTTGACCTTAGGCCAACCGGAAGTCTTAGCCTCGGTTTTCAAGACTATGTTCTCTTTAACTGGGGAAAAGACTATCTTGCCTACCTTAACAATAAAGAAAGTTACCTACGCTCCACCACTCGCTTTAAAGAACAACGCCGTGCCCTTCGCCATGATGTCATCATCAAATACTTTGAAGTGGCCTACCTGCAAAAACTTGTGGAGATCTACCGCAGACAACTCAGGCACGCTTCCTTTGTTTACCGCTTTAATAGAGAGAAGGTCAGCATTCGAAAAATCGGAAAGCAGGAGTACTACCAAGCAAGAAGTGAGTACCTCAGAGCTCAAAACCAGTTCCAAGATATTAGTAACCAGCTCAGAGTCTCAGAAGAGCAATTTGCCTTTCTTCTCACTGATGATCCAGGAACGCGCTATCTTCTCAAAGATGAGCTCCAATATAATCGTCTGCAAATCCCTCTTGAAGATGCAGAAAAGATCGCAATCAAAAATAATCCTGAAATTCTTGAATCCACCAAGGATGTCAACAATGCCAGACGCGATTATCAAATTCAGCTGCGAGAAAACCTCCCGCTTCCCACCTTTAGCGTTAACCTAGGCGCTTATCGCCACAACTTTGGTCAGGGGGTCAACACCACTCGCTACAATAGTGGTCTTGCAGGCAACACCATTGACGTCAGAGCAAGTATTAATGCTACATGGAGCCTTACTGGGCGAGGTGGCTTCTTTAATCAAAGAACAACGGACTCTTTCGCTATTGCTCGTCAACGAAGCTACTCTGAGCTTGCCGAGTCTCGTCACCAAACGCTTTCAGACATTCAAAAAGCTTACTACCGTATCCGCACCTATGAGCAACAAGTGAGAATTCTTGAAGCTGCCAGCAACACCAATAACCGCACCTTTGATGTCATCCTTGAAAATTATCTCAACCGAAAGACGGCCTTTATTAACTTTTCGGATGCTCTTATTTCGGCAGTGGCCACAGATGCTGCCCTCGCGGAAACTTACTATCTTCACACGCAACAAAAAGTTCTTCTCGCCCAAGAGATGGGTCTAGATGAATTTCCAGGAAAGAGTTTTGAACAACTCGGTCTACCTAAAGGGGCTTCAAAATGATTAAGAACCTACTCCTCCTTTTTAGCCTCCTCCTTTGCGTCCTCGCAACGAAAGCACAGGATAGACTTGAACTTAGTGATAGCGAAATGGGTGAAGCCTTTACTGAAGAAGAGCTTAAAGTCATCGATAATAAAGAGCGCGGCACAGTCCTTAAGAGAAGAGATATTGAAACGGGCATCTTCTTAAAGAACTACAATACTTACGATGACAAGAACCGCACAAGCTTTCTCTATCACCTTAATAATGACATCAGCTCACCGACAGACCTGACCACCTTAGAATTCAACTACGCCCATCGTTTTGAATTGGCCTGGCTTGAACTCTTCGCTTTTAGAACCAGTGGTAAGTTCAGAGAAATAACCGACAACAATCCAGGTGACTTTGGGACAAGCTTTGACCTTGAAGACACCGATGAGACACTCTTTGCTTTTGGTGCCGCGATCTCTTATCGCTCACGCTGGATCCAAGACTTGGTTAACTCCGACAAAATGTTCACAACGACTTCAGCAGGTATTGGCTACTACTCCTTTGATGAAAACTTCACAGGTCAAAGTTACGGTGGGCCAGGACTTAAGACAGACTTTGGTCTTCACCGTCGCTCAAGTCGCTCCGTGCACTATGGTGTGCGCATGAGTTATCACCTCGCCAGTGTGAAGAGAGCTGAGGAAGTTGAAGGAGAGACATCGTCGCAACGCGCACTGACTCTCTCTTGGCTAACCTTTGGTTTTGATCTAAGTTTCTACTTCTAAAAGGAGCCCAACCATGATCCCACGTTATGACCGCCCAGAGATCTCAAACCTCTGGAATGAGCACGCCAAATTTTCAACCTACCTTGAAGTCGAACTCGCCATCCTCAAAGCTCTTGAGGGCGATAAAGTACCAGCTGGAACTGCTGATAAAATCAGAAGCTTAGCCAAGATCGACCCTGAAAGAATCAATGAGATTGAAAAGCAAACCCGTCATGACGTTATTGCCTTTTGCACTTCCATCACTGAAAACCTGGACGCTGAAACGGGTAAGTACTTTCACTTTGGGGTGACAAGCTCCGATATTATTGACACAGCAACAGTCGTTCAAATGAAGAGATCTCTTGAGACGATCCTACCAGTCTTTAAAGAACTTCTTCACACCCTAAAAGAGCGCGCCGAAGAAATGAAGGACGTGATCACCATGGGCCGCTCTCACGGCATGTACGCAGAGCCCATGAGCTTCGGCCAAAAGCTTTTAGGTCACTATAATGAGTTTGCAAGACGCTACCAAGAAGTGATCGATTTCACAGAGAACGAACTCACCGTTCAATATTCAGGTGCCGTTGGCAACTACACAATCCTTACACCTGATCAAGAAGCCATTGCCGCTCAGGAACTTGGTCTCAAAGTAGAACCTCATAGCACACAGGTCATCCCTCGCGATCGCATCGCAAAGATGGTCAATATTCATGGCCTCATTGCCGGTGCCATTGAGCGCTTAAGTGTTGAAATCCGCCACCTTCACAGAAGTGATGTGGGTGAGCTTCATGAAGGCTTTAAAAAAGGTCAAAAGGGCTCCTCGACCATGCCTCATAAGAAGAATCCTATTAGTGGTGAAAACCTTACGGGCATGGCCAGAATGCTTCGCTCTCATCAAATGATCGCCGCCGAAAATATCGTTCTTTGGCATGAAAGGGATATCAGTCACTCAAGTGCAGAGCGCATGATGCTTCCCGATAATTTTGGCATTCTCTTCTATGCCCTTGATCGCCTCAAAGATACGGTGAGAGATCTTGTCTTTCACAAAGAGAAAATAGAAGCGCGTGTGATGGAAGGTCACAACTACCTCTCAAGCTACTATCTTCATCACCTCATCGAAAAAACGGACTTTAAAAGAGAGGATCTTTACTACTACGTTCAAGAGGCAGCCTTTAAAGGTGCTGAAGCGAAGAGTGCGGAAGTTTTTCACGAGTCCCTCGTCGAAATCATGAAAGAGAAAGGTCACACTATTGATCTTCCTAAACCAACCTTCGATGAAATTAAGAATATTTTCACAAAGCATGTCGACCAAGTTTTTAACCGCTCTCTTGAGCTCTACCCCCTACCGTCATGATAAAATCACTCCTCCTGTGCCTTCTTACGATTCAGTCCCTATGGGCCCTTCATCCCGATGATTTTAAGTGGGAGATTGATAAAGACAGAAGAGGGATCAAAGTCTTTAAAGCTCCTCGCCACGAAGAGACGGGAATTATTCCCATTAAGGCCCAAACAGTTCTCGACTTTCCAATCTCGCGCGTTCTCACAGTTTTAGCGGACACCAAGAGAAAAGCAGAGTGGATTCCCAAACTCGATGAAGCCTATATTATCGAGGAGAAGAGTAAATACTCTCGCATTGAGTACGCCCGCTATAGTGCGCCCTGGCCTTTTCACGACCGAAGCTTTGTGATCTCAACCAAGGGACGCTATGACCCTAAAGAGCGAACGATTTTCATCGATATTCAGTCCACCACCCATGATAAAGCGCCTCTTAATCCTAAATATGTCAGAGGAAAGACCTATATTGGTTCGGTATTCTTAAAGTACGTTGAGGAAAATAAGACTTTCTTTGAAATTACTCTCCTCACAGACTTTAGAGGAAATATTCCGGCGTGGATAATCAACTTAGTTCAAAGTTCGTGGCCATTTAAGATGGTGGATAATCTTACGGCCCAACTCAAGAAAGACGATATCGTCATTCCCGAATTTTATAAGAGCCCTGAATAAGGGCCCTTATTTTTAAAATTAATTCTTCTGGCAGCTCACTTCATCACAGTGCATGGGATCGTTCTTGGCCAAGCACTTTTGTTTAACCTGAGCTTTGACTCGCCCTAAGTTTCTTCCACTTGCTGTAAACGTTTCGACAAAAGGAGACATCTCACAAGTGTAATAGTTAAGGCCAATAGCATCTTTAATGAGACTCATTGGATTATTCTTAGCTGAGCTATATCCCTTCGAATAAGCGGCTTTAAACTTTCCTTGGTTTGCTTTATCACAAAGAGAGTATCCCCTAGCATTATGTTCTTCGCCATTTTGAGCATCTTCGACACCTTTTGAGTAGGCTGCATCAGCATCACAATTGTCAGCAACCCATTGTTTTTCAATCGCCGCGCATGAAGTAAAAAGAAGAAGTGAAATGAGTAAGTGTGTTTTCATTTTTGTATCCTTTTCTTGTTAAGTTAGAGATTATAGTCCCCAAATAATGTTATAAAATTCAATTAAACTTTTTGCCCTTGTAAGGTCACCGGATATAGAAAAATCCTCCTCTCTGTCCCTTCTATAATAATTTTCAGTGTACCAAGTATAGGTCGGAAAAATATCAAGTAGGGTTACAGTCGGCTCTTCAATTTCACCTGCGACAACAATTGCTTTAATGTAAGAATCTACAATAAAACGAGTCAGCACATTGGGTGCTTTAACCTTTTCTTTGAACTTCTTAAAAATCTCAACCATACCAGGCGTAAATTCATCAAACCGAATTGTGACGTCACTTTTTAGAAAACTTTCAACTACCTCTAATGTTGTAGAATCAAAAGAGATGCAGCTTATTTGATTATAGATTTGTACTGCTTCAAAGAGTTCCATTTCATCTCGAAGAGCAATTTTCTTTGCCGCTTCCAGATGACGCATTCTAGACTTGTTATTCTCCGAATGAATGCAACCACTTATATTGCGAAAAGCCTTAGAGAGTTCAAGTCTTGTAAAGGGGCCATTCCCTTGTGGATCTTTAACCGCCAGTCTCGTTACAATCTCTCTCTCTAAGAAGGCCGTAATTTGATTTGATAGTGAATAATTAGATGTACCGTCGGCACTTCCTGACTCAAGGCCCGCAACACCAGCAAGCTCATGGTGAACGATGAGATACTGATCATTAATATCCTTTTCCAAAAGTTGCTTAGAGTTACAGATCATCATTGGAATCGATTCATCTGTAATAAAATTCACACACATCTTTTCTTTATTCTCCACCATAATAGGCTTACTAATACAGGTGACTTGAGTTTCTCTAATGGCCGTCGTCATTTTTTCTTCGTAATCTGCAATCGTTACTGAATCCTCTAATTTTAAGGAAAGATGACCTTCCTCTCCAATCCAGCGCTCAATATCCTCACTAATCTCTCTGATTTTTTGCTCACAGATATCACCTCCGTTTCCCTTGTCTCCAGAAAGTTGCAGAACTTCCTCACTAAGAGAGCGGTTTCTCATAAAAGATTCAATCTCTTCATAAGTCACCTGCGTGACTAACGAAGAATCAGTTGGTGGCGCCGCAAGAGGTAAGACCTCATTGGCATTAATCGTAGTACAAACTAATAAAAGTCCGATGAGTGATTTCATTGCATTTTCTCCTGATCATTTAAATTACTTAAGGGGTAGAGTTGAATAGCGAGATTATAAACTTCTGTTTTATTTCCTGTTTGAAAGAGTGCTGACATCTTTTGGCGAAACTCTCTAATAATTTTCTTAGCTTCTTGAACCTGTTCCACATCAATAGCGACAGTCACTGAAGAGAAGTCCCTGAGATGAACGTCAACGTCCTCAAGCTTTTCCTTTCCTAAATCAAGAGTCTCTTGATGGGAAACCTGGAGGGCCTTACTGACAACATCTTCCGTTGTTTTGATGCCTTTATTTACTTTTATGAAAGAGCTTCCCTCTTTTTTGAGAAGACCTGACTCTAATAAATTATGAACCACCACATCAGCTCGATGAGAAGTAAGGTCAAGCTTACTCGCAATCGAAGCCAGGGTGACCTCAAAACCATCGAGCTCAAAGAGCTCTAAAACAGCGTAATGTTCCCACTCTGAAATGACCTTGTAGTAGGACTCATCCAGAAGAAAGCGCTTATCTTCTTCTATAATAATATCTTCTAGAGAAGCCTGCTTCTTTCCGACACTCTGATTGAAGAGCTGCTCTTCAATCGGGCTAAGCTTTAATTTCTTTATGATCGTGCTGGCCTTCTTCAAAGGAAAGGCCCTCTCCCCTCTCATAATCTTTCCGAGAGAAGAGCTATCAATCTCAAGGTCCCTTGAGAAGGCACGCATGGAGTAGTGGGCATTAACCCTTTGCTTCTCCGAGAAAGCTTCCTTGAGCTTTTGAATATGATAGCGATCTGTGTTCATGAGCTTCTTTTAGCACAGCTTGCCGCAGAGTGCGGCAAAATGAAAAAAGTACAACGAGAAAGCGCGGCTCATCTGCCGCACCCCCTAAAATAGCCATTATTGACTGTCTAAAACTTAGGCAGCCCCCTAAAAGCTTTACCCTAGAACCCCCTCCGAGGTGCCCTGTTGCTATATTTGGAAAAAACAAAAACCAAGGATCACTCCGTGAAGAAAACACTCTCTTTCGCTCTTTTAGCGACTCTATTTTCAGCACAAGCTAAGCTTAATACAGTCAAAGTTTTTGACGGCTCACTTGCTACCTGTAAAACAGAGAAAGATGTCAATGAAGTTAGAAATCAATTGGGTGCCTACCGAGCAAAAGCCCTAAGTGCAACACTGACTGAAGATGAGAATGTTCAAATTAAGATCGCCCTCTCTTTTCTTCAATGTGTAAACGAAGATTCTAAAATTGGCTTCAAGCTCCAATCCCCACTTGAGACTATTACTTCACGCTCCTTTAAAGGCGATGAGATTACTATCTTTGTTAATAAGGCACGTGTGAAATCATTCAAAGACGGTGTCTACACAATCCTCTCCAATACTCAACTTGATGATAAGGCCGTTCAGGTTCACACCATCGAAGTTCCCCTCAAAGAAATTCTCAATGGAGAAGGCTCCGAGCACGCAAGTCTTGACCTCTTTATCCAAAAAGATATTAAAGTCGAAAATACGTCATCAAGTGAAATGGTAATGGAAGATGTCAGAAGCTTCGGTAAGTTTCGCATCCACCTCAAGGTCGACTCTGAAACAAAAAAGGTCACGATTAAATGAAGAAGGTCTTAAGCACTTTTTTATTTCTTCTTTGTGCGACAACTCTAGCAACAGAATATGTTGTGGTAGGCGTTTCAGGCTTTGGAACCAGAAAGCCTGAAAATGCCTGGCAACCCAGTGCTGCTCATGACCTGCTTCCCACCATGGGAAAGATTTATTCGCAACACAAGATTGTTCACTATGCAAAGACAGCTGAACTTCAGGAAATTGTCGATGAATTTGAGTGTAACGAGGGAAAGCAACAAAGAGATGATCTTAAGCTTATCGTTCTCGTTAATAGCTGGGGTTCAGGAAAGGGGCATAAACTTGCTCAGATGTATAAGAAGCAATGCGGACAGTTGGCAGAGGCTTTTTATATCGTCGACGGTGTTAAGAAACCTATTGGACCTTTCAAAAAGAAGATTCTCGCCAACTCTTGCTACAATATCTATCAGAGAAAAGGTGCTGTTCGTGGTAATAAAATTAAAGGCTGTGAGAATATTAACCTCACAAGTGAGTGCGATGTCCTAGGCTATGGCGGAGTGAAATGCCATATTCATGCAGAGTGGACAGGTGGCCAGCACTTTGCTGACCACATGAGAGAGAATTACCTCTTTAACTAAGTCTTAGTGATTAGCTTCATCAGGTGTCATCTGCGCCTGAATGAAGTTTTGGATACCAACTTGCTTAATAAGGTGTTGCTGAGTTTCAAGCCAGTCAACATGGTGCTCTTCAGACTCAAGAATGGAGCGAAAGAGATCACGCGAAACATAATCACGCTCTTTTTCAGCTAACTCAATACAGTCTTTAAGATGAGGAACAGCTGCATGCTCAACCTTAAGGTCGCACTCAATAACTTCCTCAATATTAGTACCAATCATGACTCTTTCAAGCTTTTGAACATTAGGTAGCCCCTCAAGAAAGAGAATGCGCTTTATGAGTTCATCAGCATGCTTCATCTCATCAATGGAAGCATCGTATTCAAGCCTTGCAAGCTTATTCATTCCCCAATCCTCAAGCATTCTTGAGTGGAGGAAATATTGATTAATTGCAGTGAGTTCTTTTGTGAGAACAGAGTTAAGGGCGTCGATCACCGCCTGTGAACCTTTCATGGATGACTCCTTAGCAAAAATGAAATTGAACTAGTTCTTTTTTGCTATATTAGAGTCTTTGGAGGCCATTTGCATACCCACTTTTTCAAGGGCATCCATCAAACACACTCCACAGGACTGGCCGAGGTTTAATTTTCTTAAGGCATCATTGAGGTTACCCTTCGTTGCCTGAACGGTTTCCTCTAATTCCTTCTCTGTAATTTTGTGACAAATACATGCGTACATAGCCAAATACCTCTAACACCAATACTAGCACAGGTGTTTGAAAGATCAAACTAAAACAGTTATCGGCTAATTTTTATCACACTTTATAAATTTTAATAGGTTAGAAGCTATTTTTTTATAACAGGTCAACTAAGTCCTTGTTTTCCTGAAGCTCTGCAACAATATTTTTTACCTCTTGAGAGCGGCTTTTTGGCAAAACAACCACCGTTTTCTCGTTAGAAACAACAATCAGATCGTCCACTCCAACGAGACTAACATGCTTACCAGGAGCATAGACGATATTGCCTTTGGCCTCATGAATGACATCATGGCCTCGACTTATAAGGGTATTTCCCTGTCTTTCTGTGACCACTGTTTCAAGGGCATCCCATGAACCAAGATCATTCCAATCAAAGTCTGCGGCCACAACGCAAACGCATTCACTCTTTTCCATGACAGCATAATCAATGGAATCTTTTGGAAGCTTTTCATAAACTTCGGCCACACCCTGACCTTTTTCAAGAGCACTTTTAAGGGCATCAAAGTGAGCATAGGTTTCTGGCGAGCAGTGGCTAAATTCACGCTTAAGTGTTTTTAACGTCGCCACAAACATACCTGCATTCCAGTAATACTGGCCGCTCTTAAGATAAGATTCAGCCGTTTCACGATCAGGCTTTTCCTTGAATTCATCAACTTTTGAAACACCACTTGCGGCCTCTTCCCCTCTTTTAATGTAACCATATCCGGTATGAGGAAAGTTTGGTTTAATTCCAATCGTGACAATTGCATCCTGTTCTGTCGCACTCTTTCCAGCGAGCTCCACCGTACGGCGAAAGCCATCTTCATCTAAGATCACGTGGTCAGAGGGCACGATAGCGACCACATCATCGTCACCTGCTCCCATAACTTCAAGCGCTGCCATACTCAGGAGAATACAAGGAGCTGTGTTTCGGCCACTTGGCTCAAAGATCAGGCCTTTGTCATTAATCGCACCTTCGGAGCACTCGGCAGCTAAAGCTTCCTGTTCTTTCACTGTCACGACAAATCGTCTTTTGGCTTCAATCAGGCCTTCAAAGCGGCTCAGTGTCTTCGTCAAAAGGGGTTGATCACCGGTGAGGCTGAGATATTGCTTCGGTCTTTGAGAAGTAGACTCAGGCCAAAAGCGAGTCCCTCGGCCGCCGGCCATAACAAGAGCGTAGAAATTAAATTGAGACATAAGAGACCCCTTATGGAAGATTATTTTTTCTTATTTTGCTTGAGAGAAAGGGATTAATCAAAACGCACGAAGACGTAATCTTGACCTTGAAAGAGGCTGCGCTCTTTTTTGACGTAATCTTTAGCCTCTGTGATGGTCTCAAAAACCCCAAGGCTGACACGATACCAAATTCCACGATTGGGAAGTTCAACTTCATTAATAATAGGATTATAACCACGCACCTTAAAGCCCTCAGCAAAAGCCTCAGCTTCTTCAAGAGAGCGGTGTGAGCCCAGTTGAATGGTGTACTTTCCACTAAACTGATCTTTTAGGCTTGATGTTGCCCCTGTTTCAGAAGGTACTTCAGTGCCAGGAACAGGTTCAACCATTTGGTTTTGCCCTTCCATTTCCACGGCCTTCTTAGCTTCTCGTTTTTCTTCTTCAAGCTTTTGCAGATCGTAGCGCTTTCCTTCGCCATCGGTTTCTTCTTTTATATGCTCTTCTAACTTCTTATTGAGGTCTCTTAATTCTGGATCTGCAGGAGTCTGCGCCTCTTGAGTTTTACTCTCTTCTACAACTTCATTGACCAATTCCTCTTGACCAGAGAGAAGATCCACTTTTTGACGATCAACGGGTGACAGCCCCGATTGATCAAAGGAATAGCTCTTTCCGACCTTCACACCAAAAACAAAGGAGGTCAGAGCAATTAGAAACATAAAGAGAAAGATGAGGGCCACCTCTCTCTTTGAAAAGACATAAAGTTTTGTATTCTCGTCCATGTCCTTAATTTTAGATGGGTTATGCGTTTCGTGCAAAACATTTTATGGGGTAAAAAAGTCCATTTCACTCAAGAAATTCCCTACAAAAAGAATCAACAAATCATTTTCATTCTTTCAAAGTGTGCCCTCTTTAACTTCACCTGGAGAAAGTATGACAACGAAATCAGCCAAACTTAGAAATCCTCTCAAACTTGCTAAAGAAGAATCTGGCCAATCCCTTTTGGAGTACATCCTTCTGACTTCTTTAGTGGGTATCTTTTGTTTAATTGGGGTCAAGACCTTTGGCGGTCATCTCAAAACTCGAATCGAGCAGATGAATAAACAAATCACCAAGCATGTGAAGATTGGCTAATGCTCTATGCTCAAGGAATTGTCTCCCTGGGGCTCTTTTTCTTGATCCTAGGGAGCTCTTATCAATTAGGACAGAAGGGCTATTGTTTAGCCTACAACTCCGTTAAGCAACTTCGCTCTCTTCAACTTGAGCTTCACGGTCATCTCCATCAGGGCTTTATTCCCTCCTCATGGCAAGAATCGTGTCGCCCCAATTTTAAAATTAAAAATACAGGGAAAGGAATTGTCCTCTATGAAAAGAACAAGAAAACGATTTACCACAGGCCCCATTGGTGGCGAGCGAGGAAGCATCACTCTTCTCGCCACTCTCCTTTTAAGTCTCCTCGCTCTTTTCATCATGTTTTCAACTAAGAAACTGCTCCTTCTCAACGAAGAGAGAAAGCAAAGAACGCAAACCTATCTTTGTTTAAAAAGTGCTTTTGACCTCTACGCATCTTTACAAAAATTCATGAAGAGAACCAATCTCTCTATTGTCACTCTTAATGCGGCCATCATTGCTTTTAAAAATCCTGCTCTTCATACAATGAAGAAAATGGTTCAACGCTCTCAAGAGCTTAAGCTCCTCACACTCTCCTCTAAGCTTTACTCCCGCTCGTGTCAGGGTTTACAGCTTAAAATAATGAGAGACGCTTATCCTCTTAAGAGTCCTTTCCCCACTCTCAAGAGAACACTCTCAGGAACTGTTCTTTTAAGAAAAAAACCTCAAAGCCTCTTTCTCACAAGCAGGAAGAGTTACCCCTTTCTCTTTGTTATTAAGGGCAAGATCACTTTCGCCCCTCGCCTCCTTCTCACTCAGAGTAAGGAGGTTTTAATCGGGCCGCAGGTGCGCTTCTAATGAACTTCACCGCCCTTATTCTTCTCATTACTTTTCAATTTCTTATTATTCAATCCACTCTCAAAGGAGTCCGCCATTACTGCCTCACTCAAAAAAGACACCTTACTGCTTTTCAAAAAAAATGGAACCGATGAGTCTCTCTCCCCTCGAGAGCGTTGGCAAAATAAAGAAAGAGCTCTTAATCTCAAGTGGAGCGCTCTCTTTATTCTCAGCCACCTTCTCTGGATTATTTTACTTCTCTCCCCCAAGGAGCAGGATAAAAGTCAGACTCCCCTTGAAGCGCCCCTTCAGGAGAATCATCAATTTGTCACTCTTCCTGGCTTCATTTATACACCTGAGCCCAAGCTCGGCCAAAAAATAGATGTCAGCCTCATTAATCAAAGTAATCCAAAGGTCATTCTCAATGCGAGACTTCATCAAATTGCTGAAGACCCTATGAGTGAATCAGGTCAACGAGCAAAACTAGAGGTCTCAAAAGAAACTCTGAAGATGATCAGAGGTCAAAAAGGGTTGTGGGATATTTTTCCAGGTCAAAATAGAAATTCAATGAGTGGAGGTCCCTATGAAGTTATTTTGTAAACTCCTTGTCCTTCTTACACTCTCCGTAAATGCAACACCTCTATCAAGAAGGGCCATTATCATCAGTGGATCTCCCAAGGACTGGCAGATGAAGGTCTTAAAGAACTTCCTCACAGAGCACTCTCTTCATGAGTCCTCACTCATTGTTTGGGACCTTAAGAATACGCAATGCAAGCTGATCAGGGCCGCTCTTTTACAGCTTTGTTTTTCAAAGGGAGAAATGAAGACTGTCATTAGGGATGAGAAATTGCTTAAGAAAACAATCGGAAGGCTAATGCTCTATGCTCAAACAGCAAAGGCCCACCAAAAGGAGGGCCAATATGAAAAGTAAATTGCTTTGGATTTACTTCGCTTTTTCTGGGTGGATAGCAAACTTAGGTGTTGTCCCTTTATTGTTGTTTGCAGCTTTTCTCTTCTTACCCATTTTAGTTTTTTTAGCGTTTCTTTTATTTCTGGTAACTCTTGTGTTTGAAACCATTACTCAACTCCTATCAACGAACACTTTCAGCAGGTGCAGGTATTCTCAATCTAATAAGTCCCACAACTTACGGCCTTATCACCCCCTTGTCAAAGGACTCTTGGCCACTCTTTTCATTTTCTACACGCTCCTTCCTCGCCCAGCTTTGGCATTTTCGGAAAAACAACTATTTAGCTCCAGTATCACCCTCTCTATCGGCCAGCTGCATAAAATCCCCGTCCAAGGAGTCATCAAATACAGTTTAGGGAATAAGGAAATTGCAAGTATCAAAGCCCTTGAGGAGGACGGCTCCCTCTTACTCAAAGGTAAGGGCTTAGGTCACACCGACTTATTTATCTGGCTAAAGGGGAGAAAAAAACCTCTCAAAAAGCAGATCTTTGTGGTTCATAAATCCCGCTATATTAAACTTAAGGCCCTCGCCTTGGGTCTCTCCAAGACGGGTTTAAAAAGAGTCGTCAGCGGAAATCACCTCCAAGTAAGTGGAGTCATTAAGAATAAAGAGGACTACCTCCTTCTCGTTAAGACCTTCTTAGAGGAGGAAAAGTATCTCGATCTTTCAAACACGCGCCTCTCCCCCCATCTCAAGCTCACTCTATATGGGGAACTTCTTGAAGTTTTAAGTGAGCATGATCTTCTTGATGTGAATTGCCAAATGAAAGCCCTCTTCCTTCACTGTAAAGGCAGTAAGGCCATCAAAGAAGCTCTGAAGGATCTCTCTCACTCCTATCTCATCCGCTGGACGAGTGAAGAGCTCTTTACCATAGGACAACAGTATCGAGTCACCCTCACCCTTCAGCAATTTGAAAGCTCAAAGGCCGATGCCTTCAACTTTGGCCTTTCTCAAATTGACGGTAATTTAGGACAAATCCTCTTTGAAAATCCCCTCTCCCTAATTGAAAAAAACAGCATTCTCCTCAAGGATACGGAGTTTAAGACCCAAACCCTTGCTCATCCCAAGTTAACGGGCAGACTCAATCATCCTATAAAAGTGAGACTCGGACAGGAAATTCCCTTCCTTCAAAGTGTGACAAATGGAGTGGCGACCCAACAGTGGCGCTTTGCCGGACTTGCTATTGATATCCTCCTCAAGCCTCATACAGATCGCGTTCTTGTGGAATTTAAAACCAATCTCTCGCAACCAGGTGAGCGTGGAATAAGCCAAAATCTCCAGGAAAGCTCGGTTCTGAGCACTTTAAATGAGAATCAAGTTCTCTTTGATATTGGGTTTAACATTAAACAAAAGGGACGCGAGCGCATGCCCTTTCTCTCTAAAATTCCCCTCTTTGGAAGTCTATTCCAAGGAAGAAGCAAGGGAGAAACATACAAGAAAATACTATGCCTTATTCATGTGGAGAAAGTCTTATGAGTGCACTTCCTAGTTTCTACAAAACAGAGAGTTATTACCAAGAAATCATTCGCTCTCACATTCGAGAGAGAATGAAGAGAAGTGATTGGGAGGTTTTTGAAAAGCCCCATTTTTTTATGAAAGAACTCCACGAGCAAGGCTATGAACTTAGTGATATCGAAGTTAAATCTCTCAGTCTTTGGCTTGAGCATCTCATCTCTCTTAAGTTCATTCGAGAAATTATAGAAAGTACCGAAGCCATCGAAGAAGTCATTATTCACAACGCCTCTTGGATTCAAGTCATTGCTAAAAACAGAAAGGAATTCTTTGGACCCTTTCTCAGTGAAGAAGATTTTGAACTGGCCTTGGAGGTCTTTAGTTTTAAGCAACGCCTCCTTTGGAATCGATCTTCCCCTTTTCTCTCTTTTCAGGTGCATCTCTTTAGTCAGTCATGGCGGGCCGCCCTCATGCATGAAAGTTTGAGTAAAGGGAGTAAGCTCTTTTTACGCTCGCAAAGAAAAACTCTCTTTCCCCTTGAGAGCTACCGAGTGACGGGAGGACAGGCCCATCTTATTAAAGAGTGTATTACCCATAAGAAGAATATTATTGTCTCGGGGGCCACTGGCTCGGGAAAGACCAGTTTTCTTAAAACACTAACTCAATTCATCCCAGAGCGAGAGCACCTCATTACTTTAGAAGACACCAGTGAATTGACTCCTCAAAGCCCTTTTGCGACAGAACTTATCGCAAGCCCTGAGTCAGGAAAATCGCTGAATGATTATTGCCACTACGCTCTTCGCATGCGACCAGATCGGATGATTCTAGGCGAGATACGCTCCCACGAGGTCGTTCCCTTCCTCTTGAGTATCAACACTGGTCATGGCGGAATGATGGCCTCCCTTCATGCAAACTCTGCAATTGATGCCATTCATCGTCTGTGTTTACTCTTTCAAATTTATTCAAAGCAGACATCGGTGAACTATCCTGATGTCTTAAAACTTGTGTGCCAGGGAGTTGATTATATTTTTCATCTTGAAAATAAGAGCATTACCAATATTTTAGAAATAAAAGGTTGTGAAGGGACAACTCCCTATTATGAATTATGGAATTAGGAAAAGTAGCGCTCATACCACAGGTTAAGAACATCTTGAATATCCTTTGCGGGATGATAGAAGCTTCTATAGCACTCACCACGATCAATTTCTGATTGCTCAATATCTAACGACTCAACTCCATGACCGATCAAGGTGATAATAAGTCCGTCACTTCGCTCTTTCAGAGTTAAGCCGATCAGGTCTTTTGAACACGCATGATCGCCACCAACCCAGGTTCCTCCCTCTTGAGGGGCCTTGGTCTTTCCAACCCTTAAAGGTATTTTCTTCTCTTTTAAAGGGGCTAAGGTTTTAGGAAAGAGAACCTTGGCACCGGCCTTAGCAAGAAGTGTGGCCTCGCGATAACTGAGAGTATCGAGGCGTCTTGCCCTTTCAATGATATGAGGATCGGCTGTATAGACTCCATCAACGTCAGTCCAAATATGCACTTCCTTGGCATCGAAGGCACCAGCCAATAGAGTCGCCGTGTAGTCACTGCCCTCTCTTCCTAGTGTTGTTCTCTTTCCCAGAGAATCAGCCCCCAAGAAGCCTTGGGTGACAAAGAGTGTATTGTCTTGAGCACGGCCCTTTAAAAGCTGAACACGCTCTAAGATGAGCTCTTCCTGAGGAAAGGCCATGCCATAGGTTGAATCGGTTTTTATGACAGTTGTCGCATCAAGGAGTTCGACTTGATAAGGAAGGTTTTGTTCCTTACTAAGAACCCAAGCGAAGAGCTGGCTTGAAATTCTCTCACCAAAGCTTAAGAGATGATCACGATGTTCGTAAGAGAGTTCTGCGTTTTCTCTGATTTGAATAAGCTCGGCTTCAAGGGTAGTAATAAGATTTTCAAAGGCTTCTTCACAACAAAGGTCACGGGCCATGATTCTGTGACGCTCTTTAAGAGCTCCCCATAAAGCGCTTTCATCTTCCCCCTTCTTAAGAAGAGAGAAGAGTTCCTCCAGTTCATTGGTTGTATTATAAGTCGCACTTATAACGACAACACCAAGATCTGCAGTATCCTTTACAACACGAACGCAGTCCCTAAGAGCATTTGCATCTCTTACGGAACTGCCTCCAAATTTTGCGACGACTTTCTTCATTAATCTCTTTTAAGTTTCTTATAAGAAATACGCTTCGGTTCAAGGGCCTGCTCCCCAAGACGTTTTCTCTTATCTTCTTCATATTCAGAAAAATTTCCATCAAACCACATCACTTGACTATCCCCTTCAAAAGCAAGGATGTGAGTGGCGATTCTATCGAGGAAGAAACGGTCGTGGGAAATAACGACGGCACAGCCAGCAAAATCCACAAGTGCTTTTTCAAGAGCTTGAAGAGTATTCACATCAAGATCGTTGGTCGGCTCATCGAGAAGAAGGACATTTCCCCCCTCTTTAAGAGTACAGGCCAGATGGACACGGTTTCTCTCTCCACCAGAAAGTTCAGAAACCTTTTTCTTTTGGTCCTCGCCAGTAAAATTGAATTTACCAATATAGGCGCGAGCATTAACTTCTTTTTCACCTAGCTTAATAAGTTCCGTTCCTCCACTGACAACATCGACAATGGTTGCATTGGCATCAAGGTCTCTGCCCTGATCCACATAACCAAGTTTAACAGTCTCACCGACTTTAAAACTTCCAGCATCAGGTGTCTCTTGGCCCATAATCATTCTAAAGAGAGTTGTCTTACCGGCACCGTTTGGACCGATAACCCCGACAATCCCTCCAGGAGGAAGCTTAAAGGAAAGGTTCTCATAGAGGACTTTTTCTCCGAAGGCCTTCGAGATTTCCTGAGCGTCAATAACCACATCACCAAGACGTGGCCCTGGTGGGATATAAATTTCATTCGTCTCTGAATATTTTTCCTTAGACTCTTTAACTCTTTGCTCATAATCCTTGATACGGGCTTTTGATTTCGCCTGACGCGCTTTAGGAGAAGAGTTAATCCAATCAAGTTCTTCTTTAAGAGCTTTTTGCTTCTTACTTTCTGCTTTTTCCTCTTGCTTAAGACGAGCATGCTTTTGCTCAAGCCAACCGGTATAATTCCCCTCAAAAGGAATTCCTTGACCTCGGTCGAGTTCAAGAATCCAACCAGCAACATTATCGAGAAAGTAACGGTCGTGAGTAACCGCAATAACAGTTCCCTTATAATTTTGAAGATGCCTTTCAAGCCAGTAAACAGTTTCAGCATCAAGGTGGTTCGTAGGCTCATCGAGCAGAAGAATATCAGGTTCTTTAAGAAGGAGACGGCAAAGAGCAACCCTTCTCTTTTCACCACCCGAGAGAACACCGCATTTTTGTTCGCTAGGTGGACAGCGAAGAGCATCCATCGCTAACTCAAGACGACTATCGATATCCCAAGCATTGCTTGCATCAAGGCGGTCTTGAAGCTTCGCCTGCTTTTCAAGAAGCTTATTCATTTCATCATCGCTCATAGGCTCTGAGAACTTCATGGAAATATCTTCAAATTCCTTCAGGTCATCCATAATCTCTTGAACACCTTCAGAAACCACATCACGTACAGTCTTTTCAGGATCAAGCTTTGGCTCCTGCTCAAGAAAACCGACACTATAGCCTTTTGAAATTGTCGTCTCACCAAGATGGTCTTCGTCAATTCCCGCCATGATTCTCAAGAGGGTCGACTTACCAGCTCCGTTTAGACCAAGCACACCAATCTTTGCCCCATAAAAGTAAGAGAGGCTAATATCTTTGAGGACATGCTTTTGCTTATAAACCTTACCCACTCGATTCATAGAGTAGATAATCTGCTTTTCATTTTGGGGACGATCTTTCGCCATAGAATGATCCTTTGTCTGTAAGAAAGTATTTCAGACAAAGTTATACAATGACTAAGGCATAGAGTCCAAATGCGGAGACCAGAAAGAGGCAGGGCAAAATAAAGAAGAGTGCCCAAGCAAAACTAAGAACCTTAAGACGAGCGAGAAATAGCTGCTCCTTGTCGTGAGCCAGGTGACCAAGGTCCTCCTCAAGTTGATCCACAGACTCTTTCTGACAAGCCCCTTGCTTTCTCCATTGCAATAAAGTGGCCTTCAAACGCTTATTCATTTGAGCGTCTCTCCCTTTGAGCTTGAGGTCACTCTCTTTCAGTCTGGCATGGGTGAGCGAACCTCTAAAGCGGATCATATGCAACTCCAGGAGTGCATAAGAAAAGGTATCTAAAGGAGCAAAAATTGAAGAGCGTAACTTTTTAAGACCAAACCTATAGACAACCCCACCCAGTGCCTGAAAGCCCAGTAAAAAGAGAATCATTTCAAGTTTGAATCTGGCCTCAAGAAGAAACTTAAAAGCGAAAAAGTAGAGCCAAATAAAGATGAGCATTGCGCCAGATTGAAGTACCGCTTCTTTTAACAGCTCCTTCTCCCGGGTGGTTCGTTTCAGGTCCTGACGCAAGGTCTTCTTCAAGGTCCTTATCATTTGATAAAGAGGTGCGCCCCGTTTTTGGGCCTCTTCCCAGATGAAGTCGAGAACTTGATTATAATGCTTATAGTCGCCAACCTCCTGAGACCTTTGCGTCAGTTCAACACCCATTTCATTTGGTCCAAATGAGTCCAGCCAGAGGTAGAGCTCCTCCCCCTTTTCAAGAATCCCTTTTTTCCAGATGACAGACTTCACCACTTTCCAACTTCTTAAGTAAGTTTCCGCTGGTAAGAAAAGAAGAAAGAGGAGCAAAAGAGACAGAGTAAAGAGCGTAATAAGATTCATGGCCCTATGCGAAGCAAGTTTTAAGCCAGCTTTAAATTGACGAGCCGTGCCCATTTTGCCAAACTGAGGTATGATGAAAAATCAAATCCTTAAAGAGCTCTCAGTCTCTGAACTTAATGCCAGAGCCGAGCTCCTCAAAGAGTTATGCCTAAATCTTGATCCTTATACGCCCTTATCTGATGAAGATAAGACGACTCTTAATGATTTAGGATTTGAAGAACTCGATGACCCCTTTCGCCTCACAAATGCGCTTATTCTCTCTATGGAAGATACTCTTGAAGAGATCCAAAAAAGAGAAGATCCATCTTCAGGCCCAACACTGCACTAGAATATATGTTTCCCGTCCAGCTCCACCCGGCCAGCTATCGCCATCTCTCTCAAGGTCATCCTTGGGTTCTTAAAGACAGTTACACTGAAAAGTTCCGGGCCAAGGAAAGACTGCTTCTCGCGGCAGATAAGAAGTCACGAAAGTCCTTTATTCTTCTGACCGATACGGCCCATCCCAAGATCAAAGCACGTCTTTGGGACACCCTTGAAGGTGACGTCCCCGAGCCCTATGATTTTATTTCCATTCTCAAAAAGAGAATACAAAGCTCCCTCGCGAAGAGGGAAAAGTTCATCTCTCAAAGAGAAGATCTCTTTCTCACTTTTGGCGAAGCTGATTTCCTTCCAGGACTCTTTATTATGAAGCTTGGTGAAGGACTCATCATTCAGTCCTATGCTCACTATTGGAAGAAATTTCAAAAAGACCTTATCCCCATCCTAAGAGAGCTTCTTCAAGACTCTCCTCTCTCTGTAAGCTTTATCGCTTGGCAAGAGCGAGACGACTCAAAGAAAACCCCGCTTGTTCCCGTATGGGGAAAAATGCCTGATGAGATTACGGTAAGTGAATTTGATGTTCACTACAAAGTAAAACTCACCCAGGGCTATGACCTAGGACTCTATCCTGACATGGCCGCGATACGAGAGTCTCTCCCTTTTAATTGGAAAGATAAGAAAGTCCTTAACCTCTATTCTTATACGGGTGCCTGGAGCCTCTTTCCCATGGCCAAAGGTGCCTCAAAAGTTGTCAGTGTTGATTTGAGCGCTAAGTATCTCGAGTGGCTTGAAGAGAATATCTCTTTGAATTCATTCTCAGCCTCCCATCACTCCCTGGCCAGCGATACTCAAAGGGCCCTCAAGGAACTGCTCAAGGACGGCCAGACTTTTGACTTCATTCTCTGCGATCCACCAAGCTTTAGTAGTGATGGCAAGAAAACTCAGACCTCTCTTAAGGCCTATCAACAGCTACTCCCTCTCATAAAAGACCTACTCGCTCCCAAGGGCGAGGCCCTGCTCTTCATCAACACTCACTCCATCACAAGGAAGAAGTTTGAAGACCAAATGAAAATTTACAACGCCAAAGTTGGACTCAAGAAAATTAAGTCTCTAGGACTTAAGGATGACTGCCCCCTAATCAAGAACTTTCCTGAAGGAGATTATTTGAAGGGGCTTCTTTATAAAAGGATTTAGAAAATGAATTGGACTTACCTTATCCCCATAGCCGTTGGTGTCTCTGGTATTCTTCAAGGTGGATTTAACCGCAATATGTCTGATAACCTAGGGCTTTCCCATGCTCTTCTCTTAGGTAATATTCTTGTCCTGCTCTACTCTGTTTTTCTTTTAATTGGAGTCTTTAAATTCCCAGAAGCCCTGCCCGAAATGTTTCGCCTCAAAGCTCCTCTCTCTGAATTTAAGTGGTGGTATATTATCCCAAGTATTTGTGGCTTTATTATCATTACTGGTATTCCTCTGGGTATTTCAAAGATTGGGGCTGTTAAAGTGACTGTTTTAATTGTCGTTGCCCAGATGGTGACCTCCATCCTTTGGGACCTCTTTGTTGAGAAACTCCCTGTAAATGCGATGAAGACTCTAGGTCTCTTCTTCTCCCTTATCGCTGTCGCCTGCACTCTTTACAGTTAAGGAAAAATTATTGTCAGCTCTGAGTCAATTCAGAACCTCAGAGCTTTTTTCTCAACTTCTTTTGGTTTTTAATACTATCAAAAGGAGAACCCATGAAATTAGCGATAATCTTTACTCTCTTGCATGTGCAAGTTTTTGCTTCCTCTGTCCTCGATCTCAAGGTCCCCAATTACCAGCGCTACCTCCAATTAAAAGTTGTTGGAGTTCAGCACGATGATTTGGATATCTTTGATTTAGAAGTAGATGTCTATCAAAGTGAGGACAGAGAACTTAAGCTTCTCTGCTCTTTTAACCCTTTTTACGAATATCAAAAAAGCTCACTCATTCGTACCAATAAAGGTATTTATAATGGAGCCCATTTTCGTTTAAGTGATACGGATTGCTTAAGTCTCTTTAATTTCTTCAAGGCCCATCATGAACACGTGACGAAGGACACCCCCCTTGAGGTCGTTCTCGATAGAGAGGAGATGAAAGTGTTAAAAATAAAACTTCACTCTCCTGACATCAAGTCCCCTAAGATTGATAAACTAGCTCTTGAAGTTCCTTAGCAATCGTCCTTGCTTCGCTTTCATTTAGGGAAAAGTTTTTAAATTCCTCAATACAATGCCATGGATTCTTAGTGCGATCATCTGCTAAGTCGGCATCGTATCGAGGAAAGAGGTGAAAATGCACATGGGGTACAAAATTGCCAAGACAAGAATAATTGATGCGAGTTGCCCCATAGTGTTTTTTTAATACCTTTGCGGCCATGGTCACTTCACTTAAAAATTCTTTTTGAATATCGGCGGCAAGATCAGTCAGGTCTTCAACATGCTCTTTAAGAACAAGCAGGGAGTAGCCCTTAAAATACTGATGATCTCCCACAACAAAATAGGAATGCTTAAACTCTTTAATAAGAAAAGGATTCTCTCCTCTCTTTGAAAGCTCATTTCTTTCACAAATCAAACACATTCTATAACCCTTTTCTCAAAATAATAACTTAGTTTAGAAGGCTTGAAAGAGTCACTTTCGCCCCTTCTGTTGGGCAATTCACTTCCCATTCCTTAGCCCCACTGACAAGTTTTAAGGACATGCACCAAGCACCATTACCAACAAGAGGACTATCTTCTTTAAAACTTCCAAAGGAACTCTCATTTGATTTAATCAAAGAATTTCCCTCAAAGATAGGCTCAATGTAGACATGGTTAGTGTCACTGGCACGAATAATGGCGAAAATGTCATAGCTAATACTCGTGTCATTCTTCACAAAGAAGTGGGTTTCCTTATCAGCGAAAATAATATCGAAAAAGAGGAAGAGAAAGAAAGAGGAAAAGAGGATGAATCCATAGAGTGTTAATTTCTTAAGAATTGCCATCATGAGTGCTCCTAGGAGAAGACTCAATCTTAGGAAAAGCGATTAGTATTGACGAGTGAGAGAAAACTAAAGTGTTTCAAAAAAAAAGGCCCTCTAAACAGAGGGCCTTAAAGGATTTGGGTCAATTTAATTAGCCACGCACACGGTGTTTCCAAGCGCGGATATCTTCTGCAAGATAGTCGTACTTCATTTCACCAAGAGTGTACTGGGCAAATTCATAATCAGTTGTGTGAGTTAAACACTCCGTCGGACAAACTGTCGTACAGAGACCACAGTAACAGCAAAGAGCTGTATCAATTGTATACTGCTTAAGATCTAACTTAAGGGGTGTTCCATCATCTGTTTTAAGCTTTGGGGCCTCTTTGTCACGACGAGTGGCCGTGATGTAGATACAATCAACCGGACAAGCGGCGGCACATTGAAGACAAGCAATACAGTTGTCCACATCGTTAAAGAGACGTGATCTAGAGTTCGCAGGAAGTTCTTCTCTGACCTCAGGATACTCAATTGTCACTGGTTTACGAGCAACAATATACTTTCCTGTGATCATCATACCCTTGAAGCAAGTTGAAACTGCTTTCCAGATATTTCCAAGCCACTTACCAAAGGTAAGCTCTTCTTGGTGAACCATCGATTCTCTTGTTGCGTATTCTGAAATATCAGGTGTAAGTCCGCTCATCGGTCTACCTCGCCTAGTACAATATCAATTGATCCAATGGAAGCAACAAAGTCTGCAACCATCTGCCCGGGTGCCATCTCAGGCAGCATGCTCACGTGAGTGAAACATGATGATTTAACTTTTAGTCTATAAGGAGTCTTTCCGCCGTCTGAAACAAGGTGGTAACCAAGCTCCCCACGAGGACACTCTGTTCTCATATAAATTTCGCCCTCTGGTACTTTAAGAACCTTTGGAACTTTCCCCATGATTGATCCTTCCTCAATACCTTCAAGACATTGACGAACGATTTTCACAGACTCATGCATTTCTCTTACGCGCACATCGTAGCGGTCCCAACAGTCTCCAAGAGTTCCTTTCTCACCACGACCAACTTGAACATCAAAATCAAATTCTTCATAGATTCCGTAAGGACGCTTCTTACGAAGATCCCAATCAATCCCAGAGCCACGAAGAACTGGTCCAGTCGCACCGTATTGGTAGGCCATTTCTTCTGAAACAATCCCTACATTTGCTGTACGCTCGATGAAGATCTTATTTTCACCAACAAGTGAATGAAAGACTTTTAGTTCTTCATCAAAATTATCGATAAATTTCTTAATACGACGAAGCTGATCGTCAGTGATGTCATTCCAAACACCGCCAATCCATACATAGTTGTAAAGAAGACGAGCTCCCGAGAGTTCTTCAAAAAATCTTAGGATCTTTTCTCTTTCATCAAAGGCATAGAGAAAGGGAGAGAAAGCACCGAGGTCAATCGCGTAAGTTCCAAAGAAGAGCAGGTGTCCTGCAATCCTTTGAAGCTCAGCAACGAGAACTCTAATATACTCTGCTCGACGAGGTACTTCTGTACCAAGCATTTTTTCAATCGTAAGGCTGTAACCCCACTCCATCCCCATGGCACCGAGGTAGTCCATACGATCAACGAAAGGAATAACCCCACGGTAATCAACATTTTCTACGTGCTTTTCAAAGCAGCGGTGAAGGTAACCAAGATAAGGTGTCGCTTCTGCGATAATCTCAGAGTCTGTTTTAATCTCAACACGAAGAACCCCGTGGGTTGCCGGGTGTTGAGGACCCATATTGAGCGTCAGTAGGTCTGACTTAATCTTCTCTGTATTAAAAGAAGATAGATCGCCAATTTCTTTTCCATCAATTTCAATCATGACTAATCGTCCGTTCTCTTATAAGTGATTCTTTAATTCTTAAGCTTCTGCGTCGCTCTTCCAACTGTAAGTCACCTTCTTCTCATCTCCGCCCATTTTCGCGATAACGTCTTTGAAGAAGAAGTGATCTCCAGAATTAACCTTGTGAGCGGGATTAATCTCCATGCCTTCCCACTCTTTTTGAACAACATAGTCCTTACGAAGGGGAAAACCTTCCCAGTCCTCAGGACAGAGAATACGTCTGTGGTCGGGGTGATTCTTAAAAACAACCCCTAACATGTCGTATGTTTCTCTTTCTAAAAAGTTCGCTGACTTCCAAATATCAACAACGGAATCAACCTCAACAGTTTCAGTTGGAGAAGTTTTAGGAAGCTTCACTTTAAGAATCATCTCTGTATTCTTTGTGAAACTTGCCAGCATATAATTCACTTCAATTCTTTCGGGGTAATCCACACCTGAAACAACTTGAAGGACATTCATATCAAATTCATCACTCTCATTGAGCGCTTTAGCACAAGCGTGAAGATGAGCACTTTCGACGAGGACGTGACCATGACCAACTTCAGGAGTGTGAGCTGTTGCCCCACAACCACTAACGGCACTATTTAAAAAACTAGCTACTTCATTAAGCATGCTTCACCCACTTGTCGCGAAGGATTCTCTCGTTTGCAATTTTCTTTTGAAGAGTCATAATCCCCTCTATAAGGGCTTCTGGACGAGGAGGACAACCGGGAACATAAACGTCCACAGGTACAATCTCATCAACGCCTTTTAAAACATGGTAGCCATGCTTCCAGTAAGGACCACCCTTATTGGCACATGAACCCATGGAAATAACATATTTTGGTTCAGGCATTTGCTCGTATAGAGTCTTAATTCTTGGGGCCATCTTCATCGTTACAGTACCTGCAACAATCATCAGGTCAGCCCTTCTTGGTGTCGCCATGAAGGCACCACAACCAAACCTTTCAAGATCATACTTAGCCGCACCTGTTGCCATCATCTCAATTGCACAACAAGCAAGACCGAATGTCATAGGCCATAGAGAGTTCTTTCGACCCCAGTTGAAAAAGTCGTCAACTTTCATGAGCACAACGCTATCTTGCATCCTCGAAATCCTTAAAAAATAGTGAATGATTTTGCTCTAAATTTACCCGTGAGACGGCCTCAAGTCAACGAAACTAAAGGCCAGTAGATGATTTGTCTTGAAGGTCAGTGAGATTTATTGAATTTAAAGAATTTCTTCACAGCGTTGTTTGTGAGAACCCTCAAGGGCCCGATAGGCACTGGCGAGAGAGCTATCACTTGCAGGTGCTCTGTTGAGCTTTTCTTTCATCAGCGTAAGACGCCGGCTGTCATTTAAGCAAACCTTTTCCATAATAGATTCGTACTCGTGAATTGCTGCTAAGGGATAGGGAAGGCCATAGGCAGAACTGATAAAATGAGCATCTTTGTGACCAGAGGAAGCGAAGTGGTCTGCATGGATATTGTGTTTCTTGAGGCTATTTTTAAAGGGACCGTAGAACTCACCCATTTGGTAGAACTCATGGACACCGCGCTGCTTATTCACTCGACCCGTGTGGGGGTCGACGACTCTATGGCAATTTGACTGGTTGCGGTATTGCTTGAAGATCTCATTGAGAACCTGACACTCCACAAGATAGGCCTCAACCTCGCCGCCTCGCCCTTCGACAGTGCTCACGATAAAGTCTTTAAGACCAAAGTGACCCTGGTAAGGATTAAAGGGATCCCTCAGAGCAAAGTGTGTCAGCTCATGGGCAAGATCAAGAATCGCATTTTTAACGCTGATATTCTTATTGATAATGACTTTGGAGCGCGATTTGTACTCGATGGCATGGGGGTTGCTCGGTGAAAACTTGCGCACAAGAGTAGTGTCTGTCAGCGAGCCATGACCTGACTCGACAAGCTCCTTAAGAGACTTTCCGTATTCCCTCGCTCTCTTTTTAGAGAGCTCAACAATTTTTCGCCCCGTTTTAGAACTCTCAAGAATTTTAAAGAGTTCATCAAAGGCACCCTCTTCAGTTGCCGCAATCTTGGTCCATCTCTCATCGTAGCGATAGGTCCTCTCGACATCGATGGTTTGGATTTTACGCTTAAACATCTTTGCCTGAGCAAAAGGAGAAAGAAGAAATATAAGGAGGGGGAATAGACATCTCATTAGATGTCTTTTCGGTCAGTTCAGCGTTAAATAAAAAAGTGAAGCGCCTTAATGAGTGAGGGGAAAATCTTTCCCGACTAAAAGGCTCTATCTGACTTCGCTTAGGGGAAAACTAAGGTCAAGAGCACTCGTATTAACATGAGGATGCTCTTTTAGTATTTCCTCTCTAAGAGGTGAAGCCACTTCTTGCCACTCCTTCTGGCCGAAGGAAATGGCAACAGCGCAAACAAAGCGGTCGAAGTCCTCGCCAGCTCGCTCAACCTCACGCCTCTCCCAATAAAAGAAAGTCTTCTTCTCATTCTTTAAAAGTTCAAGGAGTCTCTCTTCTACGACTTCTTGACCCCTCCCCTTGAGAAAGAGGTCCCAAGCCTTTCCTTGGTTTTGCGTGTAAAGCTGACTTGATACCCACTTCACAATGGCCTTACGCCCCTGGGCCTTAATCAGGGTACAGGCAACCTCTTTGGTTTCAGCCTCTTCACTATCAGCAATCAAAATATAGTCATCACCCTTTTGAAAGCCGTGAACGTGATAGGAGTCCTGCTCTGCAATAAAGAGATGCTTTTGAAAAAGAGAGGGATAATGAGTCGCGTGCACTTCCTCAACATCATAACTGACTTTTTTGATCCTCTTATAAAAGGCTTTGTCTGAGGGGAGATTTGACGCACACCCAAAAAAAAGAAAGAGATAAATTAGGAAAAATCGATGTCTAGTTCGTTTTTGCATCACCTTAGCCCGCAACCCCTTGATGTTTATTTCATCAACTCTTATAACAATTAGTGCACATTACTAATGATAAATTCTTAATCGTAAGGAGATAAAAGAATGGAACACAAACTACCAGAACTTCCCTACTCAAATGACGCTCTCGCTCCTCATATTTCTGCTGAAACAATCGAGTACCACTACGGTAAGCATCACAATGCTTATGTTACTAAGTTAAACGCTGGAATCCAAGGGACAGAATTTGCTGAAATGAGCCTTGAAGATATCATCATGAAATCAAGTGGTGGCCTTTTCAATAATGCTGCTCAAGTGTGGAACCACACTTTTTACTGGAACTGCCTCTCACCAAATGGTGGTGGTGCTCCAACTGGTGCCGTTGCTGATGCAATCAACGCAAAGTGGGGATCATTTGATAAGTTTAAAGAAGAATTCACAGCTTCAGCTGGTGGAAACTTTGGATCAGGTTGGACGTGGCTTGTAAAAGACGCTTCAGGAAACCTTGAAATCCTTAACACTGATGATGCTGACACAGCTATGAAGCACGGAAAGACTGCTCTTCTTACCATTGATGTTTGGGAGCACGCTTACTATGTTGATTACAGAAATGCTCGTCCAAAATATATTGAAGCTTTCTGGAATCTTGTTAACTGGGATTTTGCAAACAAGAACCTAGCTTAATAGCGACAATTAAAAGAAACTTTAGGAAGGCCCCTCATTAGGGGCCTTTTTTATTGGTCGATTAAAATAAAAGAGACCACTTAAGAGCTTAAAGAGTACTTTAGCCTCAAAATAAACCTGTGCTCCTCCCTCGGCAACAAAGCGGTCAAAGGACACTTGACCAACGCCTAGCCCCTGCCAACTAATCGGAAGGCTTTCAAGAAAAAGGGCGAGGGAAAGATCTCTAGCGCCGTCAACTGCGAGTTCCCAATTTAAAACGACTCCGGCCACCAAGATGAGAAAGAACACCTTAAGAAGATGACCACCATAAGCGATGAAGAATGATTTCTTATAGGTCATGCTCTTATCAAGAAGAATTGCAAAGAGAGGAAGGATAGCCGTGTAAGGACTAATGAAGAAAAGAACCGTTAGAAAGACCAGAGAGCCAAGACTCAAAAGCCTCTCTTTGAAAAGTTCCTTCGTCATCGTCACGAGCTGGGCTCCACGTTTTTGCCCATAATAGAGTCGTCCCCCATCAGTCCCCAGGTAACCAATCGTGAAAAGACCTAGGAACTGAGCAAAGCAATAGGCTTGATAACACTGTCAAAAAGATCCAAGTTCCTCTACCTTGGCAAACCCCAAAGTTCCTCGCCAGCGCACAGTCATAATAGCCGTAACGACACTAAAAAGTAGAATTCCACTTATGACTAAAAGCAGATGAGAAAGGGAAAAAGAGAGAAGATTAATCTCTTGCTTGGTAACAAAGAAGTAATAAAGAAGCCCAATAGAGGTGGCAATTTTAAGAAGGGATTTAAATCCTTTCAAGGACTCGGCCCTCTTTTACTTGATAATAAATTTTTCTCTCGGCCTCATCTCTTTCAATACTTTCATCACTATAAGCGCTCGGACCTATTCGTGGGGTCACGTCAAATCCTAATGGACTCGCACTCCTGGCAGTTGCTAAGAAAAGGAAATTACCTTTATATTTTCTTAGTCATGCCTTACCTGCACCACCATATTACCAGGGATACTTAGGCACGGTTTCACCACTTGATTCATTATCCGCAAAAATCTATCAGAAGCACTTTCACACTAAGGACATAAATGAACCCAAAATAGTTATTGAAGCTAAAGTGATTAAGGAACCACCGATGGAAATTAAAACTATTCTCATATGTCTAAGCAAATCAGATGATCTTTCAAGAATAGATAGCCTTTATCAATTAATTAAAAAACGCCTCCCTCAAGTAACGTTGAAAACGAGGCTTCATCCCTCTACCAAAACAGGACAAATAGATTTGAAGAAAGATATTCATGATTGCCAACTAGCAATCATATCTAATTCAAGTGTATTTATAGACCTTACTTATTTTGGAGTCCCCTGTCTTTATTGTGACCTCTTGGACCCAGGATTCTATGACCGCTACGGTTTTATAAAAATGGGTTTTCTTAAAGATTTCAGAGACTTTTAGATTATAACTCTTAGGACTTCTTCGATACTTGTTAGACCTTTAATAACTTTAGTCGCTGCATGAAGACGCAAAGGAAGAAAGTCACCTCTTGTAATCCTCTTAAGCTCTTGGAGTTCGACCTTCTCTTTCACGGCCGATCTAATCTTGTCATTAATAACAACCATCTCATAGATACTCATTCGCCCCTTGTAACCCGTCCCCTTACAATCATCACAACCCTTAGCTTCATAGACAGTCTTGGGCATTTCAGCGTTATAAGGTTTTGTCATCGACTCCCACCAGTCCTTATTCGTTTCAACCTCTGTCTTACAAACAGGACAGAGAACTCTTACAAGGCGTTGAGCGAGGACCCCTTTTAAAGTCGCATTAAGAAGATGTGGGGGGACACCTAGATCAAGAAGACGTGTGACAGAACCAAGAGCATCATTTGTGTGAAGAGTACTAAAAACCATGTGACCAGTCAGAGACGCTTGAATCGCCATTTGACTTGTTTCTGGGTCTCGAATCTCCCCAACCATGATGATATCGGGGTCTTGTCTCATAAAGGCACGAATAGCATTGGAAAAATCAATACCAATGGTACTGTTCACCTGCATTTGATTAAACTCATCATTTATAATTTCAATGGGGTCTTCAACAGTACAAATATTAACTTCAGGCTTCGCTAAATGCTTTAATGTTGCATGAAGTGTTGTCGATTTACCGGAACCCGTTGGACCTGTCACAAGAACAATTCCATGGGAGCTTTCAGAAAGTTCCTTCCAAATTCTTAAGTCCTTCTTCCCCATTCCGACATCATCAAGTGTTTTATCAGCCATTTTGGGATCAAAGATCCTCATGACTAACTTTTCTCCATAATGAGTCGGTATTGTAGAAGAACGAATTTCAATTATTTTTTCAGCAGCAATCTCTCTTTTAATTCTTCCGTCTTGAGGCTTTCTCTTTTCATCAACTTTCATATCAGAAAGAATTTTAAGACGACTTAAAACAGAGAGCATAATCTCGGGATCAAACTTATAGACGATACGAAGAGTTCCATCAACACGAAACCTTACGATACCTTGGCCCGCTTTAGGCTCTAGATGGATGTCTGAGGCGCGCTCTTCCCATGCATATTGAAAAAGCCAATCCACAATTCCAGAAATACCTTCTTCATCAGAGCCCTGAGTCAGTCGGCTACTTATCTGTAACATCTTATCTAATTCAGGACTTCTGTCTTTACTAAGACCTCTATCCTTCATGAGTTTTGAAACTGCTTTTCTTACGGTATAGAAATCTTCAACACAGGTTTCTATCGATAAAGGGGAAGCGACACGCAAAACAACCTTTCTCTTGGTTATTCTCTCAACCTCATCAATCCAGTCTGTTTGAAAGGGCTCGGCCGTACAGATAACAACTTCACCGTCAGGGGCTTCTACTGGCAAAATTCCAAGGCGTTTAACGTACGCCTTAGGTAAAATCGTCGTTATCTTGTCAATATCGATTTTTAGGGTATCAATATGGTAATATTCAGTTTCTGAATAATTTGCTAGCCATTTAACCAAATCATCAAGAGAAAGTTTCCTTCCCTCGACACGTCTATCAGGAATGTCACAGTCTGCTATACTAATGAGCGGATGCTGACGGCTACGGCTTTTTTTCTTACGAATAAACTGAGCCTGATCACTAGAAATGAGCCCCGAATCCACCAATCCGGTGAGAGACTCCTCAAGGGTCAATTTTCGATGTGCTCTATTGTAATTAAACTTTAATGCCATAGTTATCCTCGTTAACTTATCGGCAAAAAAGAGTGGTTATTGAAGGTTATTTTTCCCGAGAGGAAAGCTTGGGATTTTGAATAAATACAAAGGTTTAACTACTATGCAGGATACGCCAGAAAAAAAAGTGATTACGGACGACCTAGAGATCATCGACTTCTTTAGATTGCTTCAAAAATCCAAAGAACGTCTATGGCTCTGGCAGCAAAACCCTGAAACTCCTACAGAGAGAAAGATCCATTTCACCATGGTGAGAAAAGTCGATGTCCTTAAGAAAGTTATTGAACTCACACCCCTTACTGACGAAGGATTCACTTTTACGAACACCGACTTTGAACTCTTTCTCTATAGTCGTGGGAGAAATATGGCCGTTCGCTTTAAGGCCAGAGAGATCGATAACGGCTACATTGTTTTCATCCTTCCCGAAAAAGTGAATTACCTCAGTGAGGAACTGGCAAAGAAAATCAATCTGGTCGAGCCCGAAGATGAAGGACAAAAAGCTCATTTAAGAGAACAGCCGCGTAAGCAAGCTGGCGAGAAGCAAACGGTTAAAATAAAGAAGAACCAAGAAGAAAAAGTCCTTCAATACAACCTTTACGATATCTCTGCTGGCGGTCTCGCCCTTAAGAGCCCAGACCCAGGTGTTTTCAAAAAAGGGGACACCATTGAAGTGCTCTCAATCAATGCCAAGGAACTACCCTCTCCTATTTCAGGAAATGTCGTAAGCGTCCGCCATATCGTTGATGATGATATTTTTAAAATTGGGGTCCAATTTAAGAAATAATTTTCAAACGTTTCGGTAGCGAGGAAAGAGGGGCGCAACGATCCATAGAGGACCAATTAAAAGAAAGGCGAGGTCCTCAAGAAATGAAGGCTTCTTTCCTTCAATCTTATGTCCGACGAACTGACCAATCCACGCCAATATAAAAACAGCAGCCCATATTATTGTAGCCGCTTGAGTATCAAGAGATGAGTTGACCATCTGATTAATAACGAGCATAGGTGCAACAACGCCAATCATAAGCGCAAAGAAAGTTCGTGAAAGAAGAAAGTAAAAGATCAACGCCCCCAATACAATGAGATGACTAAAATCAATTCGATATTCAGTCATCATCATAGGCGTTGGAATAAGGGCAACAAGCCCTAGAAGGCTCATCATAATAAGAGGAACACAAACTCTATGAATATTCTTATTCGTGGAGTTTTGATGGCTTTCGCCATAGAGAGCAAGCCATTGATCTAAAGTTCTCATCTATTCCTCTTCGCTATTAGTTATTATGAAAGTAAGGTGTGCGCTTTTTCTTTCCTTGTTGCCATTTTATGAGAGGAGAGAAAATCGTGTCAATTCTTTCGCCATTAAAGAGAATCTCTTCAAGTTTACCAGTCCAAATTTTTAAAGAACTTGTGACAAAGACCAGGTCACTATAGGTATCAAAAGTTGAGTAATCCCTAATGAAGGCTCGCTCTTCAATTTCATTCTCAAGGTTGAGAAGAACGGCGATAAAACTCGCGCTCCCTCTTTTAATTGGTATACGAGGTGCTTTAAAGGCGAGTTCCTCAATTTTATTTTTTAAGCCCTCATTTCTCTCTTCGCCCTCTTCTGGCAAATCCCTGTTAGTAAGAAGGTAATAGACAATTTCAATCCCAAATCTCTTTTCATCGTCAGGATTGATGGCCAGAAGTGCCTTGGCATCATCAGGACTTGTTAAAAGTCTTTTCGAGGTGAAGCTATCATATTGAGGCGCAAAGAGAACTTCCTCTGCATAGATAAGAGGCTCAACACCCTCACCAATCTTAACGGGAACAGGATTGATTTTAATAGAAGTTTCTCTTCCTTCTCGTGAAAGTGTATTTACTAATTCGCCCGTCATCATCGTTCGCAGAGTGCATCCTTCGAACTCTTTAGCGAAGGTCCCCTCTTCTAAGAGCGTGATACTCTCATCCAGGTCATAAGTATTTCCCATTCTTTTCACAAGTTCAGGATCACTAAAAGCGAAGTAGGAAATGGTATCGTAATCATTCGCTTTAAAGGTTTTAAACTCTCCCTTTTCATCAACGAGAACATGCACCAGATTGTAGCTCCCTAGGGCCCTTTCTTTCTTCCAAAGGAATGTCTTATTACGGGGTATTATCTCGTTTTTTAGAACGCGCCAACTAGGCAGCTCCGGCATATCCATTAAAAAACCTAAGTCCATAAATTCACCTCTTCATCAGGAAAGAATAGCCTCTACCATACTTGAGTTCGGGCGGATTTCACAGTCTCCGTATAGGCATCTAAGTACCTAAAAACTCATTATGACTCATGATGATAGGAATAGGCTGGAAGGTGTTCTGTTCTAAAATTGACGGGCTCATTCAGGGGAGAGAGCTGGTTAAAGAGCTCCCAGAGAATAAAATAACTTATGCCCCAAATGATATGACCATCAAAAGTCACACAGGGGTACCTAAAAACTTTATCCCTTCCAAGCGGAAGATTTTTGACATTCTCCTCCCTCAGAAAATTCTTCAGAGGAAACCAAAAGGCCTCTTCAACCTCTGTTTCATCGATCGAAAAATGTCCCTCCTGTTGATCATAGAATGAGAGATGAGCACTGATTGCATAGGGGGTCGATTTATTTTGATAACGAACCTGAAATTTTAAAAACTCACCCAAAGGGTTGGATGAAATTCCAATCTCCTCATAGGTTTCACGTCTTGCTGCTTCCCAATATCCTTCTTCTGACTCAAGCCGTCCCCCAGGAAAAGCATAGTGACCGGACCAAGGGTCTAAGGGGTTAGTCGCCCGCTTAATCATTGCTATCGAAGGTTCCTCTTCAACGAGAGAAAAGATGAGATTAACACTGGCCCAACTTTTAATGAGTTCAGGTTCAGGACAATAAGAAATGAGATTAATGGTCTCAGCGAGTCTTTTAGAAAAAGCTTTCATTAACTAATATTAACAAAAGAGTTTAACCGAAGGCAAAGAGTGAATCATCTGAAGAGCTCTTTGTACTATTGTGAAGACTTAATGCTAAGAGCGGATGGGTTTCAAGAAAGCGCGTCTCACCAATCATAAAGAGTTCAATGGCGTGAATACGACACAGCCTTACTACCGCTTCCCTGCCTTCATAGACACGATAGAGGCGACAGGTCTCAACAGGACGGTCAGCCGTTCTGAATCTCCAATCAATTTTTTCTACTTGGCATACATCACACATATTTTTTCCAAAATAGCTTATTTTATGTCGCATTCTCTTTATCGGTTGGATCTCACTCAGTTTTAATGAAATTTTCTTTATAATTGCTAAATTAAATCCTCCTAACCTTTATCCGATAAGAAAGATAACCGGGAAATTGACACATGAAGACCTATTTAACTTTCATTATCCTCCTTATGCTTGGATTTACGGGGTATTTCTTTATCAATCGTCCTGGTCACTCTCTTAACTTTTCTTTGATTTCTTCAGACCCACCATCATCACCAAAGAATTCTCCCCTCACCTTCCCCTACTTTGTTTATATCAGCGGAGATGTTCTCGTGTCCTCCCGGGGAGAAACCTACAGAGGGGAAAATGAAATAGCTCTTGAAGCAGGAGACTCCCTCTTTGTAAGCGCCCGCAGTCGTGCCATTTTAAAATTAGGGGAAGAACAATTACTCCTCCTTAACGAGGGCACCAAGTTAGAGCTAACGAAGAAACTTAAACGAGACAGAGGAATGACTGAGTTTTTCCTTAAAAGAGGAACGGTACTCGTCGACTTCTTTAAAAGTAAAAAACCAGTCGGCATAAAGATCAATACACCACTTGGTTACACCTTTAGCCAAGACGCGACCTTTCGCCTGTCCACGACGTCAGATGAAGTTCAAATCGCAAATGACCGCAATCCCATTCTTCTTATTCACACGAATGGCAAAGATGAAAAACAAATCAGACAAGGTATAGGTGGTGTTTTTAATTCGATGGGCATCGAAACGGGCAAATACCAATGGGTTGATGATTACCCCTGGGAAGCCCAACTGAACTCTCTAAGCCTTCGAGGATATGGCCGCAAGGGTTTAATGAAAGCTCCCATGCTTGGTACACGTATTCAAACAATTACCAAAACAGAGACATTCTCTCAGGTGAAGCCAAGAAAAAGGAAGGTTATAAAAAAAGAAAAGAGCTCTTTCTCTCTTGGAAGTGTTGTCAATAAAGTAAAAGAAAAAGCGCAAAACCTTGGGAGCGTCGGTAATAAGATAAAGGAATCTCAACAGGCCATAGAGGAATTTAAGAAGAAGCAAGAACAAAACCAAGAGGTCATCGAAAATCTCTGATACACTTTCTCTATGAATAAAGACATCAACAAAGATATTTACGATGAAGTTCTAAGGGCCCTCTCTTTTTTAGAGCCCATAAATAAAGAAAAGATTATCCTCTCCATGGATAGTGAGTTTTTACAGCTCTTTCCAGACTTCACCAATGAAGAACTTGAAACTATTCTCAATCAGATGCAAAAAGAAAAAGTCCTTACGGTATCCAAAGCAGACAATGGAGAGCTGCTGTATCAAAAGAACCTCCCCAAACGAAGCCTTTGGCAAAGGATCAAATCCTTATTTTAATTACCCTTCACAAAAGCTTAGCATCGATCGATGCTTTTTAAAGAAAGCTATGACTTTTGCTTTCTTAGATGCCGTCGTTAACGTCGACCAATAATAAAAGCGAGGAGGAAAGAGAAGCCGAGACGATCGGTTGACTCCCCCTTTTAACTGATTCTTCATTATTCGAAGTCCACACTCTAAATTGCTCTTCCCCTCTAGAATAGACTTTCTTGTTAACTGAGAGCACTCACTCCCGTGACCCTTATTGGATAAGCTCAGTTGCAGTAGCCCTTCTGACCATTCTCGAAGAGGAACTTCATAATAACGAGTTCGGGGATTAAAAGCTGACTCCTGAGAAGCAATCGCCGCCATTACCACGAGCCAAAAATGCCTTCTCTCTCTTAAAGTCGCACTTTCATAGCCGACACAATCCATCTCATAAAGGTTCCAGTAATTAACTTCGTGAAGGTCGAGCTCCAGCTCCTTTACCTTTGCGATAACAGCACGAGACCAAGTCCTTTGCCATCTATTATTGGGGTACCACTTTAGGGGAAGAATTTCGGGAAAACCTTCATCTTCTCCCAATAGTTCGCCACTAATAGGAGCGGCAGGTGAACCCTCTTCACTCTGGCCACATGAGAAAATAGTGAATAAGAAAAGAGGAAGTAAAATCCATGCCTTCATAACTCACCTCCCGTGGCGGGTTAATTAAAGAAAAGGGAATTTAGTACTGGGCGCTCTTATAGATAAAGAGAGATCCGATAGGGTCTCCTGAGAAACCGTCAAGAACACGCATTCTCTGCTTGATCTCTTCTTCACTCATAGAGAGATGGTCTCTTAGAAAGTCTTCCATATGCGGATTAACATCTCTAATAATGTCGCCGTAAGAATCGGAGTAAGCAATATCACATTTCACGACAGCATCATTTAAATCTTCACATTTTCCCACACCATGCTGACTTTCGTAGAGTCCACTCTCTTTATTAAAAGTAAACTCCATCATTTTGGCTTCATCAGTCATCATTGAGGGTGGTAATTTATAGGAAAGACTCTCCCCTTCTGTAAAAAAAATAGGAGATGACATGTCAAATGATGCGAAAGGTGCGAGCTCTTGCTCCTCCACTGGAACGTCATAACGGCCAGTCAAAGAGACAACTTGAGCCTGTGTGGGCAGCATTCCAAGGCAAAGTAGAACTGTTAAAAGATATTGTTTCATAACTCTCTCCTGCATAATTTCTACCAAGGACAGAGGACTTGGGTCAACGAACCATGCAATTCATTCTTACTTATCAAAGTGCACTTATAAAACTAATAAGTCCTTACCTTGACATAATTTCGGCTCTTCACACTTAGGGGTGTTTTCACCGCATCACGAGTAACTAAGTCAGGCATGGCAATCAACAACTTATAATTG
>CATLOT010000015.1 GCA_950054155.1 uncultured Bacteriovoracaceae bacterium
GTAATTTTAGAAAGCTGGCGAAAGGAATATAACCATGTAAGACCACATAGTTCTCTTGGCTACCGTGTACCAGTCCCACTGGCCACATTACCTAGCTATGAGGTAGAGATGATGAAAACTGAGATTGTATGATTTGTCTCGGACCTAATCGTGGGGTCACGTCATTAGAAGTTACGGAGTTAATAATTAAACAAGTTAACTCAGTAGTATTTCTCATTACTTGTTCAAGTACAGTTATATCAACAGGATTTGAAACCGCATCTCCCTTTCTATTAACAAAAAATGGAACTGATTCACCTTTTAAATTTGGCTGCTTCCACGAAGCATGGCACAAGATGTTCCTCCAGACTTTCAATTCCTTTAGCCCCTTAATTAACTCTTCTAAATTCCGCACCGAAAAGCTGGAATTATTTTTCAAAGACTCCTCATATTTATCTATCAATCCCGCCAGAGGGTCAGATAAAGCTTTTACAAGATACTTAACCCAAGCTTCAAACTCCTCATCAATGTTTTCTTTATTAGGAATAGCCTTTGCTCCACTGATTACATAGATGGCTCTTGCCAAAACTTCTTCAAGAAACCCAAAGCTTCCTATTGTACGCCCTAACATTTCCCAAAATTCAGGTTTGTGCCTATGAGTTGGCCATAGCGGACTATCTTTTAAAAAATTATCTATATCTATAACGTAGTTTTTTTTCACCAAAGCCTCTTTGAAAGAATTTATACAAATATGTACATCATTAATTACAAATTAAGGCTTAAAATTTACTGCTACTTTATAATTCGTTTTACCATCTCAGGATGCCACTTCTTTCCTTGTTGTTTAGTTGGAACCTTCATCTCATCTAGACACCTGGCTATCGCTCTCAGGCTGAGCCCTTCATCTCTCATTCTCCTGACAGCATCGATTACCCTCTGCTCAACCTTATGATCGATAAGCTTCTTTTTTACGACTCTTTGCCCAAATTTTACCTGTGATGGGTTTCCATTGTGATGAGACTTGCCTCTCAATTTAATATTGGCCTTCAATAATTCCTTTCTAACCGTTTGCTTGGAGGACATTACCTCATTGGCTATTTGGCGTATTGAAAGCCCTTCTTGGACGTATTTTTGGTGGAGGAAACTTTGATTCTTCCAAGCTGGAAGTTCAAAAAGTTTAATGGTATCAATGACTTGGAGTGGAGGACGCTCTTCTAGGCTTTGTGAAGTAGATGGCCCGCCATTTTAGTTATAAAAAAGCTGATCTTTGGATCAGCTTTTTTTTTGCCCTAAATTTATCCGCTCCTCATTCCTTATTGCAAATCGAAAGCTATCGCTTTCGCTTTACACTAAGGCGCCTGTGGCATGTTTCAACTTCTTGAAGCGCACGAAAACACAAATCTCTGCAGAACCGAGGTCGGGCCTGCGTCGCTCTTTCTTGAAAAGCTAATATTCCTTAAAATAAAGATAACCACCTAATAGAAAACTTAACTCAACTACTTAATTCCGATAAAGATATTTACAGTATTTGGCCCCTCATAAAGCTCAAAGTCTGTTTTATAAAGACGCTTAAACTCTGAGGTTTCCTCAGAAAAGTAATTCCAAATATCGGTCCATCCTTGAATGACCGCTTGGGGCATTTCCCCCTCGGCAGAAAAGACAAGATACTTCCCCGCTTCTATCACCACACCTTCCGTGCCATCCACCTTCTTTTCAGATGCTGCTGTTACGTTAAATTCTCCAGAATGGTCAGACTCGTAGGATGAGTAAACCCCGTAGACCTCTTGTCCTTCATTGAGGAGGGAGCTTATTTTTGAAGTAAAACTATGCCAAAGGTTACCTATTTTTGCCGTTTCTTGACTCATCTCATTTTCATTCTTAGTCCTGATAGTGAGACCATAAACAGATATTGGTTCTTTAATTACTTCTATTTTCATTTAAACCAACCTTCTCAATTTGATTATCATAAGAATTCACCTGACTTTTAGCATTAAATTGCCTGTTGAATATCTTTAACCTTGTAATTCTTCAACTCATTAATAAATTGTTTGTTCGCTTTTTTTAAGATTGATTTCAACTTGCATGTTGGATCTAAACGACAAGAAGAAGAATCACTATTAAAGCATTCAACGAGATCAAAATCTTCAAACTCTAAAATGATTTCTGCTATGCTTTTTTCGAGCGTCTTTGCCTTTAGAGAAATCCCTCCCTTTGGGCCGGGAGAAGAATCAATATAGCCAAGTTCTGATAATTTATTTACGACAACACTCAAGTGGTTTTTTTTCACGTCATAGTACTCTGCAACTTCTCTAATAGTTGCCTTTTCCTTTCTTTGTAGGAAAATCAAAACCCTGAGTGCGTAATCGGTTTTTAGATTTAACTTCATTTGCCATCCAATTAAACTGTTCTTCTGACTAATAGCATAATTAAATTGCGAAATGAAGTGCTTAAGCTCTGGTTGTATTATTATTCTATCGAGGGATTTGAGAGATAAAAGGATCACTTAAGATTGATTTTGAAGGGACTCCCGATAAAAATACTGCTTGCTTGAGATTTTTAACCAAACTCGGATCACCGCAAATCATTACAACAGTATTCTTCTTATCAAAACTCAATTCTTTAATTAAATCCACAAGATTTCCTTTAATATATCCCTCTTTCTCTTTTCCATTTAAAAACACGGGATGATAGGAAAAGAAATCAAAGTCTCGCTCGATCGTTTTTAAAGTCTCCACCATGTACAAACTCTCTGCTGTTAGCCCTCCATGGAAAAGCTTAACAGCTCCCATTTTTTGCTTAACTAAAGAGTCTTTTAATACCCCGTAAAGAGGGGCTAATCCTGTCCCGACGCCGATGAGTAAGAGATCTTTTCCCGTCATCTCATCATTTAAGCAACACTCTCCAAGCGGCTCAGACAATTTTATTTTTTGATTGGTCAGGTCTTTTTCGTACAACCAATTCGACAACTCTCCTCCAGCAACTTTTCTGATGTGAAACTCTAATTCTCTCTCTCCCGTCTGACTTGCAATGGAATAGGATCTACAAACACCATCATGGCGAATGATGTTGGTGAATTGCCCGGCCTTAAAAGGGTAATCTCCTAACGTTCTCACTTTTAAAATAACTACCGTATCGGTGATTCTTACCTGTGAAGTAACTTCTCCTTCTACAAAAAGCAGAGACGAGTCTGGCATAAAGACTTCTAACCCAGAAAGGGCTTTCTGTTGACATGATAAAAAGAAGCCCCCCTCTTTTTTTGACTGACTTAATCCCTTCTGTGAAATTTCATCTGGAGACGAAGTAGATTTAAGTAAGCAAGAGTGACAGACTCCGCTTTTACATGAATTTGTTACCTTAACTCCATTACGAAGCAAGCAGTCTAATACCGTTTCGTTTTTGTGAGAAGAATACTCTTTTCCTTCAAAGAAAAACCGCTCCATCCTAAGCTCTTCCTAAGACTTGGTCCCTTACACTCTCAGCAATGGCCGCCACCTCATCGATTAAATTATCACCAACGCCTAGCTCCTTAAGAGTTTCACCGAGTAGCTCAACAACGGCATCAACATGAGAATCATTCAGTCCCCTAGCGACTAATCTCTCGTGAGCCTCTTTCATGTTTAATCCTGAGTAGTTACTTGGTCCCCCAAAAGCGAATGTTAGAAAAGCTTTTTGTTTTTGAACTTGTTCATCCATATCCACATCAGTAAAAAAATCGTTAATTCTCTCATCTAGCAAAACCTTTCTGTAAAAGATATCGACAGCTGCGTCTACTGACTTTTCCCCACCTAATTTCTCAAATAATGAATTCATAATTATCTCCTTGTGCTCTATTAATATATTTGATATATATTAATTAACAATAAAGTACAACAAAAGATTAAAAAGTGATGAAAGAAATTCCTCAAAACACAAAAGCCTACAAGAAAACAGATGTCTTTGATGAAAGAACTGTCCCAAAAGCCCTTTTAAAGGAGCACTCTACAAAAACTAATGTCTGGGGAAAGATTGTTATTTTAGAAGGAAGACTTATTTACTCTATTCCATCAACAAATGAACAATTTGAACTCACAGCATCCAATTTTGGAGTTGTTGAACCAGAGGTAAAGCATCTGGTTAAGCCTCTTGGTAAGGTTAAGTTTTATGTCGAATTCTATAAGTGAAAAAATAATCTTCGGAGTTGCTGATTCATCTTACAAGGCTGCTGGCGAAGAGCATGGATTGAGAAAGCTCTCCACAGACTTCTATTCTCTTATGGATACCCTGCCAGCGGCAAAACTAATACGAGATATGCATAAAGATGATTTAGAGCTTATGACCGATAAATTAACACTCTTTTTATCAATGTGGCTTGGTGGGCCACGGACTTACATTGAAAAATACGGAAAGGCTAGCATGCCTCAAGCGCATTCAAAATTTATAATCAATGAACCTGAAAGAGACGCATGGCTCCTATGTATGGATCGAGCAATAGATCGGCAATCATACACCAAGCAATTTAAAGACTACTTAAAAAAGCAATTTCGTTTTCCAGCAGAGATGATCAGAAAAACATCAAAATTTTCCTAACGATATCTACAAGTGCCAGTCACCATTTGCCTCAGGTTGATACCTCACTTTCAAAATCCTAAGTCTTTTAGTGTTACCTGTCGGAAATTTCCAGTTTATTTCTTGTCCTTCCCTTAGTCCCAACAGGGCGCTTCCAAGAGGTGCTAGGATCGATATATTCTTTCCAGAAGATATTTCATTTCCAGGGTAAATGATTGTAACAGTAGTTATTTTCCCATTAGATAAGTCCTCATATTCAACAGTGGAATTCATCGTAACCAATCCCGCAGGCACTTCATCATCAGATAAAATAGTCGCTCTTTCTATCTCGACCTCTAGATTCTCTAAAATATCTGGCTCAACGACTAGGTTATTTAATAAGTTAGTAATCCTTAAATAATCTTTCTCTGTAATAAAAATTTTATTATCCATAAACTCTCCATTTTAATTTTAATTTTAATTTTAGATGTTTGTGCGGCTGAATAAAGTTATTCAACCACCAAAAGAAGTGCAGGCGTTTTCCTGAATGTTGAAAAAAGAATATGAACAGTTTTCATGGCTAAATAATATCTTATTTTTGAGATTAAGGCTCTTTAAATCGAGTTAAGATTCATACTTGTCCAAGATTTACTTTATGCCTTTTTGAGCAAGTATACGATTTAGGGTATTGGCAAAATTAGCCTTATCTTTAACGTTGAAGGAATCAGGGCCTCCCGTTACTACACCACCATCCCTGAGTTCTTTCATAAAGTCGCGCATCGAAAGCCTTTCGCCAATATTTTCCTCATCATAGAGTTCCCCACGCGGATTAATGGCCATGGTTCCCTTTTTCACGACCTCAGCGGCCAAGGGAATGTCTGCGGTAATAACAAGGTCCTCAGGTGAAATATGCTCAGCAATGTACATATCGGCGACATCATCACCACTTTCTACTTTTATAAAAGTAATCAGCTCATGAAAGGGAATATTCATGTAAGAGTTGGCCACGAGGCACAAGGGAATATTTAAGCGCAGTGACGTTTTAAAGAGGAGTTCTTTAATGACCTTTGGACAGGCATCGGCATCAACCCATATTTTCATTTATCCTTACCTGTTTCTAAGAAAACGTAAAAGGGAGGTAGAAAGCGCATAGTTCCCGTCATCATAACCCGCAAGGTAAACAAGTTCATGCATCAAGAGAGTCTTTTGACTTCTTAAATTTTGACGACGCCATCTTTTACAATTTAGGACGATATAGGAATTCCCTTCAAACTGATAATTAAGTGCATCCAATCTTCTATTCATTGTATTCTTTCTGGCACAGGTTATGAAAAAGCCCGTAGTGATTAACTCTTTTAAAGATTGCACGACATCAACAAACTCGTGATCACCTTCCCGATTCAAAAGAATATTTATTCCATCAAGTCTCTTGGCCACTTGGCTGATATCTCCATTTCCTCCGTTACCTTCCCTATCCCCTCTAACGATAAGACGATAATCTTGTCCAGCCTGCAGAAAGTAAAAATCATCGAGGTGAGCATTGTGAAGTTCTTCGACAGGGATGGACTCCCCGGCATAGATAAGATTTGTCAAAGTGACTAAGAAAATAAGGACCTTCATCATTCTTCCTCCTCGCAACTCATCCCTGTCATCTCACTATCTAGAGGAAAGAGCTGGATATTTAATTTAAAAACTCTATCATTGAGGCCTTCTTCCATAAGAAGACAAAACTTATCTTGAAATTCTCTTATGAGCTCTCTTCCCTGCTCAAGTTTTTTAAGAGAACAGGGAAAAGTCATTGAAGTGTAATCCCTCTCATTCATGGATAAGGATTCTAGTTTCTCTTTGGCCAATTTCAAATTTTGTCTATGCCCCAATTTTATAAGATCCGATTTTAGACCATCAGTTGTGGATAGCTTCTCTTTTGATCTCTTTGCAACGCCATTTTCTATGATAACAAGTCCTTGACTGAGGATCTTATTGTAAACTTTAGTTACAAGTTCATTGTCTAAATTTAGTCTTTTACTTATTTCTTCAACAGAAAAGCTAAAGTTAGAACACTTTATAAGATTGAGAACAGCAAGGACAATCCAAACTTCATCCGCTTCAAATCCATCAGTATCAATTCGCTCATAAGTGGATATTTCTTTGTTTTTTAAACGGTTATTCAAGGTAAAGGAGGATAAGAAGTAGTTCTTCTTTTCCTTGGTAAGCTTCAACTTATCCGCAAACTCATTTGCTTGTTTTAAAGAAACGTTACGCTTTCCTTTTAATATTTGAGAAAGTCCTCCACTATGAACACCAAGCTTATTGGAAAAGCTTCTTAAAGAATAACGAGGATTTTTTGCCTTAAGCCTTTCAAACTCCTCAGAAAGAACTTCCCCTATTGGTCCTTGATCCAATTCAATACTAACTTGGCCCACTTAGTGCTCCACGAATTTTAAGATTCAGATTCAAACCTACCATTATCCCTTTTAATAAGGAATATTCATTTATTGAGGAGCACCCAAACGCGTTGCATGCACCAGAGAAAAAGTGCTTCACTATAAATGATGCACTAAATAAAAAAATGATGGAATAAAATACCACTTCCTCCGAATATAGAAGTCATTACCAATAAAGAATTTTAAAGGAGGGAATTTTGAATTTATCAAAGAAAATTCCAATGATTCTAAGCACAACATCCCTTATCTTCTCTTCTCATACTTTTGGAGTGAGTAGTAGAGCTGACCTCATTAGTGGTAGATCAGCTATGATTATCTCTAAGAAGATTGTCGAGGAAGATGATTACATAAGGTATCACTTTAACATGGGCTACCTATTAGGAAAGATTGCGAAGCACGAGCTCTTAGGTAGAGACGGCACTCGAGATGGCAAAACTCCTAATGTTCCAAACTACACCTCATTCTGTAACAATAGCGATTGTCCCTCTGGCTACAGTATTGGCTATTGGGTTTCAAAAATATTTACAATGGCCAATACGGAACAAGATGAGTTCCTCAATGATCCCCATAAATCAACTCGTACAGAGATAACAACAGGGGCAGGTAACTACGACACGAATAGAAGAATTAAAGATCTCGTTAGAGACTGGAAACGAATTACTTATGATGGGTCCAAACCAGAAGGGAGTCGTATTACGACAGCTGCGAATTCTATCGCTGTCACCCAAAGCACTGATCCCAATGTTAGTGGAGAAGCTGAAGTTCAAGCGGCCCTAACTTGGATCAAGAAAAAGAATGCACCAGAATGGATGGCGACGAATCGTTTTAAACTTCTCGCTATTGCCAACAGAATTGATCTCGCTGACAAGTATGACTCTAGACCAACAGGAAAGGCCACAAACCGACCAAGCTATTATGGAGAAGTTCATCTTATCTACGGTGTCTATGATCCAGACTCCGAAGCCCAAAATACCCCTTACCCAATGACATTCTCCCTGTCGTTTAAGAATCCTCTCATTAGTAACGTCTCTTTCAATATTAGCGCCGCAAATGAAGGCGAATACAGCCTCAATGAAAGCACTAATTCTAATCGTTACGATGACCCTGGTGCAAATTGGGCTACTAAAATCTCGAGATGGTCACAAGTTTGGTCACGATTGTCAGACTTCACCCATAGTTCAGATGCCTATCAAAAGAGGCTCAAAGCAATTCTTAACACCGTCATTAAACCCGAAAATTTTATTGGTATAAGAAGTAATACCAAGATCAGTAATAACGAGTATGAACTGCGGGCTTGGTATATATTTAAAAGTCCTCATGGGCGAAATATCGCTGATGGTGCCGGAAATACCGATGAATTCAGAGGACAGCTCATTCCAAGAAAACCCCGCAATCAACCATATGAATGTATGGAGAAATCCAATGCTTTAAAAAACCTTATCGTCGATAACTGGAAAACCGATTTAGTTCCAACAGGGGATCTAAAAGTTCAGCACAATGTTGTTTTTGATGGCACACTTGTTGATCGAGGTGCGACATATGAGCACTCTAGAGCAGGTTTTAGTATTTTAAGAGAGAAAGACGATCGCCCCTACCTCCTCCAGGAAAATGCTGGTAATACAATCGATGATACTTTCACCGAAAATAATAAGAAAGCTTATAATACCAGCTACCTTGCCTACAATGACAACGGCTCTAGCAATAAGGCAACCTTTTATTGGAAATTCTCTGGTACTAATAATTTTAACTGTGGAAATACTTTTGAGACGATGCCTTTTTATATGCTGACAGGAGAAGGAAGAAACCGCGGCCCTTGGGACCGCCCTTTTTCTAATTATGAAGATGAGCGAGATAGAGCTGAAAAAAATCAACTTATGATGCTTGCTCCTTTTGCTCGAGTAAAAAAACAGAGCAATAATAAGTGGGGCCGTATTTGGGATAAGAAAAATAATGTCACTGAAAGGCAACGCCACGCTTTTGCCATTAGAACTTGTAATGGCTGTCACTCACAGGAGGGTTCAGCTTTTGAAGGCTTTCACGTAAGGCCACGCCTCAATAATGTAAAGTCAACATTAAGCCCATTTCTCACTGGAGACAGTGGCAATAGTTTTACTCATAACTCTGAAACCTACGTCTATCGAGAGCTAGACTGGAGACTAGATTTTTTATGGGAAATCCATCCTTCTAACTCCGTAACACCAGTTCGCTACAAGAATCTTACGAGAAGAGAACTGCACTAGTAAAAAAAGGGGGGGATTCCCCCCTTTATTTAGTTTTCGAGTACGTAGCTAAAGATCAAAGGAGCGACAATCGTGGCGTCACTTTCAATGAGGTATCGCGGAGTTTTTGGTCCAAGTTTTCCCCATGTGATTTTTTCATTGGGAACAGCTCCTGAGTATGACCCGTAACTTGTGGTGGAATCTGAGATTTGGCAAAAATAGGACCATAGAGGGACTTCTTTTTCAAGGTCTTGGTTGATCATGGGGACAACACAGATGGGAAAATCTCCCGCGATTCCGCCGCCAATTTGAAAGAATCCAACCCCCTGATCTTTCGCAGCTTGGGGGTACCAATCTGCAAGGAACATCATATACTCAATCCCACCTTTAACGGTACTTGGAGTCAGTTCCCCCGTCAGACAATAAGAGGTGAAAATATTGGCCGTTGTAGAATCTTCCCACCCAGGAACAACAATGGGGAGATTCTTTTTCGCAGCAGCAAAGACCCACGAGTCTTTGGGGTCGATTTCAAACTCTTTTTCGAATCCGGGCTCAGCAAGGACTTGATAAAGAAATTCATGAGGAAAGTAGCGTTTTCCCTCCTTCTCTGCACGAGTCCAAACGTTAAAGAGGTATTTTTGTAACTTTCTAAAAGCCGTCTCCTCGGGAATACATGTATCCGTCACCCGGTTAAACCCCTCTTCTAAAAGCTTCTGCTCATCCTCTGGCGAAAGATCACGGTAGTTTGGAATTCTCTTATAGTGACTATGGGCAATCAAGTTCATGATATCTTCTTCAAGGTTCGCCCCCGTACAAGAAATCATATCAACTTTATTTTGGCGGATCATCTCCGCTAGACTCACTCCAAGCTCTGCTGTGGACATAGCACCCGCCAGCGAAATAAGCATCTTATTTCCATTATCAATTTGTCGGCAGTAGCCCTTTGCCGCATCGACGAGAGAAGCCGCATTAAAATGGCGATAGTGTGTTTTAAAAAAGGACTTTAAATCGTTCATAGTTTTCCTACCTTTGGAAAAAAAATTCTAAAGGCTATTATCCCATTGCTTCTTCTAAAGCCATAGAAAAATGAGACCTAAAATCAGAAATCTCACGTTCTAATTTCTGCCTATCGTCTGAAGAAAAAATAAAGTGGGCCCGCTCCTTGCCAACCCCATCACGCTCCCCTACCAGATCACCTACTTTGGCGCGAATCTTATGCTGCTTAAGGGTTTTTAGCTTCGCAAGCTGATCTTCCCCTAAGATAGCTTCTATTTTCCCCTTTCCAGGATGATAGACGATCACCCCTGCGTGACTCCCTTTACTTGAAAGAGGAGGAAGAGCTTCTCCTAAATGAATTTTTACATAAAGCTCCCATGCTTTAAGGCCATGGGCTTCCCCAAGAAGAGTCATAATATGCCCCCCAGGTGGCCTGAGGGCGACCTCTCCAAAGAGAACCCCCTCTTCAGTCAAATAGACCTCAAGATGAGTGAGGCCATCCTTAATCTCAAAAGCTTCAATCACCTTTTGATTGACCTTTAAAACCTCCTCTAAAAGGGAACTTTCAAGGCAACTAGGAACGATATTGATAACACCTAGCTCTTCATACTTCGTGGTGGAGACAAACTTAATCTCCCCATCCTGAATAAAACTCTCCACACTCATCTCATGACCAGCAATGAAAGCTTCAATAAGCTGGTCGTCAGAGGAGGCAATAACCTCGGGAGAGGCGTAAACTCTTTGCCCCTTACCTCCTGAGTTATTTCTATCCTTTACGACAAGCTTCTCACCAAGATAGTCATAGACTTCCTGTGAAGAAAGGTCGGTACCTCCAGGCAGAAAAGGAGTGACCTTTATCCCCTCTCGCTGAGCCTTCTCTTTCATGGAGAGCTTATCCGAGCATAGTTCGACCACAAGAGGGTCGATTTGAGTTAACCCAAGGTCTTTTCTCACTCTATTAGAGAGAACAACGGAGCCTTCACCAGAGGCCAAAACGTGACTTATGTGGGCAAGGTTTTCTTTTTCCTTAAGGTTTTCCTCTAAAGAGGCTTCATCCAAATGTCTCCAGATGGTATGAGGGATCGCGAGTTCTTCTAGGGCCTTCGTAAGACCTTTACGTTGACCGAGAACAAGAACGTGCTTTTCCTTCATACCGCCTTCCTTAGTCTGACGGATAGACCGCCACGATACTCTTGAGTTGGCGTGAGCCAAACTTTGCCATCATTTCAAACTCGTCTCTTCTGACGGGAATATTGATATTATCAATCGGGGTTTGATCTTCGTAAACCTCTGGATCATGAAAATAAATATACTCCTCTTCCATGGCGGTCAGAGCAATCCAGTGAGGGGCTTTGGACTCGGTAAGGCGATAAGCACTAATAAGAAGAACTGGGATTCCCCCCTCAGCAAAGATATCCTGAATAGTCTCCCAATCGTACTCGTCTTTATAGACTGGGATTCTTGCTCTTTTGATTTTCTTTTCAAAATCTCTTTGGACGAGCTCAATGATATCTTTCTTATGTTGAGAGCGGACTCCCTCTACAAAGAGAGGAGCTGAAGAATTGATATAGAGTTCGACCCTAAAACCTCTGCGATGGGCCGCAAGGGCTAGGCCATGAGGACCACAGCCACCATGGCCACTTGTCATAAAGATCGTCGTTGCCTCACGCCAGATCTCAAGCTCATGCTCGCGATTAAGGGCTATTTTCTTATCATGGGCCTTCATGGCCATAAGAAGAGATGAGGGCCCACAGGTAAATTCGGTCGTTTGCTGATAGTGAGGAACCTTAGCCCCTTTAATAACTTTACCAGAGAGTTTTCGAATCAATTTCTCAAAGCACTCGGCATCTTCATGATCCTGATAGTAGTCCTTTTTAAGTGCGAACTTTCGATAACCACTGGATTTGTAAAGGGCTATGGCCTGACTATTGCTGGCCTTTACCTCAAGCCTTAAGTACGTACTTCCTCGCTCTTTAGCGAGCTGTTCAAGTTTGGCCAAAAGCTTTCTGCCAAGTCCCTTACCTCGGCAATTTGTATCCACTGCCAAGGAGTAAAGTCGCGCTAGCGCCGTTCCCTTGTGAAAAAGCAACACCCCATAACCGGTTATCCTGCCAGCATCCTCTTGAACCAAAATATCCCCATGGGATAAGTCTATGAAATACTTAAAGTTTTTTTCGGTCAAACGGTCATACTCAAAGGACGCGTTTTCCAAGGAAACAAGGGCTGGGATGTCTGATTTTTTTGCGGGTCTATACTTCAATTTCATCTCTTTTTTGGTGACCAAATTCTAAAGTCATAATAGCATCAGACTTAAATATTGCCCTCTTTAAAAGGAAAGAAATGAAAGAATTTATTGTGCTTGTTGATCATCAAAAAGACTGGCAAGCCTACTATCCATCCGAGCATCTTAAGACCGCTAAGGATTACCTCTTTGACCTTAATTGGGGGACTAAAAGTAAGCGACCGACAAGAGTCATTAATCTTTGCAAGAGCTATAAGTATCTCTCTATTGGCTACTATAGCTCTCTCTTGGCAGAGTCACGAAACCATCGAGTCATTCCTTCCATCAAAACATTGAATGATCTCAGTAAAAAGAGACTCTATCTTTATAATCTTGATGAAGTTCAAGAAGTTGTTGAGCAAGCTGCAAAGAAGTTTACTGAAAATACCGATGGCCTCAAATCTATTGCCTTTAGAGTCTATTTTGGAAAATGCAAGAACCCCCTTTTCAAAGAGCTCTCTCGCCAAATCTTTGATCAGTTTCCTTGTCCGATTCTTGAGATAAGGCTTGTTCAAAAGGCCATTTGGAAGATTGAATCGATTCTTCCGATTCCTCTTTCTGACCTTAATAGTGACGAAGAAGAGCTCTTTGGAAAATCGTTAGAAGCTTTCTCAACGAAAATTTGGCGTCTACCCAATAAAGGGAATAATTATCACTTTGACCTCGCTATCTTAGTTGACCCAGAGGAAGAACTTCCCCCTTCTAACGAAGCGTCCCTTCAGAAGTTTGAAAAAGCATTTAAAGGTCTTGGGATTTATAGTGAACGTATTTCACGAAGGGACCTTACTCGTCTTAATGAATTTGATGGCCTCTTTATTCGAGAGACCACAACGATTAAGAACCATACCTATGCTTTTAGTCTTCGCGCTCAACAAGAGGGACTCGTCGTCATTGATGACCCCGAAAGTATTCTCAAATGCACCAACAAAGTTTTCATGTACAACTTAATGGAGCGAAATCAGATCCCTCAGCTTCCCTCTCTCTTCGTCTCGGATAATAACAAAGAGACTCTAACAAAACTTGAAAAAAGCTTTGGTTACCCCATGGTCTTAAAAATCCCTGATGGTAGCTTTAGCATAGGAGTTAAAAAAGTCGATAATCTGGAAGAGCTCAAGATAATCCTTTCGGATTTTCTTAAGAAATCCGCTCTTGTCCTAATTCAACAGTTTCTACCAACAGAGTATGACTGGAGAATTGGAGTACTCAGAGGAAAACCTCTCTATGCCTGTAAATACTTTATGAGTCGCGGCCACTGGCAGATCTATGATCATGCCAAAACAGAGGGCGATGTCTCTGGGGACAGCGAAACCCTTGCACTTGATCAGGTCCCTCCAATTATCCTTGAGACGGCGACAAAAGTCTGCCGATTGGTTGGAAATGGTCTTTATGGCGTTGATCTTAAATTCATCGATGGCGTCCCTATGGTCGTCGAAGTGAATGATAATCCAAGCATTGATACAGATGTTGAAGACCTTGTTTTGGGGGACGATCTTTATAAACAAGTAGGTGAAGCATTCTTGCACACCTTCAAAGAGGAGCATAAGAGTTGAACGCAGGAAAGCTAAAGGTCTTCAGGATCTATGATTTTGCTCATGAAGTAAAAATTGAAGAGGCTGAAGAAAAGCTTAAAAAACTAGGTCCGACTTCTAAATATAAACTACAAAAAGACTCAAAAGACTTTTTAATAGGTGATCCTCCCTTAGTTTTAACTTTAGGAGAGGTCCTCATTGGCCATTCCTCTTGTCATATTTTAATAAAAATTTGGAGTTATGGAGCTATATCATTTAGCCTCACTTTTAGTTGTGATTCATTTACTAATCAGAAGGACTTTATTCAATGGATGAGAGTATCATCGGATAATCTTGCAATTGATGATTTTTGTTTAAAGAAGCTGGCTGAACTTAATCCGCTTCTGGGTAGCTCCTTAAAAAAGCAAAACACTTGGAAACAAGAAGAAGATTACAGTATTTTCATTGCTAATCCTGATTTTAAACCAAGGGAGTTTTGGGAAAAAGACAATTTCGTTTACCAGTTGCTTACAATGGAAGATAGCGTTGCCCTCTCTCCCGAAATGATTGCTCCCATAAAGGCCAGTAGTCTTTCCTATGGACCAAATGATCTGGTCGTTATTGATTGGGACAACGCCTTCGTTCTTGCCAAGCAAGACTCAGAGGATATTTGCGACGTTATTGAGCTAGCGAATGTTCAGCTATTAGAACTGCGTTTTTTTGATGACCTTCTCGATAAGAAACTCTCAGGCTTATACCGCCAGGTTGTCGAAAGAAAACCAACTCTGTTTAACAGTACAATTTCCCTACTAGCTCAAGACGCGAGTCAGCTCTACATGGAAACGAGTGAAGTGGTTGAGCGTATCGAAAACTCATTAAAAATTGTTGGAGACATCTACTTCGCACGAATCTATCGAATCAGCTTAAGTCGATTACAAGTCCCTCAGTGGCAAGGTACCGTGGACCAGAAATTAAAGAACCTCCTCGATATTTCTCAGATGTATATTGGAGAACTCCATACAAAGAGAAGTCATTTTATGGAGATCATTATTATAATCCTCATTGCAATTGAGGTGGTTCCCTTTCTTTATCCTCACGTTATCAAACTCATTAACTTAATACGGTGGGTTTGATAATATTTAGGATAACAACCCCCTTTTAACAACAAAGTCCTATCAACAGTTGAGTTGGTAATTTGCCCTCTATCGAGGTGTTGCCAAAAATGCTTGAAGGAGCGATATGAGAGAGCTCATCGAGTGGGCGAAAACTATCAAAAAGATGGTTTCTCTGATAGGTGAAAATCTATTCTAATCATTTGGCGAGGACTATTCGATACATTTGACGAGCCAGTGTGAAGTCCCCTTGGATCAAAGAGGATCATGTCACCACCACTTCCTACGAGTGGCTTAAAACTCTTTTCTGGAGTAAAAGCCCTTCCTTCTCTAAGAAGAGGAAGTAATTTTCCAACGGGTAAGAGCTTCGTTGTCTTAAAATCTAAAGCAAGGTCTTTATTAGTTGATTTAAAAGCATCAATTGAGTTTTTATCATAGACCCCAAATTCATCCGCTAGCTTTAGCCCTTCAAGATGGCTTCTCGGAATAACGAGTGTTGGCCCATGATCAATTGTAACCTCGTCCAAAGGGATGAAGACAAAAATACTCCATGGCAATTCTTCCCCTGAGACAATAGGAATATCATTATGCCAAGAGTTTTTAGGAACCTCCCAAGTTCTTTTGTTACCAGGGAAATTGATAAGAGAGTACCAGGACTCATTTACTTTCCATAAACTATCTGGAAAAGACTCCAATAGAAAACTTGAGATCTTCTCTTCAATTTCTTTAAAGACCCCATCATCCTGAAGTTTCCTCATTACAGGATTCATATTATTCAGGCGAACAACATCTTGATTGTCGAGAGAGGCTTTTGGATGGGTGGATTTATCCTCGAGACGAATTCTAAATTGGGTGAAGATCTCTTCCCAGAGAGCGTTGTGAATTCTTTTAACGAGGTCTTTTGAAAAATACTTTTCAACTTTCAAAAGACCTTCGGTTTTAAAGATCTCTTTATTTCGGTTTCTTACCATTTAATTGGTTTGCGGTCGCGATAGAAGCCACCACTTGGGCCATCAGCTTCAAGATTAGCGAGAAAGATTGCAGTGTCCGCTCCCTCTTCGGGAGTGCGCGGAGCTGCATCCCCTCCCATTCTGGTACGAACCCAACCGGGGCACATTGAATTTATTTTAACATTTTTGGGCATTGTCTTTGCCATATGAAAAGTCATTGCATTTAAAGCTGCTTTTGATACTGAGTAAGCAAATGGCCCCTCGAGCCCTTCATTAATTGATCCCCAGCCAGAAGCCACATTAACAATTCTTCCATAACCATTTTTCTCCATAGAGGGAAGGACGGCACGGATGAGTTCAAAAGGCGCAGTTGTATTCACTCTCATTGATTGATCGTAATCCTCAACGGAAACCTCATTAAAGGAGCCAGGATGATGAACACCAGCATTATTAACAAGAACATCAATACGTCCATATTCCTCAATGATTTTTTCGACAGCACTCTTGAGCTGATCGCGATCGTTGAGATCAACATGGACCGGGCTAATATTATCGCCCAATTCCTGAGAGGCTTTTTCTCCTTCCTCAAGATTACGACACCCCATCAGGATTTTGTCATCTTTATTAATTGAGAGCCCTTTAACTGTTGCTAAACCAATCCCTCTATTTCCACCTGTTACTAAAATAATTCTCTTTTTCATTCTTTTTCCTTTAGAAAAGAGCCGTTAAACTAAGGCTCAAGCTACTTTTACCAACACCTCTTCCCATAACATCGCCTAGGTAGCTTAGGTCAACTTCTCCTAGACTTGAGTCCGTTGGCGAGCTTAGAAGAGTTTGGTAGTTAAATCTTGCAATATAATCTTTCCATTTGTAATCCATTCCGAACTGAGCCACTGCTAAGAGAGGAAAAGTCTCCGAGCTATGGTCTACAGTATCATAATAAACGGACGTAAAATTTCTCCCATTTTCAGAAATTTGACTTCGTCGAATATGAGTATAAGACGAATCGTAACTCCCCATTGAATGAAAAGTAAGGGCTGTCGAAGTGGTTAAGAGAAAGTTTCTCAGCAATGTGCAAAGCTTTTTTGACAGAAAGCTTGCGCTTACCATTGAGAATTTCAGATAACTCTCCAGGACTTAGACCAAGAACCTTGGCAAAAGCCCGCTGAAAGCAGTGAAGAATCTTGTCCACCATTTATTTTACTTGGGACTAAGGCCTTTATTTAGGATATCCAAGATTTCTTGCATTTTTTGATACTGAGGGGAAATTGCTATGTAAAAAGGTCTTTTTTCAGCACAGATCTTTATGCCGAGCTGATGGGGATAATGGTAAAGTGCTGCCCGTTCATCTTCTAAAAAATAGTCAACACGATTGAGTTTCATCATTTTGTACATTCGCTTTAGAGTGCTACTTCCTCCTAACTTGGTAAAATGACCTAGGTTTCGTTGAATGAGTTTATCAAATAAGGGTCCATAGCTATAGCCATCAATGAGCGCAATCTCTAAAGACGAAATCATCTCTTTCGTAATAATACGTTTGTCATCTTTCTTGCCAAACAAGCAACTTCGATAAGTTTCTGCAGGATAGCTCGTTAGACGCATGTAAGGAACTTCTTCTTTTACCGCTGTTAACAGTCCATCAAGCTCTCCATCATTTATGAGCTGTACCGCTCTTTTCCAGGGGAGGAATTTAACCTTTAAATTTATCCCATGGTCTTTAAGAATACCTCTCACCTTAGAAGTGACAATCCCACCATCTTTAAGTGCAGAGCATGAATAAGGGCACCACTCTGTAGCACCAAAAGTTACTGTCCTTGCGTTAACACAAAATGTCATAAGCATAAGTAAGCTTCCCTTTAAAAGAAGAGATTTTGTGATTTGTGCCAACGTGGTTTTCCTTATGGATAGAGACCATCTATAATCTTCTTTTATTGTACAACCAAAGAAATCTATATGAAAAAGCCTAGCCTTCTTTTTTCCTTAATTCCGGTCATATTTTTAGTAGCCCTTTTAATAATCAATGTTCTCATATTTAAAGACGAAGCAAGCTATGGGCCAAACCAAGTTGCCCTACTCTTAGGGGCATTGATTGCCGGCTTTATAAGCTTTCTTAAGTACGACATTAAATTTGCAGACATAGAGGAAGGTATTAACAAAGCAACCAGTAACGCACTTTCTGCCATGATCATTTTAATTGTTATTGGTGCCCTTATCGGAACTTGGATCCTTTCGGGAACGGTTCCTGCAATGATTTACTACGGTCTTAAAATAATAACTCCTGAAATCTTTCTTCCGGTTACCTGCATCGCTTGTGCTGTGGTTTCCCTATCCACCGGAAGTTCATGGTCAACATCAGGAACAATTGGCATTGCCCTTATAGGAATTGGAGAAGCTCTTGGTTTTAGCCCAGGTCTCGTGGCTGGAGCGATTATTTCGGGTGCTTACTTTGGAGACAAGATGTCACCTCTTTCAGACACCACAAACCTTGCTGCAGCCATGGCCGAAACAGATCTCTTTACCCATATAAAACATATGATTTTTACGACTGGACCTGCCATTATTGTTGCTCTGATTCTCTTTACGATCATGGGATTTACAAGCACTCCTGCTGCTGTTGAAACGGAGCATATTTCACAATTACTTACTGTTCTTGATCAGAACTTTAATATTAGTATCTGGGCCTTTATTCCCCCAGCCCTTGTCCTTTTTATGGTCAGAAAGAAAATCCCAGCACTGCCCGCTATCACTGTTGGAATACTAGGCGCTATTGTGGTCGCTTGTATTTTTCAACATGACCTTATTCTTGAAAAAATGGGGGGTGAATTTTCTCTCAAGAACCTCTATGAAGTCATCATCTCCATTTCCTTTAGAGGGTTTCAAATAGAGTCAGGGCATAAAATTATTGATAAGCTTCTCAACCGTGGAGGAATGGAAGGAATGCTCACAACGGTGTGGCTTATTTTCTCGGCGATGGTGTTTGGTGGAGCGCTTGAAGCAACGGGGATGTTACAAGTGATAGCGGCTTCCATTCTCAAAGCCGTTAAAGGAACAGGCAGCTTAATAGGAGCAACCCTAGGAAGTTGCATCTTCCTCAATGCCACTGCCTCCGATCAGTATCTTGCAATTGTTGTTTCAGGGCGCATGTTTAAAAAGGCTTATTCTGACTACAACCTCGCTCCCCAGAATCTCTCCCGCGCCCTTGAAGACGCGGGAACAGTGACTTCAGTTCTTTTTCCATGGAATAGTGGAGGAGCCTATAACTCAAGCGTCTTAGGGGTGCCTACAATCGTTTATGCCCCCTACTGCTTTTTTAATATCCTCTCCCCCCTTATTTCTGCTTTTTACGGCGCTTTTAAAATCGGTCTTACTGAAGCGAAAGAGAACTCATATCAATGACGTAGCGATGAGCAGGATTTCCGGAGGCTAAGTTTTCCCATGCCTTGTTAATTCCCTCTACTGGAATAATTTCACATTCGGGAGCAATCGAGTGCTCAGCACAAAAGTCGAGAACCTCTTGAGTCTCTGCAATACCACCAATAAGAGAGCCCGCAATACGACGCCTGCCAAAAACAAGAGGAGCAGTAATCGGCTCTTCCATTGGTCCAATTTGACCAACAAGAACGAGAGTTCCATCAACATCAAGAAGTGGAGTGTAGGTATTGAAGTCATGCTTCACAGGGACAGTGTCTAAAATGAAGTCAAAACTCCCTTGGGCCTTTTCCATTGCTTCTTCGTTGCTAGAAGACAAAATCCCTTTCGCGCCAATGGCTTTCGCTGCCTCTTCCTTTTTGTCGGAACGGCTAATAACAGTCACTTCAGCCCCGAGAGCAACAGCAAGTTTTACTCCCATGTGACCCAAGCCTCCAAGGCCAATGACACCAACACGACTTCCTTTTCCAATCCCCCACTTCTTAAGAGGAGAGAAGGTCGTAATACCAGCACAAAGAATAGGTGCAGCCGTTTTTAGGTCGAGTTTCTCAGGAACTTTTAAAACAAATTCCTCACGAACGACAATATGTTTTGAGTAACCACCTTGGGTTGTTGTTCCATCAATGCGATCCTTACTTCCGTAGGTCGCTGTTATGCCATTGCGACAGTACTGCTCTTCACCATGATCACACTGATCACAACTTTGGCAGCTATCGACCATGCAACCGACGGCCACATGCTCGCCTACTTTATATTTTTTTACCTTGGAGCCAACTTCAATTACGCGACCAACGATTTCATGACCCGGGATAAGAGGATATTCAATTTCTCCCCAATCACCGCGAATAGTGTGGAGATCAGAGTGGCAAACACCACTGTAAAGAATTTCAATTGAAACGTCGTTCTCTCTGATTGATCTTCTCTCAAAATGGTAGGGTTCTAAGTCTTTCTCAACTGAGTGCGCAGCATAACCAATAGTTTTCATATATCCTCCTCAAATGAATTTAAGGGGATTATAACTGTATCAAAGGGACAAATAAAAAGTTTAACCCTCTACAAAAGAACTAAAAACGATCACAGAGAAGAAGAGCTCCTTGAGTGACTCCTACGACTCCTTGACCTGGAAAAGTGGAATCACCAACGACATAAAAACCATCCACTTTTGATTCATGCCTTGGAAAAAGAATTGGTGGTCGACTCAAATGGTGAACCACTCCTCCAACAAAACCACGATGGCGTCCAGTGTAACGCTCAAAAGTTAAAGGTGTTCCAACAGCAGTGACCTCAAATGACTCAATTCCACTTTGCTTAAACGTTTCCGAAAAAGTCTTGGTAATCGTCTCTTTAAAGTTTTCCTTCATGGCCTTGTAGTTATCATCCCTTCGCGAAAAGGAATCAAATTTCTCTGGCCTTATATGGGTGGAAACAGAAACACTTTGATGTCCTTCTGGGGCTTTTTCAGTATCGCCGGGTGTAGAAAAAGAGAAGAAAAGAGAACCTCCCTCCTGCAAGTGAACTTGATGATAGGGAATATCTTGAGGTTTCTTAAGTTTCACCTTCATATACCCTGTCATCGCCCCCCAACAATCTTCAAATTTTTGAATAGTCTTTCTAAAGTCACTTTTAAAGGGAGAATCTAAATCATGAGCAAGGGTCCAATAAGGAATATTACTTATGACTTTCTTACCAATAAACTCACCTTTATTCGTCGAAATGACAAATTGATCTCCGCTCTTTTTAAAGGACTCTACTTGGTGGCGCATAAGAAGTTCCCCCCCTAAGGAGGTAAAGCTCTCACTAAGAACTCTATTAAATTCTTTAAAACCACCAGTCGGAACAACAATGTCCTCAGGATAACAAAGGCCCATCGCACTTGTAAGAAGAGCAACCTGACTTACTTTATTTTGCACACTTATCATGAGCTGCTCATCAAGAACCTTTTTGAAAGTCGTCTTATCCTGATAGTAATTTGAAAAGTTGCTCTCAAGACTTTTTAAAAGACTTGGCAGGAGACCAACGCCCTTAAAAAGCTTCGGATTGAAAAGTTTTGTAAAATCAGATAATCCTGTTGGGGGGAAGCTTCTGAGTTCATTCATAAGTTCCCAACTTCTTTTATTAAGAGAACTTAAATGAGTCCAAACACTGTGATGATCAAGTCCAGGAAAGTTCTCACTGAGTTCTTTAATCCATCTCTCATTATCGCGATAGCGATTGAGTGTTAAATCCTCAAGATGAATTTGCATCGGAAGCTCTGGTTCGACTCCCTCAAACTTTAACCCTAATAACTTTTCAATTTTCTTCAGAGGTCCATTATAAGCAAACCCTGAAAACGTGGTCGCCCCTACATCAAAAGAAAAACCTCGATGATCATAGAAGCTAGCGCACCCTCCACAGTGGTAATGGGCCTCTAGCAGAAGTACTTTATAACCTTTCTTTGCAAGAAGGTTGGCACTGACAAGACCACCGACACCAGCACCTAGAATGACAAAATCATAAGGACTAGGGTTCAAGAACTTCCCCTTTGAGATTGAGATGTTTTAAATCGAGATTAGGCTTAGCGTAGCTTAATCGCGAGAGGCGCTTAGTCTCATGATAGGAGTCTAAACTAGAGACACACACAGTTTTTGCTCCTTCAAGATCAACAAACCCATCATTCTGTAAGGAAGACTCAGGAAGAATAATTTCTCTAATTTCTCCATAAATCATCACACAACCGTTGATTTCCAGTTTGTGCACTTCCTTTAAGTCCATGGCCATCTTGATATGAGACTCTTTCACAAAAGGCGCTGAGAAATTGCCGCTATATTCTTCATTGAGTCCCACCATCTCAAACTCTGATTGATCACGCTCGTAGCGAGCGCTTGTTTGATGGGCGGCCTCAAAAATAGAGGAATTAATATGATTAAGGGTATAAATCTTTGTCTCTTGGATGTATTCAAGAGTATGACGGTCCACGCTATCTGGCCTAAAAACTGTTAATAAAAGAGCGGGGTCTGAACCTAAATGCGTGACTGAACTCACAATAGATAAGTTACTTTGACCCGACTTTGATCGTGTCCCAATCAAGTTAGCACTTTTAAAGCCACTCAAAGAGTTGATGAGTTTAGCGCGGTAACGCTTCTCCATTTGTGCTAAATCTTGACTGGTCAATTTCATAGATACTCCTGTTCAATCTAGGTATCTAGGATTTTAACAGGCTTTCGCTGATCATCAATCGCCACAAAGGTAAACGTTCCTTCGACAGCTAAAACTTTCATATCGCTGTACATCTCTTCTAGGAATAAAGAGACATTAATTTCCAGACTCGTATTGCCCACCTTGGTCACTTCACCAATAAGTTCGACAAAGTGGCCACCAGGAATTGGTGTTTTGAAGTCAATACGGTCACTTGAGACGGTGACAAACTTCTTGCGTCCAAATCGAGTGGCAGTAATGAAAGCCACTTCATCCATCCACTTAAGAGCATTGCCACCAAAGAGGGTATCATAGTGATTGGTGGTGCCTGGAAAGACGGCCTTTACGACAATTGTTTTTGAATTCTTAATTTTCTCTTCAACTTCTTTTGAAAAGCTCATAGGTTCCTCCGCGGGTAAAGATTTAAGCGTCAGTTAGGATCGGGCTTAGCAAGGTTTGCCTTACCGTTGCGGGACAGCGCTGGATTCACACCAGACTTCACTAAATCAACGCACTCAAATTCTAGGTTTCCGTGCACTCTTTTTCAATCAAATAGTGTTAAGATGAACGCTAACTGGAGAAATTATGAAGCTTTCAACCCCTCTTACCCTTCCCTGTGGTGTGACTCTTAAGAATCGTTTTGCCAAATCAGCAATGAGTGAAAATATGGCCTCTTCCGGCCATTTGGGAAATCCCAAGTTTGCAACCCTTTACCGGCGCTGGTCAAATGGAGGAGCTGGCCTCCTTATCACTGGAAACATTATGGTAGATTCAAGTGCCCTTGGAGAACCTCATAATATTGTATTTGAGAAGGGGCTTGAGCAACAGGGAATTAAAAGCTGGACAGGAGCAGGGCGAGAAAATGAAACTCACCTTTGGGCCCAACTTAATCACCCCGGTAAGCAATCTCCAAAGTTCCTCTCCCCTACTCCGGTTGCCCCTTCTGCTGTAGCCCTTAAAGCACCACTCGATAAAATCTTTAATAAACCAAGGGAATTAAGAGAAGATGAAATCCTCGCGATCATTGCTCGCTTTGGTATCGCCGCTGCAATTGCTAAAGACCACGGTTTTACGGGAGTCCAAATTCACGGTGCCCATGGCTATCTCGTCAGTCAGTTCTTATCTCCTCACCATAACAGAAGAGAAGACCGATGGGGCGGTTCTTTAGAAAATAGAATGCGCTTTGCCTGTGAGGTCTATAAATCCATACGAGAAAATGTAGGCGCAGACTTCCCTGTGGGCATAAAACTTAATAGTGCCGATTTTCAAAAGGGAGGATTTTCAGAGGAAGACTCCATGGAAGTCGTAAAGGAGTTAAGCGCTCTTGGAATGGACCTCATTGAAATATCTGGGGGGAATTACGAGTCACAAGAGATGATGGGCAAGCCAAAAAAGGAATCAACGAAGAAGCGGGAAGCCTATTTTCTTGAATACTGTGAAAAAGTTAGAAAAGTCACAGACACTCCTTTGATGCTGACAGGTGGGTTTCGCACGCTTGATGGAATGAACGAAGCTCTCGCTACCGATTCATGCGACGTCATTGGTCTTGGCCGCTCACTGGTCATTAATCCTGAATTTCCAAAGCAGCTCTTAGCAGGGGAAAGTGTAAAAAGTGAAGTTCAACAATTGACCACGGGCTTTAAAAGCCTCGATAAAAATTTTCCTCTTGAGATTACTTGGTACACTCAGCAAATCCACAGAATGGGTCAGGGAAAAGATCCTGACCCAAAACAAAGCGTTCTTGCGAGTGTTCTTCACACTCTTTTCTCAATGGGGATTCAGGGATTAAAAAGAGTCAGATCCTAGTAGCGAATCTTGTCTTCTTTTTCTTCCCACATCTTAAAGACTTCATTCGCTTCTTCACGAAGAAGTTGGTTCATTGGAATTTTTCTTTGCTCAATGGGTGTCGCGATCTCTCTATAGAGAAATTCGTCATCAAATTTAATTGCAGCTGCATCGTCACGAGTATTGGCATAATAAATCTTATCGAGACGGGCCCAATAAATTGAGGCTAAGCACATGGGGCAAGGCTCGCAGCTTGTATAGATCGTGCAGCCCTCAAGGCTAAAGTCACCCAGTTCTTTACAGGCTTCGCGAATGGCAACGACCTCAGCATGGGCTGTCGGATCGTGGCTACTTGTCACCTTATTCCATCCTCTTGCGATAATTTTGCCATCTTTTTCAATAATTGCACCGAAGGGGCCCCCTTCGCCTGCTAACATTTTCTCACGGCTGATCTTAATCGCCTCTGACATGATCTCTTTATTCATATGGTCCTCTTTGCTTTAATGGTACTGAATTGAGTCTAAGCTCCTATTCTTACCAAAAAGGGTGTGGTTTTTTTAGGACTTTATTAGAATATGATGAATATTATTCTAAAGGCGGTTAAATCACTTGTCAGAAAGGGCGCTATTCGTTACCTAGGGGGGCATCAGGAGACTTAACTATGAAATCACTTATTGCCGCTACTCTAGCCCTCACTTCAATCACTACTTTTTCAGCAGACCTTAACCAATTCTTCGTTGAAGAACTGAGCACGAAGCCTTGCGTTGGTCATGGCAGACTTTGGATGCAATGTGAAAACAAAGCCGAAACACTTGATTTGAGCCGTTACTTTGAAAGAGAACTTTCAGAGGCCATTACCTCTTCAATCACTGCAGAAACAAAAAGTCTTGAGTGCCGCTACACCTACTCTTTTCAAGGCAACTGGTGTGAAGTTAATGGTTCTTTCACTCTTAACTTTGAGAATGGTCAGTTCCAAGAAGCGACACAGGTGCGCCGCTCTTACTGGGCTGAATAAAGAGGCTCAACTTTCGCTTTTGAGAAGAGCTTTCTTAAGGTCCGAATCAACTGGTTCGGGCCCAATCCATGGCATGTGAACAATACGATAGAGCTTTTTATCACCAAGTTTCTTCGCTATGGTTTTTCCATTTTTAGAAATGAGAACATTTTCGCCTTCGTACTTATAAATCCTAAGTTTGTCTCCTTCCTTTATGTCCACGGCATGGGAGATGAGCCATTCCAACTCCTTATCAATATTCTTCTCATTCTCTAAGCCCTGCTTCCACCCTTTGATGGAATACTTGCGCTCAACATCGCGTAGGTACTCAAGTTCCAAAGCTTCAACTTTATCGCTCTTGTAATAGCGAACGACATAAACGTCCCAGAAGAGGTAACTTAAGGTCCCCTCGCCAACCTTTGAAAGTTTGGCTTCCTGTGGATTAAACGCAAATGCGCCAACAAAGAAAAGACACGAACAAATGATTAAAAGTAATTTATTCATAGGCTACAATCCTTAGTCTTCTTAGTGCTCTGAGAAGCACATAAGTAAAATCAATCTCAAATGAATTATCAGCAAAATTGAGCTTCTGTGAATTGGCATGGTGATTATTCTGATAAAGTTCTCCCATCATCAGAAAATCGATCAGCAGAGTGTTTTTGGAATTATCAGTAAGCTGATGGTTTTGATAACCATACTTGTGCCCACACCAATTCACGATTGCCCCATGAATAGGTCCGAGCATTGAATGGATCGGAACCAACAAAAGAAACCAAAAGCTATCCGTGAAAGCCAGGTAAAGCGCTATGTAAGAGAGAACAAAGAAAGTCCTCGTGACAACAGAGTCACCAACGGCAACAATTCGAGGAAAACGCTCATTGGAATCATTAATACTCATGTACTCATCATACGTTTTCTTCATCATTCTTATCACACTTCCGCTCATCACAGGTGAATGTGGATCCTTTTCTGAGTCACTATAGGCATGATGGCGACCGTGGAGCTTCTTATAGTGCTCAGGCCTAAGAAAACTAGGCCCCTGAGCAATAATCGTAAGAATGAGAAAGAATCCATCCCAAAAGGGAGAGAGCTTCACTTGCTTATGAGAAATATAACGATGCAAGTAGAACGACTGACAAAAGAGCGACAGATACCAATGAAGAATAAGAAATGACGCTGCAAAAATCATAAGAACCTCTTATTTTTTAGAGAAGAGATAATGACCAACAAACCACTCTTCTCCGTCATTATAGCCAAAGAGCTCAGCACAACTCCCAAAGAAGATTTTCCATCTGTTAAACCATAAATGGGCATCTTTCTCTCCGTATGTTCTGCTCATGACTTCCATAATAGATTGCTTTCTAGCATCCATATTAGAAAACCAGTCCTCACTCGTTTTTTGATAATGCTTACCGTTGACCTTCCACTTCTGATCTAGCTTTAAGCTGTCTTGCACACGCTCAAAGAGATCAAATCCAGGCATAACGCCACCAGTGAAAAAATAGCGCCCCATCCAATTGTCCTCACCCTCGGTCTCAAAGAAGTATGTGGCTTCACGGTGACAAAAGATATGAATAAAGACTTTACCTTCATCTTTAAGCCAGCTCGACACACGAGCGAAGAGACTCTTGTAATTACGGACATGCTCAAACATTTCAATCGACATAATGCGATCGAATTTCTTATCGATTGAAAACTCATTTATGTCAGTTGTAATGATTTTAACATTATCAATTCCACGACTGAGCAAAACTGATTCGATATACTCGCGCTGCCCATTAGAATTCGAAATTGCCGTGATAGTAGAGTTAGGGTACTTCTTGGCAAGAAACAAGGTCATTGAACCCCATCCACATCCTAATTCTAGAATGTCCATACCATCTTCGAGTTGGGCCCGTTCACAGTAGAGTTCAAGCATTCTCACTTCTGCTTGTTCTAAAGTATATTCGTCTTGTTCATAGTACGCACAGCTGTATTTTAGATTCTCTCCTAAGGCGAGAAAGAAGAAGTCGGCAGGCAGCTCATAATGCTGTTTATTTGCAGCCTGTGTTTCAATAGCAATAGGCGTTTCATTAAGCTTATCCAAAATACGATTACGATGAAATTCAGGGTCAGAGGAGATTTCTTTTAACCTCTTTCCAATTAAGTTTCTTATCCCGAGACGGACAACGGGTTCTGGTACAAAGCCTTGCTCAACTGCATTAATCATCAATGACATATTATTCTCCTTGGTTTCTAAAAAATGGTTTACCAAACACGAGATGGCTCACACCTATCGCGCGCTCCTTGAATCCTCCAATGCAATAGGAGAAATAAAAGTTCCATAGACGCTGAAATTCCTCATCTAGCCCAATCTCCGCTAAGCTCGCTTTATTGTCATTAAAACGCTCTTTCCACTCCAGCAAAGTCTTTGCATAATCCTCAGCAAAATCACTCTGCTCATAGAGTCTCAGGTCAGTGTTTTCTTTCGCTTCTGTCATAATGGCGTGAAGTGATGGGATAAAACTTCCAGGAAAAATAAACTTCTTAATAAAGTCCACTTCGTCCACAGCTCTGTCATATTCTTGATCATTGATGGTGATGGCCTGAAGAACGGCAAGTCCCTCTGGTTTGAGAACATCGGAAATCTTTTTGAGGTAACCTCCTAAGAACTCCTTACCAACAGCTTCAATCATTTCAATGGAAACTACGCGATCATAGACTCCGCTAAGGTTGCGATAGTCTTCTTTAAGAAGAGTTATCCTGTCCTCAAGTCCTGCTTCTTTAATCTTTCGTTTTGAAACTTCATATTGGCGTTCAGAGATCGTTGTTGTTGTTACATGGCAGCCATACTTTCCCGCAAGGTGAAGGGCGAGCGCTCCCCATCCGGTACCTATTTCCAGAACACTCTCGCCTCCTTTAAGGCACAAACGCTTGGCGATAAGTTCCAGTTTTTCGTATTGGGCTTCTTCAAGTGATTCAGTTCCCGTCTTGTAATAAGCACTACTATACATTTGAGATTCATCGAGAAAGAGCTCAAAGAGTTTATCGGGAAGATCATAGTGGGCCACAATATTTTTCTTTGAACCCTCTTGGGTGTTTCTCTGGCGCCAGTATTCAATGAAGCGCACGGGCTTTATCAAATTCACGATTCCCGAATCAAGCTCTGTGAGAAGAGTCCTATTCATGGCAAAGAGCCGCATAACATTATCAAGGTTTGGCGTTTCCCACCTTTTGAGAACATAAGCCTGGGCGGCACCAATTGAGCCCTGACTAAAAATATCAAAATAAAAGCTACTATCGACAATTTCTATCTTGGCAGAGCAATTATATGTTCCCGTACCAAAGGTCATCTCCCTACCATTCTCGACCAGACTCAATTGTCCGTATGAGAGAGATTCCAATTTCTTTAGGACGAGCTTTCTTACAAAGTTTAGGAGCATCCCCTCTGACTGTCGGGCACTCTCCTTCTTGGTTTTTGTGGCAACTGTATTCATTTCTTCCCTCCTTTTAGGAATAAGAGCGACTTTTGACTCCCCTCATTGGGGTGAGAGAAAAAAGGTGTCCCCCGTAACCAGATTCGAAAGGCCTGATAATAGATCCCTAAAACTACCTTTAAGGTAATCCAAGGAAACTTCATCAAGATATTTCGCATATTGTGAGAATTAAAATCTTTTGCATGAAGAGCTAAGTGTGCGAGGAAAGCAGGGCTGCCATCGCTCTTCGTACAGTCCATATGAAACGCGAGTTCATCCCCAGGAGGGGAAAACTTCCAGGCATAGTTCATATCCATCCCAAAAAAAGGAGAAACATGAAACTCCTTTTTGAAAGCACAATGAACCCACTTTCTTGATGGGTCTTCAACCTCGGTGGCATAGCAGTAACGCTCACCCCAGGGTGTGTTTTCGATTTCACCCATCACATACTCGAGCCGTTCACCACTCACGTCATAACAATAGTAGAAGGAGACAGGATTAAAACAGAGACCAAAATAGCGTAAATGAGTAAGAATAAAGATGGGTCCTTGTGGTCGCGTGCCCAGTTTCTCCTCTACAGTATCTCGCACACAAGTATCGAGGCTCTTTTGAGGGTCACCGTGATAATCTTCTCGCCTGTAGCTAATGAGATTTCTTTTTTCATAACTTGAATACCACTGACCAGAAAGTAGCTTTTCAATTTCAGCAATATTGAAGAAGGTCATAAAGAGCTTGTAGGAAAAGGTATACCCCTTCTCGCCTATTCTCTTATGAATGACCTGTCCTTCATATATTGCGTTTTTCATTTTCCCTCGATTTGTTCCACAACTCTTAAAGCACTAAAAAGTCCATCTTCATGAAAGCCGTTTCTCCAATAGGCGCCACAATAGAAGGTGTTATTCACGCCGCTAATGCGATCCCATTTAGCCTGAGCATCCATTCCCTCTAATGTAAAAAGGGGGTGTGAGTAATTCATTTCTTTAATGATGGTGGTTGGATCAATTTTCTTATGGGGATTGAGAGTGACAAGAAACTCATCCTGACAATCGTGCCCTTGAAGAATGTTCATATTGTAAGTAACTGTTGAGCCGTGTGATTTATCCTGAGGAAGTAAGTAGTTCCAAGAGGCCCATGCTAGTTTTCTCTTAGGAAGAAAATTCTTATCCGTGTGTAAGAAAGTAGGATTATTGGAATAAGGAAGGGCCTCAAGTACATCTCTTTCGTCATGACTTGGATCTTTTAAGAGTTTAATGGCCGTGTCACTGTGGGTAGCGATAATGACAGCATCATATTCTTCTTCCTTCCCCTCTGTCATTACGTACGCCTTATTATCGGCCCTGCGTATTCCTTGGACTGGTGTGTGAGAATAAATTTTCCCCTTGAATTGAGAAAGGATAGCTTCAAGGTAAGAGCGTGATCCTCCTTCGATGACATACCACTGAGGTCTTCCCTCCACTTCTAAAAACCCATGATTTTCGAAAAAGCGAAGGATAAAGACCGCAGGAAACTCCCACACCAGAACAGGATCGACAGACCAAACGGCGGCAATCATAGGGACGATATAGTATTCAAGCACATCCTTTCTAATATTAAACTTTTTGAAGAATTGCCCCAGTGTCATCTGATGATTGCTTTCTTTGAGAAAGCGACTTGCCTTCTTATTAAAGTCAACGATGCCCTTTAAGAAGCCATAAAATGACGGTCTCAAAAGATTTGAGCGCTGAGCAAAGAGTGTGTTGAAATTAGTACCATTATATTCGAGGCCTGTTTTCTCACAACTTACACTAAAGCTCATGGATGTTTCTTTGTAAGCAACATTTAGGCTTTCAATCATTTTTAAGAAGTTAGGATAAGTCCTCTTATTAAAAACAATGAAGCCCGTATCAACATTATAAGTCTTTTGAAGATGGTCGATTTTATGAGTGTGGGTGTGACCCCCGAGATAATCATTGGCCTCAATAATCGAAATATCATGCCCCTTCTTATCAAGATAATGAGCGCAAGCAGCCCCAGAAATGCCCGATCCAATTATTGCTATCTTCATTATTTAGCCTTTAATCGATTTTTAACGATTGAAATAATCCAACTTAGACCTGGAATGTGCTCGTAAATAAACTCTCCCATATCAAAGTAATCCCGGTGATAACTCACGAGACCTTTTTCATTAAATTTAATAAGGGAGCCTCCATTAAGAACAATTTCTTCTCCACCTTTGAGCCCTGAGGCCTTTAGGTACATTTTCCACACCATGTAATGCTGAGAGTTTTGAGAGATGCTATTTGAGAATTCAAACCTTATGGACTCAACATTCTTATAAAGATTTTTGTAGTAATCTTTTACAGAATCTAATTCCTTATGCTCTCCGAGTGGATCAACAAAGAGAGTCTCCTTATCGTAGAAGTCATCAAGTATTTCTAAATTATTGGCGCGAAGGTCATTAAATACTTTTTCAATTTTAACGACTTCAGGGTTAGAACGATCGACCGAGCTGCTTGCCATAAGACTTCCTTCATTTGAAATTAAGAGAAAAGAGATAATAACGATGGCCTTGGTAAACCAAGGAAAGAACTTATTCGTTTCTTTTTGATAAGCGCGATAAGAATCAGGCTTAGACTCAAGAGAAGATTCCTCTGCTGGAGGAATACCAGTCACCTTAGTAATGAGAAAGAACATTATAGCGTATGGGATAAAGCCCAAATACCCATACTCCTGATCGATAGTATAGATCCCATAACTAAACCAGATCATAGTTTCAAAGAAGTAATTCGGATGGCGTGAATAGCGCCATAAGCCTCTCTTACACACTTCATTGGGATCAGTACGATCCTTTAAAAAGCCTTTTAACTGAGAGTCTGCCAGAATTTCTCCCCCGATTGAGAGAAGGAAAATCCCCAAGCCCAACCACTGAAAGAATCCAATTTGAGGGTGACTTATTATTTGCAAAGGAATAGTCAGGATAACAACGAGAGCTGCTTCAACAATATAGAGAAGATAAAAGAATAGGCCGTACCAAACCTTCCACTTCTTTTTTATGGCCTCATAGCGTCTGTCCTCTCCACCCTCGGCAATACGAGAGACAAGATGACTACTTAAACGTAAAGACCACAAGGAAATCATCCCCATAAGAAGATAGTGGCTTGCTCCCATTTCACCGGGAATGAGAAAAGCAAGAAGAGGCAGTGCCAGAAGAAAGCTCGCACTCCATAGGAAATCGATCCACGCAAAGATCTTAACCTGAAAGGAGTAGAACCATCCTACAGAGAAGACGATGAAGAGAATCAATAATAGCCACAAGGACGATGTGAGCACCCAGTGCCTCCCAATTCAAAATGCGTTCTTATTGGGATACGTTCAAAGGTTTTGATTGGTTCACCTTTTTAAATAAAATTTCGGTAAAAAGACCTTAAACCTTGTAAAATCAAAAACTTAAGCAAGTGATAATTATTAAAAAAAACGGTGATCCAAACCTCCACACGCTGCGTATATAAAGATATGGGAGCAGTAAAACTCTTTTTACTTAAACATCATGATCAGTATAATGGGCTCGTTTTCAAATCTGGGCCTAGAGGTGTCATGGAAAATTCTGCAGAATACCTCTTAGGGTTGATCGGACAATCGCAAGATCGTGCTGCTTTCAAGTCACTCTATACTCAGTATCACTCCAAGATTTATCACTACCTCCTTAAAAGTGGAGCCTCATCAGAGCAGGCATTAGAGATCACTCAAGAATGCTTCCTTAAAATCTGGAAAAAGGCTCATCTTTATAAGAGCGATAAAGGCAGTGCCTCCACTTGGATTTTTACTCTCGTGAGAAACTCACGTTACGATAATTTAAGAAAACAGATCAATGATCCCTTGGAGGTTTCTTCTCAGGATATCTATCCGGACGATATTGCCTCAGAAGTTGATCATGATCTTTTCACCCTCTATCAAAAAAGTGAGGCAAAAGCCGTTATTGAGACTCTCTCTCAAGAACAGCAAGATGTCCTCAACTCAGTTTATGGCCTTGGTCTAAGTCATAATGAATATGCCGAAAGGGCACAAATACCTCTTGGAACTGTTAAGTCACGCTTACGCTTGGCCATCGGCCAAATTCGAGCAAGGCTGGAGGATTAATGGATAAGTATTATCACCCCAATGACTCATTAATAGCTGAATATGCAAAAGGAACCATAAGCCCAGGTCTTGGTCTCCTTGTCTCAGCCCATATCAAGCAATGTGAAGAGTGCTTCTTTAAAGTTGAAAACCTCAGCGCAAGGGAAGCTCAAAGTCTTAAAGAGGCTCAAGGTGAGAGCCCTATCAATCTCGATGAGGCTTTCGATACTCTCATGGGTGAAATTGATGAAATAGTGGAGCCCACTCTCCAAGAAGAGGTAAACCCAGTGCAAACTCTTCATGTTAAGGGGCAGGAGTTCACTCTTCCCCTAGGTCTCACTTTCGCGCTAGAAAAGCCCGTTAACTGGAAAGAATTTGGAAAGAAAAGCTGTATTGCTCCCGTTATGGAAACTGAGCGAGGCAACCTCTACTTTATTTATCTAGGGCCTGGTGAGGAAATCCCCAATCACGACCACGAAGCCGTTGAGTACAGCTATGTCGTTCAGGGTTGTTATGAAAGCCAGGGTCATTTCCTCTCAACGGGCACTTTTTCTCAATTTAACAACGGGGAGCAGCATTCGCCCCGTGCCGTAAGTGATGATGGCTGCCTGGTTGTTTCTTGGGTTGAAAAGAGGCTTAATTTCTTCACAGGGGTCTTCTCGCCCTTAAATAAGCTTCTTTGGTGGTATCTCCACAAAGCCTAAAATAACGCACTGATTCCGTAATAGTTTCACCATAAACGAATGTCATTTCTGACATAAGCAGTCTTTATCTTACAAAGACCAACATCAATTGACAGTTTCGCTCAGCTTTTGTTCTATAGCATCCTCAAAAATAAAGGATGAAAAATGAATATCTCTCTTATGAAACTCAGTCTCGCTTGCCTCCTCCTTGGACTTGTAAGCACTACTCAAGCTGCTAACTACTTTGATAAAGCAGAAAACTGCCTCAACGTCGCTGATATCAAAGCCGTTGACTCGCACTTTGAACAATTTCAAAACTTCTCAAACACCAGCAAGACACAAGTTTGTCGTGGCGACATGGATGAGAAATGGTTTGAAGTGGTAAGAAGTACTCTTGCTCTTCAACGTCTTAATGTTACCGACGTTCTACAAAGAGATGCGAATGACGACATGACATTAAGACCTATTGGCCAGAAAGACTGGTGGACTTACTACACACAAAGAGCCAATCAATATGTGATTGAGCCTTCACGTTGTAATGGGAACCCTAATGTTGTGGCCTTTGTTTATCCATTCTTTAGAGGATCAATCAACCTCTGTCCTCGCTTCTTTGAAATGGACTCTGCCAGCCAGATTGAAGTTCTTATGCATGAAGTGAGACACTTTGATGGTCACTCACATGTTACTTGTACTCAAGGTAATGAAGAAGGAAATGCTGGTGCTTGTGATCGTCAAATCAAGCAAGGCGGCTCCTACGCTGTAAGTGTTCAAGCCAATGTTGAACTCTCTTATGTTGATCAACTCAACTTTGCTGATCGTGTTCTTGCTGAATCAAGCGCTATCTACTCTGTTAATAACAAATTCAACTCGCTTCCTACCGTTAAGGCCACTGACTATGTTTACGCCTCAAACGATAAAGCTGAAGTTTGGAGACTTCCAAAAGGAAAGCCTTCGCAAGCTGAATTTGTAACAGCTCTTGATGATGCTGCCGCTATTTATGGAAATGGAAGTCAGTTCACCGTTTACCCAGTGGACACGACAAAAGATGCTTACAGAATCTCAAAAGGCTTTAAAACTCTTGCGACTGCAATCGGTGCTTATGCCAACATGTATAATGCTGACAACGCGACTGAGAGAAAAGCTTACGGAGCTATTAGCTACTACGGTATGGGATCAATTGTTAAAGACAATAACCTCCATACATTCTGTGGTACTCAAGCAACTTCAATGACTTCATTCGCTTTCAATAGTGGAAATATCAAAGCTCTTCCCGTTCTTAAAGATTCTGAAGGCGCTGATAAGATGTTCATTATGAATGATGCTGGTGACCTTTATGAGTTCAACTGTAATGACAATAGTGGCCGCTTAAGTACAGCTCAAACAAGAAGCGTTCTTCCTGCTGAAACAGCGACAGCCTTTGCTTTCAATGCCAATGATGCTGTTGTCTTAACAGATGCTGGCGAACTCAAAGCCTATAACCTTAAGACGAACTCTTATGAAGGTATCATCTCTGGAGAGACGAACTGGATTAGTGCTTCACCTCTTAAAGTTTATAACGTTTTTGATAACGATCTTAAGTAAATAAAGCGCGTTCAATGCCTAAGAAAATAATAGCTCTCATTGCAATCGTTCTCTTAGGCACTGGCCTTTTCTTTCTCCTCAATCACTCCAATTCTGACAAGCTGCCGCTTTCATCATTGGACCATCATGACCACCACCATGATGAGGTTAAAAACGAAGCCATCGTTGATAACCACAAGACCACCCCACAAACAAGAAAAGCATACCCAAGAGATCATCTAGCAAGCAGGCTTAATGATCTCCAAACCCCCATTCAAGAGAGAGTCTACGCAGTTCGTGACTTGTCACTTGATCCCCAAGAGAGTCTTGGTAAGAAGAACCTTCAAGACCTCATTATCTTTATTAACTCTGAAAACCCTTTTATGAGAGACCCTGAAGCACGAGATCCTCATAACTTTAAATCGCGTCAACTTCAAAAAGAAGCTTCTCTTCGTGTCTATGGAATTAAGAGAATTAATCAAGACCTCAATTATAAAGACGCTCAGAGGGCACTCAATCAAATCATCCAAAAGAGCAATGATAAAGCTTTGATCAGAATAGCGAAACAAGTGCTAGACGCTAAAAAAGAAGGTCAAGATTATTTTGAGAACATCAAGAAAGGCATCTTGAGTCTTGAGCCTGTAGCTGATTAAATAGAGGGGTAAAACTTTAACAAAGTGGAACCTCATGCCTTATCTCATTGCCTTACTCACCCTTCTCCTTTTCTCCTCATGCGCAACCTCTCCAACAGGTCGTAAGCAGTTGCTCGCCGTTAGTGAATCGAAGATGAGTCAAATGGGTGCTCAATCTTTTGACCAGCTCAAGAAGCAAATGAAAGTCTCTCAAGATGCAAAGGCAAATCAAACAACGAAATGCTTAAGCTATGACCTCCTTAAAGCCGCGGGACAAAACCCTACAGAGTGGGAAGTCGTCGTCTTTAACGAAAAATCCCCCAATGCTTTTGCTCTTCCTGGAAATAAAATTGGTGTCCATACTGGAATGATTGACCTTGCCCAGAACAAGGCCCAACTCGCAGCTGTTATTGGGCACGAAATTGGTCATGTGCTTGCCAATCATGGAAATGAAAGAGTTTCTCAAAATATGGTTGTTCAGGGAGGACTCATGGCCACAAGTATTGCCTTAGGTGGAGAAAGTAAGAACTCACAACTTGTTTTGGCCGCCGTTGGTCTTGGCGCTCAGTTTGGCGTTCTTATGCCCTTTTCTCGAAAACATGAGACTGAAGCAGATAAATTAGGTGTCCAGTATATGGCAGCAGCAGGGTACGACCCTAGGGAAGCTTCTCGTCTCTGGGTTATTATGGGTGGTGCAGGTCAGTCCCCTCCAGAGTTTCTCTCGACTCACCCCTCACCCAGCTCACGTGTTCAGTATCTTCAAACTTATGCTCAAAAGTATGTCACAACCTATGAGAACAATCGCTCTAAGGCCAAGTGCTTATAAGAAAGTTTTTCTTTAACTGAGGATTTCATATATTTCGGTGGGATCGATAAAGTCGGCTTCCTCAATGATGGTGAGTCCCTTCTTATGAGCGACTTCTTTAATTTCTGGCTTGAGTGAAAGAAAGGCAAATTCACTACAAATAAATTTTTCATGCCCATCGGCACCAATACTGGCATTTATGCCAAGCTTATCTCTTAAGAAAATATTAAAGAGCGAGGCCATTCCATACTTATGCCTAAGATGGTCGATACAAAATTGGATAATCTCTTTCTTTCTCTTGGCATCAACTTCAATGGAGAATTGAGTGATTATTCGATTACGCTTAATCCAGTTTTCGTACTTCTCAGCTTGAACTTGGCCGGCACTGGCCTCATAAATCATGGTTCTCTCATAGAAATCACTTCTAATTTTAAGGCAGACATGGCTAAAAGGGGCTCCTAGGTACCACCTTAGAAAGCCCGACAGGAAGCTCCACTTCTTTGGAGTGGAGAATAGGATTTCTATATTTTTTGTCAGCATCCTTAACTTCCTAATTAAAACAAAGGCTTAGCTAATGTATAAGAGAAATTAATACTCAACATTTATGCTCCAGCAAACGATAAGACTCTTATGAATAGCTATTTGAAATTGGTTTGTCCCTCTGAGGATAAACTAAATTCTTTAAAATCGCACGAGCTGAGGAACTCAAGACTCTATGTGGTCTTTTCCCATATTACGTTTATTCCCCTCATGCTCTTTACGATTTCTAATTATATGACGGGTAAATACTTAGCCGGACATATTGATTTCATTGGCTTCTTAAGTTTTGTTCTTCTCCTCATCTACTTTAAATTCACAGGTCATTACAGAAGAAGCGTTATTGGTTTTGTTCTCACCTGCCAACTTGTCATAAGTTTTCAGCACCTCATCGCTCCCGTTGGTCTCGGAACAAACCTTTTGTGGGCTCCTCTCATTATTATGACAAGTAGTTACCTTCTTGGCAGGTCTTGGGGAATAAAGCTTGGGATTCTCAACGCGATCATTATGATTGCTGCGGAAGTGATTCCACGCTACTTTCAAACGCCACTTGAGAGTTTCAACTCTACTGAAATTCTTCAATACAATCTTTGTATTATCATTGTCACAACACTATCGGCATTTCTAGTGACGAATAGAATCTTAGTTGAAGAAAGAGAGTATCTTACAAATCTTGAAAAACAGAAGAAAGACCTCTTTGAGGAGAAAGAAGCTAAGGCGGCACTTCTCAATATCATTGCTCATGATATCGCCAATCCTCTAACTTTAATTCAGGCGAGACTTCACCATCTCCAGATGCAGATTGATGGCACAAAAGAATTTGATCAAGTTAAGGCCAAAAGCCATGTCGCTCAACTTGTAAAGCGGGCTAACGAAATCAACAAAAGTATTGAGCTCATTCGAAATTTCAGAGCTTATGAAAGTGGTAAGCTGGAAATTAAGTTAACGGCAGTCAATCTCAATGAGGTTCTTGATTCCTCAATAGAAGTCTTCTTTGAACAGATCTCTCTCAAGAAAGTTTCCATCCTAAAGTCCTATTCTGAGAAGACAGACTATAAAATTCTTGCTGACCCCACATCCTTACAAATGTCTGTACTGAATAATCTTATTAGTAATGCGATTAAGTTCTCTCATCCTAGTTCTAATATAGAAATATCTCTTAACAATCTTGGCGAATACGTTGAATTAAAAATTAGAGATTATGGAATCGGCATACCTGATGAAATTAAGCCCTTTCTCTTTTCTGGAGCGAGGCCGACTTCACGTAAAGGGACCGGGGGAGAACAAGGTACAGGCTTTGGTATGCCTATTTTAAAGATGTTTCTTGATAAGTATGGTGCGAAAATTACACTTTCAGAGCCTGCTGAAGGCGGAACCCTTTTTACGATCCTCTTTAGGAGTGCTATTTCACAAGAAGAACCTAAAATAGTCGCTGCTAAAAATTAAAAATAAAGCCCATACCTAGGCGAAAGATTGTAAGCTCATGGGTAAATTCAAGGCCAGTGCGTCCCTTCATCGCTATCGATTCATTCCACTTCATTAGTGCTGCACTAAAAGTTGGTCCAAACATCACATGGCCATTATAGCGATACATAAATGAGGAATAGTGCCACAGTTCTGATAGTTTTGAACGATTAAAGTTCAAGGGAATAAAGAAATCGAATTGGTGGAGGAAGGTCCATTGAGGGAAGGAGAGATTAAAAACTCCTATACGATAAATGAGAAGATCTTGCGTATTAAAGGTATTTCTTTGGACCGTTAAGCGGTTTTTAAGGATAAACTTCCCCTTACCAAATATATTCGTCTTATGTTGAGCGAAAACCCTCAGGAGTTCTTCTTTTCTGTCACTGGTGTCTAACCACTGCCAGCCATTACCTGGATTGATCCAATCTTCGTTGTGCCGAAGTCCATAACCTACGCCATAACTTACACCAACTTTCCAATGATTATTTATTTGGTACCGATAGCCCAGATGGAACTCACGCCTATTATTCTGTTTATCTTGTTTTAAGAATTGAGTAGAGAAATTGAAGGCATGGGCACGTACGCGTTTATTAAAGAAGAGATCAATACTTTGATCAAAGCTAGTTCCATCTTGAGGAATTTTATCATTTGCGATCAGAGATCCGCAGAGAATAAAAAGAAAGAAAATCTTAATCATAATCTTGGCGTAATGGATTTTTATAACTCTCTTCTATTTTTGCTGAGTTCTCAAGATTCCCTTCATTTGGGTCAAGGCGCCAGTTTAAATTCTTAGTCCATGGCAAAAACTGTGGTTTTGAAGTGGACTTTCCAACAACAACTCCCTCCCCTTCGTTTACAGCTGTTACTTTCTTAGTCTTATCTTTAACCCAAACAGAGCCTTTATTGACACACATGAAGACATCCTTCTTTTGTGCACCATAACTGACAAAGAACTGAGTGCCCCGTACTCCCATTGCTCCAAAGCGTGTTTTCACATTGAGCTTGCCTTTGACCTTTGGATCTTGGCGAAAAAAGCCACTCCCCTTAATTAAAGTAAAAAGAGTACTTTTATTTTCAGGCTTATAAAGTTGTACTTTTACTTCACTTTCTTTATTAACTTTAAGAGTACTACCAGAGGCAAATTTAACAAGAATGAGGCCATCTTTTGTTGTAGAGATAATATCACCCTCTTTGACAGTGCTGCCTTTTTTGGGCTTTAACTTGTTGATCATAACATTCCCTTTAACAAAGAGAACCTTACCTGATGCGAACGAAAGGGAAGGTAAAAAGAGAAAAAGTAAAATTAGTAATTTCATAGCAACCTCATGCTATAAGGTTACCGCTCATATAAATTTTATGGAAGAGTTTTCTAAAGTAGGCCTTTCTGACTGGATTGATTTTTAGTTTTAACAATATTTTTAAGGAGGGCGAAATCAATCGGTTTAGGGATAAAGCCTTTAATACCCGCATTTTTCAATCTACTATCATCTTCTTTATAAAGCTGAGCACTTGTCAAATAGACATCCATTTCGGGGTATTTAGTTGAAAGAAACTGAGACAAACTTACCCCATCAAGTCCAGGCATTTTTATATCTGATACTACAATGACCTCTGATGGATTCAGTTCTTTTTCATTTAAGAAGCTCATTAAAGCATGTCCTCGTGAGAAATAAAGTAACTCTAATTCTTGCCCGAGAATTTCTTTTTCAAATTGATCTTCAAAAATAAATTGCACAGCTTCTTCATCATCAATAATGATTAGTTTAATCTTTCCCTTCAAGTAAATAACTCCAAGCTTAGGATTCGTGCCTCAATTATAAAGACAAACCTCTTTTTTCCTAAAGAAATCTTGTTAATACTTTTTAATTAAAGATGCCTTTTTTTTCAGTATTTTATCTACTTCCAAAGGAGAAAAAGTTTCCTACGACTTCTATATATAAAGCAGTAGAAAAGAACTTCACAAAGAAAAGCTATCCAATCCATTAAGGTAACTGGAGCTTGGCCTGAACCTGCAAATGCAGAACAGCCTCCCCCTCCAGAACTTGGAGCACTTCCTCTTGGGGCAGCACTTGCTGGGGCAGGTTCTGGTTCACTAAAGGCGTCACTTGGTAGTTTCAAGGCTGGGTCACCGAAGAGAGTCCAGCTCATACTCATATCGCGCTCAATTGAATTGTTACCAAGCACCCGTAAAGCGGTAGTCATCATTTCCCCGAGACGACTATTGGTCTGAGCCGTCTTTAGGTTTTGACCAATCCGATTAAGGGACTCAGTCGCCAATTTTCGCTGAGCCTGAGGACTTGTAAGAGTTGTACTTCCATAAAAAGCAATAGCGCCTCCATTAGGATTTAACACAAGTTCTTCAGCCAATGATGTCCATGAGGTATCGGGATCATAATAGTAACTATTAAGACATCCTAATCCCATCATAATAGGAAGTTCGTTATTATTGAGGTCCTGAGCATGAGAGGTGTCAAAAAAGCCATTGAGGCCCCAAAGATCCTCTGCGCCATGACCCATGTAAGTGATAAGAAGTGGAGAACTTGAGAGTTCAGTATTTAAATCATCAAGAACCTCAGCATCTGTTAGACTGTTGGCATCAATAACCTCAGCAGTAAGTTCTTTATTACTTAAGCGATAAGTTTCCTCTAAAGAGCTAACATCCCTTAAGAAATTTTCATTTTCATCACTTTCTCCGGCAATGAAGACGGCCTTCTTAACATTAGTTTGAGGTGCTCTAGTACCCGACTCGTAATCGATAATCTTTTGAACGTATCCCTCAACGAGAGAAAGACTTCGACTAGGTAATCGCCCTATAGCGATATCCGAATAGGCAGACTCTTCATCCGTTCCAAGAGATTCGAGACCTAGGGCAACATCACTTCCAAAGTCATTTTGAGTTCCCTTATAAAGGGCTACGGGATTCATTTGATGACCAGTCCATCCTAAATCATCATTAGGGTCATAACTTGCATCATCTATAATAAGAAGATAGCGAGGTGACTGACTCCAATTCTTCTTAGCAAACGTGAGAAGCCTATTAAGAGCATAAGGGTCCTTTATGGAATGAGAAAATTCACCGTAAACCTGATCGAAGGAAACGGCAAGGCCATTTAATCCTTGGGTTTCACGATATTCAACAAGGCGTTTAGCTGCACTTAAAACATTTTTATCGGCCACAACTAAATAATCAATTTCATTTTGAGAGTTCTTAAGAATTGTTTCGACTCCAGGGCTAAGAGCTAGAGATGCAGCACTAAAGTATTCCTCGTCTTCAACAATGACCTGTTGGCTTTGCTCAGACTCTAAACCATTACCAAGGATTTTATAAGATACATCGTAACTAGTATTGCCATCAAAGCTATCAACAAAGACTTCGCTATATTGAAAGATATTATTTTCATTGGTCACATCAAACACTTCAATACTATCCGACTGATATCCACTTGAGAGGAACTTGCTTCCCGGAGCCCCTGAACTAAAGGACTGCTGAAGTGATTCACGTTCATTGAGGCTTGAGTAATTTATTCTAATTTCTTCAATATCCAACATATCAAAGTCACCTGGCTTAACTTTATCACCTAGCGCTGTAAGACGAATGGTATTATTACCAGAAACAAAGTAACTGAGTGGGACATCGAAAATAATACTCGTGGGCACAGGTGCCTTAAAAACTTTTGACTCTACCGCAACACCATTAATACTGAGTTCTAAGTGATGATCTGGGTTTTCTGATAAGACCCCTCTTGTCGAAACAATCGTTGAGAGACGAACAAATTGAGCACTCGGTGAAATATCCGTTAATGGAATTGTTTTTTGATAACTACTATTTCCAGTAATACCACCACCATTTGAAGTGAATATCCTCTTAAGAAGAAGGTGATCTTCAAAAATGCCTACCGGCACATCAAAGACAGCGTATGTATTATCATTAATAATTATTTCCTTAGCATTCTCTTCAATGAGATCATCATAATGAGAAGCCTGAGGTTGGTAACTTTCTATCCTTAATGCGTCTTCAGAGGCACCATCTTCAACATTAAAGTCATATGTTGAAAGGCTTAAGATATTCTTCTGATCATAGAGACTCTCAAAATACGGAGCATAGAAAACTAAACGATCCCCACTTCCAAAGAGCCCATCTCCACTATCCACCCTAAGAGCTATCTCCTTTCCTCTTGAATAGAGTCTTAAATTCTCAATCGGCTTATTGAGGAAAGGTCCTTCAGCATTGATGGCGGCAATTTCAGAGAATTCAATACTATAAATTCCTGCTTCTTGAACCTCTATATTGAGAGTCCCCTCGGCGACAGAAGGAGAAACTTGATAGATATCACTAGGAGGCACATAATCCCATGCACTTCCCTCTAGTCCTATATCAAGAACAATTTGATCCAACTTATCAAGCGCATTGGACGTGGGGATATACCTCAGAGGATTCACGGTGATTTCAACGTAGTTCTTACCAAGAAGGGATACCGTGGAGCTTTTTACATTGAAGAAAACTGGCGGGTCATAGGTATTTTGAGCATAAGCAAAATTGTCCTCACTGTAACTTGGGATAAGTTCGCCATCTCCGTTGGCAGTAAATGAGGGAGCTGGTGTGATTTTCTTTCCTGCCAGTAATCCACTAAGATCACTATTTGCCTGAGAGAAAATTGTCGCCTGTACGTTTGAATAAGTATCATCGACAGGTATGAGAATCTTTCGATTTAAAAGCTCTGGAAATCCAGCCTCAGAAAATTTAGTGTAACCAGGAAGAGATACATCCACATAGTTTCCATCCCAAGCCGAATTAGTCATCTGAACAGAACCTGGTGTAATAGAGACCCTTAAACTGCCTTGAGTTTGGGTTAGAATAGCGACACCGCCTCCAAGATTGATACTTCCAGGATCATTTATCGGTGTATTGAGATCGGGATCGTTGTCATTAGGAACAGCTCCTAAGGCAGATTGAGGAATCGCGAACTCTGGACCATATTGATCACGATCACCATTCGTCGCGACATCTTCTAAAATATAATAGTAAACTTGATTATTGGATAAATTGGGATCAACGAAACGATAACGCCCTCTAAATTCACCACTAGTAAGGTAGTTTCTTATCAGTTCGTTATTGATTTGAACGTAACCACTATCAGGGTCGGTACTTCTATAAAGATTGAATCCTAAGTGATTGAGCTCAGAGCCTGTTTCCCATTCAATAACCACACTCTCATCATACGCAGTAGCATTGAATTCAGTCAGAGTAACAGGAGACACAGCGATATCCATACTAATACCACAATTGCCCCCATCTGCATTATCAAATATTTTATTTTCGGTATCAAATCCAATAGGGTCTCCCCAAAAGTCTCCAAACCACTGATCAAAGACAAGAGTTCCCCCGCCACAATTACTGGCATAGACAGTATAATAATTATCAGAAGGGGTTGGATCTCCGGCATACCCTGTATTAGCACTTCCCCAATTAAAACCAATATTAACAGCAACAGACTCAGAAAGAGGCTCTGTTGTATTGAGGGTGATTGCACGGGTAGGTGTCGTGTAGTCTTTATGAAGATTTGTAAATTGACCACCATCAAGATTACTTAAGTTAGCATTCCCAATTATTTGGAGTCCCTGATTATTAAGATTGTTAAGGATAAATCCTGTTAAACTAACCACACCGCCATTAGCAATAAATGACCAACGACCGTTACTTGACGTCAACATGACCTTTCTTGAAAGGTCTTGACCAGAGCTTCCTAGCGAATCGTTGAGACCGCTTGTCTGAAAAAGGCCCGCATTTAACGTTAAGGATGAACCTGCATTAAAATCGAGAATAGAACCTTCATGAGCGACAAATGTTCCCCCATTTATCACAAGCCCATTTGAAAAATCAGCCTCCACACCATTATTCACATTAAAAGAAAAGTTCGAACCAGAGGGCATTGAAAAAGAGGTAAAGAGTGTATCTTCCTCAAGCTCCACTTGCCCTCCTGCACTTTTACTAAAGCTTAAATTAACAGAGCTATTATTAAAGTCGAGAGTTTGATTAGTTAAGAGAGCACCATCATCACTTACAATAACCTCTCCATCATTACTGACGAGTGCTCCAGTCTGGATAGAAATATTGCCATAGATTTCAAGGTCAACGTTACCTCCATTTTGAAAAGTCAGTATTCCATCGGAGATAGCAAGATTTTTACATGTAGCCGTTCCGCTACTGATGATGGGATCATTGCCGCGATCAGCAATAATACAATCAAGGCTAGGAGTAGGAACACCATTACTCCAATTTCCAGCATTATTCCAATCCGTGTTCACAGAACCCAACCACTCTGTAGTAGTATTGACAAGATTCCACTTCGTCATAAGGTAGTCCTCAACGGCCTCTACTTCAGTTCCATTGAGTGCTCTATTATAAATAATAAGTTCAGCAAGCTTTCCACCAAATGTTCGATTACCACAACAAGCAAGAGTATCTTGAGTGAAAGACCCAGCCCTCACATTACCCGTTGTGACAAGGGAGACAACCGACTCACTTGAGGGTACAGAAATACTTGTTCCATTTATTGCATTCTTATTTAAACGTAAGGTCCCATTTCTAACAAGAGTACTAGAGGTAGAGTTGTTAAAGAATGCTCCCCCTGTAGCACCACGAGCGAAATCAGTCGTTCCCCCACTGGGATCACCTAAGATCGGCACAAGAGTTCCAAGATTTGAAGTATCTTCTTTTATGACCCAGAAAACCGTCCTAATATCTGTCAATCGACTTGTGAACTCAAGGTACTCATTTGTTGAACCATCAAAATAGAGGGAGCGTTTTCCATTAAAACTATTATTTTTCAAAGTCGGTTTATTTGCGCTCGCATTTACCGTAAGGTGGTTAGAGTTCCCACTAAGGTCAGTGGCACAGCCGATACTATGGTTATGGTGAATAACGTTTACGGTACAGTCATCATTACGAAAGAGTGTATCTCTATCATCAACATCTATCCACATTGACAGGCCAGTTGCAGAAACAGATGCTGGTCCCTTGAGTTGCCATGATGCGCTTGAGAGGACAGATGAAATATTTCCTGCTTGATCTACGGAGCGGACATTAAAGTAATAATCAGTATCGAAACTTAAGTTACTGGCAAGATTATTAAATTGATGAGATGTATTAGTACCAATATTTGTCCAATCAACGATCTGATTTCCACCTGAACTGGTTCCAAGAGAAACTTCATGATGAGAGAAAGCGCAGGCATCACTACCTGCTACCCAAGAAAAACTCGGCGATTCTTGCAGCTTAGCATTCCCTGAGAGATTGATACTTGTTGGGGCTAAAGGATCAGTTGTATCACTTAAAACACAATTGGTTACTTGAAAAGCCTCGCTTGTGGCAACAGCTGAAAGATTACCAGCACTATCCTTTGCTCTAATATTGATGAAATAATCAGTAGCTGGGGCTAATGATAGACCGCTAAACTGATAAGAGTTAATATTGCCAACATCACTCCAGACAACTGTGTCTTGAGCTCCAGCGCTTGTGCCAAGGCTTAGCTCATAAGTGAGGCTACTACAACTATCTGTCGCATTCGCCCAAGTTAGCGTCTTAGAAAGAGATGGGGAAGCATTGCCTGATAGAGACAATGAAGCAGGGGTAGTTGGACTTGTACCATCATAGACGAAAGAGTCCGAGGAGCTGCTCTCGCCTGTAAGTCCATCTGTATCAACAGCTCTGACACTGATGTAAAGGTCAACACATTCTTCTAAAAGAGTGCCTGTGAAAGCATAGTTATTATTACCCCCAATATTAAACCAACCCGCGACATCATTAGAGTTTTCATTTTTTCCTAGCGCAATTTCATAATAGTTAAAATCGGACGCTTGTGAATGGTTCCAGGTGAGATTCGGAGAGGTGTTATTGAGAGAAGTAAAATTACTGGAAAGAGAAAGTCCGCTCAATGCACCTGGCGCACTTGAAAACCACTTATCGAATAAGTAATTTTCTACATTTTCCACTTCGGACTCGGATAAGGCGCGATCATAAACAATGACCTCAACAACATCACCACCAAAGAAGCGGCCGTTATTCTTGCGATCTGAAGCAATATGATTAGCTCTTACATTTCCCGTCGAAACAACACTATAGAGAGAATATTGACCCGTTTGTGTCGTTAACTGTGGATTAGAGATATTCGATTTATTTACCCTCCATGTACCATTGCGAAGAGAGGCACTGGCACTTGAGGAGACCAAAGAATTGTCATTGGTAAACCAGTCTGTGTTAGAAGTGTGGCCAAAGAATGGCTGATAGGAAGTCTCATTCGACTTATTAACGACAAAAACAGTTCTCATATTTGTGATAGCAGTAAAGTCGAGAGCATCGTTATTTCCATCAAAGCGAATAACACCATTTCCATTAAATTCATTTGTCTGAAAGGTTGGCCTTGCATTATTACTTGCCGCAGTCAGGTTGTTACCATTTTGAGATTTATCTAACCAACATCCGACTGCATCACCATCATTTGTTACCGGAGAAGAAGAACAATTAGAATTTTGAAAGAGAGAACTTATATCAGCAGCATCTAGCCAAAGAGCGAGACCTGAACTCACCGTACCTGGCGCAGGGAGACTCCAAACACCACTACTTTGAACTGATGACTCATTACCTGCTAGGTCAACCGCTTTCAAACTTAGGTAATAGTTTGTATTTGTATTGAGAGCTGTTGATAGAGCTGTAAATCGATAAGTTGAGACATCACCTACGTTGCTAAATGAAACAATATCACTAGCACCTGCGCTACTTCCAATTGCGACTTCATAGTGACTCAATCCACAACCATCACTACTTTGATCCCAGTTTAACGTTGGAGAACTCGTCGTTCCTCCAATACCGGCAAGGGAAAGATTTGTTGGATTAGTGGGACTTGTAACATCGGAAGCGACACAGGAATCAACCTGCCACGCAGCGCTTGAAATCTCTGCAGACAAATTTCCGGCACTGTCGATTGCTCTGACAGACATATAATAATCAGTTGCATCCGCTAATGTTAAACCTGAAAACTGATGAGAGAGTTCAGCTCCAACATCTGTCCACGTGACAATGTCACTTGCGCCACTTGATGTCCCAAGAGCAACTTCGTATCGTTCAAAAGCACAGTTATCAGTAACTCCAGTCCAGGATAAAGTTTTACTGACATCACTACTAGCACCACCCGAAAGCACTAGACCTGTCGGGTCTGTAGGACTTGTCCCATCATATTTAAAGAAGCTCGTTGTTACAATTGTCGATTCCTTAGGTTCTGGATCGACTGACTTTACTGAAGCATAGTACTCCACACACTCATTAAGGCTGAGTCCAGAAAGCGTCGTAGAGGTGACATTCCCTACATCTGTATAGGTTAAGAAGTCATCATCGCCGGGCGTCGTCCCGAGAGCTATTTCATAGTGATCAATATCTGTAGAAATAGAAGCGTTCCAAGTGATGAGCGGACTTGCTCCACTATCATCTGTATATTGAGAAGCGAGTTCTAAATTGGTAACCGGAAAGGGATCAGGCCACTTCTCTGCAAGAAAATTATAGTATTCTTGTTCAAGGGCTGGAGAGATCGCAGCGTTGTACATAACGAATTCAAAGATATCACCTTGAAAGTAGTCCCCATCACCACCAACACAACCAGTGTCGTAACAAGTATCATTATTCATTGCCCCTAGGCCAATTGCTCCAGAGTGAGGAAAAAGCCTTGACGTTGTTGAGCCTGAAAAATTGAAAGGAGTACCATTAATCGTTCCCCTTAAATTCCCATTAGGACCACTAGGTCCTGTGTAATTCGAATAATCGTAAACGAGGGTTACATAGTAATTGGTGTTGGCTTGAATCGTGGTATTGGTAGAGACAAAACTCTGTCGGCCATCGCCATCATTTCTGTCGTTCCAAAACCCAAGATAGAGTGACCCATTTCTGATATAAACATTTATACCTCTTACAGTCCCCCCTTCTTCATAGATCATCTGGCGTGTAGTAATATCAGGCCCCGTCCTCAGGACGATAGCAAAGGTTCGCTCTGTCGCAGTCGCTGTGTTAATGTCATCAGCGTTTGCAATTTCAAAAAAGTCATTACTTCCATCAAAGTTTAATACCTTTGTCACTTTATCGAATGTCGGTTGCCTTGAAGCATTTGTCTGCACGCCATTATGAGGAAACTCACTTCCACTGATATCGACTGCCGTTTGAACTGTATTTGAAAAACTCAAGTCATTGGCATTACGATTAGAACTATCGAGAACATTAGCGTTACTCGACATATCAAAGTGAATATCTTTATTCGGAATATTGGCGATATCTAAAATGGGCTCACCCGCTGAAATTTGATAGATATGCAGTTCAGCAGGTCTGACATCGTTTACTGTTCCTGTCTCTGCTGAAGCACTAAGAGCGACCTCAAGAACATCACCACTACTTACATTTTCAAGAAGATAAACCAGTGAACAGGAACTCTCATCGTGGTTATTTTGATTACGGATATAATGAGTGCGGCATTCGGCACCATCAGGTAAGGAATTATTCAAGCGCAGCTGAACCGCAGGATTTGCTCTTTGAACACCTGAAGTCAAATAGTCCCCATAAGTCACTAGATAATCACCGCTTTCAGCAAAGGTAATCTGATGAGAACTCGAGGAAGTCGAATGGGTAAATATACTAGCATCTTTAACTTGTTGGTTTGTCCAACGAACACTTCCACCTGATGTTTCATTCCAATTATTTCCACTCGTCAGACTTGTTCCAGTGAGTGAGATTAACTTTGTTGATGAATCAACTTTTTCTAAAGCGATACTTGCTTTCTTACCAGAAGGAATAACAACAGACGCTGTGACATTCGTATTGGCGATAAGTCCTATGCGAATTTTCTGTCCAGCGCTGACACCATTGAGATAGCCCGAATAATGAAGAGATGAAAACTGATGGTCATCACTACATCTCATATAACCCTGTGTCGCAGCACCAGAGTTCACGAGAGCACCATCGAGACGAATGAGCGCTTTAACAGAGGTTCTGTTATTGCCCGGACAAGAAGACGGATCTTGGAGAGGGATATTAACGGAAACTCTATAGCTTCCGGACTCATTGAGCGTTATTTCATTGGCATTCGTTACCGTGCTATGAGTGAAGGCCGTGTTAGTCAAAGCACTCTCTTCCCATAACAAAGAGCTTTCACTGCTCGTATGAAGAGAAGTCCCAGATGTTGATTCACTCCCCTTAAGTAGCATAACTTTAGAACTAGGATCTACATACTTAAGAAAAAGCTGAGCCCCAGGTGTAACGACATCACCCGTTCTATTTGTTTGCTTAGAAACTCTAACTTCAATGACATCGTTTACACTTAAGTTTGGAAGAATCGTGTTCAAATGCAGGGAAGAGCCTGTGTGATCATTAGAATCTCTTATGTAGCTCGATTCAGCGCGACCGATATCAATAGCACTACCGTTAATAAAAACTTCAGAACGGATAGAGCGGCGATTCGAGCCCGAAACTTCATCTAAGGGAATCACAAGATTTAATCGGTAGTGACCCGATACCTTAACCGTGATTTCATGATTAAAGGAACTCGTATCATGATCAAAATAAGTTGAGTCAAAGCGCTCTTGAGTCCAACGGATAGCGTAGGGATTATCTTGGTTAAGATTGGAAATATTTGAAGGAGCAGTCGTTGTGGTTCCCCCAAAGGATCCGTACCCAGAGATAGCCGCGTAAGAAGAATCAAAAATAAGCACAAACGTGCCCGTGAATATCAGCACGATCTTCAATAGATAGACATAAATTTGGTTTTTCTTAACCTGACTCATCGCACCTAACATTTTAAGGGATAATCATCCTCTCTTTATCGGTCTAGTGGCGTTTGAGGCGTAACTGAGCCCTTTTTTGGAGAACAAAGGGCAAATTTTGGAACAACAAACCTATCTCCCTGTAATTATTGAATTTCTTAAGCCTTAAAAGATAGGATTTCTTCATTTTCTTAACTTTTTAAATGTGATTTTTTAGAGACATTTTGGCTTAGTTTTAAAGAACTCTTAAGTTTGCCCATTTTCGGAGCACTAGTGTCCTCTATTTGAAGAATTCTATATTTCTCCTAGGCGAGATGCTTGGTAATATAGAGAAAAGGAAACTTCATATGAAAGAGAAGAAAAAAACCAAAATTAAAAAGCCAAAAACCTACCAAAAACCTGAGGTATTTTCAGAAAAGCTCTTGGCCTTTGCGGCCAGTTGTAATGGCTCCACTAATGGAGGTAGAAAATCCACTGTTTCAGGGCCTGTTCACTTTTGTCGCTCTAATAGACTAAATAGTTAATGCAAGAGTCTTGGAGCAAGATGAGATCTAAGAAGGCCTTTCTTCTTAAAGATCTTCCGATAAATTATCACTACAGTCTCTCTTTCACCTTTCACGGGCAAGTCCTCACCTTCTCTTCAACTTCAGCTCTGATGATTGAAAAGCTAAGTGAATACCTCCCACCTCAGTGGAAATTAGATTCTAAGCCAAAAGATAGCCTCTCTATTTATCATCACCCTCCTTGCCAAAAAACCACAGATCTCTTTATCGATGATCCCAGTAGTGAAGTCTTTCAAGTTGATGATTGTTTTATCCAAAGAGACTTTGTCGCTAAATATGTTCATGATGATATTTATGCTTTATTTAGTGATGATATCGATGATGGCCTTCATAATTTTTTTAGATGGCTTCTCTCTCCCCTTCTGATAAGAGACTTTAAGGCTATGCTTCATTGTAGTGCAATTATCAAAAAGGATAGGACTGCAGATCTCTTTCTGGGTCCCTCTGGTGCCGGAAAGACAACAATAACAGAACTCGCCACTCGTCATGGAAATAGAATTCTCTCTGATGATATGAATCTCATTTCAATTAAAGAAAATGACCTCACAGTGAGTGCAGGCGGTGTTGGAGGTCTTTATAAGCCCGATGCTCCTTTTGACTCTGCTTTTAAAATCGACCGTATTTTTTGGATTAAACAATCTCAAAAAATATCTGTCTCAAAAATGAGTCCTATTGAACAGCACAGAGTTCTCCTCGCAAGTTTTGCCAATCTCCCTTGGAGTCTCATGAAACGAGAAGACAAAGAAGCTACGCTTGAACTTGCAGCTCACTTTCTTGAAAGAAAAGAAATTCAATGTCTCCTCTTTCCTAAAAATGACCTTCTATGGAAAACGATAGACCCTTAACCCTTAACATTCGTGGTATAAGTATGGTCCCCCTTCTCTTAGAAGGAGATCGTGTCACCTTCGTAACCTCCCCAACACTTTCAAAAGGCGATGTCGTTTTACTAAGAGACAAAGGACATAAAGAATTCATTGTTCATCGCTATTTAGGGGATGGCCTTTTTAAAGGTGACAATAACCCCTACTTTGATAGTCATGAGTTAGTAGTTCTAGGAGTGCTCACCTCTCTTAACGGAAGACCTTTTCACGTATTAAAGCTTGCAAATATGATCAAGGCGAAACTCAGCGGGAACTACCTCCATCATAGGCCAAAGCTACTAAGAGTTATTTGGAAGCTACCTTTGTGGATATTAAATTGGTTAACCAGAAGATATTGTATCTTAGCTCATCAGAAATAGAGTCTTTTAAGTAGCTCTTAAGAAGAAAGCTATAGGCTCCAAGTCCGTCACTAAGAAAAACCTCATCATTGACAGGGAATGATACTGGACCTTGAGAAAGAGGATTTCTCCTCTCAAAAGCGCTATCAAGAAGCTTCATAACAAAACCGACACTTCTTTCAAGCCTCAATGTCTTCGCTAAAAGCCTTACCTCTTCCCAGTTAAGTTCATATTTATTCAAGAAGAATTCAAAATCAATAAGCCAATAGAGCTTTTGACAAGTGTGTTGAAAACAATAGTGACCACAGAGATAGACGAAATGAAGTTCTGGTTTAAGGGTTGTCAGTTCACTACCTTGAAAAGAAAAATCATCTTGATCCCAGCCCTTCACATGCCAAAACAGTTGATAATGAACTTCTAAATTTACACCGCTCCCTTGATGAATCCATTCTTCCTTGTGAGCATTGCCTAGCCATGTCTTTGCCTCACGCTTGATAAAGTCATTCTCTGTTAGGGTCTGAGATAAGAGTTCACCTTTATGCGATGATGGTATATAGACGTCAATATCACTCATAAAACGCAAACTGAAGTCAGGGTAAATATCTCCTAAAAAGCTCACACCTTTAATAAAAGCAAACTGAATACTCTTTTCCTCAAGGAGGCGAGAAACCTCTTTTGCCAACTCGAGTTTATGAAAATTTGCTAAGCGCTGCTTAGTTGTAGACATACCATAGAAGCCTCTTAGCCCATGATCATTGACTATCCTATTTCTTTCCCTTTCCGATAACCCCTCTATCTTCCTAAAAAGAGGGGTTTTCTTTATATTTACCAACGAGGCCTCATTCGTTAACATTAAATTAGCTTTTATTATGTCATAATATAGAGGGTAAACAAGGAGCTCTTCATGAAGGAAAGTTACAAAATCAATGCTGAATTATCCTGGCGTGAAGTCGATGGGCAAATCCTTATACTCGATACTATCGAAACGGAAAGTGCTCATGAACTTAATCCCATGGCGAGCTTAATATTTGATCTTATTTCACAAGGCTTTGACAAAAGCGGGATCGAAGAGGAACTGATTCAGACTTATCAGGAAGTTAAGCCAGAAGAAATTAAAAGTGACCTTAACCTCTTTTTAGGCTCCTTGCTTGAGAAAAAGATCATCACCCCTTCATGAAATCACCAAGTGTACTTACCCGAAATATACAAGCTGCTCGTAAAAGCTTTCAACCTCTTTTTGGAACTCTTGAAATAACACAAAAGTGTAACCTGCGTTGTAAGCACTGCTATAATTTTGACCGCTCGACCCCTTATGCTTCTCAAAATGAATTAACGCTTAATGAAATCTACAAAGCCCTCGATGCCCTTGCTGACTTGGGGGTTCTCAGCCTCAATATATCAGGGGGAGAGCCTCTCCTTCACCCAGACCTATTTGATATTTTAGATTATGCTCAGTCTCACCATTTTCATTTAAGAATAAAGTCTAATGGTACTTTGATAACGAAAGACCTAGCTAAAAAGCTGAGAACTCATGGGGTCAAGGAGATTGACATTAGCCTCTATGGAGCTAACGAGGACTCTTATATCAGTTTTAGCCAGAAGAAGGGCTTCTCTAAAACCATCCAAAGCATACGTTTTTGTAAAGAAGCGGGTTTACCCGTTAATACTTCTATCATTCTTCACCGAGGCAACTACACTGAGCTTGCTGAAATGATTCGAATTCTTGAAGAAATTGGAGTTCAATACTTTGTTAGTGATGAAATAACAGATCGCTATGACGGAACAGAAGCGAAAACAGATTTAGCCCTTCAAGAAGAGGATTACCTTATTCTCCTAAAAGGTCCTCATCGTCACTTCTTTGCCCATGAAAATGCGGACAAGAATGTCATGTGTGGTTGTGCTAAGAGTGTTATTGGTATTGACGCTCACGGGGAAGTTTACCCTTGTATTGGAGCCCCTCTTCCTTGTGGAAATATTCGTCATCAAGAGCTTCGTAAAATCTGGGATGAGAGTCCGACCCTCAAAAGAATTCGTGCGCTTGAATTTAAAGATTTTGATGAATGCTCCAAGTGCTCTCTCATCACAAAATGCTCTCGAAGCTCTGGTAGTGCCTATATAAATACAAAAAAGTATACGGGATGTGACCCAACAGCCCTTACCTATGCAAGGGCCCGCAGCAAAAGTGAGCCTTAGTCACATTTAGAGTAGCTTTCAAAGACTTTATTCAGTTGAGCTCTTCTCTCTTTTTGAGCCTCATAAGAATAGGCGACCTCTTTAAGTTCAGAGCGCTTTTCTTGAATATAAGTATAGAGTTCTTCTTTTTCCATAGCACAGTAATCTGCTGCCTCAAGAGCTGAAGCCTCAACTCCTTCATCTTGATTGGGAGCGAAGCCAGCAATCATGTCATAGAGAAAAGGAGAGAAATCTAAGAATCTTAAGATATCTCGGTAAGCTGTACGAAAGAAGCTCGGGTTAGTAAAAGAAAACTCTCGATACATTTCAAGAACATTTTCTCTGTCTTCACTGAGAGCCCTAAAAATACCATGAAAGCTTCTTCCTTCAAGAGCGTGCTCATCGACAATTTCTTTAGCCTTAGCAAGAAGATCTTCAACTGGTCCCTGTACAAAGTCACGGTGTCTCTTCACAAACTCATTGGTCGCAAGAAGTGATGGCGCAAGGTAGTAAATAACCCCTCCCTTTAAATAGAGAGGATTGCCAAAACCGTTTCCAGGGTTATCGATGAACCACTTCCCCATTTCTTGTGTGTAGAGATTTCTTAAAAGAGCACGAGTTTGTCCTGTTCCCTTAAGTCCCTCACGTTCCAACATCATAAGAGCAAAAACTTCTGCATAAGACTCACTCATATGAACGTCATGAGCACCGACTTCATAAGTATTGTAATTGTGGGGCATAAAGACCTGGTCCATACAGTGACCGAGTTCATGATAAAGAGAAAAAGCCTGCATTTCTTCGTAACTCATTTTCTTTTTAAGGCCTTCATAGGAGACCTCTTTATATGCGCCAGGAGTTGTCAGCCCTGTGATTCTCTCTGTTTCCAATCTTTGATTACTATTGGGAGCTGCTGGAAAGACAGCACACATTTTAAAAACTTTGCGCCTATCTGGACCATCCATCAAGGTTGGCATTGCATAAGCACCTTCTTTCAGAACAGTTGTATACATCTCATAGGTTCCAGCTTCATTATCTGAAAGCTCTATTCCTGTTTTTTCTTGAACATATTTTTTTACGATTTGTGAGCGCTGCTTTTCTTTTTCTTTGGACTCACCAAAGGCATTAGCTTGAGCATAGCGGTACTCCACTTCGTCGATATCGAAGATGAGGATAGGATAATCTTTGAAATTATCGGCATATTTTGTTTGAACGTAGTTCACGAGCTTAGAGAACTCTGTCTTTGCAAAAGCTGGTGTGGCCAATAGGCAAAGGGCCATCAATAGGGTTTTCTTCATTTTTCTTTCCTCGGTTCGAGGCTGAAATATAGATGATTACTGCTTTTCATGATAGCTAAATAGCTGAAACTCTATAAAAAGAACCCTGCTACGCAACGCAATGTAAGAAAATATCAGTTTTCTTACATCTCAAGTCGCCGAAGATGGTGCACCTGAAGTACATAGGAGCCCAGATCATCCTGCACAATCCCCTGAATGAGAAAGACCCCCTCTAAAAAGAGGATATCCCGATAAGCGATATAGGCCTCGGGAAAGAAGACCGTTTCATAAATAGAGCAGTCATCACTAAAAGAAACAAAGAGCATAGTATCCCCACTCTTTGTTCTCGTGGCCTTAGAAGTTACAAACTCTCCATAGAGAAGAACCGACTGGCCGACAAGGCCCGGAAAATCGACCCCTCTCACAATATCATCTCTTTTTAAAAGATTTTGATAGAGACGCCAGCGAGGAATTGTCACAAGAGCTCCCATACGCTCTTCCTCCCACCCAAGTAGCTGACCGACCTCATATTCGCGAAGCTCAGGAAGGTCCATCATCTCTTCCCAGTTATCAACGCCATTAAAGTGACCCTTTTTTTGAGCATAGAAGATATAGACATCCCACATAAGGGAAACCAGCACTTTTTCCTTGTGGCGAATACTTGAAAGAGCACGCGCTTGGACAAAAGTGCGTGCCTCCTCAAAGCTCATCTCCACTCGTTGAAGAAAGTCCGTAATATTTTGAAATGGTCCAAACTCTGAGCGACTAAAGAGAAGTTGGTCAATCGTCTTTCGCTTAATCCCTTTAAGCTGCATAAGACCTGTGCGTATTTGATTCTTAAAACCTTTATAATGAAATTCACTCTCATTAATATCCGCTGGTAAAATATGAATACCAAAGCGCCTGGCCTCTTCAAGGTAAGCACTAACACTATAAAAGCCCCCCTGATTAGAGATTACTGCGGCCATAAACTCGGCAGGATAATGCGCTTTTAAATAGGCAGCTTTGAATGAGACCAAACAGTAAGATGCCGAATGAGGCTTACAAAAAGAGTAACCTGAAAAGCTTAGAATCATCTCCCAAACGTCCTCAATGGTTTTTTGCTCAATCCCTTTCTTTCGAGCACCAGAAAAGAACTTCTCTTTATAATGGCTTAATTTCTTTTGCTTATGCTTCTTCCCTAGCACCTTTCTTAAATCATTGCCCTCTACAACATCAAAGTCCGCAAGGATCATCGCAACCTGTGTCACTTGCTCTTGGTAAATGAGCACACCAAAAGTCTCATCGAGAACATCCTTTAGACTGGGATGAAAATGGGTAAAGGGTTCTCCTTGAATTCTCTTTGCAATAATATTGGCAAAGCGACGAGCAGCAGGCCGGATCACCGAGCCCGCAATTACATTATGCTCAAACTCCCCACTGCGCTGTTTCTGTAAATAAAGACGTGTTCCTGGAGATTCAACATAGAAAACTCCCATCGTATTACCAATAATCATCATTTCCTTAGTCCGTTCATCATCGACAGGATTAAAAGAGCGGTAGTCATAATGCTTTTGATAATTCTGATTTACGGCCCATAAACTATCACGAACCACGGCCAAAGAGCGATTGCCAAGTAAGTCCACCTTCACAAGACCCGCTAACTCTGTCTGATCCTTTTCCCATTGAATGACAGGTACACCTTTTGTCGCCCATTCCACAGGTGCATATTCCTCAATAGGTCCAGGAGTAACGACAACCCCTCCGCAGTGGACGGAGAGATGCCGCAGACATCCTTGTATTTGATTGGCCAAGAAAAGAATTTTTCGCCACGTTTGATCAACTTCCACACGGGGAAGACGATTCGTAATAAAGCTAATTTCATCTTCTTTAATCCCAAAAACTTTCGCTACCTCACGAATGGCAGAGCGGTCACGAAGAAAATTATGATTGGCCACCATGGCCGCACGACCAGGATACTTTCTAAAAACATAATCCAAAATATCGTCACGCTCATCCCAGGGAAAGTCTATGTCGATATCGGGAGGATCAACTCGCTTCTCATTAAGAAAGCGCTCAAAGAAGAGGTTGTGCTTAATGGGATCAACGTGGGTAATCCCGAGAAGATAGCAAACAAGGCTCGCCGCCCCTGAGCCACGACCGCAATTAATTCCCGATTGAGAGACAAAATCATCAACAACTAGAAAGTAATTACTAAATCCTTTCTCTTCAATAATACGAAGCTCGTAGCTAAGACGCTCCTCAACCTTTCTCATCATCCCATTATCCGCTTCGGGATAACGCCATACCATCCGCTCTAGGCACTTTTGCCTTAAAGAGAGAGAGGCTTCTTCTGTATCCATCCCACGAAACTGGGGAAAAATTAAGTCCCCTGTAAACCAGTCACTACGACAGTGGCGCTCAATATAGTCGAGATGATGAAGAGCTTCAGGAATCAGTTCAAACCATCTCTTCATCTGGTCATCATTAGCGAAGAAGCAAAAAGGACTGTGAACCCTCTCAAAAGAAACTTCTTCGAGAGTACAATTCTCATCAATCGCCCTTAGCAAGCGATAGAGATCATCCTCTCCTTCTTCTCTCATATGGACGCGAGCGCTAGCGATTAATTTAATCCCTTGCTCTTGCGCCCACTTAATTTCCTTTTGAGTCGTGATTCCCTTGGTCACTTCAAAGTAAAGAGAATTTTTATCGTAGAACGTATTAAGGTTGAGAAGAAATTTCTCATCATCACTGAGAACGATCCAACTCTCACACTCACTCTCAAATAAGGACATAAAGTCTGACTGACTCTTTTGATGAAGAGAACTTAAAAGTCTACAGAGCCCTCTAAATCCTCTTTGGTTTCGGCAAAGAATAACCGCTCTAAAATCAGAACAAATAAACTCAGTGCCAATAATTGGCTTAATACCATTTTCACGCGCGACTTGAATAAAATGGGGTATCCCGTAGAGTCCATTTGTATCTGTAAGGGCAAGGCTTTGATGACCAAAAGACCGTGCCCTTTCACAGAGCCATTCTAGAGAAGCCAGCCCTTGCATTGGAGAATAGACGGAATGAGTGTGGACATGGAACATCGCTAGGCAAGAAGCTTTCTTCCAAAGAGTATTTTTCCTTTAAACTTTTCGTCGAGAAGATCAAGAGTCTCATCGAGTACTCTTTTATTCTTGTGGTCCTCCTCTTCAAAGAGAGAGAGTTGAATTTCACTACGAGTTAATCCCTTAGCCTCTAGGCTTATATAACGAATAGCAACTCGACGATTAAGTAAATGAGTAAAAAGCTTGCGCAACTCTTTAGCAACTTGATGTTGGTACTGAAAAGGCCCATCGAATTCCTTCCTCCTTTCGACATATTTATAGTCGCTGTAGCGCACTCCTACGCTAAGGCTTTGAGCATATTGCTGCATCACTCGTAACTTAGAACACGCTTCCTCAAGAAGGTTTTCGATCTTAAAGTTGAGTTCGAAAATATTATTCGTCTCATTCTCAAGATGCTCTTCACAGAAAACCGTGGGTTCTCTCTTAGGCGGAACCACTGGCCGAGGGTCTACCCCTCGGGCCATTTGGTATAGAGTTTCCGCATGAAAAGGTCCGAAGGCTGCCGTTAGGTATAAACGGTTGAGCGCAGCCAAATCTGCGACTGTTTGAAGATTGAGGTCAGCAAAAATGTCGTGTGTGCGTGTGGAGCGCCGACTCTTCAATATTCGAACAATGGGCAGAACGTCTGCTTCGAGAGGACTCAAGAACGGAGCTTCCTGACCCTTTTCAATGTTAAGGATATGGCTTTTATCGACGCCTTTAATCACTTCCTTGGCCGCGGCTTTAGCCACCAATTTATTGGCCGCATGGCCAAGGGAGCAATCAAGGGAGAAGTCATTCTTCAATAGGCGTCTGAGTTGGAGGGAAAAATCCTCCGGACCACCATAGAGGCGGCGAAACCCTGTGTAATCCAAATAGATTTTCCCCTCGCGCTCAAACTCATAAACCGGAAGCCATTTCTTGATGGCCGTCTCAAGCTTCCGATTTACTTGCTTATAGAGATCTGGATTGGGTTCAACGATTGTCACAGAAGGTAAAATCTTTCGTGCTTGCCCAACAGGCATTCCTTTAGAGAGACCAGCCTTTCTTGCTTCCGGTGAGACTGACCACAACTTCGCTCTATCACTAGAGCGTGGAGCGATGGCCACTTCCCTCTCCTTGAGACCTGGATCTTGAATCCTCTCAAGAGCAATGGGAAAGGCGGGAATGTTGAGATAACTAATTACACGAGATTCCATATACGCATTTCATTATGCGCAAGTTTTGCGTAAGTGTCAACAGGTAATATTGGCCCTCTAGAAAACACCCTGCTTAATCTGAATTCCAGATTTGTGAGTCGGAGCAGGCTGAAATGGCTGCCTTCCACGACCTTGCTGGCGTCTTTGACCAGGAGGTGGAGGTAAGGTGACGTCTTCATCTTCTGAGTCATCATCACTACCATATTCTTGATATCCACCACCATCATCATCGTCAGGTGTCGGTGTCGGGGTCGGGGTGGGCTCAGCATCAGTTTGGTCAGGATCAGTTTGATCACCTGGACCTGGTGAGAGCTCCCCATTATCAACTCCTGTTCTCTCGTCTCCATCATCTAGCTCATTTGCAGCTCTTCCTGCAGCTCTAGCCGTTTCATAACCAGAGTTCAGAAGACGGCGAGCACTAATGGCAACTCTATTTCGCTTAAGAGCACTCAAAGAAATTCTCTTAGGACTGCGCATTCCTTTTCCAAGGACTTTAATGAAGTCACGACCTCTTTCCACAATTCTAAAAGGTCCTTTTCCAAGATTTTCAAAGAAGCGCATGGAGTCTGTAGTCGTTCTAATATTTTCTTTTGTTCCTCCAACAGCATCAGCAATATCGTCTCCATACTTAAAGTCGATGACATAATCACCTTTTATGAGTTCATCAAACTCTCTGGCCGAAGTCGTCCAAGGAGACAAACGGCTTACAATGGAAAGGTCATCGATATCAGCAAGACGAATACGGAAGATGCTTCCATCGGCCGCCTCAAAGATAGCGTACTCTCCATCAATACGTTTAAAAGTTCCAGAGACATTGACACCATCTTTGGTCTTAAAGCTAACTTGATATCCCTCTTTAAAGAAAGCTGCAAAGTTATCAGGAACACCTTCAGGCGCCTTACCAATTCTTGCTACTTCAAAATTTTCAAGTCTTCTTGGTGTTCTTACTCGTGGTGCACTGTCAGCGAGTGAACCATCAATATAAGGAGATTCAATTCGTCCCGCGATAGGCTCGGCCTTAACAACATCTGTCGCCCCATCAACAAGATCCCCCTGATGAAGGTAGGGAACGACATCTGTAGATGGCTCAACTTTGGCTACTGCTCGTGAACTTTCTAAAGTTATTGCTGGCTCCGCAAGAGAACCTTCAATAACAGGAGACTCTAATTTCCCCGCGATAGGTTCAGCGCGAGCAACATCACTGCCACCTTCAAGAACCTCGCCCGTGTGGACATAAGGGACCACTTCACGTCCAGTGGCCTCAGCGATATCGCGTGAACCGGCCACAGCTGGAACTTCGGCGGGAATTGCTGGAATCTCCCCACTTCCTCCCCGAACAACAACAGCGCGGTTTCGAGGAACAGTTGCCCTTAAAGCGATACTGTCTCTATTTATGTCTCTGAAACGAAAAGGCTTCTCCACCAATTTACCGTCGACCATAACTTCTAAAATGATCGATTGATTATTAAGACGTACAAACTTTCCGAATTTAGGAGCACCACCACCTGGGGCAGTAAAGGCTACAGAGTCACCGGGGTTTAATCCCTCAAAATCAGCACGACCTGGTCTTGCAATTCCTTGGCTAGGACGACCAATAACAGCACCTTCTTCAATTCGAAGTGTAGTGGAATCAATATTTCTAAAGCGTACCGTCTCAACTCCCTTATCAGTTTTAATAACAACAGACTCGTTGTTAATATCAATGACACGTCCACGTGTGGGCTTAGTTCCCGCAGGGCTTGTAAAAGAGATTACTTTATCAACAATATCATCGGGGAAATTTCCTCGACCGGGAACCACTCTTCTAGTGCTATCAACATCAACACGGGGTGCACTCTCAAGACGAGGCGCCGCTGGTTGAAGAGGGGTCTCTCCCGTGACTTTTATGGCATCAATTCGCGTGGCTGGCGCAGGTAATCCCCGCACAGGCTCTGGTGCTGGAAGAGCTTTTGGCGCTTCGGCCACAGCCTCAACACGCCTCGCAGGAAGAGTATTCTGACGAAGAACAATCGCACGATCAGGCGCAATTGGCTCAAGACGCGAGGTCGGTCCTTGAGGACGAACAACAGGTGTCTCTGGTCTGACTGCAGGAAGCGATGGATCTCGTACCACCAGTGCTCCCCCTGGTGCCTTTGGCGCCACGGCGGCATCTGGACGAACTGCAGGCAATGAAGGCTCTCTAACAACAAGTGCGCGATCTGGAGCGATCGGTTCAAGACGCGAAGCTGGTCCTTGGGGACGAACAACTGGCGTGTCCGGTCTCACAGCAGGAAGAGAAGGATCTCTTACAACGAGATCACCACCCGGTGCTTTCGGTGCTGTTACAGCATCTGGGCGAACAGCGGGTAATGAAGGCTCTCTTACGACAAGAGCCCGCTCTGGAGCAATAGGATCAAGTCGTGAGGCAGGTCCTTGTGGCCTAAGCACAGGTGAATCAACATTGGATCTTATAACGGGTGCAGCATCATCAAATGCAGAAAAAGATGGTATTTCATCCAGGTTCTTAGGTGCACTTATATCCGTCGTAATCGACGAAAGAGAAATTTCGACATCTGGTGATTCAACAAGTTTTGCATCAGACGCATCAACTCTTCCCGTTACACTTGTAATTCCAGGACCACCATCCGCTTCTTCGGCGACCTTAACATAGTCAGGGACAATATCGGCAGCAACCTCAGCAGTATCATCACCCGCAGAGATGACATCATCACTCGCAGCGACTGCACTTGGCTCTTCAGCCCTTTTAAAGAGAGCATCGATATCATTTTCAAGAATATCATAAGAGAGAACTTCATCATTGCCGTCACGACGATAGAGAAGCTTCCCATCTGCATAGCCCTCAACTTTTATCGCGACATCTTGACCGTCTTCAACAATCTTTAGATCACTTGCCTGCTCTAATGAGTGCACTCTCTTCGCTAGCTCTAAAGCCTGAGAAGGAGACTTGCTCTTATTAAGTGCAAGATCAACAAAGTTAGCGAGTCCTTTACAACCAGCGGCTTCGATGTTGAAAGACATCAACATTATAAGAAGGACAAAGAATGTGTTCTTCATTTGTCTCATCATACGCCACACATCTCCGTACAGGCATCAAGACCCTTTTGAAAAAAGTCGGTCATTTCATCTGCACTCATCTTTTCAAGCTTTTTAAAGATTTCACTAGGCTTTTCTAACTTAGAAAGCTCTTTTAAAACTTTTTGAACATTGGCTTTACCCATAGTATTTTTGACTAAAGTGAGATTTTGCTTAAGTGGGCCACTTTTACGAATTAAGCTATAAGCCTCTTTGATCTCTTTTAGAAATTGCATTCTCTCGGTCCCTTTAAGGTGACGAGCGATGGCCATTGCTCCCGGAACATCGAGAAGAGTAAAGCCGGCTGCAAAAGCAGCATTAAAGAGAGCATCCTCAGCTTCATCCATGGCAATAAGAAATTCATCTGCCGTCTCTTGATCCCCCGCTCCAGCAAGGTAAGAAGAAATGAGTTCATCTCTTTGCTCAGCAGCTTGTAAATAACGGGTTCCATAGACGGTTGTCTCTGCTACACCATAAGCAAAACCGGCGACAGCTAAACCTTTAAAAGTGGCACCCGCTAAAGCAAAGGCTCCCACACTTGTGACCGTAGCGCCCGCGGCACCAGCAACAGCTCCGGTAAGAAGAGCGACAGCGCCAACACCAGTTACGACTAAAAGAGCGCCACCAACAACGAGCCCACCAAAGGCAATTGCTTTCCCCCAAGTGAAGCCCTCATTATCTTTTGCTTCTTGAGCAATATCACTAATAACAGTACAAGCTTCATCAACTTTAGTCGGGTCCTTCATCAGAGACTGGCCAACGAGAACAGGGTTAGTCGCCACGATCTCTTTTAAACTTTCTCTTCGATTTTCAAGTATACTTGCTGGGCTTAACTTATTATTGTACCAAGCTGCATCTGGGGACATACGACTCATTTCGCTCTTACGAAGTGTCTCTTGATTATGAAGCTTTTGAACTTGCTCCATAACTCTTTCCTCTGCTTCTGAAATAGCTCCCCTAACATCATTTGTACTTATTGAAGTGTCATGAGTTTTAAAAGTTCCATTACTTCTGTCAAAGCCACCGCCGATGAGACCAAACATACTTGCTTCATCACGGTCTCTTCTTGACCCCATTTTTCCACCAACAGCATTGGTCCACATGAGAAGGCCTGGGCCGCTTTTAGCATTTTCCATGAAGGAAGTAACATAGGCTTGATGAGCAGCTCTTGACTTCTCTGTGTCCATATTGGCGCTATCACGAATCCAACCCTCTGTAACATCGAGTTCATTTTTAAGAATTACTTCATTGATTTGGGTGATGCGTGAACGAATTTCTTCAGCAGCATCAGCTGGTGAATACTGTTTCTCACCACTTCTTTTAAGTTTTAAAAATTCCTGTTTCGCCCTTTTCGTCAAATGATCCTTTTGTGAATCCGAGCATTGATTTGTTTTAAATTCCCGCGGTCCGGGACCTGGATTATAGGTCGTGCGACTACAAATTTGAGGAAGAATATGAGTTGCCACATCCTCATCCGAAAGTTCAGATTTCTTTCCAAGCTCTTCATTGTAGGTGTATTTAAGAGCAGTAATTGTTTTGACAGAGTTTTCTAAACCTTGAAGATAGATATTTTCTTGAAACTTACTCATATCTTTTGCTTCATCTTCAGTGGTTAGAGTGTCGGTAATCCCTCTAATACTCGCCATAAGATCATCAACTGATTCCGCTTCAAAGTGAGAAATATTACAAGGGATTTCAGTATCTGGTGTTACCCAAGCCGCCTCAAGAAGCCTATCAGGTAAACGATTGGTATACATAGGATCGTTAAGATCATCACTCACACAATTATCAAGCTTTTCTTTGAGGGCACGAAGGCGCGCAAATTTGTTATGAATCCGTAGAAACTCAGCCCCAGCAGGTGTGTCTTTAAGATTGGGATTAGCTTTGATGTAGCGTTGTCCCGCCTCCATCGCCGTCTTTCCTCTTTCTCCCGTTACAGCAGCAATGGGGTCCATACTAGTGACGGCAGCAGTGTACTGTTCCTTTAAAGACTCAAGGTCCATTACTGGTTCATCAGCAAAGGTCGGCTGAAGGCTTGCGCTTAGAATAAGAGCAGCACTTAAAAAATTACGAATTGATTTTAACTTCACCTTTTTCACCGAGAACTTGATCCTCCACTTAAGATAGTCCACACTCGCTTTTCGGTTGAGATCAACACGAACTTGAGTAATTAGGTCCATCTTAAAAGAAGTGTGTGATAATCCCTATTTCGTTGAGGGAGTTTTCATATTTTCAGGTGCTTAGATGAATTTCGGGTGCCTTAAAATTGAGGCGATTTTCTCACTTATTTCCAGGGCATGATCGGAACAGTGGAGAGAGCATTCTTGGGAGAGCCATCAATAATCTTGTCGCTATAAACAAGATAAACGAGAGTATTTCTCTTTGAATCGTAAAAGCGTACGACTTGCATACTTTTAAAGATAAGGGATGTTTTCTTAGTGAAAACCCGCTCCCCTTGCTTAAGCTTATCGTTAAAAGAAACAGGTCCCACTTGTCGACAGGCAATGGAAGCATCCGAGGTATCTTCAGCAATGCCGAGGCTGCCTTTTATCCCCCCTGTCTTTGCTCGACTAAGGTGACAGGAAACTCCTTGCACTTTTGGGTCATCAAAGGCTTCGACAACAATACTATGATTCGCCCCAAGAAGTTTAAAGGCCGTATCGACACGACCAATTTCCTCCGCATGAATGAGGGATGTCCACCATAAAAGACTGAGTGCAAAAAACTTCATCGTAATTTCCTTTGAAGGAGTTTATAAGCTCATGTTAAAAATAATCCATCCATTTGCCTAGTAAGGAGTACTAAAAATGAGCACTGAAAAGATGATCGACACCATAAACCAAGATATAAAGACAGCAATGAAGGCTAAAGAAAAGGAAAAGCTCCAGGCCCTTCGCTACATAAAAGCGATGCTCATGGAGAATTCAACATCTAAGAGTCCTACAAGCGAGATGGATGTCATAATTAAGCACCACAAAAAACTTAAAGATGGGCTCACGAATTATCCTGCTGAACATCCCATGGCCATTCAAACGAAGGAAGAAATTAAAGTCGTTGAAACTTATCTTCCTCAGCCCTTAACAGAGCAAGAAGTTATTGACCTCATTACTCAAATCAAAAGTGGCCTTGAGAAACCTAATATGGGGACCATCATGAAAGAACTTCAGCCCCAGGTGAAAGGACGCTTCGATGGCAAGAAAGCAAGTGATCTAGTAAAGGCAGCCCTCGCCTAAATTAACGACGGCAAGAAAAGTATACGGGGAGATGATCTGAAACAATCTCCTTGTATACTTTATAGTAAGTCTCTTCAAAAATTTGGCTTAAGAAGACACGAGCGACGAATTCCATGATCGTCTCTTCGATTTCAGAATCATCAGGAACGACTTTATTTCTTTTGATTGTAAGGCGAGAGCTGAGCTGTGAGCGCATTTGTTCGACAAGTGTCTCCCTTCTGGACTGAAGAGCAGGGTTTGGCTCGGCAACACCCGGAAGCCTGTAGAGGTACTTCTGATGAATCAATTCAGCGAAGTGACCCTTCAAAAAATTATCCACTCGAGCTGACAACGTTCCATTTTCCTTAACACATTCATTGGATTCTTTAAGGTCCATAATGATGTGATCATAATCATTAGCCGTTCCCATTGTTTCAGTGCCATCACTTAAGTATAAGGGAACAGAAAGTGTCGTAGGCTCTTTTATAAAGAGCTCTGCTCCGGGAAGTCCCTCAAGGATCTCGGGCCAAAATTCATTGTCAGACTCTAAATTAGTATCCCCAAGAAAAATAATATCTTTTTCTAGCGATTGAGACCGGATCTTTTCCATAATCTCAAGAATGATCTTCATTTCAGCTAAGCGAGCAAAGTTAGACTTTGTGGCACCTACTCCGAGTTCACGATAATCAAGAACGCCAAAGCTTGGAGTCAAAACACGCGCCATATTGTCAGCGTCTGTTGCCCCTCTAAAGACCACATGACTCGTGAAAAGAGTGAAGTCAAAATCACCTGACTCAAAACTTCCGAGATAAGGCCTACGAGCAAAGACTTCTCGAATACTTTTACCAAGCCACGCCTTAGTCAGTTTAGGATAACAAGCAAAAGAGGGTCCATGCTTTCTCTTCTTAAATTTCTCACAGTGCTCATTTATCTTGGGCTTCACACTTAAGCCGCGATAGTAAAACCCTAAGAACTCTTCTGTATTACCACCATCCGCGGCTTCACCAGAGGGAGCGAGAAGAAGGGACCATGTGGGATCAAGCTTTCGAAGTTCATCGAGAATAAGAAGATAGCCCGGTGCTCGATACAGATTCTTAGCCGTTTCGTAGTCACTTTTAAGGTTCTTTAAACGCTCCTCTATATCAGAGCGATAGCCAGAATTGAGGCGCCTCTCTAAATCTCGAATTTGAATGGGGGCCATTTGAAGAAAAGACTTCACCCTCTCATTATGCTCAAGATCCTTTCCAACGGACCCTATAAGTTCGGAAGCCGCGACGATATCGTATTTATTAATAATCTTAGCGACAATCCCTAAGTCTTTATAAGGAGAGGAGTTGGAGCCAGGGTACCACAGATTAAAGGCTGCCACCTTAACCCATTGCCCACGGGTAGTGGGGTTATAAGCCTTTGCCACACCTGAATTGAAATGATGATAGTTTGTATGACAATCCGTTTGGAACTTATCTTTAAGAACGAGCTCTTTTAGAGCTTGGCATTCTTTGAGGTAGCGCTCAGTTCTGCGGTAATCTTCCAGACCTAAGGCCCGTGCATTACTTTGCCCATACGAAAGATTCGAGAGCAAAAGAGAACATAAGAATGTGGCCTTCACGATCAATAACACAAGGGCTTCCTCTTAAAGTTGAAGCGGAAACACTACCTAGGCAATCGCGTAAGGACAAGAACTCAATAGCTCATAACTACCTGAAACTATTGATTCTAACGAAATTCTAACAGAGTAAATTGACCGTTTTAACGATCATTTTGACCTTGAGCTCGGGTAAGGAGACGACGAAATTGCTCACGGCGTAACCTCTTTATTGTAGGGCTTTGCCTCTGCCCCATAAATTGAGGAAGCATAATATAGCGTGAGTAATAGGCTATTGCTCTCTCTCCAGCAGGAGTTTGCTTTAGCGTTTCCCAGTCAAAGTCCTTCTCATCAAAGAAGAAATACTCTGTAATAGCCCAGCGTTTATCTTTTTCAATGTCGAGCTGGAGCTGAGCAGCTTCTTGCACAAAGAGATCAGCAAAACCACCGGCTGTATTATCTTTTAAAATAGCATCCCCCACGAGGCGCATGATTTCTTCCTCAGCCTGCAAACTGACTCCGACGCCTAAAATCTTGGGTTTTAAATAGAGATCGCGAATCTTAGAGAGAACTTCTTCTCCTTCCTTTGAATCGGGCCTCATAATTCTTCTAAAGTCATAGGATGAAGTCATCTTTTTTGTGTGCTCTAAGAGGTTGCGATATTTCTTATTAATGCGATTGTAAGCCTTTCGCTCATTACTATTGAGACAGCTATAAGTCTGAATACCTCTACAACCAGCACTGAGAAATAATCCATCAATTTCTTCTTGTTTCATTTGCCTAAGACCCGACTCAAAACTCTGAAAGGTCTTTTGAGAGTGGACAGCTAAGGCGAGGTGTTCACTCAATTCAGACTCTTGAAAGAATTCACTTGCCTCACTAAGACTGACCCCATGGGGATTACTGTTGGCCCAGCGAAGAAAACTTCTCAACTCATTTTTAAAGACAATGAGCTCTGTTTTAGTCTGCTCCTTATCATAGATAAAGCCATCATTGAGAAGCGTTGAAAGTGTGTCGATAAAATTCTTAAGAGCGAGAACACCACTGTCTTCACTCATCCCCACTAGTTTTCCTTTGAGAGCGAGGAGCTGCTCAATCATATCGGCATCAAGGAAATCCCTCATAAGAGACTCATACTGCTCCCCATGATCGATGATCTCTAAACTAGGTATATTTTCGAGAATATACTCACGAAATGCACTTCCTACATCTTTGGTATTCTCTTCTTCACACTGACTTAGACGCTCTTGCCATCTCTCTTCATGACCAAGGTCCTTCTCACTTAAGCCCATTAGAGCAAGGGAGAGGTTTTCTCTATCAATTCGATTGTACTCAGGCTCAATATTGAGTGAAGGCTTAAGCACGCTTAGAATACTATTGCCATAAGGCGAACGTGACACCAAAGCTTCTTTATACTCAGAAAGGCTGCGTCGCGACTCCTCTGCTTTTAAATCACCACTAAAAGGCTCAGCAACTTCAGAGAGAAGGTCGCCAAAGCACTGGGTGAGAGACTCTTGCCTCTTTGATCCGTTGCCCATGAGCGGGATGTATTCATCTAGTCTAGCGCGACTTAAATTGACAGCAACGTCAAACTCCACAATACGCTTACAAGACTCTAGGTGTTGATCAAAAGCCTGCAACCCCACGGAAAGGTCTCCGCTTTTAAGGTCAATACAATCATCAAAGTAACTAAAGGGAGAGAGGATATCATTGGCCATAACAGAGGAGAGATCAAAATACTCACTCACTCGCTGAGACATTAATCTTCTCATGAGTTCCTGTGCCACATTAGCGCGTCTCTTCTTCTCACACTCAGTCCACTTCTTTTCAAAAGGATAGGCTTGGTTTGCAAGAAAGCCATCCATACATTTGTTTAGATCCTCATCAATCCTTAAACTTAAGGCTTCAGCATCTCGTTCATAGAGAATATCTTGAGAGATTTGAGCTTTGGTTTTCAATTGACCAAACTCTAAAAAGATAAACTTAGAAAAGCCGTTGAGACTTGTCCGCTGCTCCGTTTTACTTAAGCGTATTAGTGCAGAATTTTTGAAGACATCATTCGCCTTATCAAAGGAATGAGAAAGCTTTTCTATAAGTTTTTCTTTCTGACTCTCAAGGATATCGATTTGATTAAGATCTTCACGTAAACGCTCATAGAGCAATTGCCGAGCATACCTAACCACACTTGAAAGAATCTCATCTTTAATTTCTTCTTTGTACTCTGGTGTTAATACTGTGAATCCTTCCTTTCCAACCAGGGAACTTCCAAACTCTCTTATCTTTTGTCTGATTAAGTCCTTTTCACTTTTAGGCGAGGCAAAAATCAAAGGAGAAAGCTGTTCTTCAACCTCAGCAAAGATATCCTTGAGATGAAAAGGGATCATCGCTTTATTGAAGCAATTCTCCTTGAAGAATTCATCTCTCTCTATAAGCGAGAGAGTATTTCCCTCTCCTTCAATATGGTCTTCGAGGCAAGCTCGGACGGTCGAAATGACGTCTACATTTCCAGTATCAATTTGATCAGAAATAGACTTTACTCGCGCTTCCAAGTAATAGTTTCGTGAACACTCTCGTGAGACACTAGCTCCTGTCTTAGCGAGCTTCACACACTCATCCTCATGCAATTCAAAAGATTCAGATTCAATAAAATTTCGTAAAGCGACATGGGCGCTTGCTTGGCGTGCAGCTTCGAGGCACTGCGTGCAATCCTCTTCAATAAACTTTAGAACAGATTCGTAGGTAGCCCTATCACTCGCTTGGGTAACTCCTCTTACGACTTTAGGAAGCTCTTCAATTCGTTCCTCAACAAAGTTTTGAACAAGGCGAGTTTTATTAACAACCTCATAGCAATCTTCCAATAAAGAAAGAGGTGCTTCATCAGAAGTGACTTCAAAGAATCCCCTCTTCTCTTCAATGAGCGAACTTTTGAGCAGACAATTTCTGGCTTGTTCATGAACACCTTTTTTTCGGGCGAGGCGGTAAAAAACCTCTATTCCTGCAACAAGTGAACAACTCTTTTCAACTTCCTTTATAATTTTTGGCTCTAGTACATTGCCGTTCTCAGCTTTAGCATAAGTCAATTTTTCTGCCATACATTGATTATAAAAGGGTTCAAAATACCCCATTAATTCCTCTTCCTTCCCTAGAAAAGAGAAATGCTCAACCTGAGCTGCCATCAAACGAGGAAAGGAAATATCGCTATTTTCAATTTGAATAATAGCTTCATGCTCGGCTGTGAAACTCGAGAGGGCTACCCCCTCTTTTATGCTTGTTTGACTAAAGGTTTCATCGTCATAACGGTCGATATCCCAATTTCCCTCCTCTTGCTGAAGTCGAATAAAAGTTTTCTTATGAGCAAGAGCAGAATTGGTGTCAGGTGAATGGACAATAAGGAGGCCTTGAGTTCCGTCAAAACGACTCGAATTGAGATTAAGTAATTCAATGGAAGCTGGAGAGCGCAGGCCAATTTCATTTTGATCTAAATTGACCTTGAAACCTTTCATATCTCCACTAGGCTTAGTAAAACTAAACTTGAGAAAGTTTCCGTCTTTATTGAGCACCATTCTAAGTTGTATTTTACCCTCATGGGTATGATATTCATCAACTAGTATTGAGCGAAAGGCTTCCCTATCAGAAACACTGAGGCGTGAGCTTTCAGCGATGAGAGTAATCTTCTCATAGAGATCACTTAAACTATCCTTAGAATCAACTGGCACTTGTCCCGAAACAAATATTGCCTGGCACCCTTCACCACTTAAAAAACGCAATTCATCAACAGAGCTCAGAAGACCTTGGGTCACTTCTTCACTAAAGAGCTGTCTCTTAAAAAAGTCGCTAAGTTCAGCGTAGGTCTCACTTACCCTTTCAGGGGAGTCGACCTTAAGAGGCCCGTAAGGAATGTAATCACCCCAGTTTCTCTTATTCTTATAGTAAATTTTGATTTGCTTGTATTCGGGATGGTAATGAAGCTTTCCCTCGAACCTTTTTCCATTAAAGTCATTAATCGACGCCCACTCACTAGCGTGAGTAAAGACCGACCAAAGGGCCACTGTAATAATAAGAACAAAAGTTCTTCCTATTTTCAACACTTTAACCTTTTCAAATGACTCTCAAGAGGGAGCATCCCTCTTCTTGGCGTATCGGTGGTCTAAGAGGTCACCTTTAAAAAACTTACAGAAGATATTTTCTAAAGCACGAGGGGTAAAACGCCGAAAAATAGAGGACAAAATGATTCACCCTCGGGAGAAAGAATGAAACTTAAAGTACTCGCATCAATATTAATGCTCTTTTCACTAACAACATTTGCTGTAGGTGGAGGCGGAAAGCTGCTTGACCTTCTTGTCAATGAATCAGGACTTGTAGAGCTCCTGACAAGAAATGGCATTGAAGCAGCTGCAGCGAGACAGGTTCAGCATAATATTGCCAATTCCCTCACCTCACTTGGTCTAACGGGACAATCGGCTTCACCAGAGGCCCTTCAAAGAGTGATTGCAGGACTTGGAACAAGTCGCGAAGATCGAAAAATTAAAACAAGCCTTCTCAAGCTCCTTAATCAGGACGCAGAAGTTCTGAAAAAAGGCGAGATGGTAGAAGCGATTAATAATCTCATTTACCTCGCCAATCGTCATGGTGTCAGAGGCTCTCTTGTTCTTGCCTGTTCTGAATGTGTGAACGAAAGCCTCTTTATTCATGGCTTTAAGTTCTCCATGGAAGAAGTCTCAAGGCCAGCGGTTAAGAAACTCTTTGAAAGCAATATTATTCCTAATGAACCCAGAGAATTAAGTCGCTTTATTGCTTCAAAAATGAAGCGCCTCAATGTAGGAGACTACTCTAAGACATCGAGTAAACTCGTTGCTCCAGAGAGAGAAAAGTCTCTTGCGATCTTTCTTGCTCTTGCAGAGAAGAACTCTCCTGCGACAAAAGTTGAGAGAGATTTTATCGATGCAGTTTTAGCCATCTCGACAACACCAAGTGGTCAAGTAAAGCTTTTAAATGAGTCTAATCCCCATAGTCTATGGTCAACCTTCGCTATTAATGGTGCCGATGAAGAGTATCTCACAGGGATGACTGCTCTTCTTAAAGAAACAGCAGAGCGTGGTAAGGACAATGTCAGTAAGAAAGACGCGTTCTTTGAAGTTCTTGACGACACGATTGGCTCAACATCTAAAGAAGCTCAAGATGGAGTCAACAGTCTTAGAATTCAGACCTGCTTCTTTGGTAAATAACCTACATTATTTCAACAACACCAGGGTCACGCTTGATGGTCAAAACCTTAAGAGCATTGAGAAGTCCCTGGAACTCTTCCACATTATCATACTGAGATAACTCTCTAATCACTCGGTGAGCAACGTCTCCAACCTCTTGTAACTCGAATAGCTTTTCCACTGGCTGAGTCGACCAAATTGTTGCAGCAATCGCTCTTTCGTGTTCCGTTTCCGCTCTAAAGAGAAGTCTCTTCATTTCTTCAAGGTCCATTTTTTCCATATCTGTGTAGATACGTGCGCGCCCTTTAAAGAGAGTGTTCTTAAACTTGTGCATGCCACCGACATTCTCGAGTTGCATACTGACTTGATCGAAGATTTCTTTACTCAATTTGTCTTGAAGATCATCAAATTGAGAGAGAATTGCTGCTTTTGTTGCATCGTCTGCTTTATCACTCACTTGGGCGACGCTCTTTTGAAAGGCTTCAAAAGCTTCAAACGCCGTTTCACTTGCAAGGTAAGTTTTAAGACCGAGAACCTCACGAGCTTGAGACTTCATTGATTCATAAATAAGGCGGCTTCTAGCATTGAAGAACTTTCTCATGACAAGGCCATTAGAAAAACGATGAAGTTGCATGGCCTTTGCCGTCTTTCCACCAACAGAACTTAAACTCTTTCCAAGATGAGGCCCCCCTTGAATAAAGAACATATAGGGAATTTCTCTCTTTCTCACAGGAATCTTCATAAAGATATCTGTAAGATCGTCTACATTTTTAAGAACATACTCTTCAAGATCGCCATTCTTCGCGACGAGTTCGGCTAATTCCTTTTCAATTCGAATGATATCATCTCCATACTTCGCAAGCTGAGCACTTCTTAAACTCCGAATACCATTTCTAATCCAAGGCAGAAGGGTCACCTTACCAAGGAGACTTGTCCCCTCTTCATAGCGTGCCATCTGCTTAGTCGCTTTAGGTACTCTTTTCGCATAAGAGCTCATAAGGTGATGAAGACCCTTAGGATTTCCTGCAAAGTATTCTGCTACAGTCTTAGCTGTCGCTTCATCAATTGCTTTTGGCGTTTCTCTCACGACAACGCGGGAAGTGTATTCCATTCCCTCTTTAAAAGGTGCTTTGAGAGCGTCCTTAAGGGCTTGGGCCAAGCGACCTAATTTCTTTGCATAAGCAAAGGCTGAAAGTTGTCCGGTACTGTGAAGTGTTCTTAGACCTTTAGCTCTCTCAAAAGCACGACCGATGATCTTAGGATCAGGAAGGGCTTGTTTTGCTTGAGAGGCAAAACTATCAAAGCCAAGAATCAGTCTTGAAAATTTAACATCAGCTTCCGCAACCACGGTTCTTCCTGCTTGTCCTGTTAACTTCCAGGCCTCACGAAATCCCTTTGGTCCAAGGTTTCTTGCCATCATTCCCGTTGAAACAACAGCGAGTTTTGAACCTGAAGTCACCGCCCTTGCCGTTACTCCAACAAGAGGGATAATTGAGATCGCCTCGAAGGCGGTCCAAAACCAGCTTCTCATCACATTGTCAGCATTTCCACGATCGGCAAAGCCGAGTTTTTCCATTGATTGAATATAGGCAGCATCCCTATCGGCACGAGTTTTTCTTCCAAATTCTCTCGTCAGTAAGGTTACCTGCATAGTCATTGCACTTGCTCCAGCCGCTGCCATCGCAATCCCTAAGGGAGCACATAATCCCCCCGTAAGCCCCGTACAAGCGCCACCAATAAGCATCGCCGTCACTCCAAGAAGACCTGCGCCAATACCAAGGTACATATCCGTCCATTCTTCATCGCTCATAGCGCTAAGCTTATCCTGAATTCCATCGAGAACTTCTTGAGGAACGGCAGGAGCACCTGTAAGTTGATTTAGCTTATTCTGCGCCTTAGTAGTCGCAAAGTAGAGCTTCTTAAAGTTCTCATGATCATTTGGCTCAAGGTTACAAAATTCACTTAAGCGCCCCATAATCTCATTCTTTCTCAAGTTCGCTGAACCACGAAGTAAACTTTTAAGAATACTCTTCTTTAAAGTGTTATCGGTCTCAAGGAATCCCATTTTCGCATCGTACACAAGATCAATCCCATTAGAGCTTGCAAACTCCTCAAAGTACTCCATTTGAGCCTCGGGGTTTCCTTTGAGTTTATAAAGCTCTGTATAAAACTGCGAACGCTGTCCTTCTTCACTTTCAAAGAAGCTCTCAATTTCTTCCCACGCCTTCTCTCTTAAACCCGTGTGAATATGTTTGTTCACAAAGTCTTGAATCTGATCAGAGGTCAATAAGGTTTGAAATGATGTTTGTTCCATCATTTCATAGAAGGGCTTTCCTTGATTATCATGTTGTTTAAAAAGAGGATGTCCTCCATCGACAATATTTTGCCAAAGCTGTTCCTTCTCCTTCTTTTCAAGAAGAGAGGTTGCGTAAGCCGGAGTCAGTTTCTTCGTAATCCCCATTTTTCCAGCGGCAATCATAAGACGTCTCTTCACTTCAGAAACATCTCTCTTTTGACAAGAGCGAATTGTGTCGGCACTTAATTCTTCAGCACCAATGCGAGTAAAGTTCGGCGCCTCGCCTTTAGAAATGGCTGTTAGTTCCTCCATGAGAACAAGATAAGATAAGCGCACTCTTGCCCATGGGTTGCCGGTTTCCATTTGAGAAGTTAAGTATTCGTACTCATTGGTCCTGGCAACAGGAAGCTCTTGCGCCCTATCTCTTAGCTGATACCAAAGGTTTCCAAGCGTTTTGTAAGCTTCCACATGCTCACCCGTTGTTAAACGGCGTGTAGGGATAAAGTCGTCTGAAATTTTAAGTTCACGCAGATAGGAAATAAGATTGCTGAGATGCTCATCTGCATTCTTTCCCTGGATGAGGCGTGATGGTCCCTGTCGCATTGCTGTTATAAGAGCACGGCTCCCTTTGGCGGTGAGTCCCTCTTCTTTTGCCTTTTGCGCCCACTCTTCTAGACGGTTTAAGGCCCATCCGCGCCAGATACTCGCGCCGTGAAGAGAAGGAAAGTCAATTTTAACAAGTTGTCTTTTGAGCTGGCTTTCAAGACTAGGGGTAATCAGCTCATCCCAATATTCCACTCTATGTCTTTGCATAAGCTCAACGAGTAGAGTCGAAAGATTTTGACGAATATGAGAGATCTCTATGATCTCGCCTTCATCGTCAGTGTACTCATAGTATTCATGGTCCGCAGGTTGCGTAAACATTTTCTGCAATAGTGTTGATCCAAAGTAATTATCGTCTTCAAAATCCATAAGACCAAAGAGATAGGAATTCGAATCATGAAATTCACTAAGCCCCTTACCTAAAATCATCGGATGAACTTCATCAAAATGACCAAAGTCATCGATAACGGGCGAAAGAAATTGTGAATTCTTATTTTCAAGACCGACGTGAGCTGCTCGGTAATCTTCAAAAGGCATAAGACCAGAGTAGCCTTCAATCATAGGGTCACGATTAACATTCTCACTGTAGTAAGCATTGAAACTTGTGTTATTAGTGAAAGCGATAAGACCATGATCTGCTAAAATACTTTCAAGAAATTGATCACCATTTTCTTCTGAATACTGCATCTCAATTTCTTTAGGAAGACTCCCATTAAAATGATTTTGACAAGCGAGCGGAATTTCTAGAGGCTTAGTTTCCCCGAGCATCGCTTCATAGCTAAAGACTTGAGTGAGCATCATTTGAAGCGTCATCCACTTCATGGCCCTGACATAATTATTAGCAGTAGGCACCTTTAAAATAGAAACAATATCACGAGCGAGAACTTCATTAGAGTTATAACGAAGCTTTCGACGACCCCAGCGACCCTCTTCAATTTCAAGATGAAAGTTTTCCACCATCTTATTAGGGCCATTGGTAATAATATCTTCAATTAAAGCATCCCCTTGCGTCAGTTCTTCATTAAATTCAGGGAGAAGACTCTCATAGAAATATTCACCATCATATTCACGAGGAATATAACCACGAAGTACGACAATAAGGTCACGCATGGGAAGGGCAACACTTCCAAGATAATTAACGAGAAGCTCAACTCTCTTCTCTCTCTCCACGGATGTATCAGCCATGTACTCACGTACTTCTTGCATGAGGGCGAGGCCATCCTGATGAAATTTTCTTACCTTAGGATCATCTAATCTCAGAGCAGGAGGTCCTTCCTCATCTTTCTCTCTCTTTCGTGCTTGCGCTGCGAACTCTTCTATAAAACCTTCAACTCTCGTTACTTCACAATTTTGAGAAACAGCAGCCTCGACAGCACTTTCTTTTTGAGGAAGAACACATGAACTTCCCTCTAAGGTATCGACATAAGCATAGAAAGCACGCTCTTCACGAGAGTGAATTTCTTCACTTGGCCCAAGAAGGCCAGCAAGACCCATGAGGTCCTCTTCAGAGCTCTCACTTTCATCAGCACATTCTGGCTGGAGTTCCTTACCAACAATAACGACCTTGAATTCTTCTAATTTAGTATTGAGTTCTTCTAGAGACGACTGATGAGAAAGGGACGCTGGACCCCTTTGAACAAAGGCCACATAGTCCTGAAACATCCCCATATAAAGGAGCTGAAAACAAAGAGCGTGAACTAATGTCGCTTTAAGAATAGATTTCATCATAATTAAATCCCTATTATTAGGGTTATTAAGAAGCAAAATCTATGCCAAATAAAAAGCCCCAGAGAGTCTCTGGGGCATGATTTAAAGAATCGAGGTGTCTAAACTTTAGACAGTATGTAAAAGGTTCTAGCTTTGATGCTTGGCCAGTTCCTCATTACGAAGGTCTTTTCTCAGAATTTTACCAACCGGAGTTTTAGGAAGCTCTTCTCTAAACTCGTAGATTTTAGGGACTTTATAACCTGTTAAGCTCTCCTTACAAAAGGCCTTAAGCTCTTCTTCTGTGAGTGATGGATCTTTCTTAACGACAAAGATCTTAACCACTTCACCCGAGCGCTCATCAGGGACACCAATGGCCGCCGCCTCAAAGACTTTTTCGTGAGAGACAACAACATCTTCAACTTCATTGGGATAAACATTAAAGCCTGAAACAAGAATCATATCTTTCTTACGATCAACAATTTGAAAGAAACCTTTCTCATCCATAAAGCCGATATCACCTGTTTTAAAGTAACCATCACTCGTCATGACCTTGGCCGTCTCTTCAGGACGATTCCAGTAGCCTTGCATAACCTGAGGACCTTTAATGGCAATCTCACCAATCTCTCCGGTCTCAAGATGCTTTCCTTCATCATCGACAATCACAATATCTGTTGAAGGAATCGGCACGCCGATTTTTCCGTTATATTCTTTAAGATCCATGGGATTAATACAGGCAGCAGGACTGGTTTCTGTAAGACCATAAGCTTCAATCAACGGTACACCTGTCACTTGTTTCCATCTTTCAGCAACAGCACGCTGAACGGCCATCCCCCCACCGAGAGTGAGTTTAAGAGAGCTGAAGTCTACATCTTTAAATCCTTCTGCGTTGAGAAGTCCATTAAAGAGAGTGTTCACTCCTGTAAAGGCCGTAAATTTATGCTTCTTAAGTTCTTTTACAAACCCGGCCATATCTCTTGGGTTGGTAATCAAAATATTCTTAGCGCCCATGATAGCAAAGATCATACAGTTCGCTGTCAGACTAAAGATATGATAGAGCGGAAGTGGTGTAATGATTGTCTCTTGTCCTTCCTTGAGATAGTTTGAAATCCATGTCTTCGCTTGGACAATATTGGCGACAATATTTCCATGAGTAAGGACAGCTCCTTTTGAGACACCAGTAGTTCCTCCAGTGTACTGAAGAAAAGCCGTGTCCTCTAAAGTTACTTCGGGTCTCGTGTAGCCATCAGCACTCGCATCAAAGAGTTCTGTCTTAAAGTCTTTAGATCCTGGAAGGTTCCAGTCAGGAACCATCTTCTTCACATGCTTGATAACAAAGTTAACGATCATACTTTTGGGAAAGCCAAGAAGATCACCGATTCCCGTCACAAGAATATTTTTAAGAGGAGTGTTATGAGCAACCTCTTCTAGGGTCTTTGCCGAGTTTTCAAAAATAATAATCGTCTCTGCCCCTGAGTCATTGAGTTGGTGCTCAAGTTCTCTCGCTGTATAAAGAGGGTTTACATTAACAGCAACCATACCAGCGCGAAGAATACCAAAGAGGGCGATGGGGTATTGAAGAATATTAGGCATCATCAAAGCAACCCGATCACCCTTCTTTAGACCGAGGTCATTTTGCAAGTAGCTTGCAAACTTCTTTGAGAGAAGATCAAGCTCACCATAAGTGAAACACTTTCCCATACAATAGAACGATTCCTTATCAGCATACTTTTGAAACGAGCCTTCAAGAACTTCAATAAGTGAAGAAAATTGTCTCGTGTCCACCTCTGCTGGTACACCTTGTTCATAAGAGCTTGTCCATACCTTACTCATTTCATTCCCTTTGCTGTGTCTTTAAATATTTTTTAGATATTTTATTCTTTCTGAACACTTATCTCAATATAGGAAGAGCTTTTAGCGTAGATTAAGAATAGGCACCAAGCTTTGCGTCAAAATAAACCCTATTCAAACCAAAAGTGAGATGCTACTAATGTCCAACCTTTGGGAACGCCCTTGTGGATATAAGGGCGGCTTATGCACACACTTAATGCATATTTTATTGGCCCTTAGAATTAAGGGCCGATAATTTTTCCTTATGTCCGAATCAAAAAAAGAACAGTTGAACGTTTTCTCTGCATCATTTAAAGAGGGTGTGGACTTCTACTATAATGACGAAGGCCTCATGGTTCTCACAGAGAAATACCTGCTTAAAAGAGGCCATTGTTGCCACAGTGATTGCGTGCACTGCCCTTATAAAGAGGATGAAAAGGGCGATGCTTCAATCCCCTTTGAACTTCGTGGTGAGTCTTCTGTCGAAGAAGATGAGACGTGGCATGAGTACTATGACTACGACCCAGATGAAGAATCCTAAAAAGGGTTAAAACAAATCCAGCCAAGAAATCTTCTCTTTTTCAGAGCGCTTTAATTTCTTTAAAGCCGCTTCTTTTTTTTGAGCATCTGAACGATCCTTGGCCGCCTCAAGATACAAGAGTTTTTCAGGCGCATTCGCCTTGGTGTACTTCGCACCTTTCTTGCCTGAAGAGTGTTCTTCATAGCGCCTATTAATATCGGTCGTCATCCCCGTGTAAATTGTCCCCTTCTTTGTCAAAAGCATATAGACCATATAAGGACTCTCCTGATGCCAAAGAACAAAGGGCTTTTTCCCGAGGCGATGACCATTAATGATAAGCTCCACAAAATGAAGCCCATCATAATACTTTCGTGTGCCTATGGGCTTAAAGTGATGCTCCTTAAGAAAGTCATAGCTCCCTTTTTCTAAAGCTCGCTCACTCATTTTAAAAACTTTTTGAGTGTAACTTCCCTTTTTCTTTTTAAAGAAAAAGCAATACTCAATACGATACTCCCCTTTCTTCTTCACCTCTAAAGAGAAAGGAAGGATGAGTTTTTCATTCATATGAACTAATTTTTGAGGCAGCTGAAAATCTCTAACTTCAAAGTCACCTCTCTTGGCATAACCAAAGAGCGCCATCGCACTTTGCTCACCGCTTTTAAGGAGCGTCCTCAGTCCATGCTTAACAATCCACAATGTGTCGGGATTTTTATTTTTAATCCAACCCTTTGCCTTTTGAAGTGCCAGCTTGGGATGGTCCTTTGAAATGTCATTAAGATGATTGGCAACAGACTTTCTGACATAGAGGCTTTCATCTTCGATGAGTTGGTCAAGAATCTCAAAGAGCGCACCAGGCTCCTTTCGAAACTCCTCCAATCTTGAAGCCCAAGGAAGAAGGGGTCTTGCTCCCTCGCTTGAGAGTCTACGCACATGCTCATTGGGATGGCGCGCCCATTTTTTCATGCGCTCAAGAGTCCGCGCGGGCTCCCGCTCAAGAAAGGGTCTAATCGCAAACTCTGCCGAAGAATAAGTCGTCAATACCTCAAGGGTGTCCATCGAAGTCTGCCAGTCCTCTGCACCAAAGCGAGACACAAACTCAGGAAAGAACATTCCCTCATAGCCATTAAAACTCTCCCCCGCTGTGATTAAGAGCGCACATGCCTTAGAGTAATCCTGAGGCAGGAACTCTCTTAAGGCCATACAGAGGTGAGAAGTACGGGCCTTAAGCTCCTTCTCCTCCCACTCATCGTCAAAGACAAAGCTGCTCATCGCCTTATCACTTACCTTGAGTCCTGCATGGCGCAATTCTTTTGCCAGGCGTCTGATATAGCTCTCATCGTAGATATTTTTTAATGGCTCTGCCATAAGTCCCCTAAGTTATTAGACAAAGTTAACACCTTTAGTTATAACCTAAAACTCTAAATGTGTCGGGATGTAGCGCAGGGGTAGCGCGTTCGTCTGGGGGGCGAAAGGTCGCTGGTTCAATTCCAGTCATCCCGACCATTTAAAAACCACTCATCTGAGTGGTTTTTTATTTTCCAGCAAATTTTTAAAAATTCTAAACACTTAAAAAGACTAGCAATTGGAGATTGCGCTTAGGTCACTATTTCTTGAAATTTCCCCATATTTCTATGTTTGGTAACATTTGGTAACTTTTTTGGTAACATCTAATACAGGCAGATAATTAGCATTCAATGTGTGAGATACAATAGTATCCTTATTAGAACTAAAATCTTGCTAAAAGCCCAGCACCCCATCCATATCGATTGCTATAATTACCTTGAATAGAAAAGTCTCTAGAGAACATATAAGAGGTTCCGACCAACCACTGGGTTTCCCCCTGATATGAGTTGTCATCTTCTAGCTTATTAACCCATCCAAAATCAGCTCTGTACTCATACTCTGCTTCAAGGAAAAAATTTGAAAATAAAAGAATTTCTCGGTCTAGGCGAATCCGTGGTCGCAACTGATGGTCTAAACTAACATCTAAGTTGAACCCATAGGGCGTAAAGTATTTAACACCAACTAATCCAACGGTATTAAGCTCTTCATAAGAGTCTGGAACTTCAGTCTCTGAATTGACTCCAACATAAACACTAACCCAATCACTTAAATATCGATCATAATTTATTTCAGCCTCAAGGTTTTGGTCATAATCAACTTCAGTACGCAAGTTCAACTGATTCCTAATATTACTAGAAGTTAGAAAAAGCTCATTGAAATTTGACCCCAGACGAGCTGTCCCCCAATTATAAAAAAGGTCAGTCTCATCAACAAGCATCTGTGAAGAAAACTCACTCATCCGCTCGTCGCGAGGAGATCCATAACTGAATACCCGAGCCATCCCACCCATCATATGGTACAGGACATGACAATGAAATATCCAATCACCGACTTCCTCATTATAAAACTCAATCACAACACTCTTCATCGGTGGCACATTAACAGTATGTTTTAATGGTGAACGTTCACCATTTTTATTGATCACCCTGAAGAAATGACCATGGAGGTGCATCGGATGATGCATCATCGTCAGGTTGTTTAGAGTGACTCTGGTAACTTCTCCTCCGTTAATTTTGATTTCACTGGCTTCAGACAATGGTACCCCATTCATACTCCAAATATACCGATTCATATTTCCAGTTAGATTAAGTAATATTTGTCTCACTGGTACGTCTGGATCAAATGCTGTGACCTCTTTTGCTTTTAGAAAATCATAATTAAAGAATTTTTTCCGTGCACTAAAATCAAAAACCTCACCTTCTTTAGGCTTCATTTTCATATTCTGAGTCATCTTCCCAGTGGCTCCTGAATGAGCTTTTGGCATAGATCCATTTTTCATTACCTTCCCATGATCCATTTTATGATTATTCATAGGCATTGCTTCATTCATTTTCATGGAATGACCATTCCCATTCATCCCATAGTTTTTCATGAGGAACTCAGGCGTCGTCTTTTTTTCATCACCCACCATTGCCGGTGCACCCATCTTCATATCCATACTTGCCATCTGTTTCATCATAGCCACTTTATCAGGCCGACTAATTACTGTGGCTGGAAAAAGCTTTCCAGTACCAAGGTGGAGAGATGTGCTCCCAGAGCCATCTTGTACAGTTGCTATAATCTCTAAACGACCTTTTGGAATGGTCACGATAACATCGTAAGTTTCAGCAATTCCGAACAGGAATCGATCTTTTTGCACGGGCTCAACATCGATACCATCACTAGACACCACAGTTGGATTTCCCCCTCCAAAATCCATCCAATAATAAGTGGATGCAGATGCATTAATAAAACGAAGTCTGATCTTTTCGCCAGGCTTAAACTCAGGATATTCCAGAAGTCTTTTACCATTCATCAAAAATGCTGGATAGTAGATGTCGGCTATATCAGCGCCACTCATTCGATCACGCCAAAAATTTAGCTGCGCACTTAAAGCTCCTTCTCTAATCACTCTGCTCAATGGCACGGCCGTACCTTTTTTCAACTGATACCATTCGTTGCCTCTCTTTAGATTTCGCAATACATTCATAGGTCTTTCGTCTGTCCAATCAGACAGAACAACAACTAAATCTTTATCATATTCTAGTTTCTTTTCTTTTGGCTGTATCACGATTGAACCGTATACCCCCTTCTGCTCTTGCAGCATCGTGTGAGAATGATACCAGTAGGTCCCGGACTGATTAATGGGTATCCTGTACTGAAAGGTTTCACCCGGCTCTATTGGTGGAGTGTTTAAATAAGGAACACCATCATAAAAGTTTGGAAGGATGAGGCCATGCCAATGCACTGAAGTTTCAGTATTCATTTTGTTGGTTACATTAATTAAAGCTAGATCGCCTTCTTTAAATTCAAGGATTGGCCCCGGAATTCTGCCATTGAGAGTCATTGCATTCGCCTCAACTCCTCCAAGCGTCATTTTATTTTCTTCAATGACTAGATTGTATTCTCTTTTAGGTCGATTTTCTTCTTTTCGATCCTGACCGTTGGTTCCAACCTGTGCAAAAGTAGGTAAGGCCCAAAATAAAAGTACTATAATTTTCATGAAGTTTCCTTTTTTACCTTCTTGTCTAGATACCTTAAATCAAAATTTAGCCAGTTTGTCGAATCCCACTTAACGGTACCTGCCTCAGTCTCATCAAAAGAATCAATGCAGACATCTGAAATAATCACAATATTAAATGACAGGATTAAATATGGTATTAAAAAAGTTCCTAAATTGGCTAAAAGATTTGCTAAGAAATGATTGAAACAGAAAGAGGAATGTTTGCTAAATCTCTTTCTCCTGAAAAAACTAAGCAACCTTCAAGAAGACCAGAAGCTACTCTTTAAAAAGCTTCGCTTCCTTTATCCAAGCTGTAACATTTCCAAGACAACACCCTCCTTGAGGATTTGAAGTCTCGCAAAAACAGCCGGGGCTCTTCATTTTAGCTTTTATATCTTCTAAGGCCCTAGTATCACCTGTTTTATTTATTTCATCTAAGATTGATTGTCTGGTGTAATCAAAGCAATAGCAAACATGTACATCAAGTCCATTATCTTTAACTGTTGCTTTAACTTTCAAGTTATTAGTCTTAAAAAAATGATTTTTGTCTGCGCAGAAGTAGGTAACTTCACAGTCTGGCGTCTTGCAGTATTTATAAATTTCACTTTCTCTAAGTGTGTTCTTAGAATCATTTAAGAGTAATGATTTTAATGTTTCAATTCCCACATTGGCACCCTTACTGTCACAAAAAGGACAGCTAAAGTTTTTGTCTGTGTTATTTACTTTTTTGCTTGAGTCGCAACATCCCATAATATCACCTACGACTTACATACCTTAATGCTATGTTTTTCATCCATAAATACTTTAAACTCTGTAAATTTCTCAATCGCTTTACTAACTTCACAATCAGTTTTTTCTGCTACGTAATTCTTTTTTTCAAATTTTAGATCAGCCACACCTGAGCTGCACCCGTCTTTGCTTCCACTCTATTGTATATGCTCTAGGACTTCCGTCTTCTCATAACTCGGCAATAT
>CATLOT010000016.1 GCA_950054155.1 uncultured Bacteriovoracaceae bacterium
GAGAGAGAAAGACTTCCCTCTTTTACTTCCTCAGCAAGCCCACTTGGGATCACAAGACGATGGTCACAGTCACGATCAATTATCTCTTTTACTTTCTTCTTGGCGTAGCTAAAGTCGTAAACAACGCCCTCCTCATCTGTTTTACCAATAAACTCAACGTGAACCTTAAGAGCATCACCGACAACTCCGCGATGATCATCCAAATAAGCATAATCAAGGACAGTTACATTCTTGTAAAACAGGGAAATTTTCATAGGTCGAGACCTTGTTCAGTGTTGGCCTGTGGCCAAAGTTATAATTCTTAAATTCTGTTTTTATCAAAGCTTTGGCAATGTGTCATCGTTGTATAATAGACAGAATTTGAAATGAGATCTGTAAAGCTTTTGTCTCACATAGTTATTAACGCAATGTCTACACAATTGATCTTGCCTTTGCCACCTTTACCCAATATAACAGAGCGAGTCCATTAAATACGCCACAAATAAGCCTATTTTTAATAGACGCAATACGGAGTTGACTATTATGTTAAAGCGCACAGAATCAAAGCCCTCAAAAGCTGTAAAAGGTGATCATAAAGATATAATGAATTGCGCCATAAAGGACGATTCTGGCCTCAATGACTTTCAAAAACTCCCTAATAACTACGGTGTTGCTATTCCTCGTGTCGGAATCGAGCGTTTTCGAATTCCGTTAAACTATCGTCACGCAGATGGTTCAGTCATGAATCATGATACTGAAGCTTCTATGTTTGTAAGCCTTAGTGCCGACAAAACCGGTGTTAATATGAGCCGCTTTTGCCAAGTCTTACAAGACGAAGCCGACAAAGCCGCTGTTGATAATAGCTTCTTTGAGAGAGTTTTAAGACGATTTCGCAGTGACCTCAGAGACTACGAAGATGAACAGCTCATTCCAAATGCCGAGCTTATTTTAAAGTTCCCCTACGCAACAAAGCAAAAATCTCTCAAGAGTGATAACTGGGGATGGCAATACTACCAATGTGAACTTAAGGGATCTGAAGACTCTCGTGGTGAAATTACCATGGCCTTAACGATCAACTATGAGTACAGCTCGACATGTCCCTGTAGCCTCTCTATGGCCAAGCAATATGAAGAGGATTACCGCCAAGGTAAGACAACAGAGGGCAATGGTATCGCCACGGCCCACTCTCAACGTTCAAATGCGAAGACAACAATTCTTTACAAGCTTAACAACGCTCTCGCCATTGAGGACCTGATAGATCTTCTTAGAGAGGCGCTTCCTACAGAAACTCAAAGTCTCGTAAAGCGACTTGATGAGCAGGCCTTTGCCATTCTCAATGGCGAAAATCCTATTTTTGTTGAGCACGTTGCAAGAAGACTAAGTCACGCTCTTGACGCAGACAGTCGAATCATTAACTGGAATGTTCACATTGAACACTGGGAATCTTTACATAGTCATAATGCCTCTGCTTTCATTCAGAAAGAGAGACAATAGCTATAGTTTCAACAACTTAGCCCCTTAAATCCTCGCATTTCACATGTAAGTATTTTTTATGGCACCTATAAGTAAAGATTAATTGAGTTTTTTGCTTAGGTTTCATACTATCGCCCCTCAGACTAATAAGTTGGAGAGAATTATGCGTCTATTTTCAAAATTGATCCCCCTAACCTTCGCCCTTATCTTAGGCTTTGGTTGCTCAGGCAAGAAAGAGTTAACAACGGAGCCTGTGAAACTTATCAGTGGGGACCTCTTTGCTGATAGACCTCAAAATGTCGAAAGTGTTGTCGTTCTTCTCAAGCTCAACACCCCATCACTCATTGAATCGGGACAAGTTGTTGATGGTAAACTCGTTATCAATGAAGACGCCAAGAATGCTCTCCTTCTCGAGCAACAAGAAACGATTGCTAAAGCAAAAGCTGTTAGTTCTGATATCAAATTAATCTTTAGCTACAAGTTCTCCGTTAATGCCATTGCCCTTGCCGTACCTTACGGACTTTACGAACAAGTCGAAGTACTAGGAACAGTAGCACGCGCAGAGAAAGAGACGCGCTTTGAAAGACCTGTACTAAGTGTAGGTCAAAAAGAGGCGACCATTAAAGCTCTTCAAGAAGCGCAGGCCCTCGCTCAAAAACTAAATGGCAACTTTGCCGTCAATAGTGTGAATCATATCAACGCCGATAAAGTTCATGCTCACGGTATTAAAGGAAAGGGCATCAAAGTTGGGATCATCGACACTGGTGTTGATTTTACTCATAAGATGCTGGGTGGAAACGGTGACGTCGCTGCCTATAATGAAATGGATAAGGAAAAGAGCACTCCTCTTTTTCCTAATCAAAAAGTTGTCGGAGGTTATGACTTCGCCGGTACTGACTACTCACCTGGTGCCCTCACTCCTGACTGGAGAATTCCTCGTCCAGATGTAAACCCCGTTGATGAAGGCGGCCACGGTACCCACGTTGCCGGATCTGTCGCTGGTATTGGTGACGGCATTAACACTTATGATGGTGTTGCACCTGAAGCTGACCTCTATGCCCTTAAAGTCTTTGGTAACAATGGTGGAACAAGTGACACTGTCGTTATTGCGGCCATGGAATGGGCAATGGACCCTAACCAAGACCTTGATCCAAGTGATCGTCTTGATGTTCTCAATCTGTCTCTAGGGGGAGCCTACGGTAAACCTAATATTCTCTACGCCCTAGCTGTGAAGAACCTCGCTAAGGCCGGGATTATTTCTGTTATTAGTGCTGGAAACTCAGGACCTGTTCCCTATATTACAGGGGCTCCAGGAACTTCAACTGATGCTATCAGTGTTGGTGCTTCAATTGATGGCATGCCTAAGAACTGGGAATTTGACGCTACTAAAATCAGCTCATCTTCTTTTGGTGAAATGCTTGAAAAGAGATATACAGCTTCTTTTGCTCCGGCACCAAGTGATGTGAATATTAAAGGAAGTCTTGTTTATGCGGGCGACGCTGCGACGGACTTCTCTGAAGAAATCATTGAGAAACTTAAAGGTAATGTTGCACTCATTGATCGCGGTGGTGTTTCCTTTGTTGAAAAAGTAACTCGCGCCCAAAATGCTGGCGCCATCGCAGTCGTAATTGCCAATAATCAACCAGGTGACCCTATATTCATGGGTGGTGAAGGTGAAACTCAAATTACAGCAGTTATGATTTCTCAAACTCTAGGCTCACTTGCCAAAAAAGAGCTCGCTGCTGGCAATGAAGTCAAAGTTGATTTCACCCCTACTGAAAAGGTAAAAACTCCTGAAATTATCGACACCATCACAAGCTTTTCCTCTCAAGGACCAAGAAGTGAAGATGGTCTTCTTAAGCCTGAAATTGTAGCCCCTGGCTACCAAATTATTTCAGCTTCCATGGGAAGTGGAGACCAAGGTGTTGCTCTTAACGGGACATCAATGTCAGCACCTCATATGGCAGGTGTTATGGCCCTTCTAAAGCAGACCTTCCCCAAGCAACCTGCAGAGGTTTTAAAAGGTCTTGTTATGAATAGTGCCTCCAAAATGACTGACGAGGCGAAGTCGACTTACTCAGTAACACGTCAGGGCGCTGGTCTTGTGGATGTTTATAAGGCCGTAAGCCACAGAGATCTGGTTCTTCCCCACTCTCTTAGTCTTGGAACTTTCCAACTCGAAGAGATGAAGAAAGTCAGAAAGACTCTTGCTGTCTACAACCTTTCTCCAGAAGAAAAGAGCTACACACTTAATTTTGTAAGCACTAATGGAAACTCAAATATTTCCGGTCAAGAAATGTCTTTCACTCTCAAGGGTGGTGAAAGAAGAATGATTGGCTACACCTTAAGTCTCAATGCCTCAAAAGATGTTCCCGTAGAATTTCACGAGGGTTTTATTGAACTTAAAGTTGAAGACCAACTTGTAAGTTCAGTACCTGTTCTTGGGGTCTCAAAACGAATTACAAAGATTGAAGCAAAAGAACTTCTTGTTCATTCAACTGCACTTGAAGATAGCTTTGATGCACTTGCTGAGCTGACTCTCGTTAATAAGAGTGCGAATAAAGGTCCAGTTGAAATTTTCAACCTTCTTGGCACAGATCAAAGAAAACCTTCTGCAGGCATAAATGGAGATATCCTCTCGCGTTCATGTGATATGCAAGGGGTAGGTTACCGCTTTATTCAAAGAGAAGGACGCGAACTTCTCCAAATTGGCATCAAGATCTTTGCACCAGTTAGCCGCTGGCAAGCCTGTGAAATCTCTGTGAGATTTGATGGAAATGAAGATGGTGAACCTGATCAAGAAGTTGGTGGGCTTCCCGTTAATTATCTTGCTGGTCTCTCTCAGATTGTTCCTGCTGGTTACTACTCTGCTCTTCTTGATTTTGATAAAGCCGTTGAAATCAGAAGTCAGTATGAACAGAACCTATTCGCTAATAACGGTAGACCAACGATTGAACTCACTTATGTTCCTGCTCTTCAGGATGTGCAGTTAATGAAAGTCTATGAGAATTCAAATCTTGCCATCCTTGAAATTGACCCCAACAGAATTGGCAAAACAAAGGAAGGTCGAATTCGCCTTAAGGCCACCATCTTTAATGAAGGTGGAGTTGAATACGAAGATAACCTTCAAAATAAGTGGTTTACCATTTCACCACAAGAAAGAGAGCAGGCCTTCCGAGGACTACCTGACTCGTTTGAAATGAATCCAGGTCAGTCAATGACTCTTGACCTTACAAAGGGCTTTGGTAAAGAGGACCTGATGATTGTCGCTCCTTTTAACTTTCAGGTTGGCAATCGCCAAACGACGGTAGGAGCAGGTCTCAATATTGTAAAACCAACATTCTAAAATTAACGTCCACCTCTTAATCGAGGTGGACAATTTTTCTAAATCGGTCATTAATCTTCTTCTGACTAATATTTAGCTTCTCTACATCTTTCATCACTGTTTGAAGATGGCGAGCGAGATCATCCCATCTTTCATCGAATCGACCAAAGTCTTCTTCAAGTTTATTAATCTCTAAACGAATCTCTTCCATATGTTCACTTCGCTCGACATTTCTAAGAACAGCTTGCACCGTAGTTAGGATAGCAAGAAAGGTTGTTGGTGAAGCGATCCACACTCTCTTCTTCGTAGCATAGTCGACGATATCGAGATGATGGGCATGAATTTGACTAAAGATCGCTTCTGCTGGCAAAAAGAGAATCGCCTGCTCACTTGTCTCATTGGGAATAATATACTTAGTACTGATATCATCAATATGCTTCTTAAGGTTTTTAGAGAACTCTTTGACGGCCGTAGCTCTTAGAGATTCCTCTAACTCTTGATCAACCATCCTCTGATAATTTTCGAGGGGAAACTTAGCATCGACTGCGAGTAAACCGAGAGGTTCAGGTAGTTTTAGTACAGCGTCAGCAATTCTCTTATTAGAGAGAGTGTACTGAAGATCGTAGACCTTCCCTTTAGTTTCCCCAAAGACATTACTGAGAATATGAGTGAGTTGGACTTCTCCAAAAATCCCTCGTGTTTTCTTATCCGTCAGAACATTTTGTAAATGGATGACATTTTCGCTCAATCCTTCCATTTGCTTTTGAGCGGAATCAACAAGGACAAGTCTTTCCATTACTTCACTTAACGTTTTTCGAGACTTCTCGAGTCCATCTCCTATTCTCTGATCTAAAGAATCCCGTAAGGCCTGAAATTCTTGAGACTGAAAATACTTTTGACGATCCTGATGTTCACCTAGTGTCTTAAGAAGAACATTCTCAACACCCTGGTCTTGTTTTTGACGAGAACTAAAGAGGACGATCAAAAAAACAAGGTTGAGAAGACTTAGTATAATAAGAGCAATTTCCATTGCTTTCCTTTAGAGGGTTCCCCCCTCGTCATTAATGAAGAATTTGGGCCAAGAACTCAATACTTCTAGGGTGAGTCGGATTCGAGAAAAAGGTATGGGGATCAGCTTCTTCGACAATCTGCCCCTCATCCATGAATATAACTTTGTCGGCAACCTGCTTAGCAAAGCCCATCTCATGGGTCACACAAAGCATTGTCATCCCCTCCTTGGCAAGATCTACCATAACATCGAGAACCTCCTTGACCATTTCTGGGTCAAGAGCTGATGTTGGTTCATCAAAGAGCATGATTTTGGGTTTCATACAAAGGCTTCTGGCGATGGCCACGCGCTGCTGTTGACCACCACTAAGTTGACCTGGGTATTTGTGGGCCTGATCAGCAATAGCCACTCTTTCTAAAAGCTCCATGGCCAACCTCTCGCATTCTTCTTTAGTTTGATTCTTAACCCAGATCGGTGCCAGGGTAAGGTTCTCTAAAATAGTGAGATGAGGAAAGAGGTTAAAATGTTGAAAAACCATACCAACCTCTTTTCGAATAGATTGGAGGTTCTTGAGATTATTATTGAGAGTAATATCATCAATTGTTATCTGACCACTTTGATGCTCTTCAAGGCGATTTAGGCAGCGTATAAGTGTCGATTTCCCACTTCCCGAAGGACCGCAAATGACAATTCTCTCTCCTTCCTTAATCTTAAGGTTTATATTCTTTAAGACGTGAAAGTCCCCATACCACTTATTGACTTCATCTAAATTAATAATGGTCTTACTCATGAGTGAGCTCCAAATGAAAAATCTTTCTCTAAGCGAGATGCATAACGAGACATTGTGTAACAGAAAATGAAATAAATGAACGCTACAAAGAGATAGGCTTCAACAGAGAAGCCTAACCAAGTCGCGTCTTTGAGAGAAGTTTTAGTGGTCATCAAGAGGTCACTCAGAGCGATAATGGCCACGAGAGATGTATCCTTAAACATACCGATCGCCGTATTAACGGTGGGTGGGATCACAATTTTTAGGGCTTGAGGAAGGATAATCATTCTCATTTTTTGAAAGTAGTTAAGACCTAAGGAATCGGCGGCTTCATATTGCCCCTTATCCACAGCTGAAAGTCCTGCACGGACAATCTCTGCCATATAGGCAGACATGAACATTATGATTGCAACCTGTGCTCTCAGAAGTTTAGGAAGGTTCCAGCCATCAGGAAGAAAGAGAGGAAACATAAAGGACGCCATGAAAAGTAAGCTGATCATTGGCACCCCTCTTATTAACTCAATATAGGAGACACATAGACTTCGCGCAAAAGGGAGGCTGCCTGTTCTTCCTAAAGCAAGGATAATTCCTAGAGGGTAACTAAAGACAAAGCCAATAAAGGAGAGCATTAATGTCAGGGGGAGTCCTCCCCACTGGCCAATATCGACTCTCTCTAAACCGAGCCCCCCATACATTAGCCAACTACAAAGAGGCACCAGGAGGAGCCACTTATATAATATCTTTTTGTTCCAACGTTTTGGCTCCCTACTGTAAAAACACATGGCAATAAGAAGGATCATCGCGAGGGTTGGTCTCCACAAGAGCTCTCGAGGAAAGAAGCCAAAAATAATAAAGAGAAACTTCTCTTTAATAAAAACGAGACAAGCCCCTTCTCCCTGGCGACAAGTTTGGGCTGTACCTTCCCATATCGCATCGAAGACAAGCCAGTTCATGAGACCACCAAGGGCTTTTACCAGTAGACTGAGTATGACAAGGGAGAGCACAGAACTCTTCACATCCGGAAAGAGATTCTTCTTAAGCCATAAGGACAAGCCCTCCATAGGAGCGAGGGCCCTCTTTTCAGGATTTTTAATAGGCATCCTAATTCGCTCCTCTGGTTATCAGCTGTGTTTTCTTATTGTAGAAATTCATAAAAAGGGAGGTGCTTAAACTAAAGAAAAGGTAAACCAGCATGATTAAAACAACTGCTTCTATCGCTTGTCCTGTTTGGTTCATTGTCGTATTGGCAACGCTCACAAAATCAGGATAACCAATTCCAACTGCAAGTGAACTATTTTTAATGAGGTTTAATATCTGGGAAGTCATGGGAGGAATAATCACTCTAAGACTTTGAGGTAAAATCACAAAGCGAAGCGCCTGTGGTTGACTTAGTCCTAAACTTCTTGCCGCTTCCCACTGACCCTTAGAAACGGATTGGATGCCGGCTCGAACAATTTCAGCATTAAAGGCGGCAGTGTAAAGCACCAAGCCAAGAACAAGAGCGACAAACTCGGGAGTAATGGTCATGCCCCCGTTGAAATTAAAGCCTCCAAGTTCAGGCCAATCCACAACAGTAGGAGCTCCCAAAAGAAGCCAAGTCACAAGCGGGATTAAAACAAAGACACCACCCATAATAGGGCCTAACTTGTAGGCTATTCCTGTGCGCATTTTCCTGCGTTTATTCCAAAAATGAAGACCTAAACAACCTGCAATTCCAATAAAGAAGGAAGCTTTAACCCAAGGCCAGGCAATATGTTCAGCAAAAACAGGAAAGACGAGCCCCCGCTGGGAGAGAAAGACATTGGGAAGAGGCTCATAAGCTTCTTTAACGGATGGAAAAATCTCTGTGAGAATGGCGTACCAAAAGAAGAGCTGGAGGAGTAAAGGAGTATTTCTCATCACCTCAATAAAGACTTGGCTTAATTTAGAGAGAAGCCAATGAGAAGAAAGCCTCATAATCCCTAGAAATACTCCCAAAATAATGGCAAGAACATTACCGATGAGAGCAACTTTTAAGGTATTAAGAATACCAACCCATAGAGCAAGCTTGTAAGTATCGTCCGCCCAATAATCAATCATGGACTCTGAGATTTCAAACCCGGCTTCCTGAGTTAAGAAGCCAAAACCACTGGCAATATTTTGTTTGGCGAGATTACTTTGGGTGTTAATGATCAAAAGAGTAGCAAAAGCTCCTACTGCTAAGAGAAGGAGAGCTTGAAAGAAGATGGCCCTCTTCTTGGGGTCATTCCAAAAGGAAGCATTCGAGTGTTTTACCATGGGATTAATTGTAAAACTCCCTTATGATCCTGACAACATAACTAATTTCAGAGTATTTAAGTCCACTTAAATTTTGTGACGAACTTAGAGTGTTTGCTTAGAATAAGAAGCTATGAAAATTTTTAAAATAATATGCCTCATTCTCGTTAACCATCAAGCTGTGCATGCCTTGGATTTTCAAAAGTGCCAGAAAGTAATTCTTGCCAATAAAAGTCTCGATGACTTTCTTGTCATAGATGAAAAAGGAGAACGAAAGAAGGAGGAGCAACTCAATAAGGACATTGAAAAGTTAAAAGCGAACAAGGACTGTCTCGCCCTTATTCGCTACAGTGAACTTGCCGATAATGGTCTTTTGAAAAAGAGAAATCCTCTCGCTTCTCACATTTTAAAAACTTTCGTCCAGTATCATTCAAAATGGCTTCTACCAGAAGATCTCGACCAGCAACCTCGCTGCCAGGACACCTTTCATCGGGACATTTACGATTACGAATCTCCCGCCTATCACCTCACGAGAGCCCTTTTTCAGCCGAGCCGAAAAGCCTCGATGGCCGTGACCTCTTACGCTGATCTTCGCGCTCTCACTAAAGGTGAAAACCCTAATCAAAGTGAAGAGAACTCACTTTCCCTTGAAGAAGTCACCGAGCACTTTCAATTTAATGAAGAATATCAATTTAAGGGACAAGGTGACCTCATTGGTTTCTTATACCAAAAGCGCTATTCCATAAAAGGCAACACTATTCCTCAAGTAGGTCTTGACCCTCAGGATTGGAAGAATGAGTTCGCGAAAGGTTCTTTCAATATATTTAGCCATCTTGGAGGGGGTCTTATTGGTAACCCTTACTTCATCATAGCGAATGCTCCAAAAGAAGCTTTTGAAAAAGGACTCAGTCAATCAGATGGGCGAAACAACCTTCCCCGTCGTTTGGCAAAATCCATTATTGAAAACCTCTTATGTCAGCCACTTCTTAGTCACAATTTAAAAACATTAACTCACCAAAGCACTTGGTATCATCCCCTCACTCAAGAGCAAAAATGTGTTAATTGCCACTCCGTCGTTGATCCTCTCTCAGCAGGACTTCGTAATGTGACCTTTGTGAAAAGTCATTCTCGCTGCTCAAAAAAATCTCCTCAAGTTCTTATTCCTCGGGTGTTTAAAGGGACTGGCCAACAAGAGATATGGCAAGAAAAGAATGAGTCTCCTTTTCATCGTTCCTACCCTATCGGCCATCTTAATGGAAAGAGATTCGTTGGTTTTAATCAACTAGGAAAGCTCATCTCTGAACAGACTGACTTTTATTCATGTCAGATCAAGAAATACAGCGCTCTCTTTGGCCTAAAAGAGTTGGAACCTGAAAAAGTAACCGCCTTGGCCAAGCAGTATCAATCTCATCAAAATGGTCTCCTTATGCTTGAAAAATTATTAAAGGAGAGCGCTCAATGAAATCAGCTCTTTGTTTTTTACTTATGGCGATAGGCCTTAGCTCCTGCCTAACAAAGCCCTATCAAGTATACTGGCTTCACTTAGAGGGCGCTCCACCGCGCTTTCTTTTCGATCAATGGAGCACACCTCTTACACCTAGTGGCGATAAAGCCTCTTTTGATTTTGAAGGAGAAACCTTATACATCCCGAAGACCTTTTTTCATCAGGAGAAGACCAGCCCAATCCTCCGTCATATGAATATCATTCGTAGCATTCAAACCAGTAGTCCCCACCTCAAGGAAGCAAGAGAAGAGTGGTTCACACCGCTTAAAGAAGTTGACCTGCCAATTACCCTTTCTGCTCAGTCTGAGAAACTTGGTCTTATTTACAAGCGAATGCTTGAAGGATCTATTGGAGGTCTTACCCTTAATGAACCTTCACAAAAGTCTCTTCATCTCATCAAATCGCGCTGGGCTAAGAAGTCTCCTCACCCCCTCCCCGCCTCTTTACACACTCTCTTTGCTTCGTGGCTAAATTCCTCATCAAAGGGGATCAACCTGGCGGTAATCAATCATTATCAAGACCTCTTCTTTGAAAATCTAACGCAGTTAGATTCACAAAATAAGGCGCTTATCCTGCGCTTTTATGAAGACCTCCTTACAGGACTTGAAATTTTTGTCTCCGTGCTTAAGGAGCAAGGGCTTTTTAAGAGAAGTGTTATTTTACTTACATCAGACCGTAATCGGATTGTTGTGGAAAATGGGAAAATGGCGCTCACGTGGGAGGGAATCCCTCTCTCTATTATTTCAGGTGCTCTCAAAGGACCTTATGTCCTGGGTAATATCCGAAGAACGCATCCTAAGTATGAGAAAACCTTTCCTGGAACATGGGGTGTAGGACTTAATGATTGGAATCCAAAAAATGTCCATGATTTCATCATCGATTTAAAGAGCCCCACAAAGTATATTGATCTCAAAGAAAAGAGAGCCTCTCAAAATCCTTGGTATCATCTTTCACCATTTCAAAACCTTGGCCCTAAACTCAAATGGGGTCAGCTATTTTAAAAGGGCTACCTTATGACGGCAGATTTTAAAGAGAAATTATCCGAGTACCCCTTAGCGAATAAGTTTGCCAACTTTATCGTTCTCTCACCCTATAAGGCCCTTAGTGTTTTCATCATCAGTTTTCTTATCCTCCTCCCCGGCATTCTTTCCATTGAAAGTATGTGGTCTCCTCGCGTTTGGTTTGACCCAGACCATCAAGAGATTCAAAAGCTCAATCGCTTTGAGCAACAATTTGGAAGTGACACCTTTATTAGTATTGGCATTCACAACCCTAAGGGTATTTTTGATAAATCCACTCTTAAAACAATCGAAGGCATCACTGAAGAGTTGTGGCTCATTCCCGATGTGACTCGAGTGGAGTCACTTACCAACTACAATATGATTAGGGCTGAGGGTGATGATATCCTCATTAATCCCTTTTATTCCCCTGATTCGGACTACAATAACGGCGCCCTTGAGAAACTTAAAAAGGAGGCTCTTAATGATGATGTTCTTCCCGACTTCTTTATCAGTAAAGACGCCACTTACTCTATTCTCTACGCCTACCTAAAGCCAAGCTTTGACGGTAAAGAGCCTAGTTATAGTAGAACAGTAGATGAAGCGCGAAGAATTAAGGAAAAATTTGAAAAGGAAGACCTTGAACTTTATCTAATTGGCCCTGCAGCGGGAAATGATGCCTTTAGAGAAGTAAGTGCTAGTGATAATAAAAGACTCATTCCCTTCATGTTCTTCTTTATTATCCTCATGCTCTTTCTTCAGTTTAGAAGCTTTACTACAATTGCCCTTGCCATGACTCTCGTGGGTGGTACCGTTGGTGTCACTTTTGGTCTCCTTGGTCATATTGGCATAATCTTTAATAGTCTGCTTGCCGCAATACCAGGGGTGCTCCTTGCGATTTGTATTGCAGATAGTGTTCATATTTTTACAAGCTACTTCCACTTTAGAAAAATGAATCACTCATCTCAAGATGCGACTCATCTTTCCCTGGTCAAAAACTTTCAACCGACATTTCTCACAAGTCTTTCTACTGCCATAAGCTTTCTCACTATTACCCACAGTGATATTGCTCCTATTCGAGACCTTGGTCTCCTCAGTGGTTTTGGAACGATGATGGCCTGGTTCTACACTTACCTTATCCTGGGTCCAGTACTAAGCCTTCTCAGTCCTCTCCTTGATAAATATCCCCCTAAGAGCTTTGAATTTAACAAGCTCTTTAAGGGAGAGAAAAAGAGATCAAGTTCTATTTTAATGGCAAAGATGATTCACCAGTTTCGCTGGCCAATCATCATCACCTTTATTCTCTTAAGTATTTCAAGCGTCATGATAGCCATTCAAAATGAAGTCAACTCTGACCCCATGAAGTATTTTCATGAGTCTGTAGTTATAAGAAAAGCCTATGATTTTACCGGCACCAAGCTTGATGGGTTGAGGGGAATTGAACTTGTTGTGGACTCTGGAAGTGCAGAAGGGATCAAAGATCCTAAGTTCTTAAGAGATCTTGATGCCTATATGAATTGGATGACGAAGGAACCAGAGATTAGCGGAGTGCGCTCAGTTCGTGAAATTATAAAAAAGATGCATCAAACCCTCAAAGAAGGAAGAAGTGAGGAATATCGAATTCCTGACTCTAAAGCACAAGTGGGCCAACTCCTCTTTCTCTACACAATGGGGCTTCCCCAAGGAATGGATCTTAATAATCAATTCACCCTTGATAACCGCAGATTAAGAATCAAAATTTCTTGGGATATTGAAACATCTAAAGAAAGTGAAGAAAAAACTCAATATATCCTCGATAAGGCCAAAGATTTTAATATCAATGTGGAGACGGGTGGTAACGCTCCGATCTACCTTTCCATCAATCAAAAAGTGGTAAGCACCTTCTTCAGTTCTATGGCCATGGCGCTAGGCTTTGTGAGTTTTCTTCTTCTAATTGTTTATAGAGATCCCTTTATCAGTCTTCTTGCCATGTTCCCCAATGTCATCCCTATTCTCTTTGGTGGCGCTCTTATGCAACTTCTCGGTAAGCCCATCGACATTGGGACGAGTATTGTAAGTACGGTCTGTCTAGGAATAGCTGTTGATGACACGATTCATTTTGTAAGCTCTTACAAGCAATACCGCTCTCATGGAATGAGTCCAATTGATGCCATTACTGAGACATTTCTTGTTACAGGTAAGGCGCTTGTGGTGACGACAAGTCTTTTGGTGGTTGGATTTGGGGCCTTTATCTTTGCCGACTTTGTCCCCAATAGAAATTTTGGCATGCTCTGTTCAATGATTCTTGCCTTGGCGCTTCTTACGGACCTCCTCTTTCTCCCGGCCTTGCTGTTAACAATAGACAAAGAGAAAGAGGAAGAAACACTCTCTAGCGGATTGGAGGAGCGTACATAAGACCACCCTTAGTCCAAAGGGCATTCTGACCGCGCTCTAACTTTAAGGGACTCTCTTGACCGATATTACGCTCAAAGACCTCACCATAGTTACCTACTAATTTGATGATATTGTAGGCCCACTCTTCTTTTAGACCAAGAGCTGCCCCATTTCCTTCTGTGACACCAAGAAGTCTTTTTACGTTAGGTACCTTACTCTTTTTCTTGATCTCATCGACATTCTTTGAAGTAATACCAAACTCTTCAGCACTAATCATGGCAAAGACAGACCACTTCACGATATCAAACCATTGATCGTCTCCATGAACGACAGCAGGACTGAGCGGCTCCTTTGAGATACTCTCTTCTAAAATAATATAATCCTCTGGATTCTTCGTTTTAGACCTCTCTGCCACAAGCCCAGACTTATCATTAGTAAAAGCATCACAGCGTCCTTTAAAGAAAGCTTGTGTGACCTCATCATTGGATTCAAAAACAACTTGCTTCATCTTGATGCGATTTGCTCTAAAGTAATCGGCAAGATTGAGCTCACTTGTCGTTCCTTGTTGAGTACAAATTGTCGCACCATTGAGATCTTTAATTTTTGAAACCTTATCTTTCTTTCTAACGAGAAATCCTTGGCCATCATAGAATGTTGTTGGAGCGAAATTAAGTCCAAGAGATGTATCTCTCGTGAGTGTCCATGTCGTTACCCGGCTGAGGATATCGATTTCCCCCGATTGCAATGCCGTAAAACGGGCTTGCCCAGAAAGAGGAATAAACTTTACTTTTTTGGGATCCCCGAAAACAGCAGCGGCTACGGCCCGACAAATATCAACCTCAAGTCCAGACCAATTACCTTTAGAGTCAGCTGACGAAAAGCCAACGACACCCATCGTTGTTCCACAATTAAGAGAACCTCTTTTTTTTACTTTCTCTAAAATACCTGCACCAAAGGACTGAGTACTAAGAAGTATGAATGTGATAAAAAGAATTCCTTTCATTGAGAGTTCCTCCCCTTACGGTAAAACTGCTGAGAGTTTCTTAAGTTGGTTTAAAATTGTTTGCGCTGATTCTGGATTGAGTTCTTTTTGATAGTTAGTGATGATCGCTCTAGGAAGAACAAGTCCTCCTAAGTGCTCAAGCTGAGATCTCATCGTTTGCGTCACCTTTTGACCACCACCGCCAGAATGTGTTGCAACGACGCAGGGCTTGTTATTAAAAGAAGCCCGCCAGTCCTCATTACCAGAGCGGCTAATCCAAGCAATAGCATTTGAAACAATGGGAGGAGTACTTCCATTATACTCTGGAGCGATGAGGATAATTCCCTTCGCCGCATGGAACTCTCGCGTTAGGGTAAGAGCATTTTCAGGAATCCCCTTTTCCTCGATACTTGGGGTATAAACAGGAAGCTCATAATCTTCAAGACAGATTAATTTAGATTCCATTTCTAAGCCACTGGCCGTCTCTTCTAGGCTTTGGGCCAACTTAAGATTATTTCCGCGCGTTGCAGATACAATAAGATGCATAACAAAACTCTCCTTTTAATTGAATTAAAAGGATAAGCGATAGAAAGGATGCTGAAAAGGCTACCTAAGGATTGTCTGGCTTTGTCTCATCTAAGTGATTAAGAACTGTTTGCTCAAAATCTTTGACCATGGCCTGCACGAGCTCATCTTGAGGAATTAAAAGCACGCGCTGTAAATCGTTAAGGGCCTTTAAAGGAATGGCGCAAATTCCACGCTCAACGTTTGAGACAAATTGACCATTCTTATAACCAAGCAGATTAGATAGCTCTACTTGGCTAATCTTTCGGGGGTGCTGTAAACGATACTTCTTTAGAGTTTTGGCAATATTTTCAAATGATCTATTTTTAGCTTTCATATCCAAAGAGTAATCTTAGGCATAATTTCCAGCAAGAGCATTCGTTAAGACGAGTAGACTGTCTAACTTAAAGTATTATTAAGCCGACGCTTAAGTTCCGCCTTGAATTTAATGTCATGGAACTTTGTTGTTTGCCCATGAACTTTCTTGGGATCATGGCCTTCCATGAGGTCAAAGAGTTTCCCAAGATGAGAAAGGCTCGCAACTTTTGGGTCCTTTCCAAAAACACCCGGACCATCGACAAATTGATGCCCTTCACTCTCACTTGGCAGCCAAATGGGAGTTCCCGTCGATAAGCACTCAATAGCATGAGTTGGAAAACCGTGAACTTGAAAGGAGAGATAACCTCTACAAGCAGCTAAAAGTGGTGCAAGTTCTCCGCTACAGCGCTCACCATAGAAAGTCCCTTCAGGTTCTCTCTCTTTGAGGTTCGTGAGATGATCGTCAAAACCAACAAACTTATATTTAAGATCTGAAGTTCGTAAGTTTTGAACAAGTAAGCTAGCCTGCTCTTCATCTAAGCTAGAAGCTTCAATACAAAAGAAGTCTTTTGGAAAAGCTTTCCTTGTTGCCTCAGGAAAAAGAGGAAAGTCTGTTGCTTTAAAATAGGGACTCATAACGGAGACGCGAGAGTGGCGTTCAGACCAGAACTCTTTTTGCTCCTCATTGAGAACCCAAAGCTCATCCGCTTGGCCCATTTTTTTGATGGCCCAATTTTCCAAGTAACTTCTAAAAATCTTCTCTCTAAAGTACTTAGGCTTTCTGGCATTAAAGATATTTTCAACAAGGTAAGTGATTTGCTTACTCTTTTCACATTTCTCAATTCCTTGAGAAAAGCCACTTGAAATATTGATAATAAGATCGAAGGAGCAAGGAATATTAAGATTGCGACAAGCACCAGGAATAAGCATTCCCTTCTTCCAAAACTGATCGCCAAAGGGTCTCTCCTCAGTCACCATATTGCTGAGATAGGTCGACTGAATTCTTCTTTGCTCGATTGGTCCTAGAATCTTTCCAGCGTGGTGGATAATACTATAGACCTCAGCCTCATCAAACACTTCGAGGACACTTTCAATAATAGAAATGGTTGGCGTTCTTGCCACGAGGGCATCACAGGTAACTGCTACTTTCACTATTTTAAACTTTTGAAATATTCAGCGGTCCTTTTTAGACCTTCTTCAAATCCCACCTTAGGCTTAAAATCACTGATTGTCATAAGTTTATGCATATCAGGACGCCTCTTCTTAGGATCATCTTCTGGCAATGGATGATAAGTGATCTTAGATTCTGAGCCTAGAGTCTTGATTATAAATTCTGCAGCCTCTTTAATCGTGTACTCATCAGGGTTCCCGCAATTAAAGGGGGTATGAACCTCTGAGAACATAACGTTATGAATGGCATCAACAAGATCTGTTACAAAACAAAAGCTTCGTGTCTGACTCCCGTCTCCATAGATCGTAATATCTTCGTTATTCATGGCCTGGTTGATGAAGTTAGGAATAACTCGCCCATCATTAGGTCTCATTCTTGGGCCATAAGTATTAAAGATACGAATGATCCTTGTATCAACATTAAACTGGCGATGGTAAGTCATCGTCAGAGACTCTGCGAATCTCTTTGACTCGTCATAAGGTGAACGAATACCAATGGGATTAACACTTCCTACATACTCCTCCACTTGAGGGTGAATCTCAGGATCACCATAGACTTCAGAGGTAGAAGCTTCGAGAAAGCGGGCCTGCTTCTCCTTTGCCAGCTCAAGAAGATGCCAAGTTCCCATAGAATTCACTTTCATAATTTCAAGCGGAATGACCTTAAAATCGATAGGTGAAGCGGGTGAGGCCAAGGAGAAAATAAAATCAATATCAATTCCTTCAAAATTAGGAAGTCCTTCAGCGACATCACACTCATGAAATTCAAAGTTCTCATACTTTGAGAGGAGCTCAATATTAGAGCGAGAACCAGTGATGAAATTATCTAAGCCGATAACTTTAGCACCAAGATTGAGGTAAAACTCAGAAAGTGTTGAGGGAACAAAGCCCGCAGCACCTGCGACTAGAATAGTTTTTCCTTCTAATGTTTCTGGAAGAATGACTTTTTGAGGCATCTCGACTCCTAATACCTTTTAAGTTGAAGCACTGTACTTCCCACAAGTAAGAGGAATCCTCCGAGAAGCTGTAAAGGTGCAAGTGTTGCTTCTAAGAATATCCAATTTACAGCGATGGCGCAAAAGGGAAAGAACATTTCTGCTAGAGCACAAAGCCTTGCGCTGAGTCTTTTTAAGCCTAAATAATAAAGCCCCATTCCCATGAAACCAGAGATTAAAACCATAAAACTTATTTTAGACCAAGTGCTAAGCTCGGTTATCAATGGGGCTTCCTCACTTAAGACAGCTGGTATCAAAAAGAGCAGCCCAAAGAAAAAGCGTCCTCCCATGAGCTCAACTTCAGAATAGCCCTGATCACTGAGGCGCTTTCCAAATACAGTACTTGCTCCCCAACCTCCAACAGCGACAAAAGTGAGGAAATAACCAAGAAGGGCCTGACCGCCATTAAAGAATTGATTCCATCCTTTTATGACATCCTCATAACTAATAAGGAGTCCCCCAATTAAACAAAGAATGGCCCAACCAATAAACTCCCTTTTAAGTGGCTCTCCTAAAACTTTATTCGCTAACAAGATCGCAATCAGAGGCTGAAACTTCTGTAATAAAATTACAAGACTGGGATTGAGAAGACCAAAAGCTTTGGTAAAGGAGAGAGTTGCCAGTGCAGAGCCTAAACCTCCAATAAGAATGAAGCTAATCAGATCCCTCTTTCCAATATTGAGAAGGCGCTTTTGATGGCGCCATAAGAATGGAAATAAGGCCAGCACCAGGATAAGGTGCTCGGCAAAAACCAGCTTTGTCGCGCTTAGTCCGCCATAAATAAGGGGATAGCGGATCAGGGTATCTAAGGCCCATAGTAGAGAAGCACTAAAGACAAAGAATAAACCCATTAAGCCTGATCACCTTGATAAAGTGGCTTTATCTTAGGAAGAAGCTCATCATAAATGGCGCGGGCCCTTTCACTTGCAAGCTGTTTCTTAAGCCTTTTTCTCCCCTTTCGGTGTCTTCTTTGTTCTTTGGTGAGAGGTACCGTGGGAAGGAGACCAAAGTTAATATTTGAAGGTGATGGCTTCGTCACGGTCATGACGTAATTAACGAGAGCGCCAATGGCCGTTTCAACGGGCCATTGAATAGATTCTAAACCATGAATCTTTCTTAGAACTTGTGAGGCTACATAAAGACCAATAGAGGCTGATTCAGTATAGCCCTCTACTCCAGTGATTTGCCCTGCAAATGAAATATGAGGTAATTCCTTTGAGGAGAGGTCAAAGTTTAAAAGCTTTCTTGAATTGATAAAGGTATTACGATGAACGCTGCCAAGGTGAAGAAAACTAGCATTTTCAAAACCAGGAATCATTCTAAAAACTCGAATCTGCTCTGGATACTTTAGCCGTGTTTGAAATCCCACGAGATTAAAAGCGCTCCCTTGAAGGTTTTCTTTTCTCAATTGAACACAGGCATGGGGAATTTCTCCATTAGGAAGTTCAAGTCCAATGGGTTTCATACAGGAAAAGCGAGCGGTTTCCACTCCCCTTTCGGCCATAATATCGACAGGTAAACAAGACTCAAAGAATTTATAATCTTCAAAATTTTGAGCGGGAACTTTTTCCGCTTGAACCAAGGCTTCAATAAAGATCTCATACTCCTCCTTATTCATGGGAGCATTGAGATAATCTGCCTCGACTCCTTCCTCCTCTGGCACAGGTTTGTGACGATCTTTATAGTAGAGCTTAGTGTAATCTAAGCTATCGGCATCGACGACGGGGGCAATGGCATCGTAGAAATAGAAGTCTTCTTTGGCGATACGTTTAACCATCCACTCTTCTAAAGGTGATGTTGTCAGTGGGCCAGAAGCAATAATAATGTGGGCACAGCCATGCTCTTGTGCCAACTCCTCTGGATTGCTCACTTCATTATAAATAACTTCAATATTCTTATTCGCCTCGATAACTTGAGTTATCTGGCGTGAGAACTCTTCACGATCAACAGCGAGGGCATCCCCTGCAGGAACCGCCGTCTTCTCTCCAATCTCAAGAACCAGAGAGCCAAGACCTCTCATTTCATGCTTTAAAAGTCCGTGCCCACTGTTGGGATCCTTGCTCTTTAACGAATTGGTGCAAACAAGCTCGGCCATTGTCTCCATTTTCTGAGAGGGATTAGGATTTTTCTTCTTACTTTCACAAAGAACAACTCCCACCCCGTGGCGTGCAAGATAGAGAGCGGCCTCAGTACCCGCAAGTCCCGCTCCCACGACGAGAACCTTAATTTGACCATTACTGCTCATGGCGTTTTACTCCAATCTGATATATAGTTACAGGCGATATAGACTCGAATTTATAAAGTTATTATCTACCCTTAAGGGGCAAAACATGCAAATCGTCCTTCATCAAACTCAACATCAAATCGGTGACTTTAAGCAAATTTTTCAGGATTTAAAGCTCGTCATCTCAAATCCTGTTGGCGCCCACCAAGTCTCGCTCTTTCCCGAGCTCTACCTTCTTGGTTACCCCCTTCAGGACCTCGTTCTTCAAAAAGACTTTATTGAGCGTTATCTTGAAAATTTGAATTCATTTGAAGAGTGGTTAAAGTCCCAAAAAGAAAATTCCAAGCATACTGTCCTCGTGGGCGGACTCCACTACCAGTTTGACGAAGATGAACTTCCCTTAACAATTGAAAATGTCATTTATGAGTGTGTCCCTGGACAAGGACTTCGTAAACTTTATACCAAATGCCTTCTTCCCAACTATGATATTTTTGATGAAGAGAAATACTTCACCCCTGGCTCCAGGGCAGCGGTTATTGAGCGTCATGGTCATCGTATTGGCCTGCTCATCTGTGAAGATATGTGGTTTAGCTCCACACATGATATCGACCCCATCAAGCTCCTCGATCAGCTCTGTGGGAAAACAGGGGCTATTGATTTAATCATTAACCTCAGTGCCTCACCTTACTTTCTCGGAAAAGATGAGAAAAGAGAGCAAAGAGCGAAGGCCTTGGCCCAGCACTTTGGTGCCCCCTTTGCCTACGTTAATCGTGTTGGTGGAGAGGATGAAATTCTCTTTGATGGACAGAGCTTTGTCACAAATGGCGAGAAGATATGGAGCGCCAAAAAGTTTGAAGAGGATATCCTCACTCTTGAAAAGCCCGACTTTGAAGGAGAGAGAAAAGAGCTTAATCCTAATGAGAGGATTGAAAACAGCTGGGAGTCCCTATTTAAAGCCGAGCTTCATTTTCAAAAGAAGTCACTTCCCATTCTCACCCCTTGGGGTGAAGAACAATGTGAGGAAGTTATTGAAGCACTCTGCTTTGGGTTGCAAGAGTATGCTGAAAAATGTGGTTTTAAGAAGTTTCTCGTTGCCCTATCGGGGGGAATTGACTCTGGTCTTGTTCTTTATCTCGCCAAACTCGCCCTCAAGCCGGGTCAAGAGCTTGAAGCTATTTATATGCCTTCTCAATATTCAAGTTCCCTTAGTACTCAGCTTGCTCAAGAGCTTTGCGACAATTTAGGCATTCCTCTGCGCCACTTTCCCATCAAGTTCCTCCACTCGACGATAGGACAAGAGTTCTCTCGTCAAATCAACTCTCCTCTGACAGGCTTAGCCGATGAAAATATCCAAAGCCGCCTGCGTGGAGCAATCCTCTATGGTCGCTCTAATCAAACAGGAGCTATGGTCATCAATACCTCCAACAAGTCGGAACTTGCAGTGGGATATTCAACACTCTATGGAGACTCTGTGGGAGCCGTTAGTCTTCTTGGAGACCTCTACAAAAGCCAGGTTTACGACCTTGCTCGCCACTTAGTAAAAACTCGTGGTGGACTTCCGATGGCCTATATTGAGAGACCTCCAAGCGCTGAGCTTCGTGAGAATCAACAGGACTCTCAAAGCTTACCTCCCTATGAAAAACTAGATGCCATACTTGAAGGCTTACTCTCTTACCGCCTAAGTCAGAAAAAATTGCAAGGTATAGGCTTTAATGGTGATGAAGTCGCAAAAGTCTATGGCCTTTATACGAAAAGCGAGTATAAGAGGAATCAGTTTTGTCCCATTATAAAGGTCAAAGCGAAGAGTTTTGGTTTTGGTTATCGCATGCCGATTACTAAAAAGAGTTAGCAAGGAAATGAGGTAGGAAATGACACAGAAAAATGTTGAAGCAGTTCTTAAACAATGGGGCCAAATGAAAGATGAAATTGAGCAGCTTAATAAGAAAGGCCAAAGTTCACTCAAAGAAATTCAAAAGCAAGTGGACCAGTTTATTAAATCAGCAGAGAAAGATTTCAAAAATATCGTCGAAAAAGACATCTCTAAAGTGATGAAAACTTTCCAAAAAGAAAAAAAGTCACTTGAAAAGATGGTTGAAAAGAAAGTGAACGATGAGATCAAAAAAGCGAAGGAATTTCTCAAGGGTCATCAAAAAGAACTTGATAAGATTCAAGCTTTCGTTGAGTCCTATGTTCCAAGCCTAAAGAAAGCGACAAAGAAAACGACGAAGAAAGCCGCCAAGAAAACAACAAAGAAAGCCGCCAAGAAAACAACAAAGAAAGCCGCCAAGAAAACAACAAAGAAAGCTGCTAAAAAGACCACGAAGAAAGTAGCTAAGAAAACAACAAAGAAAGCTGCTAAGAAAGCAACAAAGAAGGCCGCTAAAAAAACAACCAAGAAAGCGGCTAAGAAAACGACAAAAAAGACGACTAAGAAAAAGGCCTAGAGTAATCTAGGTTCTTTTTTTTCACGTAGATTCAATGATTTATGCTTATTTTTAGCTATTGTTGAACAAAAAGCTTTGCCACTTCATTAAAGGGTAACGTACCATAACTACGTGAAAAAACTAGAAAGAAGGCTCGGGCTCGGTGCCGTAGTATCTATATCTGTATCTGCAATGCTAGGCTCGGGAATCTTTGTCTTGCCAGGCATTGCTGCAACCAATACTGGAGCTTCTGTCTGGTTAGCCTATATATTAGCTTCCCTCTCTGTTTTACCCGCAGCTCTTTCAAAGTCAGAATTGGCGACGGCCATGCCAACCTCTGGTGGGACTTATGTCTACTTAGAGAGAACTTTTGGTCCCCTCGTTGGCACCATTTCCGGTCTTGGTCTTTGGGTCTCCCTTCTTCTTAAAGCGACCTTCGCCCTCATGGGTTTTGGTGCCTACTTAAAGATTCTCGCCCCTCAGGTTCAACTCGTTCCCACAAGCCTCTCGATTCTCGCCTTTATCTGTATTTTAAATATTCTTGGTGTTGGTAAGGTTTCTGGTCTTTTGATGGTTGTTGTTGGTCTCTGTATTGGGTTGCTGAGCGTCATTTCTGGGGCTTCTGTCTTTACTTTTAGCACTGAATTTATGGATCCCCTCTTCCCCTCAGGGGTCACAGGTCTTGCCAGTGCCACTGCTCTTGTCTTTGTTTCCTATGCCGGGGTTACTAAAGTTGCGGCTATTGCCGAAGAAATTAAAGAACCTGAGCGAAACCTTCCTCGCGGTATTTTGATCAGTCTCCTTATCGTGACTCTCGTTTATTCTGGGGTAACTTTCCTTCTCTTTGGAAACCTTCCCTATTCTGAGCTTGCCAATAACTTAAGACCTATCTATTCCCTAGCCCTTCACGTTCAGGGTCCAATCCTCGGCTCTATTACAGCAGTTATTGCTGTGATCACGATGAGCTCCATGGCAAATTCCGGTCTCTTGGCCGCTAGTCGCTTTCCCTTTGCCATGGCAAGAGATTCCCTTCTGCCCTCTCGCCTTGGAAAGCTCAACCGCAAATACCTCACCCCCATTTGGAGTATCGTCATCAGTGCCCTTTTAATGGCCTTCGTCCTCCTTAACCTTGATGTTGCAAAGATCGCTAAATTTGCTTCTGCCTTCATGCTTCTCATCTATATGGCAGAAAATATCTCCGTTATCGTTCTCAGAGAAGCTCGTGTTCAGTGGTACAAACCAAGCTATAAGACGCCACTCTATCCCTTTGTTCAAATTATTGGGATTGCTCTCAATGGAATCCTCTTAAGCTATATGGGCTTCAACCTTATTCTACCGGCTTTTCTTTCGATCATGATTCCGGGCTTTATCATTTTTGTCCTTTATTCTCGCCGAAAGACCACGCGAAAAGGAGTTCTTGGTATTCGCGGAAAACGCCAAGACCTCGTAGAAGAAAAACAAGAGGTGATCTCACGCTCACGTCTTGAGGATATTGACCTTTCCATGGATGCCAACGTGGTCGTCGCTCTCTTTGGAAAAGAGCGAAGTCCCGAGATGCTTATTGAAATGGGAGTTGCCCTAGCTGAGCATAGTAACTGTGAAGTCGCTCACATTACAGAAGTCCCCGAACAAACGGACCTTGATGACCTAATGGATGAACCTGCGGAGCTTCGCTCCTTACGGCGCCGAGTCCTCGCTATGGCTGTAGAAAAGAAAGAGCCTATTACTTTTGACCCTATCGTTTCTCACGACCTTGCAAGAACCGTCTTTCATATTAGTCAGCGTCTCCATTGCCAATGGCTTCTTATTGAATGGCGCGGTAAAACGGCGGGGGGTTTTACCATTCATAATCCCATGGGATGGCTCAAGGGTCACCTTCGCTGTAATCTCGGTATTTTTAGAGATGCAGGTGTTCGCTATATTCGTAAAATCGTCTGCTACACCAAAGGTGACGCTTCTGATGCTATTGTCATTTCAACGGCTGATCATTTCGCCGAAGTGAATAGGGCTGACATTACCCTTCTTCGTGTTTTACCTGAAGATTGCACTGAAGAAGTTCAACAGCGTACAGAAAGGGACCTTAAAGAAATGGCCAAGGCCTGTGTCAGCAGAACAGGAATTAATGTCATAAAGAGTAATGATGAAGTTGATACCGTGATCACTCAAACTGTTGAGTATGACCTCTTTATTTTTGGTGGTAGTCAGCACAGTTTTGTTACTAACCTCTTTGGCTCCGTTGATGATAAACTTATGGCTAAAGCAGCCTGCTCTGTTATCTCAGTCCAGAGCGCTCCTGAATGCTCTGAAGATGATGTCGTTAAGGACTATTTCAATTAAAACTGACCCCCTTAAATGGACCTAGGCCACATTAAAGATCCGAGGTCTCCGAATCCCCTCAATAATCTGATTATGATAAATTGCATAGATCGCCAAAAAATCTAACAGTCGATCTATGCGCTTTGTCGTGCACCACGTCCGCCTTGCCATACGCTTAATATTATCGCGAATCATAGCAGCCGTTTGGTTTAAGGAAAACAGCGGATCAAAGCCCCCTTTTTTCATCTCTCCTTGCCCAACAACAGCAGCTGCTCGTCCCTTGAATTGAAGATGTTCAGCGTCCTTAAAGTGCCTTCTCAAAACACCTGGATAATGAGTAGATTCATCTGAAGAGAAACAACATTTTGGATGGGCGACCTGTTCAATTTGTTTAAAAAGAGATTCGAGCACCCTTCTTCTTTGGCACTTTCTTTTGCCATACTTCTTCACACTAATGTGCGCTAAAGTGCCCTTTGCTGCTATTACACCCACATCAAAGGCTAAAATCTTTCTTGTGTGCTTCTCAACCGCAAGGGGAATTGTAAGGGGCTTAAGCTTTGTGTGCTCAAAGCTTTCCATCTCATCAAAAACGATCTCACATAAGTTACTTGTCTCCTCTCGCATACGCTCAAGATTCTTTCGCGCGCACCTTGCAAAGGGCGCTACTCTTCTTGCAATGGTCTTCTTATTAACACCAATGATCTCAGCGATCGCCCGTTCCGATGACCCCTTACTAAAGAGACGAAAAACCGTTTGATTAATGTAGCGTTTTCTTTGGCGGTAATCAAAAGAATGAGTTTGAGTAGAATGCCCTTTATTGCATTTCTTACAGTGAAATCGTTGGATTTTCTTTTGGTCTGAGGGGCGGCGATAGATACCTCTTTTAATGAGGTGAGTGCTTGTTTGACAGTGGGGACACATAGGGGTGCTTCCTTGTTAAGAGAAGCACCATTCTTAGGTGATATGGTCTGGAATTTATTTAAGAAAGCTTGGGTATTGCTCTCTTGAACTCCAACTGAGGGGGTCAGTTTAAGTGTGGATCTCTTCTAGATAAGGACGCCACTTTCCTTTCCATTGGTTTAAGCTTCCTGAACGAAGAGTTTGGCTTTCCTTATGAACATCAAGGTGACAGTAACTAAGATGAATATTGGACTCATGAAGTCCTGCATCCATACTAGGGATCTGATTCCATGTTCCCGTGTTAAAGTAATACTTTCCCTCTGGAAAACGCCGCCATTCCGGAACGTGGGTGTGGCCCATCACAACAGTATGAATATGGCGCTTTCGCCTTAAGATACTCTTCGCCTTCTTCTCGTAGTTGGGATAGATGGTGACCTGCTTGAGAAGCTTTACGGTAGTTTTAAAATTGCGGTTTTGTTTTGTGTAAAGGTCCTTATTAGTCTCCCACAGATAGCTCAAAACAATTTTGACGAGCCTTAGGAAATAAAAGAAGTCATGAAAGAAAAGCCATCTAATATAACTATTTAAGGGGCGGACCTTATCTATGTAGGGGCGCTCTTTTCGCAAACGAGGAAGAACGTGAATACAAAAAAGGCTTCCCCATGGAAGATTTAAAATCTTTTTTCCTTGTGGCCCTTTAAGAAAGTAATCTTTTTCGGGGACAGTATTAATAACTTCATAGCGATGACCGTGCTCGATATACACGCCATTTTCATCGAGTTCATTCACTATCTGAAAACCAGGGCCAAAATGCTGAAGGAAATACTCCTTTGCTTCTTCAAATGCCATCGCTGCATCATGGTTACCTATAACATAGGAAATCTTCTTATTTGGTTTTTCAAGAAAGTCTTTCATCGCCCTAAAAAATCGAGGATGACCTTTTGCAATTGACTCGATGGCCCTGACTGTAAGCTCTCCATCAACGATATGGGTAAATATCCCTTCTGAATCTATTTGTATGAGATTAAAAATATCCCCATTCAGAACCAAATGAACTTCATCGTGTTCAAACTTACCTTTAGAATAGTAGTCTAAAAACTCAGCAAACTTGGAGTCCTCAAAGAAATCTTCTAGGATATTAAGTTGTCCACTTTTGAGAAACTTACCTTTTCCTAAATGCAGGTCGGAGAGGATTAAATAATGCACACTAATCCTGTTTCTTGGCGCTTAAGAGCTCCCGAGTAAAACAAACCCTTCCCCTTCCACTTTGCTTAGCTTCGTACATCATTTTATCGGCAATATCGAGGATATCGACTCGAGTTTCAGCATCCTCTGGATAGGTTGCAACGCCAATTGAGACCGTCAAATTAAAGGTTTCCGCTTTTCTTTCCTTTCCTCCGACATCAATTGAGAAAGGAGTTTCCTTAACGACTTTGAGAACCCTCTCTCCAATGGCATTAGCAGTATCTCCATTGACATCGGGGATAATCATGACGAACTCATCTCCACCGTAACGGTAAATGAGATCGGATTCACGTAGAGTATTCTTTAAGAGTTGGCCTAGAGAGGAAAGGAGCTGTGTTCCCACGAGGTGACCGTGTCCATCATTCACACTTTTAAAATGATCAATATCAATAAAGAGAATCGTAAAAACCTCTTTAAAGTCTTTATACCTTTCTACTGCCACATCAATATCTTTAAGAAGCTTTCTTTGGTTATAGAGACCTGTCACATCATCAACATGAACCAGATTTTCAACCTTCTTAAGTTCATCTAAGCGATTCCATCCCTTACTGATACTACAAAGGAATTGGCTTAATAATTTCAGTGACTCTTTTTCAATATCCTCTTTAATTTCAAAGAATCCATAGAATTTCTGAGTACTAGTTTCACCACTTTCAAAAAGAAAGAAGGTTCGTTCTTCTTTTTGGATTATCCCGAGTTCGACTTCTGGCAAAAGAAGACTCTTTAGAAAGCTATCAATTAAACTTTCAGGATAATGTCCTCCGTAGCTTCTCCTATTCCAAGAGATTCTGACTAATTCTTTTGCTGATCTCGTTTCATTAAATTCTTTATTAAGGGGAAGAGAGAAAATCATGAAAGGTCCAGTAGACCACTCTTTCTTTAAAAAGCGCTCTATTTGGCCATGAGTTACCTTCTTCCCTTGGAGGTAATTAAAGGAAGCCATCAGTTTTGCTAATTTATTTAAATCAGCCACTATTCCCTATCCTCTTCTAATACTTCAATAGATCCTCTAAGTGTTTTCATGATCCTATCTAGGCGCTCTTCTAATTTCACTTTATCATCTCTTGATTTCTGCTCACGAATAACAATATTTTCCATATTAAATTCAAGCTGATCGATCTTTCTCTTAAGATCTAATATTTTCTTATCTCTTGATTGAACCTGAGATTCTGAATCCATTTTGGCCAACTCAAGTTGGCTTTCGAGCTCTTTTTCACGCTGTTTAATTTGATTAAAGTCAACTCGTACCTTGCCTTGAAGACGATCAAATTCTTTTTGAAGAAGTTTTACTCTCTCTTCTGCATAGAGCTTTTTCTCGTCTGTTAAGCGCAAACGATAGCGCATCTCCTCAAGCTCATTGGTATGACGTTTCTTTAGGATTGATATCTCTATTTTTGCTTCTTCAAGTTCTGCTTTAAGACCTAAATTTTCTGACTCGATGGCCTTTGATTCACGCTTCATTTCTTGAATTTCTTTTTGAAAGGCCTCTCGCTCTTCTCTTAATTGACGAATTGTCGCTTGAAGCCTTAAGGCCTCCCCTTCATGAAAGCGCGGAGGTATTTTATCTTCCGTAATTTTAAGGTGCCCTTCATCAGGGGATATAGCCTCTTCTTGTGGTGGCGCATCTTCTTCAGGAGCATTTTTACTTAATGCATTTAAAGACTCATCTAAAATGTCATCTTCATCAGCCTCTTCGTCACCCTCTTCATCAAAAAACTGAGTTTCTGGCTCTTCTGATGAATTTTCATCAAAATCAACACTCTCAAATGAATCATCGAGCTCATCATCTAAGTCAGGGGCAACAAGGTCATCCTCATCCATTAAACCTGTTTCTTCTTGCATTCCAGGTCTAAACTCTCTTGTCGATACCTCTTCATCAACCATATCTTCAACATCTTGCTTAATCTCTTGAGTCATGACCATTGTAGGATTGGTTTCTTCTTCAAGATCCCCTTCTAAATCATCTTCAAACTCACCTGTGAGCTCTTCTTCAGACCCAAACTCAACCGCCTCTTCCTCTAAGTCCGCGTCAAAAGAGTCATCTCCTAAATCAAAATCGTCGCTCTCTTCTGTTTCACTCAAATCCATTTCGTCGAGACTTTCACCACTATCGAGGTCAAGTTCGTCATCAGAGGAGAGCTCATCTCCCTCCGCTCCGAAATCGACAGGCTCCTCTTCAGGAGAAGCTCTTTTAACATCGGCGAGATTAATGGCCTCTGTTTTTTCAAGCTCTTCTTCCTCTTCATCATCAGAAAAACTCAATTCATCAGCATCAAATTGCGAGTCACTTGCTACATCCAGTTCCTCAAGATCGTTGGCTTCAGGCAAAAGTGTATCCTCATCATCGAGAGCAGCCTCTAGACCTCCTAGACTTGAGACACCTGCGCCCTCGTCATCTTCATCAATGTCATCAATATCTCCGAGGTTAAAGTCTAAACCACCTTCTTCCTCTACACTTAGGTCACTGCTTGGTTCATCCTCAGTTGAAAAGGCCAATTCACCTTCATCTTCAACCAGCTCATCATCAAATTCTAAGACATCATCACTTGTATCATCACTCATAAGAGCACCCTCATTCCCAGTGGGAGTATCTTCTTCATCCATACTGGCGATTAATTCCTCTGGAACTTCAAAATCACCGGTCTCTTCGTCAAACTCAGAAAGCTCTTGTGCACTTGGAAGCTCTCGATTTTGAGTGAGGTCTTCAAGCTCTCTGGCTATTTGTTCTTCATCTCTCGCCTCTAAAGGCTCTATATCTTCAATAGCATCATCAGAGTCACTTTCTTCTAATGCATCTGACAAATCAAAGTCGAGACCATCCTCTTCTTGCAGACTTTCGTCATCAGTACCTAGGTCTAACTCTTCTCCCCCAAGATCATCATCTCCAAGCACAAGTTCTTCGTCCGTGCTTAAGTCTAACTCATCTGACTCTATTTCTGGGGAGTCATCTTCAATGCTAAAATCTAATTCTCCATCACCTAAGTCTTCTTCATTGGCTCCAAGGTCAAGAACATCATCCTCAGAATCGAGTTCAACCTCATCATCTTCATGAGACTCAACACTATCGGGCATAAGATTAGCTTCAAGTTCTTCGTCGTCTAAATCTAACGATATTCCACTCCCTCCTACAGAGGGAGACGTTTCTTCTCTTAGATTTATTCTTTCAACACTTTCCCCAGAATCTTCTGAATAATTGCCTTCTTCTTGAGGGAAAACGCTATTAAATTTCGCTTGAATTTTATCGTTCAATTCTCCTTCATAAGGAGGTCTCTCCCCTTTTACAGAGTGCATATCAATGAGAGAGCGAACTTCGGTCGATACTTTAAACTCTGAAGGATCAAAGCCTTGTGAATCATCGCCAAGATCATAGTCTTTATCATCTTCTTCTAAAAGTTCACTTGAAGAGGGTGCCTTAAAACTTGCCTGTGTTTGGAGATTATTTATTTCGGGAAGAGTCTGACCTTCTTCAAAGATTTCTTCACTTTCAATAAGATGAGAGACTTTGAGGTCATTGAGGACACTTTTATAAATCGGATAAGTCAAAGGCTTAAGGATATAACCATGAGCACTCGTCTTGCCCTTTTGATGCTTCTTTAACTCCTTAACGGAGTGTGTGCTCGTTATAACAATTCTGATAATCCATTCATTTTGGTAGATACTTTTATTAAACTTCTCAACTTCTTTCTTACCAAGGTCGTAATCAAGAAAGAGAAGACATTCCTCGTCCTCTTCAACATCTTCTAGAAGTTCAACAACTTCTTCTTCACTCTCGGCCAAATGGGCTTGAGAACCAATCCTTTCAACTAGTTCTTCTACATCACCATCCTGGCTCAAAAAAATGATCTTCATCCAATGATTCCCTTAAATCTACCTAACTCTATAATATCAGGCGCAACGCAACCCGCAAATAGCGGAAAATTGCTCTCTTTACAGGGATTTATCCATTGATAGTCCCTAACACCTTGGATTAAAATAGGTTATAGCGAAAAAGTACAGAAAGGAGCTCATGGATATGAACACTTACCGAGCAAAAGATTCAGTTATATCAAAAATCCTACCTCATATGACAAAGGGGCTTTTTAGCCTTCTTCTGATCGGTAATATCCTAAGCGCCCACTCTTCTAGCGACTCTGTCATGCCTGCCCCCCTCTTGCACCTAGATGACTATTTTTCTCATCATGTAATCGTGGCAGAAAAGTCGACCCATAAACTCTATGTTTTTAAAAATAAAGAAGGCATTCCTAACTTAGTAAAGACCTACCAAATTGCTACAGGAAAAAAGGCTGGAGACAAGATTTTTCAAGGTGATCATCGAACTCCTGAAGGAGTTTATTACCTAACCGATTTCTTAACTCACCAAGAGCTTCTTAACCGCCATGGAAAGCAGGGAGAAATCTATGGTGTGGGTGCCTTTGTTCTCAACTACCCTAACCCCATTGACGACCAAGAGGGCAAAACGGGCGGTGGCATATGGCTGCATTCAACAAATGATGAAACAAGAATTGAAAAGGGCTTAGACTCTCGTGGCTGCATCGTTGCAGCGAATTCTGACCTTATCGATATCTCTCAGTATATCGAACTTCATAAGACTCCGATTGTCGTGACTCATGAACTTCTCTTTCTTAGTAACGCTCGCTGGGTTATGAAACGCAACAAAGTCAAATATGCTCTAGAAGGCTGGATCAATGCCTGGCGTGAAGAAGATATCAATAAATACATTTCCCACTACCATGCGTCTTTTAAGGATCCCAATAAAGGGAATGTTTCCCAGTTTAAAAACTACAAAAGAGCGGTTTTTGCGGGCCCAGGAAAGCCTGAAATAGAAATTACAGATCTTTCGATAATCCAAAGTGGCGACTATATTCGCGCCACGTTTAAGCAAAAATACAGTTCAAATACCATTACTGATATGGGACGAAAGACCCTCTACCTCAAGCAAGATGGTTACTATAACTGGAAAATTGTGGCGGAGAAATGGTCCAAAAACGGTGTGACCTCCGAGACAACTTTAGAGCAACCACAACAGCCTAAGATGGCTTCCTTTGTTCCCTCTCTGCGTTTCTTTGAAACAACAAATCCTAAGGCAATTCTTGGAGATAGGCTTCTTTCAAAGCAAACTTCAAGTGTTCAAGAAGAAAGCAATAACTAATGGCTGAATCAAACTCTAAGAAACTCTCCTTCGTTCTGTACGAAGAGAATAATCCACCTCGCTATTACCATATCAACAAAGCCTTTTTGCGCTTTGTAATTTATGGCCTTCCTTCAGCCGCTTTAATATGCATTGTTCTCCTAGCAACAGGAGGAGTTTATTTTGAGCAAATCCAAAGACTTGCCCTGAGGAAAGAGCCCGCCATCATTAAAAAGCTGAAAGATGAAAAAGACCAGCTGATAAAGGCAAATCTTGTTATTCAAAAAGAACGAGATCAACTCGAAAAGAAACTCAGTGAAGGAGTTGATACTTCAAGTGGCCTTGGATTCTTGGCCCTTTTTAAGCAATCTTCAGGACGAGTTGATAAGAGTACTTCTCCAGAGATGCAACTTGAGGAAATTGAAGTCGTAAAGGGCACTAATAAAGTAAATCTTGATTTTAAGATTATTAATATGACCAAAGATGACAGCCGCCTAACAGGTTATCTCTTTGTCATCATGCAAATCGCTAATCAAATTGAAGTTTGGCCAAAAGGTGTTGTCGAAAACGAATCCATGCAAATTGCCTATGGTAATGGTGAATTCTTTGCAACCTCTCGTTTTCGCCCAGTGCGCGCGGCCTTTAACCTAAAAGAAGGAAATCAAGTTCTCTTTAAGGTCGTTATTTTTAGCCGTACAGGTGATCTTATATTTAAACAACTTATTTCAAAACCATTATAGGTCCTCTATGTCGCAAATTATTGATTCAATCCCACAAGACTTCACTTTCATTGGCGATGGAACAAGCGTTCAAGGAACCTTTGTCTTTAAAGGTGACACCAAAGTCGCTGGCCGACTTAAAGGAGAAATCCGTATTGGGGATAATGCTCCCCTTTCAATAGAGCCTACAGGTTCCGTTGAAGGGACTCTTTACTGTAACCATTTAAGTGTTTTTGGTGACCTCAAAGGAGATGTGCGCTCGACCGGAACAATTACCTTCTTCCCCTCCTCAACCTTTGAAGGTCAGATTCAGGCTAAGAATCTTGTTATTCATCCCGGGTCAAATGTCTTCATGGAAGCACAAACTCAAGGTGAATCTGAAGAAACCGCCCAATAGATTTTTCCTCTCTCCCCTATTTTTAGCGACATGTCTTTTTCAGTTATCCTCTCAAAGGGACATGTCCCGAAAAACTAAGCCTTCCTTTCAACGTTTTTGATTAAGGGCTCCCTTCTCCCTACAAGTTTCCCATCACAAAATTTAACTCCACCATTTTGGTGAAACTTTTATTGTTTGGAGGAAAACATGAAAAAACTTATCGTTGCTGCTGCACTTCTTTCGTCTTCTGCTTTCGCAGGTTCAATTGTTGGTCACATTCACTTTCAAAGCGCTTCTACTTGGGAAAACGCTTACACTTCTAAGAGCCTATGTCTTGATGGAAGCACTTACAGAGCTACTGTAAACAAGTGTCTTCGTTACGAAAGAAACGGTGGTGAAAGAACTTGTGTACGTCGTGGTAAAGTAGCGATTTCTCAGCCAATGGAATCAACTCGTCAAAGATGTGCACGTTTTGAAGAAGATGAGTGTGTTGAATATGAGCGAGTTCCCTTAAAGCAAAGCCCTAAGCGAATTTTAGAAATAAAAGATCGCGATGGCTCAATAAAGAAGCTCAAAAAGCACGTCATACCAAACTGTAGATAAAAAAAAAAGCCGCTTATTAAAGCGGCTTCTTTTTTTAAAGAAATTTCTTAAGGGGTAAGATTCTAAGGTCTCCCATTTTCTTAAGCATTGAGCTTAATTTCTTTGGACCCACGATAATAATATCCTGCTCATTCCAAGTGAAGATGTCCTTAATTTTTTGAGAGACTTCTTCTTTAGAAAATGAGCGCACTCTTTCAGGAAACTTGAAGAGTTCAGAATAGTCGACTCCCTTATGATCAAGATAAGAAAGTTGCGCGAGATAAGCGCTATTACTCTCAAAGCCAAAAGGATAACTTCCGGCCAGACTACCTTGAGCCCTTAATAGATTAGCATCTTCGATTTTACCAGAAGCTGCTTTTTCAAGCGTTTCCTTTGTTTTTAAGAGCAGTGTTTCTAAGGACTCGACCTTGGTTGAAGTGCTGACGCCACTTCGTCCATATTGTTTTTGCCCACCGGCAAAGGCACCAACCCCATAGGTCAACCCATTTTCAACTCTTAAGACACGCATCAGACGACTCGTGAATCCCCCACCTAGGTAGTGAGCAGACAGAGACATCAGTTCCTCCTCTTTAATCACTTCTTCATTGAGAAATCGTCCAATTCTTACTTGAGCTTGGTTAGCTCCTTTTAGAGGAATAAGAGTAATGCGAGGTCTTTTAATTTCAGAAGGTGCTTTATAAGAAACAGCTCTTTGAAACTGCCCTTGTCCTTTCCAGCCACACTCATTAGTAATGACCTTTTCGATATTAAGAACACTCTTAGGTCCAGTGAGGTAGATCCTCTTCTTCACTTCGTTATTAAAGTAGCTAAGCTTCCCTTTGAGGAGCTTACTATTCCACTTTTTAATGTCGCTCTTCTTTCCTTCAGCAGGATAGCTATAAGGTGTATTTTGAAGACTGATCTCTCTGAAAGCACGACTTGCGAGAGCTCCCGGATTGCTTTCGATATTATCGAGAGAATCAAGGATTCTTTTCTTTTCTTTTTTTAACTCTCTGTCAGGAAAAGTTGCATCTTGAAAGAGGTGACAAATTTTCTTCATCGTGGGAACAATGTCTTTAGCAAGACCACTAATATGGTAGGAAGCATATTCATGAGTAACACGACCGCCGTATTCAGCCCCAAAGAATTCAAGGTTGCTTGAAATATCTTGTCTGCTAAAACGCCTCGTTCCAAGGTCAAGATAACTAAAGGCCGCATCCGTTAGGCCCTTAACTCTCCCCTCACTAAGGGCACCATCAGCAAAGTAAATATTGATGTCATATGTGGGGAAACGATCATCCTCAAGGTATATGACATCAAGATTCTGCCACTTAAGTTTTTGAACCTTTCCCGCAGGAAAGCCTTTTGCCTGAATTTGGCCCGCAAAAAGAAATAGGCCTACAAATAGTAATGTTCTTTTCATATATTCCTCTTATTTCTTTTTAGGGTTCTTATTCCACGATGAGACAAAGATATAATTCTTATCACCGACGAGGTCGCGGCAGGACTTCTTTACCTCATCAACAGTTATACTATTATAAATTTCGAGTTCTTTATTATAGTAACTGTAATCACCAAAGAAGTTCTCTCTCATACCAAGAAAGTGAGCGACACCTCTATTCGTCTCGATTTCTTTCACATAACCAACGAGGTACTGATTCTTAGTTTTTTGAAGGGTTCTTTCATTGATGGCACGCTCACACACACGGGCCATTTCATTAAGTAAGGTGCGCTTAGATCTCTCTAGGCTTTTCCCTCTTAAAAGTTCACCACTTACCCAAAAAACACCATTATATTTGAGAGTGTAATTATGTGCTCCTACAGAGGTAAAAAGAGGTCTCTTTCCAACAACAAACTTCTGATTAAGGTAGCTTGACTCCCCTTGGCCAATAATTGAACCTAAGATATCTCGGACAAATCCCTCACGGGTGCCAATCGCATTTCCAGGATAGGCCAGCATAAACATAGGGTTCTTACTTTGAGGCGAATGAATTTTGATATGACGACCATACTTTGCTCTATGCTTATAAAGTTCATTGTCGTCTCGAGACTTTCTGTAGGTTTGAATCTCTTGTGACGAGGGGGAAATATCTCCAAACTTATCTTTTACGAGTTCGTAAACATCCTCTGCATTGACTGCACCTGCAACCACGATGATCGCATTATCAGGAGTGTAGAACTTTTTAAAGTAGCTCATCACTTGATCGCGATTAAGATTAAGAAGGTCTTGTTTTGAGCCGATAACGCTCCCACCATAAGGTGTCCCTTTGAAGACCTCTTGCATAAGAGTTAAGTATAGCTGGCCTTGAGGACTATTCTCATAGCGCATCTTTCTCTCTTCTAGAACAACCTGACGCTCTTTTTCAAAAGCAGTGGGTTCAAGGGCTAAATGCTGCATACGATCCGCTTCCATATCAATGATTTTTTCAACCATATTGATATCTTTACTTTCGATAGGAAGACTCTCGTAATAAACGGTATTATCAAAGTTGGTGTAAGCATTGGTCATGCCACCGTTGCCCTCAATCATGGAATCAAACATTCTTGGACCGTACTTTTTAGCCCCCTTAAACATCATGTGCTCAAGAAAGTGAGTGGCCCCAGTCGTTCCCTCTCCTTCATGACGCCCACCGACATCAAAAAAGGTGTAGTAACTAAAAATAGGAAGCTTTTGATTCTCGTATACCAAGAGACGCAGACCATTTTTTAAGGTGTACTTCTTAACATCGAGTTGTATTTCTCCCTCTGAGTGAGCCCCTGAAGAAGTATTTGAAGTTTGAAGCCCCATTTGAGAACAACCCCAAGATGAGAGCAATAAGGCACCGACCAGAGCGGCGCGGCAATAACTTTTCCTTGTCATGACGCACATAATCCTTTGTGAGCGTTTTCAGCAACTTTAATCCCTCCTATGGTACTGATTGGCCGGCGTCGTGGCAACATTACTAATGCATTGCTTTTTTCTTTTTAAAGTGACCTAAGTCCACTATTATGCGCATGAATTTAAAAGTGCATATGAAGAGGAGACAACCATGAAAATTGGCGTACCTGGAGAAATTAAGAATAACGAAAACAGAGTTGGCCTGGTTCCATCTGGAGTTAGACAACTTGTTCAAGATGGACATGAGCTCTATGTTGAAACTAATGCTGGTCAAGGAATTGGCATCGCCGACGAGGAATATATTCAAGCTGGAGCGACGATCCTTCCCTCACTTGAAGCAGTTTTTGAAACGGCTCAAATGATTGTAAAGGTTAAGGAGCCACAGCCGCGCGAGATCGCACTTCTTAAACCTCATCACATTCTTTATACCTACCTTCACCTTGCTGCCGACAAAGAGCTTACAGAAGGTCTAATGAACTCGGGTTCAACGTGTATTGCCTACGAGACAATTCAGCTTCCAAACGGTGCTCTTCCCCTTCTCCTTCCTATGTCTGAAGTTGCAGGAAGAATGGCGACACAAATTGGTGCCACTTATCTTCAAAAAGATAAGGGTGGAAAAGGCGTTCTCCTTGGTGGTGTTCCGGGGGTTATGAGAGGTAAGGTCACCGTTATTGGCTGTGGTGTCGCTGGAACTAATGCCATTAAAATGGCCATGGGTCTTGGCGCTGACGTAACGGCAATTGACCTCAATGTACAAAGACTTGCTGAAATGGATGATCTCTTTGATACAAGAATCACAACTCTATTCTCTAATACGCAGAATATTGAAAACGCCGTTATCAACTCTGACCTCGTTATTGGAGCGGTTCTCGTTCCAGGTGCGAAGGCGCCAAAACTCGTGACAAGAGAGATGATCTCTAAAATGGAGCCAGGTTCAGTTGTTGTTGATATTGCCGTTGATCAGGGTGGTTGTATTGAAACTTGTAAGCCTACGACTCACCAAAACCCAACTTTCCTCGTTGATGGGGTTACTCATTATTGTGTCGCCAATATGCCTGGTGCGGTTGCAAGAACATCAACTTACGCCCTCACGAATGTTACCCTAAAGTACGCTCGAATGATTGCGAAGCTTGGTGTCGATGAAGCCGCTTCAATTGATCCTGTTTTCCGTCCAGGGATTAATATCTATAAAGGTGGTCTTGTTTATGAACAAGTCGCTAAAGATCTTGATTTACCCTACACTCCTCTTGCCCTCTAAGAGCAAAGGGAAGCATATTTAATTTCAATGACTTGGCCTCCATCTGGAGGCCTTTTTCATGGCTCGATGTGTAAAAAATCTAACACGCCTTGTTATTTTTCCTCAATATGATAAAAGTCCTCACACACTTTTTTAAACCCTTTACATAAAAGAGAGAAATTCATGAAAACCCTAGCGACCCTCGCCCTCCTTTGCGGTATGGCAACGACCCAAGCTTACGTTGAAGTCCCCACAGAAACTTCAATGCAAAAAGACCTTCGTGACTACAACAAGGAAAGAATCCATATTGGAACGAAAGAAATCGTCATTACGATCGATGATGGTCCTACCCGCGGTGTAACCGATAAAATTCTCGATACGCTTAAAAAACATAATGTCCAAGCGACTTTCTTTGTCATCGCTTCAAAAGTTAATAAGAATCGTGACATCTTTCAAAGAATGCTAGATGAGGGTCATATTGTTGCGAATCACACAATGACTCACGCCAACCTGGCCAATATCAGAGGTCTTTTTAAGACCAAGAAACTTAAAGAAGAACTCTTAGGTGCTCATGACGCCATCGAAAGCTATATGGGAAATTCATCAAAGTACTACTTCCGTGCTCCCTATGGAGCCTGGTCTCCAAAAGCGGCTAAGGTCATTAATAAGTCTGAGCATGGATCAAATTATTTTGGTCCAGTATTTTGGGATATTGGTGGCGATATTGACGGAAGTCTTTTTAAAGTCAAAAAAGCCGCTGACTGGGCCTGTTGGTCAAAGCGTTGGTCAGTTAATAAATGCTTTAAGGGCTACAAGAATGAGACTGAGCAGAAAAAAGGTGGAGTTGTTCTCTTTCATGACCTGAATAAAAAATCGGCTGAGCTCATTGAGAAATATGTGGAAGAGTTTTCCGACCGTCCAGACTATGACTTTGTTTCTTTAGATGAAGTGAAACTATAAAATGATTACCCCTGCCCATGGCGGGGGTTTTTATTGTATGATGGTTGTATGACTGGAAATAAAACCATTGATACAGTACTTGTCGGATTTTTAACCCTAGCAACCCTTGGAACACTGGGCGTCTTTGTTTACACAGAAATTGTTTTTAAACGTCCCCTTCCCTCCGATACTGTCGAGCTTAAAAACCTCAAAACAGATGCCCAAACTGAAATTGCACCGGAAGTCTATAAGCTTGATAAAATGGTTATCAATCTGAACTCGCAAGGAAGCCGCTTACGCTTTCTCGATGTCGAAATTCACTTTGTTCCCTTCAAGTCCGAATTTGTTGAAATGCTCGATGGTAAGAAAGTTTACATTCAAGATGCCATCATTGATATCGCCAGCAATATGGCCCCGGATGAACTCAATACTGTCGCCGGAAAAGTTCTTCTCGAAGAGAGAATCCGCAGACGAATCAATGACTTCTTTGGTAAAAGCCTTGTAAAAGAAATATTCTTCTCAAAATTTATCGTTCAGTAATTTTTAAAGGAAAGAGACTCATGTCAAAAATGCGTGCTAAACACATCCTCGTTGAACATCAATTTGAAGCCGACGACCTAGTAAGAAAGATCTCTGAGGGTGTGCCCTTTGAGAAACTTGCTCAAGACTTTTCCAACTGCCCATCTGGAAGAGATGGCGGTGATCTTGGTGAGTTTGGCAAGGGTATGATGGTTAAACCCTTTGAGGAAGCCGTTCTCGCTCTCAAGGAAGGAGAGGTATCAGCTCCTGTTAAGACGCAATTTGGTTACCATCTTATTTTGCGCTACTAATTAAAGGAAAATCGAGAAGAATCTCGCGGTACTTAGCGACGGTCTCTTGATAGTCTAGAAGAGCTTCAATTCTTTTAAAACGAGCGGCAAAGGTATTTTGCTCTCTCAGATTGACCACGAAGAAGTCACTGGCTCCGGAGCTAAACTTCTTTCTCTCCCCTTTCTCTAATTCCTCACCGAGAGCAACTTCCCGCTTCGTATTTTGGATAATGTTTAAAGAAGCTTCTAATTTAGTTCGTAACTGAAGAAGTCTCATTCTTAGTTTATCGCGCATTAGCCTATACTCGTGATTCAGAACTCTTTGCTTAGCACGCGCAGCAGACCTCTTACCATTAATTAGATTTCTCTCTAAGGGAATATCCATCCCCACGAGGATCTTATGATCAGTGCCTTGTAGAGTTTTAGAGCCGTCTCCGTAGTCCCTTAAAACTTCATACTTCACTTTTAGGTCGGGTAGCCCTCTTGAGTTGAAAAATTCAACATTTTGCTTAGCCGTTTCAATCTCCATTTTGAGTGCATTTAAGGTAAAGTTCTTATCCTTTAGCTCATCAAGAGGGAGGTCTTTATTCTTAATGGGCGTATTTTCCATATCCTCTAATCCGGGAAGGTTCTTATCGAAGGAGAGAATGGGGTTCCCCTCAGCGTCGCGATAATAGAGAGAAAGGTAGTAGCCTGCCACTGTAAAATAGGCCTTTGCTTTTTCAACTTTGGTTTTTCTTTTAACGATATATTGCTCATTTTCAACAGCATAAAGTCGTGCAAGGTCGCCCTTTTTAATTCTCTTCACAAAGGCCACTTGGCGCTTTTGGGCGAGTTGCAAGAGATCCTTTGCCACACGTAGCTTATGACCTGCTGCGACCCAATTCCAATAGGCAATTGAAGCTTCTTTTTGAAGCTTCATCATCGTCTCTTTATTAAGCCATTCACTTTGGCTGAGGTCTATTTTGCTAATAGCGAGCTTGAGTCTCTTATCATCGATGGAGAAATTTCTAAGGAGATTGAAACTAAGACCGGCCATGGCCTGACCTTCATCTAACGTAAGGGCATCTCCTTCATAGTCAGGAAAGGAGCCACTTGATTTCTTATAACCGGCGTAAACCTTGGCGCCAAAGACAGGCAAAGGTTTTTCTATTTTACCTTTAAATGTTTCTCCAGGGTAATAGCCACCGTTTCGCTTGTAATAACTTAAATTAACACTACTATCAAAAGCCCCTTCGCTTGCTCGAATATTTTCTCTAGCGGCAATAACTTTTTCAAGAGAGGCCAAGACCTTCGGCGCCTGCTCCCTCGTCGACCTTAGGACAGACTCCAAGGGAAGTACCTCACCATAACTAGAGGAAATCAAACTTAACAAACAGAAAAATAAACTCACTCTTCATCCTTTTTACTTTTCTTTTTCTTTTCGGCCTTAGGCAAAGTGAGAGGATTGTTCTCCACAGGAATACTTGGCGGGAAACCGTTGAAGATTCGCCAAAGCTCAAATCCAAGTTTCACCGTATCAAGAAGAACCCATCCCACAACTCGAGTTCCCTGACGTAAGAAGAGAGTATCTGGCCATGCCTCATCAGTTTCAGGGATTACGAGTACCCTGAATTTCCCCTTTTTATTAACGGAGGGGTCAACACTGTAAACAACGCCAGCGAAAGTACCGACAGCAACAGCAGGCCACCCACTAAATTGAACGGCGGGCCACCCCTCAAACTGGAGTCTAACGTGTCGCCCAGGATGAACGAGGGGAAGATCGTTACCATCGACGTAGATTTCAGCAGCAGGCTTTAAGTTCTTAGGAACAAAAACGGCAAGGGCATCGCCCTCGTTTACAAATACTGCTCCTCCCCCATTGAGAGTGCTGAGAACGGTTCCTTCTCGTTGGGCCTGAACAAGTTGGCGTTGTTGTCTTGAGTACTTTACTTCAGCCTTTGCCAGTGATGCCGCTGCTGAAGCCTCTTCACTTAGAAGTTTCTTATAGGTAATTTTTGCTTTTTCAAACTTTACTCGTGAACTGAGTCCTTGATTAAAGAGTTCTTCCTGACGCCGATAGTTCTTCTCTGCGGTTTCACTCGCAAGTTTTGAAACTTCAAATTTTTGAATGGCACTATCTCTTTCAATTTGCAGTCGCTCTACAAAATTAGGATCATTATCAACAATCTCAACAATGGGGTCACCTACTTTAACGTAATCCCCATCTTTAACAAACCACCTTTGGATTCGCCCACTGACAGGTGCATTTACATATTGAACTCGGTCATTGGGATCAATTGCAGTAATCCTTCCCGCTCCTGTACTGGTCTGTTGCCACGGAGTAATGAGAAGCAATAAACAAATGAAAGAGAAACTCCCCATGAGAAGCTTAGAAAAGCTTTGCTGCCAAGAGCTTACGCCCTCACCCTTTAAACACTTATACTCTGAGAGGTTCTTGTCATCAAAAATCATAGTGATCCTCCCTCAATTTTATTTCGGCTAAAAGAGATCGCCTCATCAAATGAGCTCGATTGAGTTCCAATGCCGGCTGACCACACTAGAACTCCAATTCCCTTATCTTTGAGCGCTGAAAGGACCTTTTCTTGGAGGGCTGTTGGGATTTGATGGAAGACAGAAGAGATAACGACCCATGAAGGCTTCTTCATAATAGCCCTCGCCAAATCGAGGCGAATAATCTCACCGACACTTAACACCCCGGCCTCAGGCCACAAGATAGTATCCGTTTTCTCAGGAAGCCTTCCAATCAATTCTGAAAGTCCCACGAGGTCGAGGGCTTCATTGATTTGGGCTTCGCTATAATTTTCAATACCCCAGCTCAAATTTTCTTCAACAGAACCTTCGATTATTTTCGGGTTATCAATAATGTAAATTTCATCTCTCCAAGCATAGGGACAGACATTTGTGATGTTATATTCCCCAAAGAGAATTCTTCCTCGTCTCGGTTGAACTTCGGCATTGATAAGTTCTAAGAAAGCCCTTTGGGTGGAATCAAAGTCTTCTGTAATGAGATAGTTCTTTCCGACTTCAAAGACTTGATTATAACTGTAGCGGCTTCCCGCTCTTTCAAAGTGAACATCATCAAAGACGATATTTCCCTCTTTGGGATCAAGCTTGATATCACCAGAGGGATTCTCCGTTTGAATTGGAATAAAGTCGGCTAGCTTATCTAGACTTGCATGGACATCGTACACACTCTCAAGATAGTCACCGGCCTTAGCAAAACCAGAGAGAATAACGGCAACAACAATCTCAGCCGCCACAAGCTGACCAAGAGTCAGCTGACCTTCCATGACAAGAAAGCCACCGAGACCAAGAATCAAGGCACTAAGAAAGGCATAGATTCCAAGGAGCATGATGATCTGACGAAAGAGGTACTTAAAATGAATCCCCCTCTTTTCAAGGTAATGACTGATCACTCCATCTGTGCGCTTCTTTGCAGCGGCACGACCAGAAAGGGACTTAAAGAGTTTGTTGGTTTGAGTGAGCTGTTCGAGCCAGGCGGCGACCTTGTATTTGGCTTTGGATTCTTTGATTGCAGAGTCCATCGCTTTTTGACCAAAGAGGATCCAAACGAGGGCGAGAAGTCCGGCTAAAACAATATCAAAGGCTAAGAAGTACGGATGATAAAAGGCAAGAAGAAGCATGCCTACAATTGTTTGAAGAACGAGAGCAACCCCTTCAGCAAGAATTTTAGAGACTGCTTTTTTGACGGCATCAATCTCAAAGAAGCGATTGATAAGGTCTCCGCGGTAAACTTGCTGGAGACTTTCCTCTTTCGCATTCATGATGTGCTGAGAAATCTCCAAGGTGGCCCTCGCAAAGAAATGGCGCTGGAAGTATTCAATCGCATAATCTTGCAGCCCCCTGAGCATCCCAGAAAAACCAAGAAGGGCGAGAAGAAGTAAACTGACAATGATAAGCGGCTGCTTAAGAACTGCGAAAGTGACAGTGTTAACCAGAGCTTGAATTGAGATGGGTATGGCAAGGGAAAGAAGAGAAATAGCGCAGGCGTAAATAAAGGTGACGATGTAAAAGTTTTTTTCTGGTTTTAGGATCCTTATCCATAGGGCAAATCCCCTAGGCTTCTCATTATCAACACCCCGCATAAGGCAAGTTCTCCCTTTCGACTTCTCTAAACTAAAACACTCCTTCTTTTTTAACCTAAATCTCCAGTGTTTTCTACAACTTACTCAAATATCGAAACTAGACAATTATGCCCAGAAGATGGGGCAAACTTAGCCTATCTCTGCGTGGGAAAGCCTTGAGAAATACTCTCTTAACCTATTGTTTTTAAATAAGTTCTTAAAGATACGAGCTTTTTTCAGACTCAATTAATCAAGTAAGCCCTTAAAATTAAAATTACTTTGCAAAGTTTTAGGGAGAAAAACCGATTAGGTATGTGAATAAATTATGAAAAGAACAAGGTCGTTCCCTCCATTTTTTGTAACCCTCATCATCACGCTCAGCTTGTTGGCGAGTTCGTGCGTTGAAAATGGTGGTTCGGGTACGACAAGAAAAGGCATCAGCTCTTCTACGGGAACCACAATTTCTGGTGGTTCGACGACGAGTGGAAATGGAGCTGGCCCCAGCGATGATACCGTCGGAAATATTACCGATGAAATCCTAGAAGGTGGCATTGCTGATCTTCGCCACATCGTTGACCCCTTCACGGGAACCTACAAGACGAAAGTAACGATTCCTAAAAACTACAAAGGCCTCCTCTATCTCTCAGGACTCAATATTGCTGGTTTAAGTGACAAGCTTGTGAGTGTTCGCTTTCGCTTTGGTCGTGAACGAGAAGAGATTATTATTCCCGCTACCATTGGTATCGCTCAAGGGATTACACCTCAGACCAATGTCAGGGTTCTCATTTTAGATCTTGAAGATCAGCCCTTTCAAGACCTTCGCCTTCCCTATGACCTCTTTGACTACAATGATTATGACACTGATGATGATGGTGTTGAGTTCGGTCCGGGGGATGACCTGTCGGAGCCGACAAATGACCCGCGTGACTCTGGCCTTTATTGTCGAGGCCTTCTGCTCGAAGACGACCCCACCTTCACCATCAGCACTCTTAATGACAAGTGTGATGCAGCTGGTGAGACATGCCTCTATTCTTACGCCAAAATTTTAGACTCTGCCCTCTACTATAACGACAATGGAAACTTTCTGGGCCTCACTCCTTCTGAACCCCAGATTGACCTAACCTCCAATGGCTATGCAACAGAAGATCAAAGTGAGCTTTTAAAGAAATGCTTGCCTGACACGAACCACAGAGCAAGTGTGAAGGATGTTCTCCAGGCCCTCGACTCGACCAACACTACAGTCTTCTACGGCGATCAAACTCTCTATAACGGTTTCACTTACTTTGGCCCTTATAGACCTGCGAATATTAATGAATGGGAGCTCTCTTTTGAAGCTGCCTTTAGTGATATGAGCGTCGCTGGAACAGAGCCAAGTGGACTCTTTCAAAAAGTACTCAGTTTGAGCCCTACTAACTCTGCGGCCAATCCCAATGAAAAAGCGAATGGGGGCTTTCAATCCTTCCTCTTTCCAAGAAGTGGACGAATGGACCTACGCTCAAATGTTGAATATATCGGCTTCTCTGATGTTAGCAATGCTGCTTCGGAAGCGAGAACCATTCGCTCCCTTGTTAGTTCTGGTGAATCTAATCATATGGATGGTTGTAATTTACGTGTCTCAAGTTTTAAAGCGTCCAATACCACCAGCAATTCTGCTAATGAAAGTATCGCGAGCTGTACTGTTACAGGAACTATTGACCTTATTTATACTGATCGTGATACCAATGAAGTCAACACCATCACAACCTCTAGAGATCTTAAGTTACAGATCACTCGGGCCAGTGAAACTGACTTTGAAGGCAATGAAGTTCGCTACTCTGCTCTGACGAAATGTTCAAACTCCAATGCTTGTGGATCTGACGAGTGTTGTTTTAATGAAAGATGTTGGTCAAATAATCTCGTCAGCCAATGCCTTGAAGATGTCGCTGAAGAAGGCAACCTCAACACAGGTGAAGTCTGTAATTCAGATTTTCAATGCTCTTCCCTCTGTTGTTCAAGTACTTCTAATACTTGTGCCCCTCACAATGCCGATGATGATGTTCTGTGCAGTAAGTCTCCAGGTCAGGCCTGTGTGACTAAAGAGTTTTGCCGTAAAGAAAATATCCCCACCTGCTTTATTGTGAAGACGGGAACTAATAACCAGGGTCAAACCACCTGTACACGCCGCTGCTACAATGTCCCCACCTTTGGCGACTGTACTGCAGGGACATGTGTACCTCCTCAAGTGCCAGAAGTTCCGGCTTTTGACCCTGAAAACCCAGATTGTTCCACAGCGATTGACCCTCCAACAAACCTCTAATATCCTGTTTGTAACATTTAAGGAGAAGTCATGATTCCAGAGCTCGACGATTGCGTCCTCGATCACATTGCTATTGCTGTCAACGATATTGAAACGACAAAGAAAGTTTATGAAGACCTCGGTCTTACCTTCTCTGATAAAAGAGAAGTGGTTGAAAAGCAGGGTGTGACCACGGCCTTTGCGGCCATTGACCACAATGCTCACATTGAGCTTCTTGAGCCCTTCGGAGAGACAGGTCCCATCCATAAATATCTCGAAAAGAAGGGACCTGGAATTCACCATATCTGCTTCAAAGTTAAAGATGTCCGCGCGAAGTGCGATGACCTCAAGGCAAAAGGCTACAAGCTTCTCAATGAAGAGCCCGTGCCTGGTGCCAATAACTGCTTGGTAAACTTTCTTCACCCTAAGGGCTGTGGTGGGGTTTTAATCGAGGTCTCGCAACATCTAGGAGAATAAATGCAAATGCAATTTCCATCGATGAGTCCATTGAATAAAGGTATTGTCATTACCTTTGTGGCGCTCTTTCTTCTTGGCTCAATTCTCACTCAGTCAGGTTTTGCCCTCTCTCCCCTTCTTGGACTCTCTGCCCACGCAATAAGCTCGGGTAAGATCTGGACTCTCTTTACCTACGCCCTCCTTCCCAGTGGTTTCATGGAGTGCCTCTTTGATGGTCTTATTTTTTGGTTTATTGGAAGTGAACTAGAAATGATGTGGGGACAGCGCCGCTACGCCTACTTTCTTCTCACTATTGTCTTTGGTGCCGCGCTCTTTTTCCTGGCCTTAAGTTTTCTCTTTTTTTCCCAAAGCTCTGTTTTCGCTTTTCCCCTTCATGGACCAGCGGGCCTGGCCTCTGCCATGTGTGTGGCCTATGGCATTCTCTTTCCAGAGAGGACGATGTACTTCTTCTTCTTTCCTCTGCAGGCGAAGTGGTTTGTCATTCTCTTAGTAGGAATGAATCTCTATCATGGCTTTTTTAGTCCCAGTGGTATTTTTGCATGGGCCCAGATCGGCTCTATGATCTCTGGTACGGCCTGGATGCTCATTGTCAGCAATCCCAACCTCAAATCAGTCATAACCGATAAATTTAACTCTTCCGGACCAGGCGCTCCTCAAAACAAAAAGCGTAAAAAAAGAAAGGTCAGCCACCTTCATATTGTCGAAGATCCAAATGCTGAAGACGATGAAGAGGGACCTACCTATCACTAGACCCACTGCATAACACCAAAACAGGCTTCTTTTACCGTCCTGGTAGACAAAGGCTTTCTCAAAGAGTTATAAAGTCCTTTGTTTAACTCATTATTTAGAGGTGATTTCATGCGCTTAGCTCGTGCTCTTGAAGATAAAAAATACGACGTTCGCCTTCGCGACAAGCTTGTTGCGGACAAGAAACTAGAACACAAAGAAGTTGAATCATACCTTCAAGGTCTTGAAGACGATCAAACTCGTCAAACAACGACAAGAGAAGCCGAGAATAAAGAAGACTAAAATCTCGTGCATCCTAGCGAGGCAGTAGGTCCAACCTTCAATCCTCAAGTTTTATCAAACGCTCGGGACCTTGGTCTTGAGCTTTTGCACGTCTGCTCTCTAAAAGTAGCACAAGGAATGAGTGAAGATCAGCTTCACGCCATTATCAAAGAAGAAGGCCTAAAGAGAGGAATGTCAAAGTGGTGGCATCCCACTAAAGTCCGTTTTGGCAAAAATACCCGCTGTAGTTTCAAAGAGCCTTCCGCCAAGGGAATAACAATAGCGCCTGGAGATCTCTTCTTCCTCGATATTGGACCTGTCTTTGATAATCACGAAATTGATCTTGGCCGTACTTTTCGTCTAGGCGACCAAGACTTTAAAAATCCCGCAGAAGATGTTTTTAATCTTTGTCAGAAAGCATGGCAGGAAAATAAAAGTACAGGGCTTGAGCTCTATGACCTCGCCAAACAATATGGCTTAGACCTCGGTCTAACATTAAATCCTCAAATGGCAGGCCATCGTCTTGGCGACTTCCCTCATGCTCTTCATCACAGAGGTCCTCTAGGAGCTCATGACAAGACTCCTCTTAAAGATCGTTGGATTTTAGAGATTCACCTCTTAGATGATGAAGGTGGTTACTTCTTTGAGGACTTACTTTAAGGCTTCTCTTTTTTCTTTCACAAATCCGTAAACATATTCAAAGAGACAAACCTCTAAAGTGAAGTAGAGAAAATAATTGAGGGGAATAAGAAGCCAGCTCCAAGAAGATTCCATCTGCCCAGTTAAACCTAAGTGTAAAATCATGGGAAAATAAGTCACCAGAGCGACACTTATAATTATGGCAGCAGTTCTTCCAAAAGAAGGCCAAAAGAATTCCTTACTTAAACTAAAAACCTTTCCTTTGTAATCCGGAAAAATTACGGCCACCACCGGGCTAAAGTAAAAAATAATCGCGGCTACTATCCCAGGAACGACAAGAAGAGTCGCTCCCAAAAGGACGCTTAAAATCCAAAAGATGGTCTGAAGGATATAACCAGGCGTAAGGAGGGCTCCTTCAAAGAGAAGCTTCCCTACTCCCAATTCAATATCCTGTTTGCGGCAATTGAGCCCATGAAGAAAAAGGATATTGAGAAAGAGAACAATGAGTTCAAAAATAACCTGGTTTACTTGTGCTTGAGCTTCGTTCATCCCCTGGCGCATTGAAAAGGATATTAGCATCAAGGCACTTGAGCTCACCCAAAAGAAAGCGATAAAGGGAATATTATTAACTATTGTGGGAAGACTACGCTTAAAAAGAGAGAGTGGCGTATCCGTTTTAGAAGGATTCAAAGGTCCTCTTCTCCTTATTCTTTCTGACATGAGGAAGTTCAAAGATTCTGTTGTGAAAGGAAATATAGACACTGGGTCGCAATAGCCTTGCTGCCAATAAAGCCTCGGTGACATTTTGATTGGCATCACTATCTTCAAAGCCCATCGGCTTCATTGCCCCCGTAAAAACGATAGGCGCTTTGAGCTTGTCATTACCCTTTAGTTTCTCAAAAAGAACACTCGCCGTCTTCGCCATAGTGTCTGTGCCATGGAGAATAACAATGGGAAGCCCCTTTGAAATATGACTCTCCACAGTTTTTGCGATAAGCGTCCGGTCATAATCAGTCATATGAAGACTATCTTTCGCCATAAGAGAAAAGACGTGAATATGAGTGTAAGGAAGGCGCAGTTTTTTAAGGATTCTTTCCTTAATCTGGCTTTCTCTATTAGCGAGGGACCCATCAAATTCATCGTAGGATTTTTCAATGGTGCCGCCCGTGGTCATAACGAGGACTTCTGTAGCTTGATCATTCATGGCCTAAACATAGCCTAAAAAGCTGAAATCAGAAAGTATTCTGATACTTTCTTTAACCCTTAGGGTTGACACCAGTGGTATTGCTCCCATTTTGAGGAAGAACACACTAATTTTACGGAGGATCTCTCTATGACAGAACAAAGAAAAGGAACAATTTCCGTTCAGACGGGCGATATTTTTCCCATTATTAAAAAGTGGCTCTACTCAGAGCATGATATTTTCCTACGCGAACTCATCAGTAACTCAACTGATGCTATTACTAAACGAGCAACGCTTGGAAGAACTGAAAATGTAGAGATTCCGAAAGGAGATATCAAAGTCCTCGTAGATAAGCCCAAGAAAACCATCACGATCTCCGATAATGGTGTGGGTATGACAGAGGAAGAAATTGAGAAGTATATCGCTCAATTAGCTTTTTCTGGTGCAGAAGAATTTGTTCAAAAAATGAAAGATGCTGGCGAGTCGGCAGATATCATCGGTAAGTTTGGTCTTGGCTTTTACAGTGCCTTCATGGTCGCTGATAAAGTTGATGTGGAATCTCTCTCTTGGCGTGAAGGCTCAAAGCCAGCTAAATGGACCTGTGAAGGTGAAGTCGACTATGTCTTTAGCGAATCTCAAAAAAGTACCGTAGGCACTGATATTACTCTTCATATTAATGAAGAGAATGCCGATTTTCTTGGAGTCTTTAAAACCCTCGATATTCTTAGAAAGTATTGTGACTTCCTTCCCTACGAAATTGAAGTCGTCGACTGTGAAATCAAAAAGGATGACGAAGGTAATATTGAAGAGCAGAAGACTTATAAGGTCAATGAGACTCAACCCCTTTGGAAGAGAGATCCCAAAGAAATTAAGGATGAAGAATATATTGATTTCTATAAGAAGCTCTACCCAATGGATCAGGAGCCTCTCTTTTGGCTTCACCTCAAGGTTGATCATCCCTTTACCCTAGAGGGAATTCTCTACTTCCCAAAAATTAATCCTAAAATGCCATTTAATGAGAAGAATATTCGCCTCTACTCTAAGCAGGTTTTTGTCAGCGACAATGTGAAGAATATCATTCCCGAATTCCTCTCTCTCCTAAGAGGCGTTATTGATTCAACTGATATTCCTCTTAATGTTAGCCGCTCTTCCCTTCAGGGAGATCCTAATATTACAAGAATCTCAAATTACGTTGTTAAAAAAGTTGCTGAGGCCTTGAAGAAGCTCTTTAATAATGACCGCGAAAAGTTCGAGTCTATTTGGCAAGATACGGGTCTCTTTGTTAAATACGGCTGTGTCTCAGACACTAAATTTGATGAACTCATGAGAGAGCGAATCATCTTTAAAAATACGGATAACAAGTACGTTACTCTTCCTGAGTACAAAGATAGCATTCCTGAAAGCTTTAAAGAAAAAATGGGAGATAAGGTTCTCTATTTTGAAAAGGACAAGGCTGACCATGCGGTGAAAGCTCAGCTTGCTGAAGCAGGTCTTTTTGCCCTTGAAATGGATGAGCATATTGACCCCCATTTCATGCAACACGCTGAAATGAAAAGTGTTGGTGAGCTTAAAATCCAGTTTAGCTCCATTGATTCAGAGCTTTCTAACCTTTTAGAGTCTGAGAATACAACAGAGGAAGACGTTAAAGTTCAAGACCTCTTTAAAAAGGTTCTCTTAGGTGACAAGAAGGAAGACGATCCAAGCGCAATCGACGTTGAAATTCAAAAGCTAAAAGGAGCGAAGACTCCAGCTTACTACAAAGTCGATGAGCAAATGAAGCGCTTTCAAAAGATGGCCCAAAGCATGGGTCAGGACAATAACGCCTTCCCTCTAAAGAGAACTCTGGTTATCAATCCTAATAATACCCTTATTCAAAACGCTCTTCGCATCCATGAAAAAGGAGAAAATAACACTCTCGTTGAAAGGCTTGTTCACTACGTGGGAGACCTTGCGTCTATCTCAAGTGAAGGACTTAAGAATGAGGATAAGGAACAATTTGTTGAGCGCTCTCAACAATTAATCCAAGACCTCACAGGACAATTAAACGCTTAGAATGAAAAAACTTGTCCTCGCTTCAACATCGCCTTACAGAAGAGCACTTCTTGAGCAGCTGCGACTGCCCTTTGAATGTGCTTCCTCTGATGTTGACGAGGACATTTTAAAAAAAGAGATCGCCGATCCCCACGAACTCACTCAAGTCCTCGCCAAACAAAAGGCAAAGGTAATTTTTGATTCTTTGACGCCTGACGAACAGAGAGAAGTGGTCATTATTGGTGGCGACCAGGTCTCTCTTCACCGAGGAAAAGTACTCGGAAAACCCCACACCAAAGAAAATGCCGTCAAACAACTTCTTACACTTCAAGGTGATGAGCACCAGCTAATCAGTGCAACTTGCGTCTATACCCGTGATGAAGTTTATGAGTGGAGCGAAACCACGACGATGAAAATGCGACCGCTTTCAAAAGAGCAGGTCCAAAACTACGTTGAAAAGGACCTTCCGCTCGACTGTGCGGGCTCATACAAAATAGAATCTCTTGGAATAAATCTTTTTGATGCTATTACCTGTCCAGATTACACTGCTATCATTGGTCTACCTCTTATTAGACTCTCCTCATATCTAAGGAAAGTTGGATTAGACCCTCTTAATAACTAGAAACATCTCTGCAACCTTTCTCTTTTAATATCGTTTTTAAAGGTCTAACCTTTTAAAGAGTTAAATTTTCAAATCTCTGCCAAGGATGGACAGGAATGAAGTCTCTATTTATTACCTTTTTAGGTTTATACCTAGGATTAAGTGCTAATCTCTTCGCGGGCTTAAGTAAGCTTCCCTACTATCCGCCATCCCTAGATCATCTTAAAAACACTGAACTCAAAGAAGAATTACAAAAAGCTATTCTTCAAAAGAAAGTTCTTAGTTATAAGCAAGCGCGACGTGAGCTCTTTGGAGCGATTTACATAGAGAAAGATTCAAGCGGTTACTACGTTGAGGATACTTACTGTGAAGAGCGCTATGACTCAAAAAGTGGTGTGGGCCCAGGAAGAATCCCTAATCACACCATTTTAAACTGTGAGCACACATGGCCACAGAGTCGCTTTAATCACTCTCAAAGTTCTTCTGCTCAAAAGAGTGACCTTCACCACCTCTTTCCCGTTAACTCAGTGGCCAACAGCACCCGCGGTAATATCCCCTTTGGTGAAGTAAATGGTGACTATGTTCGAAACTGCCAAGCTTCTTCACGAGGAAGTGATACGGCCGATGGTGGTGAATCCTTTGAGCCTAGTAAATATCACAAAGGAAATGTCGCCCGTGCCCTTTTCTACTTTGCCCTACGCTATAAGCTTGATATCGACCCCACTGAAGAGGCCCATCTAAGAGCTTGGCATCGTCTTGATCCTGTTGACCAAAAAGAGATTGAGCGGCACGAAATGATTTATCAGATTCAAGGCAATAGAAATCCTTTTATTGATGATGAAACCCTCATTGATCGAATCGACAATATCTAAAAGGAAAATACATGTCTCAACAAGGCAGTGATCGTCTTAATCTCAGAGTATTCTCTGTTGCATTTCTCATTATCATTCTTGTCAACCTCTATCTCTTTCAAGGGATGTACCACGCCTTAATTTTTGCCTCGATTCTTGCTGGTACTTTTTATCCTCTCTACCGCTCTATTAAAGAGAAGCTGAAAACTAATCCTGAGATAAGTGCTTCCCTTACGACTTTCATTATCTGTATCTCTATTGTTATTCCGCTTATATTCATTATCTTTCAAGTTTCCAAAGAAACTGTCAGCCTCTATGAAAATGTTAAGGCCGGCATGGACTTTGAAAAGATTCGTTATTTTCTTTTTGAGGATGGCCCAGTGGCCAACTTTATTAACCGATTAGCAGATAGTTTTGGTGTAGAAGTTGACCTCCCCTCACTCTATGGAAACCTCCTCACAAAGGCCCAAAGCTATGGAGGAAAAGTATTTGGAACCATCAACACATGGCTTTCAGACACTCTTAGCTTTATTTTTAGCTTTATCATCATGCTTCTGGCAACTTTCACTCTCTTTGTTGAAGGCGAAAGGCTCAAGATTTTTGCCTTTAAATTGAGTCCCTTACCAGATGATCAGGAGCAGATGATTCTAGAAAAGTTTTCTCAAATGAATTACGTCACTCTTGTCTGTAATGGCATTGGTGGTCTTATTCAGGGAATCCTTGCGGGTATTGCCATGTGGGCCTGTGGATTTAGTAGTATCTTTCTCTGGTCTACAGTTATGGTCATACTTGCTTTTATCCCGCTTCTTGGTATTTCCATCATCACCATTCCTGCAACGATCTATCTCTTTGCTCAAGGTCACAGTTTAAGTGCTTCTCTCTTTCTTATTTTTACGATGACAATGGCCCTCGTCGTAGAAAATTGGTTCAAGCCAAAATTTATGGGAAAAAGAATAAAAGTGAATTCTCTTCTCGTGCTCTTTTACATCATTGCTGGGATGGGAACCTTTGGGATGGCAGGCATATTCTATGGACCACTCCTTTGTATTATTTTCTTAACAATGGTTGATATCTTCCAAGAATATTACCTTCCGAAAATTCTTTAAATCTCAGTGGCCCTAAAAGACCACACTTACACCCGCACTAAGGCTTGAGAGTTCTAACTCATTACTTGTATCCTCGAGGTCACCGATACCGTAACTATACTTAATATAGGGTGCTACCCCCTCGGTAGTATTGTAAGAAACCTTGGCTTCAGCATTGATGAGGAAATAGTTTTGATCCTCACTATTTTCAAAATATTCAAGCCCACCAACATGAGCACCAAGCCCAAGGCTCGGCATCAAGTAACCATTACCAAGTACCGTGGGATAGATAATTCTTTGGGTAAGACCAATCATTTTATTATCTACATTAACAATTTCTTCATCAGCATCTGTTAGCTTTATCCCTAAAGCTGACTGAGTGAGAAACCCATTAGGCAATTTATAAGAGTTAGCCACTTCTACACTTACCCCTTGAGAGTTAATATCTTCTACTGGTGTATTTTCAATGTCGATAGTATCAGTGGTGTAGCCAATACTCGCAGAAAGATCACGCGTCCATTCAGGAAGATTGAGTCTTTCACTAATACTTTGAGCAAGAATAGAGTGAGAGCTAAAAGCAACAAGGGTCGCAAGTAGAACTTTTGTATTACCAGTTGTTGTCTTGTATTTCATTAAGCCTCCTTTTAACTTAAAATAGGTTAAGATCAGTATCGTAAAAAGAGGTTTTTAAGACTTCTCAAAAGGTTTTAGAAGTCTTGTAGTTTTCTACAAGTTAAAAAAAAGGGTGATTTTATGGCCGTCATTGATCAATACCGTGGGATCCTCACAGTCCTTATCGAAATAGAAGTAGTCGAGTCAACAATTGAAGAGACCCTTCAAAATCTAAAGGACTTCACTCTTAGTTTCGTCAAACTACAACCTGGATTCATAAGCGCCAATCTTCACAGGAGTGAGGACGATACAAAGATAATCAACTATGCTCAATGGAAGAACAAAGAGGACTTTGAAAGATTCCTCTCGCTTGAAGAAACTCAACAAAAGATGAAAGAATTGAAAATTATAAAAACTAATATCACACTGATGAAGGTGGCCCTCGCCACTTAATCTAGTAAAGAAGTCCTAGACTAACTCCAATATCAAGCTGTCTTTTCTCAACCTGGCTCTGGGGTAATTCAATTTTTCCACTTGCCCCAAAGAGGTGAAGGAGTAAATTTCCCCTTTGGTATTGAGTTCCAAATGATATTCCACTCCCGTCAACTGAGTGCTCTATTTTAGTTTTTATTCCCTTTTCAAAATTAAGAGCGTAACGACCGTCATCTCGAAAAACACCAACGTAAACCAGAAGAGGAGCTAAGATTCGATAGCCAAGCATTAAATCAAAGACGCCATAACCAGACTCAATAATATAAGTTCTCTCGGCTAATCTCCTATCAACAAGCTCCTCGCGACTGACTTTACCTGCACCAATATTGAGCCCATAACCTGCTCGTAGTGCGAGGGAGAAGTTTCCTTGAGCCGCAGAAGAGGTCGGCGCTCCTAGAAATTGAATTTTGAGTGAGGTGAGAAAGCTTTGCTGAGGTCCCCATGACGCTTCAATATCCATAAAATCGGTAAGGCCAAAGGCATTTATTGCATTGACTACAGCTGACGAGCTCAATGTAGGATGAGAGTCGACAACCACAGCTCCAATATTAGTACTTGGCTGCATACGCGTCGCCTTAGAGACTGCAATATCAAAGCGATTATTCCCTCCCCCAGCGACTTCCGGAGTTCTCACTCGAGTAAGGAGATACTTCTGTTGAGTTGAGCATGAGAAGAGGAATAAAAGACAGCATAGGCATGCCCACGAGTTCACTTTCATCTCTTCATTATAGGGGAAAATAAAAAAGGGCTCCCGAAGGAGCCCTCTTTTTCCTGCTTCTGACGATCTTTGAGGAGAGAATACGTCAGTTTTTTTATCATCCTTGATTATTAGTCCTTCATCCTTGAAAAACAAAATCAATTTCTTCTTAGTGAGTTTGAACTCCAGTTAAGCCTTTTTTATTATCACCACTATTATCTGTAAACTGAAGTGAGATTACATTTGAGTTTGATGACTTAAGACCGAGTCCGTGAGTATGGCTTCTTTTTTGGTATATTATATGTTGCTCACTACTTTCTTGCTCTTCTTTACAATTAATACAAAGAGTAGCTGTAGGTCGCGCCATTAAACGAGGTAATGAAATATCAGCATCACACTCTTCACAGCATCCAAAGGTTCCATTCTCTATTTTCTCAAGAGCGACAGAAACCTTCTTGAGAAAGAATCCTTGTCTTCCCTGAAGCTTAAGCTCAAGGTGCTGATCACGGTCTCCCAACGCTTGGTCAACAAGATCTCCCCCTTCCCTAATACGAAGAGCTTCACTTAAGACTTCACGATCTTCAAGACCAGAATCAGTAAGAATGTTTTGGAATAGTTCTTTAAAGTGATTGAGTGTGGCCTGCTTCATAACATTATCTCCTATGCTTTGATTGATCAGTGGTTCTCTTCTCCAAAAAGACTAAGCATCCTGCTTAGGGGACCGTCCTGGTCCGCTTAGATACCCCTATACAAAGCAACACTTGTGCCAAAAATAAAACCTAATGATTTCAAGCACTTCAATAAATTTTAGGTGAAGACATTTTGACATTTGAGACAAATTGCAACCGGCGCAGTGACCCCAATGACAGAAAAAGAAACTTTATTCAGGCTTAGCCTTTCCCTCGCAAATACTAATCCCCTCACTAAAAAGCTCTTCTAGAAAAGTTCCTGGAGTCATCATCGGATAGAGATCAATTTCTGAAAGGTCCCAAATTTCGGCGCCTTTAGGATAGGATAGTTTTAAGTCTCTTTGCCAAAGAAAGGGCATTTTTACAAAGATCTTCCTCTTTCCATTTGGGCCCTCTTTTTTAAGCTTCTTCCGCTCCACGAGATTATGAATTCCGAGGTGATTAAAAAAATTTACAAGACCATATTCAGGGAAAGAGAAAGTCACTCTCTTTTTATTACAAACTCTCGCCATTTCCTCTTCGAGAGCATAAACCTTTTGGGCATTTGAAAAGCCTCTAGGAACACGGTCAAAGTGAACCTCAAAGAAACGTGTGAGAAAACCAGCAAGTGATTCGTAAACAGTCATAATCGCCATCGGAAAGAGAAAGAATGCATTAAAGTCACTTTCAGGATGAGAGGCATTGGCAATAAAGGGAGCTGATGTTGGTGCTAAAGTCTTTGGTCTTGAATAGATAAGATTCATACCAGGATTGAGAGGGACAAAATACACTCTTTGAGGATACTTATAAAAGAAAAGCTCTATTTCACTATTTTGCTTCTTGGAATAACTGTATGAGCTGATTAGAATAACATCAAAAGAGCCAATATCTTCTGGCAGACGGTCTCTAACCTTTCCCTCGTAATAGAGCACCACTTTATGATTTTCCCTGGGGATCAGTTGCTTGGCCATGGCACAAAGAAAAGGGCCATGACAATAAAACTTTATAGGCTTAGAAAAACTCTCTTCTTTTGAAAAGCCTGATGTCATAAGAATAGTCAATATGAGAGAGAGAAAAATCATTAATTTATCTTAAGCTGACTCTCTCTTTTCACCTAATAAAATAATCAGTGGTACTCATTATTAGTCATCAAATATTGAGTAACGTAATCATTCACGGCCTCTTCTAAAGAGGTAAATTGAAACTCGGGAAAGACCTTCTTAAACTTACTCATCTCAGCTTGGGTGTAGTATTGATATTGATTGCGAATACTCTCAGGCATATCAATAAATTCTATATTCTCATTTTTCCCCATTGCTTTAAAGGTCGCGCGCATGAGATCGAGAAAACTTCTACACTGACCAGTGCCCATATTGTAGATCCCTGAGGAACCTGGCACCTTTTGGTCCATCAGCATAATCATGCCTCTCACGACGTCTTTGACGTAAACAAAGTCGCGAAGCTGCTCCCCATCTTTAAAGTCATCACGATGGGATTTAAAGAGTTTGACCTTGCCCGTGTCGTTGATTTGTCCATAGGCCTTATGAACGAGACTTCTCATATCACCTTTATGGTACTCATTAGGTCCAAAGACATTAAAGAACTTAATTCCATACCAATAGTCTGGCTTACTTTCACGACGAAGAATCCACTGATCGACAACTTGCTTTGAGTAGCCGTAACCATTAAGGGGGCGATAGTGATCAATTTTGTCATGGTCGTCACTATAACCTAACTCACCATCACCGTAAGTCGCGGCAGAGGAGGCATAGGCAATCGGGATATTGCGTGAAGTTGCGATATTGTAGAGGTTCTGACTGTACTCAACATTATTGACCCACAGGTAATCCATATTTCTTTCAGTCGTCGCAGAACAAGCACCCATATGATAGATACTGTCAATTTGATCCCAAAGATCATCTTCCAGCTCAAAGAGTTCATCGGCATGGATATAGGTAATAAACTTTAAAGAGCGCAGGTTCTTCCATTTATCATCACTCTCGAGTCGATCCACAATAAGGATGTCTTCACGACCTAAATTATTAAGTTCTTTAACAAGAACGCTACCGATAAAGCCCGCGCCACCAGTTACTAAAATCATACTTCTTTCCTTTTAAGTGCTGTCCCAAAGAGGGTCAGAAGGACGAGAATCTTAAGGCCATCCGTCTTACGAAAGAGGCCATGATAGAAGAGGTGCTTTTCTTCTAAGACTCGATACTCCTCACTTCCCTCCATGACATTATATTTCTTTTTATTCACATCGATAATTTGGGGGGTCATATGAAATGTATAAACCAGGACAAGAATAAGAAGTCCCGAAATGGTGCTGAAAAAAGTTTTCTTAAACTTAATATCCTCTTTAAAGAAAAAACCACAGAGACCAAGAAGAAGTGCGAGTACAATTTCGATTTTGTTAAAAGTATGAAAGAAGATCATCCCCAAAGTTCCTGCATCTTGGCGGGAAGCAAGGGTTCTAAAAACCGTGGGAACGGCAAAGAAATCTAAGAAGCAAGTCAGGCCCAACCACAGACCCAGAATGAAGAGATAAATTTTAAATGAATTTTTCATAACAAACCTATTTATGTTGGCGTGCAAGATAGGGATGAACAATCGCTGCGACGGCAATAATACCTATTTCAAAGAGGGCCACTAAGGGAAACCAAAGGGCGAGCATTGTGTAGGGATCAGGTGGAGTCATCATGGCCGAGAGGACGGCAAAGCCAACATAGACATAGCGGCGCATATTGCGAAGCGAGTACTTAGTGACGAGTCCCATAAAGCCAAGAATCAAAAGAAGATTCGGCAGTTGAAATACAATTCCTAGAAAGACTAAGACTTTACTGGCGAGCACCAGGTAATCTTTTAAGCTAATCGTGGCCTCAACTTCACTCACCCCAAAACTCATCAGCGTCTCAAAGGTTAGCGGAAAGACGAGGAAGTATCCAAAAGACACACCTAAGAGAAAGAAGATAAAACCAACCCCGATGAAGGGACGAACTGCTTTAATTTCATGCTCATGCAATCCAGGTTTAACAAACTTCCACACTTGAAAGAACCACAACGGAGAACTCACAATAATTGAACTCCAAAAGGCGACTTGAAGTTGGCTGATGACTTTATCGAGGAGCCCAAGGTAAACAATTTTTCCCAGCTCCTTGCCAGACTCATCTGTCGCAAGAGCACTTCGAAGGGGTTGAAGGAGAACCTCTGCGATATATTCCCCATAGCCATAACAAACAAAGAAAGAGAGCCCAAGGATAGCAACAACCTTAATAAGGGTGTCACGAAGTTCTTCTAAATGTTCTGTAAGAGTCATTTCTTTCACTGGAGTCTTTACCTCTTAAGCTTGTTACCGTACGCTCATTATATGACAATTCTTTTAAAGTTGACAGTTTTGCTGGGGATGGTTTTTTCGCTTCACAATCCGGCCTTTGCTGAAAGAAAAGCCTCTCAAGTTAACCCGCTGATGGCATGCCTGGGAAATGAAGAGCTCAACCTCCATCGTGCTCGCTCCATGGGCCCCGCCTATTTTCTTAATCAGCACTTTATTAAAGAGCTAAGCACTCTCTATGGACTAAGCTTAAAAAAGAAGGTCCTTGACGAAGTGTGCCAGTCACGAGAGTTCAGTCCCTCCGTTAACCTCCTCCGTGTCCTACTCCTTCGTGGCACTAAAGCTTTTGAACTCAAAAAATTTAATGAAGATGGTCCTCAGGCCTTGGCAAAGAGTAGTTTAGAAAACTTCTTAGACACATTGCCACAAGTCTTCTATGCCTATCTTGCTCGTCTTCAGGCCTTAGCTCCGACAGCGGGATGCCTGGAAAAAGAAATTCCTGAGATAGCCTATTTTATGGAGCGTAGCAAATACCTCGAAGATATTATGGGTGCAGACACTCTCCTTCAAAACCCCAAGAAAATTGAAGCTGTCTTTAAGGGTCTTAAGAACTTTGATGCTGTTTTAAAAAGATGTAAGCCCAAAAAGAAGTAGCTCTTAATAGCTTAAGAAGACAATCTCAAGCCCTGGACCAAGGGTTTTATCACACACTTTCTTAAGTCTTTCTTTAAGCTCAGCCCTTTGCTCAGACCCAAGGCTTTTTTCAACCGAAACGAGAACACTCCCAGGACGAGTTCCGCCGAGCTTAAGAACACCATATTCATTATTTTCACCTTGAAACTGTCGTAACAACGTATGAAATTCTGAAGCAAGAGTTTGAGGATCAAGCTTCTCCCATAAACTCTGATCGTTAACGGGCTCTTTCGATTCTATAGGATGAGGAATTAAAGGCGCCAATTCTTCTTTAAGATCTTCTTTACAAGTCCCACAGCCGATTCCTGCTTGAAGATGATCCCCGAGATCCCGCAGAGAATGAAGTACAACTCCACTTCCGACAAGTTCATGGATATCTTCTTTATAGACACCAAAGCATCGGCAAAGAAGATTGAGAGGATCTCTGCCCTTGAGTTTTGCCCAAGGAATAAAGCTCTCCTGAATCTCCACGACAAAACGTCTATAAAGCATCAATGCGATAGGAAAACGCTCTCCTTTCAAAGAGGGTAAAGTTCCGTAAGGTAGTCCTGTCATCTCTTGAGCAAGCGAAGAGAGTTGAGAGGCCACCCAATCCTCACCTTCCCATTCATAGTAGAGACCTAAGACCTGCTCTTTCTTTCCGGTATCAAGATAGAAGTGACCCTTCCCCTTACCGAAAGTAAAGCTTGTGTCGTAACGATAAATTGAGGGTTTTTCCCGGTGGAAGTGATCCATCTAGCTTAAAGAAAATTCCTTAGGCTCATCAGGTCTCAGAGTTAAAATCTCGTGACCATCATCCGTCACCAAGATCGTATGCTCAAATTGGGCACTCGCTTTTCCGTCTTTAGTCAGAACAGTCCAGCCGTCTTTTAATAATTTGCAGTGGCGTGTGCCAAGGTTGATCATGGGCTCAATAGTAAAAGTCATCCCAGGCTTTACTTCAGCACCAGTACCTTTCTTGCCCACGTGAACGACCTGTGGTTCTTCATGAAATTCACGACCAATCCCGTGACCACAGTATTCTTCGACAACGCTATAGCCATGGTCATGAGCAATCTCTTGGATAATGGCCCCAATATCACCAATATGGGAGCCAGGGCGAACGGTGTTGATCCCTGCTCTCATGCATTGATAAGTCACATCTACCAACTTCCTAAGCTCATCTGAGACATTTCCAACAAAGAAAGTTTTATTGGTATCCCCATGGAACTTATTTAAATAAGTCGTCACATCAATATTGAGAATGTCTCCGTCCTTTAAGACGTCTTTCTTACTAGGAATCCCATGGCAGATCACTTCATTAAGAGACGTGCATACTGACTTGGGAAAGCCATTGTAGTTTAAAGGGGACGGATAAGCGCCATGCTCAAGAATATAGTCATGACAAATCTGATTGAGCTCTTCAGTGCTCACACCAGGCTTAATAAATTGTTCAATGTGAACAAGAGTATCACGGGCTAGAGCAGCCGTTTCTCTCATTAGACCAATTTCTCTCTTTGATTTTATAGAAATCATATTTTCTCACTCATAAGTATTGCGCAATGTGTATAGAAGTAAGATAGCGACCTTTTCCTGTCAAGGGTAAATCATTAGAATGAGACATAAAAGAGCACCTCTGTTAGCCTACCTATATGATCATAAACACACTGATAAGGCTTGACGCCAGTCCCTACCAAAAAAGCCCCTTTTTCCTTCAAGAAAAGGCCATGGCCCGCAAACTGGGCCTAAACTATCTCTACTGTGACTTTAGAAATAGAGGACTCTCCTGGCCCTTACCAGATGAATACCAGGGACCTTTCGCCCTTATTAGCAACCCCCATACTCCCTGCCAAAAGGTTCCAAAGGAGCTTCTTAATGAATGCGCCCTGTGGCTCCATCCCAATTCGGGCTATGACAACCTAGATGCCGCCTGGGTAAATGAGCAAAGCTTCCCTATCGTCGTTGGCCAGTCCATTCGCGCCCAAGGTGTGAGTGAGTATATTCTAGGCCATCTCTTTTCTCACTTTGCCCGCCATAATCACCAAAGCGAGTGGTCAAAAGAGAGAACATGGGAGCGCACTTTATTGGCGAATAAGAAGGTGACGATTCTCGGAAAGGGCCATGTTGGCAAGTTGGTTGGCTCAGTTCTTTCCCCCCTTTGTGGTGTCACATACTATGACCCCTATATAAAAGGTGATGATATTTATAAGGGACAGCTTAAAGACCTTCTCTCTCAGACCGATGTCCTCATTCTCTGTGCCAGTCTTAATAAGAACAATATTAAAATGCTTAATAAAGACAACCTCCCCCTTCTTCCTAATGATGCCCTGATTATCAATAGTGCCCGGGGTGAACTTATCAACCAGAGTGATCTTCTTAAGTTTTTAAAAGAGAGGCCAAAAGCTTTTGCTTATTTGGACGTTTTTGAAAATGAGCCCTTTCAAAGTAAGGACTTTAAGGGGATCTCCAATATTCATTGCACGAGCCATATTGCTGGCGTCACCCACGACCTTGAAGAGCGGCTCCTTCACTTTGAAGAAAATGTTCTGAACCGTTTTCTTAATGATCCCTCAGATGCTTTTCAGTATAATTTTAAGCACTCCCTTCTTCATAATCGCCTCATTGGAGAGGAGCTTATTTAAGGACTCTTATGACCGTTTCGAAAAATATGATCACCCCCCTTCTTTGCCCTCCAGGAAATGGCGTCTTCACAGTCAACACCGCAAAAGAGCGCAAAGAACAACTTCACCAGCTTCTCTACCAAACGACCAAAGAAAACGAGATCAAGGAAAAATGGCTTCACTCTATTGAGAATCTTGAAAACGCAAAGGGAGCGATTCTAGGGATATGCTCTGACTGTGGCGGCGGTATTCAGCGCGGAGCAAATTGGGGACCTCTCTTTTTACGCCAATCCTTTTACCAGGCCACTCCCTCATTAAATGATGTTATCGACATTGGTGATATTCGTGTTATTCCTCACCTTCTGCATGACAAGTACCTTAACGAAGAAACAATTGCGAACTGTAAAACGGCACTCTATGGCGATGATAAAGTGCCTTTTAGTGTAAGCCCTCTCAGCATGACAGAAGAGGTCTTAAAAAAAGTTTACGAGATTAATCCCAAAATCAAGATCCTTTCCTTGGGAGGGGATCACTCAGTCAGCTACCCAACGACTAAGACTTACTTAAAGCATAAAAAAGAACAAGGTATTAAGGTAGCCCTTATTCACTTTGATGCTCACACTGACCTTTTAACCCAAAGACTTGGGATTGATCTGTGTTTTGGTTCTTGGTGCACCCATATTCTTGAAGACCTCCCAAGCGCAGATCACCTCATTCAAATTGGCATCCGCTCAAGCGGTCAGGAGCGTGGGCACTGGGAGTCAACATTTGGTGTCCAACAGATCTGGAACCAAGAAGTTTTTGATCAGGGACCCGTTAAGGTTGCTCAAAAAATACTCGCCTTTCTCGAGCAAAAAGAAGTAGATGAGTTGTATATTAGCTTTGATATTGATGCTCTCGATATCAGTCAGGCCGGGGCAACTGGAACTCCAGAGACCGATGGTCTCAGCTGTGATGATTGCCTTATCTTGATGGAACTCTTGTGTGAGAAGTATCCTCTCACGGGTGCAGACCTTATGGAAGTCGCCCCCTTTGTCTCCACTGGCGCGGGCCTAAATCCTGAACCCGAAACAACTCTCTTAAGTGCGCAATCCATTCTCACTTTCTTTCAGGAGAATATGTGGCCGTCGTAAACTTCCCTCCAGTTGAAACTGCTGATGAAAATGGACTTCTCGCCCTAGGTGGAGATCTGGAGATCCCCACATTAATACTCGCCTACCGGCAAGGTATTTTTCCCTGGCCTATTAATGAGGACTTTCCCCTTGCCTGGTTTAGCCCTGACCCGCGCGGAATTATCGCCTTTAAAGATCTCAAGGTTAATAAACGCCTAAGTCGCTACTTCAAAAAAAGTGATCTCACTTTTAAGGCCAATACAAATTTTAAAGAAGTTATTGAAAATTGTGCTCAGGCCAAAAGAAGAGATCAGGCCGGAACATGGATCACCCAAGAAGTACTTGATGGCTATATTCACCTCTTTAATAAGGAGCTCGCCTACTCAATTGAAGCCTATGAAAATGACAAGCTTGTGGGTGGGGTTTATGGCGTGTGTATCAATGGGATTATCACGGGAGAGAGTATGTTCCACTCCGTTGATAATGCTTCCAAGTTTTGTTTGGTGCTCCTCCTAAATCTCCTCAACGAGGCTGGCATAGATTGGCTAGATACTCAGATGGTGACGCCTGTGATTAAAGCCCTTGGGGGCTCTGAAATACCGAGGCGTGATTTTATAAGAAGACTAGGAAGAAATCCTCTGAAGATGAGAAGTGAAATCTTCCCCCAAGAGATCACGAAAGAGCACTGGCCCTCTTTGCTATAAGATCTACTTCCTTAGGCCCATCCTTGTGCCATATATTTTGAGAGTCACTTGAAAACTCGATGGCATCCTCTGGGCAAACATCAATGCAAAGATCACAATTGATGCATTTTAAGGATTCAAAAAGAAAGCTCTTAGGAGCGATGGGAAAGGTTTTCTTGCCTGGTAATTCAACAACTAAGCAATGAGTGGGACAGGCCTCAACACAAAGCTGACAACTTGTGCAGCGAAGATCACCATTGTCATTATCTTTAAGTTTAAGAAATTGGCGCTCGCCAAGAACCTTTTCTCCTGCTTGCAATCGTCCCCAGTTTGGTCGGCCGAGAAAGCGAAAGAGAATATAGAAGAACTTTTTAAAAAAGAGAAAAACTCTTTTAGGCAGGGAGTTTGAAAAATAAACTTCTCTATCAAGAATCATCTATCCATCTCCCATGGGTCAATATTGAGGCTTTGAAAAGCTGTTAGAGCGCCATTGATGCTCCCTCCTCGGACAAGAGTGGGATAGGAGTAAAAATGCACTAAACTTGAAGAGCGAATATGAAGATGTTTTAACCCACTTTCATCTGTCTTCAGGTAAAGCCCTAACTGACCTTCAGAAGACTCAACCATGGTGAAGCTCTCCTCTTTCCTAAAGGCTTCTTGAGCACCAGAAAAACCGTTCTCAAAATCAACTCCTCTCTTTTCAAGTAGAGGATTGTAGAGCACGTGATTTTTATTAAGGTAATCCCCGGCCGGGAGATGATCGAGCACTTGATTAATAATTCTTAGGCTTTGCTTTAATTCATGAAGACGAACTAAGAAGCGGTCATAAGTAGTTCCATCAATCCCCAGAGGAACTTCGAATTCAACATCATCATAGAAATAACGAGGCCTTGATTTACGTGAGTCAAAGTTTACGCCACAAGCTCTTAAGTTTGGTCCCGTGATACCCAGCTCAATTGCCGTTGTCGCACTCATGGGAAAATCTTGAGTCTCTTTCATCCAACGGGAGTTTCGGTGAAGCTCTCCATCCACGTCTTCAAGAACCTTAAAAATATATTTCGCGGCTTCAAGCGTTTCCGTTCCCCATCCTAAAGGCGCTGCTTTAACCATGCCTCCAAAATTAAAGAGAGGAAAGTTTTGAGTTTTTCCCGCATAGAGATTGTAGAGATGATAAATTTGCTCGAGAAGCTCCGCAAAGACACTCGCTTCAGCAAAGAAACCAAGATCATGGGTGAGCTCCCATAGAAATAGCAGATGGTTTTCTGAACGCGCAAGCTCCATCCACACCATTCTTAAGGCACGGGCCTTATCAGGCACTTCAATCTTAAGGCGCTCTTCCATGGTTTCAACCCAAAGGAGAGGGGCAAAAACACAGTCTTTTAAACTCAAACGCTCAAAGAGAAAGGTCAAATGAAAGAAGTCTTTCTTTAAGGTTTGCTTTTCAAAGTTCCTAAAGTGAAGACCTCTCTCCATTTCAATGTCAAAGACCTTTCCGTTGCCATGAAGAAAGTCGGCACGTGCCTTGCCTTTAAAGGGACTCTCATAGGGACCAAAGCGCTGCCACTTCTTTTCACTGGCTTCACTTTCAGGTCTAAGGGGCAACTCATATTTTGGCAGTTCTTTTATTTTAACTTTCTTCTTGCCTTGGGCGAGAAGAACTCGTTGTTGGGATTTAAGTCCATTAGAAATATAAATATCTTCATGCTGACAGATATCTTCTTCAAAGGCCTGAGCACTAGGGTAAAGGGAAGCGAGGCTGGCAAAGAATTGTCCTTCTCCGATATCAACTCTAACTTGAAGCCTGAAATAAACTTCAAGATTGAGAAACTGATAGACGAGTGACTTCTTAGATCCATCTGTTTCAAGGGTCAGGTCAAGAAGCATAATAAAACCAAAGTCGTCTTTTAAGCGAAAAAAGAAATCTTCATAAATAGTCGTCTCCTCCCTATCAAGAGGAAACGTCAAAGGGAGATTAAAAGCTAAACTTCCATGACTCGAAAAGGAAGATTGAAAATCAGTACCAAATGATTTGAAGAGCTCATCTCTAAGCTTGTGCATGAATCTCCCTTTGCCCCTCTCCACGACGGACCATACTACGCATCTTTTCAATCCCTGCAATCAAGGATTCAAGCGTTGGAGGACAGCCACCAATATAAATATCGACAGGAAGAAAGGAGTCCAAAGGTATGGTCTCAAAGAGAGCGCCACTTGCAGTGCACATACCAACGGCCATAACATAACGTGGTTCCATTAAAGACTCATAAAGCTCCCTAAGGTAGGCTTGGGACTTTTCGTTAATCACACCTGATACAATCAAGACGTCACAAGAGCCTGCTGCTTTATTATCAATAAGATCTTCTCTAATATTGGCCGCTTGGGGGTTTGGTCCACTTAGTCGGGCCAATTCTCGCGTACAGCAATTGCCCCCCACAATAAAGGGGCTCATAAGCTCAGCACGCGACCATGACTTCATGCGTGCCAAAAAGCTCTTCGAATTGATTACAGATGCTTCCATCCTGTTATTTTAGGAATAGAAGTATTGGATGACAACCTAACGAATAATATCGTAGCGTCCACGGCGCAACTTTTTCGTAAACTTATCCCATGAAATATCTTGAGGAAAGATCGGCTCTTTCTCCTCTAGCTCACGGGCATTACAACCGAGATGCTTTCCATTGCGATGGGTCCAACTAAAGAGTTCCTGATGAGTGCCCCCTATTCCATTATCAAACTCAAGAAAATGGTAATGCTCTTTTCCAGAATTATTTAAAGCGGACATAACCGTGACTGCTTGATCAAATGACTCATCAAGTTGTTTTGAGGAACATTCTCTCGGTACACCTGTTTGGTAACGTCTCTTTCCATTGGCCATCAGGGTATTCTCAACCCAAGTGCGTCTTCTACACAAATAATAGTAGTTGAGATCCTCTAAATTAAACCAATTCGTCATATGCGCAAAGAACCACATTCGCTCTGGATTTATCTTTTGATTAGCGGGTCTTACAAAACGCGCGCAGGTTCTAAACCTCTCCCCATATTTTTCATAAAAATGAAAAAAGAAGCGCGACCAATCAAGAATTCTCTCCTTGGCGGCAGCACTTTGCTCATCTTCTTTCACTTCCTCCTCAAAGTCCTCTTTGAAGAAGCGGCTCATTTGAAATTTGGCCATATCTCTAAGCTCTTTAGCCCTCTTGCTATATTCAGCCTCAAGATTCTTTTCTTTAAGATAGGCCTTATTCATGGCAGCCCTCACCTTCTTTTGAGAACGCCAGAGATAGTCATAGAGATAGAAGCAATTCTTTCTTAGTGAATTAATCTCCTCAAAAGCAAAGTGATGCCCATACTTGTAAGCATTATCAAGCGCCTTCTGACCTGAGATTTCGCCTACCAGGCGATAGGCTGGCACAGGTTTTGGACCTAGCCTTGTGCGCCCAAATCCATTTTCTGCAAAAGCCTTCATATAGGCCCAATCAACTTTTGACTTAAGATCTGAAATCGTCATCACTTTTTCAAACTGGGGATCAAAGGGATTAACTCCAATGAGAACAAGTTGAGAGAGCCATGCCTTCTGGGAGCGGCAAGGATACTCATCACAAAATTGTAAGAGGACACCTCCAACGATTCGCGCTCTTTGAGATTGGACAGTGGAGTTCACCCGATTACTGAGAAGATGCTCCTTGGCACCAAAGACCCACACCCTTTGAGGCTCACCTGTTTGGTCGAGAAGGCGCGGGATAATGCCTTGAGAGAAATTAGGTCTGTCTATCTTAGAAGAATAGGACTCCCAAATATCATCTTGAGAGCAATAGGTTCTCTCCCTAAAGAGTTCACCACTAACGAGATCAAGATCATACCTATGGGCTGAGCCCACAGGTGTCGTGAGGTAGTAAGAAATATCACTACTCTCTTTAGTACGAAAAGCAGTGAGGTCAAAAAAGGGATGGCCAGGGATATCTCCCATAGAGGTGCGCAGCCTAAATCTTTCAGGAGCATTAAACCATACGGGTTTGGCCTTCACACCGATCGCCTCTTCCTTTTTAGCCTCTGGCTGGGGATTACTCGAACAGGAACTCAGAGCGAGCGCAACCAGCCCAAACGTTAAAATGATGTGATTTGCTCGTTGACAATATTGCTGTAAATAGTTCAAAATTCAAACCTACCTTAAGTCCCCCGGTGATGAAATTGGTAGACATACGGGATTTAAAATCCCGGGGCTTCACGGCCGTGCGGGTTCAAGTCCCGCCTGGGGGACCACTTCTTTTATTATAATCACTTCGAAATTTTTCTCACCCTTTAATTCTAACAGATTGGAAGGACAAAAGGACAAAAAGAGACAAATGTCCGCTTGTTTCAGGAAGGCATGGACTTTGTCCAAGTTTAATCAGTTTTTTAGGGTTTTATTTGTTTTTTAACCTCTGCGGAGAAATACTTTATTTCAAGAAAGCATTTCATGTCTCTGGGTGCTTTTAGCTCGGTGCGGCAAAACTCCGAGTGATAATCCCTGGTCTCGCCTAACCTTGGGAATAGAAGATATGATTGGTGGCATCTGTGCATAAGGATGAAAGCGCTTGTGCCACCAACCTTCTTACTTCACCGCACAATCATCTTGTCAGTTTTTTTCATTTTATTTTTGATGATCTTTTCCTACATTATAACCTATAAAAATAATCTAATATTTTAAGATTTTATGAGGATATCATTGTGCAAGAATCGCACGACATTAATAAGGCCCAAGTGAAACCTGATCAGCTCAGGCTCCAAGTGGCTAATGACCTCAAGGAAAAGCTAAGTGAGTTTAATGATCCCAAGAAAGGGATCAAAGTAATGGCCATGCTTATGGGCATTCACGAAAAGACTTTAAAGAGACTCATTGATTGCGAAAACAAGCCTGGTCAACAAACTGTCTTTAAAATTTATCGTGTTCTTTGTAAGAGCCAAAATGATGCTGAACTCTTTGAAAAGGTCCCTGACATTATTAAAGAGTTTATTATCAAAAGCTCCCCTCGCAATTTTAGCGAAAATATTGTCTACCAAATGGATCTCGATGCAGAATTGAAGAAAGATCCTGCCTTTTGTGAAATCTACTTTCTCCTTGGCACTGGTGGAGTCAGCAAAGAATATATTGCTTTTAATTACGGGGCTTATGGTGAGCGCCTCCTCAATAAAATGCTCGACCAGCAAGTTGCTGCTCCCCTAAGAAAAGACTTCTACACTCTTGGAATCAATCAAGTTCCTCTCAGTGGAGATACCCTCTCCTATGTTGGCCAGCATCTTATCAACCGCTTTCACAAGCCAAGCAATGGCGATGAACTTGGTCAAAACTATTTCTCCCTCTACGCTCAAGGTCTTTCTGAGGAAGCCTATGCGAAATGGCTAGAGATTGAAAAAGAGGCTTTTGACAAGAAAATGGAAATAGCGAAAGACCCCAAGAATCACGGTAATGTAAGAGCATTTACTCAATCAGTTGTTGATACTCTTGAAGAGTCTCCCAAAGAATTTAAGCACTAAGGTAAGTTGGACATGAAAGAAATATTTAAAGCACTCTCATTCATTACACTTTTCTTTGTATTTAGCCTCTGTGCCTCTGCTCAGTCGAACACTCCCGGAACAGGGATTGGAAACGACAACGGCGGGCCAAAGCAAAGCTGGCAAGATATTTACAGAAACCCCAACCTAAGACCTCAGTTTCCGAAATATGATATTGAGGGCAGACAAATTGGTTTTAATGCTCTTTGTATTTCAGGTGAGAGAATCCGCTCGCGTTACAAGTACGTTGTCACCATCAACTTCACCAAGTTCATGTACGACTACCTCTATACTGATCGCGTAAGATTTGTTGAACAATGTATTCGTTGGGATCGTGGAGTCTGTATCTCTCATGAATCAGTTAAGGTTGAAATCCCTCTCAAGCAACCTATTCAGGTCCTTAAAAAGAATGTGGATACAGAGGATAATTCCATCGAATGGGGCCGTGCTTTTGAGAAAGATTTTGTTCTCAAGGAATGTCCAGAGGACCCTAAATTTCCCTTTTAATATCAATAAATCCGATATGTTAAAGGCAGGCTTAAGGTCTGCCTTTTTTTTGCCCAATTCTTAAACACCCTTGTAAATAAAAAAGGCCCTCGCTGGGGCCCTTTCTTTAATTTTAACTCCTTTATATTTTAAATATGGAGTGCACGACCTTCTGTTGCGGCGAGACACGCCTCTTTAAAGGACTCCGTGTAAGTGGGGTGAGCGTGGCAGGTTCTGGCAACATCCTCAGCTGACGCCCTAAACTCCATGGCGAGAACTGCTTCTGCAATCATATCGGCACAGCGAGGTCCAACCATATGAACACCAAGAATCTCATCAGTCTCTTTGTCGGCAAGAACCTTGATAAGACCTTCTGACTCATTGGAAGCCCGTGCTCGACCAGAAGCTTTAAAAGGAAAGCTGCCCGTTTTATAGGCTTTCTTCTCTTCCTTAAGCTGCTGTTCTGTATAGCCAACTGAAGCAACCTCTGGCCAAGTGTAGACAACACCTGGAACTAGAAGATAATTAAGATGGGGTTTCTCTCCATTGAGAAGTTCTGCTACAAAAACACCTTCTTCTTCAGCCTTATGAGCAAGCATCGCGCCCTTCGTAACATCACCAATAGCGTAAATATGAGAAATCTTAGTTCTGAGTTGATTATCGGTAGGCACACGTCCTCTCTCATCAAGTTCAAGACCAATTCCTTCTAAGTTGAGCCCTTCCGTATAAGGACGGCGTCCAGCGGCCACAAGAACATAATCAGCCTCAAGATTAACTTCTTTATCATCTTTCTTTGCTTTGGCCGTAACCTTTACTTTGGTTTTGAGAGCATCAACCTTTGTCACCCCATGACCTAGATAGAACTCCATTCCCTGTTTCTTAAGAACTTTTTGTAGGTTCTTACCCATGTCCTTATCCATTGTCGCCAAACATGAGTCGGCGTATTCAACAACAGAGATCTCGGTCCCAAGCCTTTTAAATACGGAGCCAAGCTCAAGACCAATCACACCGCCACCAATAACAATCATGCTCTTAGGCAACTCAGGAAGCTTAAGGGCTTCAGTAGAGGTAATGACTCTTTTCTTGTCGATCTCAACACCTGGAATAGAAGATGGCTTAGATCCTGTGGCAATAACAATATTCTTGCCTTTAATCTGCTCTTCTTTTTCACCACTAATTTTTATAGTGTGCTCATCAACAAAGGAGCCATGACCTGTATAAACATCGACCTTATTCTTTTTCATCAAGAAGCTCACGCCGCCACAAGTGTCACTGACAACCTTCTCAACTCTTTCACGCATTTTTGGGAAATCAATATCAACTTTATTGGCGTTGATTCCGTGATCTTGAAAATGGTTCACAAGTTCGTGGTAGCGCTCACTTGAATCTAGCCACGCCTTAGAAGGGATACAACCCACATTGAGACAAGTTCCACCAAGCGTTTGATACTTCTCAACAAGCGCTGTTTTAAAGCCTAGTTGAGCGGCACGAATGGCACATACATAACCACCAGGACCACTTCCAATAATGACAACATCATATTCTTTACTCATTTTATACTCCTTAGTGATGATCTCTTAAACGTCTAAAAGCATTCTTGCTGGATCTTCAATCAGTTCCTTCACACGATAAAGGAAAGTCACTGACTCTTTACCATCGACGATACGGTGATCGTAACTAAGGGCCGTATACATCACAGGATGAACCACAACCTGGCCATTAATGGCAACAGGACGCTCAACGATATTGTGCATGCCAAGGATTCCCGACTGAGGAATATTAATAATAGGAGTCGAGAGCATGGAACCAAAAACACCACCGTTAGTGATCGTGAACGTTCCCCCACTCATCTCATCAAGAGTAAGTTTACCGTCACGTCCTTTTAGAGCAAGGCGCTTAATCTCTTTTTCGATTTGAGCAAGACTGAGAGATTCAGCATTTCTCACGTTAGGAACAACAAGGCCTTTAGGTGTAGAAACGGCAATACCGATATCTGCGTAATCATGATAGACAATCTCGTCTCCATCGATCATCGCGTTCACTCCAGGAACTTCACTAAGAGCGATAGCACAGGCCTTGGTAAAGAAGCTCATAAAACCAAGTCCAATATCATGCTTCTCTTTAAATTGCTCTTTGTACTTCTTTCTAAGCTCCATAATCCAATGCATATCGATTTCATTAAAAGTCGTAAGCATCGCTGTAGAGTTCTTGGCCTCGGTAAGACGTGAAGCGATCGTCTTTCTCAGACGAGTCATCTTCTCACGGCGTGTTCCCCTCTCTCCACCAACAGAAGGAGACTGGGCCTCAATAATAGCGTCTTTCTTAGGTTCTGGTGTCGTTGCAGTCTTACTTGAAGAAGCTGACTTTTGAGCGCCCATGGCATCGGCTTTCGTGATGCGGCCATCTTTACCTGTTCCTTGAACATCGCCAGCAGAAAGACCTTTCTCATCCATAATCTTACGAGCAGCAGGACTAGGGTAATTCTTATCGCCAGAAGAAGGTGCTGGCGCCGATTCTGATGATGAAGACTCTGAAGAGGATTCTTCACTGGCTTCTTCTTTCTTAGGGGCAGGAGCACCCTCACCTGGAGCAAGGCTACCGATGACAGCACCAATTTCAAGGTCAGTCCCCTCATCTACTGAGCGGGTAAGAACTCCACTTTCTTCTGCAGGAAGTTCAACGGTCGCCTTATCAGATTCAATCTCACAGAGGATATCACCCTCTTCAACAAACTCTCCATCCTCTTTTAACCAAGTTGTGAGAGTCACTTCTGTAATCGATTCACCAATACTTGGAATTTTAATTTCGATACTCATCTTATGATTCCTTGTTACAAACTTCTATTTATGAAAATGCTTTATTCATTAATTCTTCTTGTTCCTTGGCATGGACCTTCGCAAATCCAGAAGCCGGAGAAGCTGATGATTTTCTTGCCACACACTCAAAATCGGCAAAGAGATCACGCCATCTCATCAGGTAAGTCCAAGCTCCCATATTGTAGGGCTCTTCTTGGACCCATACGAATTGAGCTTTCTTATACTTACTTTTTACTTCTTTTATTTTGCTATCAACGAGAGGATAGATTTGCTCGAGGCGAACAATGGCAACATCCTTACGATCATCCTGACGCTGCTTCTCCATAAGGTGGTAATAAACCTTACCTGTACAAAAGAGAACCTTCTTAACTTTCTTTGGATCACAGAAGTCATCATCAATAACTTCTTGAAATTTCCCATCCGTTAACTCTTTTACAGAACTGACACAACGAGGATCACGAAGAAGTGATTTCGGAGTGAAGACCACGAGAGGTTTTCTAAATTCCCATGTGAGTTGTCTTCTGATCATATGAAAGAAGTTAGCAGGTGTCGTACAGTTAGCAACAACCATATTGTATTCAGCCGCCAATTGAAGATAGCGCTCAGGTCTTGCAGAACTATGCTCAGGCCCCTGCCCTTCATAACCGTGTGGGAGAAGAAGAACAAGACCACTCATTCGACGCCACTTACTCTCAGCTGCCGAGATGAATTGATCAATCATAATTTGAGCACCATTTGAGAAGTCTCCAAATTGAGCTTCCCACATATTCAAGGCCCACGGAGATCCTTGAGAATAGCCATACTCAAATCCAAGGACCGCGTACTCAGAGAGGAAAGAATTGTAGATATCCATCTTTCCCTGTTCATCGGTAATATTATCGAGTCCGCAATAAGACTCATTTGTAAACTCATCAAAGACCTTAGCGTGGCGGTGAGAAAAAGTTCCCCTCACTACGTCTTGACCAGAGAAGCGAATATTATACTTTTGCAGAAGAAGGGAGCCATAAGAGAGAAGCTCTGCCGTGGCCCAATCGAGTTGATCATTTTCAAAAGCCTTTCTTCTCATATCAAGAATTTTCTGGGCCTTCTTAAGAGTCTTGAATCCTTCTGGTGTTTTCGTTATCGCCTCTAAGATTTTTTCAAGATCCGCTTTTTTAACAGAAGTATCTGGTGACTCTAGAAAGTCTTCTGGCTTAGACCAGCGTAGATTCAGCCACTCTTTATGAGGGCCCTTACGGCGCTCAGGGATTTCCTCTTGCTTAACCATGTTAAAGCGATCACTGAGTTCTTTCTTAAACTCATCTTTCATCTTCTTGGCGAGATCTTTTTCAATAGAACCATGCTTAATAAGCTTTTCCATATAAAGCTCACGTGGGTTCTTATGTTTGGCGACTAGGCCATAGAGATGAGGCTGTGTGTATTTAGGCTCATCACCTTCATTGTGACCGTGCTTACGATAACAAACCATATCGACCCAAACATCTTTTTTGAACTTTTGACGAAAAGCTACCGCCATTTCGGCTGCAAAGCACACATGCTCTGGTTCATCACCATTAACATGGAGAATTAGGGTATCAAGCATTTTTGCGACGGAAGTTGAGTACTGAGAACTCCTCCCCTCCATCCAGTCAGTTGTAAAACCAATTTGGTTGTTAATGATAAAGTGGATGGAACCACCCGTTTGATACCCAGGAAGTTCGGACATTTGAAGAGACTCGTAAACCACCCCTTGACCAGCAACAGCTGCGTCGCCGTGGATAACGATAGGAATGATTTTTGATTCATCCCCTTTATACCCGTAATCAACTTGAGCACGACAATAGCCATTAACAACGGGAGCAACTGCTTCTAGGTGAGAAGGATTAGGAAGAATTTTTAAGTAAACTTCTTGTCCGCCAGCGGCTTCAGAAATTGACGTATAGCCAAGGTGATATTTTACATCGCCATCACCTTCTGCGGCTGCGTCTTCAACGGTTCCCCCTTCAAATTCTTTAAAGATGAATTCATAGGTTTTACCGATGGTATTGGCGAGGATATTCAACCGACCTCTGTGGGCCATGCCAATAACAAATTCACGCGCTCCTGTTTCAGCCCCTTTATTGATGATGGCATCAAGTGCCGGAATAGTCGTCTCACCACCTTCCAAAGAAAAGCGCTTTTGGCCGATGAACTTATTTTGTAAAAAGGACTCAAAGATTTCCGCTTGATTGAGCTTTCTTAAGATTCTCTTCTTATAATCAATGGGAAAGTTAATATTCTTTCCCTTTGATTCAAAGTAATCGCGACACCAGCGGCGCACTTCTGTGTCATTTGAATGCATATACTCAATACCAATCTTGCCACAATAGATGGAGCGCAAATGATCCATAATACTTTGAAGAGTGGCCCCAGCTCCCAGTCCAACAAACTCTCCGCAAAGAAAGCCCTGGCCGAGATCCTCTTGAGTAAGGTCATAATCTTCTAAACTAATACGCGCGTGTCGATCACGACGAGGACGAATAGGATTCGTATCTGAAAGAAGGTGTCCTCTCGCTCTAAAGGATTGAATCAGACGAAAGACATTGAATTCTTTTCTCATTTTTTCAGAGGAGATATCACCTTCACTCACAGCGCCACCCATCTGAAACTCAAAACCCTTAAAGAAGCTGACCCAAGACTCATCGAGCTCATCTGGGTTATTCTTATAGGTCTCATAGAGTCCATCAATATACTGGTTGTCTGAAGCTGCGAGATGAGAGAAATCATCAATTCGTTTCATAAGTCGTCCTTTTTTGTACACCTGTACAATTTACTCGGTTTTAAAAATACTGAGATAATAGGGACAGTTTAACAGGCTGAAAAGTTAATAAACACAGGAAAAATGGACCATTTTTACTTTTATTAAACCAGATTTAAACATAGTTAAATAATTGGCATCAAAGAGGCATGACTTGCCTAAAAAATGAACAATTATAAAGAAGAAAGGCCCTCGCGTACTTTGAACGCCTTTAAAGATTAGAAACCTAGACGGATTCGAAGACCTGACTGAGATCCTTAAGAGGACTGATGGGGTTAAAGGATGAACAATGAATCAAAAAACCCACTCCTTAGACGAGAGTGGGCGTCAATCTCTTTAGTAAGCGAGAAGCTCTCTAACAGCTTCGAGAACGCGATCAGTGTTGGGCAGAATTGCTTTTTCAAGAATTCTATTAAATCCAACAGGAGTGAAGGTTGAGCCGACACGACGAACAGGAGCATCAAGAGACTCAAAGGCCTTCTCATTAATGAGCGCAACAAGCTCGCCACCAAAGCCCGCGAAGACCTTATCTTCATGAACCACAAGGCAGCGATTAGTCTTTGCCACACTGGCGAGAATTCCCTCCTCATCAAGAGGACTGATGGAGCGCAGATCAACGACTTCAACGCTCGCCCCATCTTCATTTGCGATAATTTCTGCTGCCTCTAAAGAGTGATGGACAGTATTTCCGTAAGTTAAAATAGTGAGGTCACTCCCCTCTCTTCTTACACGGCATTTACCAAAGGGAACTTCAAAGTCCTCAGGAACGACACTCATCGCTTGCTTGGCATTGTAGAGTGACTTTGGTTCTAAGAATACTGAAGGCCCCTTAGAGCGCATACAAGTTCTTAAAAGTCCTGCGGCATCGTCAGCGAAGGCAGGGACAACAATTCTGATTCCAGGAAGAGGTGCGAGGGAAGCTTCAATATTTTGAGAGTGGTAGAGACCACCACCGATATAACCACCTGAAGCGATACGAATGGTGACGTTGGGAGAGAAGGCTCCATTAGAACGCCAGTAATCGTGACTGGTCTCAACCATTTGCTCCATGGCAGGCCAAAAATAATCCGCAAATTCTGCACCTTCAACCACAACACGAATATCATCGTTAAAACGTGTAAAACCGTTGGCCGTTCCTAAAATATAGTCTTCAGCAATTGGACCATTGAACACGCGCTCTTTTCCAAACTCGTCTTGCATTCCCTTTGAAACATTGAAGATACCACCCTTGCCCTTATTGGCCATGTCTTGGCCCCAGATAAAGGTATCAGGGTTATGACGAAATTCGGCTTTAAGCGTTCCATTGAGAGCGTCGATGAACTTGATCTCTTCACCCTCTTCGCTGTGAAGACCCTCAGGATACTTTTCACTTTGATGGGCTTCAGGAATAACATAATCGTAAATACTAGCAGGGTCTGGATTAGGCGCTTTCATGGCCGCTTTGTGAGCTTCTAGGAGCATTGCCTTCGCTTCCTCATCCATTTCTTCCATTTCTTTCTTAGTAAGAAGCTTATTCTTTGTCATGGCCTCTTTGAAGTAATCAAGAGGATCTTGAGCTGCCGCTTCAGCTAGCTCTTCTTCGTCTCTGTAAAGCTCATGCTTATCTGAGTTTGAGTGAGAGTGAATCCGCACACAACGAGCGTGAACGATAACAGGCTCTTCTTTTTCAAGAACGTGCTTACGCGCTTCGGCCATAGCATTCATTGAATCAAAGACATCCTTTCCATCGCAGTGAATGATGCGGAGGTTTTTAAATCCTGAGAAGTTATCAGCAACAAACTCATTCGCAGTTTGGTCAGCTTTTGGAACAGAGATTCCATAGCCATTGTCTTGAAAAACAAAGATGACTGGTAGCTTCTCATTTGAAGCACCATTGATCGCCTCATAGCAGTAACCTTCAGAGACAGAAGACTCCCCTTGAGAAGAAATCGCGACACCTTTATGTCCGTAGCGCTTCATCGCTCGGGCAACACCCACCGCGTGGAGAACATGGTTTCCTGTGCATGAAGAAACGTTATGAATATTCCACTCTGGCTTTGCAAAGTGGTTTGACATGTGACGACCTCCTGAAGCGAGGTCAGTCGCTTTAGAGATACCGTTGAGAATAATTTCTTCTGCTGTGAGACCAGCTGAAAGACAAGTTTGAAGATCACGATAATAGGGAAAGAGATGATCCTCTCCAAGAGTGAAGATCTGACCAATGGCCAGTTGAATCGCATCATGGCCTGCACATGGGGCATGGTAAGACCAACCAATGGCCTGCTTGAGATAGTTTGGGGCACGATCATCTAATTTTCGGCCAAGCGATAGTAAAGAATACCAAGTCTTAAGCGTATTCTTATCAGTATTCTTAGTCGTGTACTTCTTAGCCACTTTCATAAGCATATTTCATCCCTTTCCTGTAAATTTAACTTTTAAACTACCCGTAAAATTAACGCCAGACGGCCTTAGGGTCAATATCAACGGGTACTAAGAAGGGCCTCCAAAGAGGTCCTAAGTTATTGAATTCATGAAAGCTAGCGAGGGTTCGCCTTATATTGGCTCGCCGGGGAATGGGATTCTTCTGATTAATCTCCACGTCGCTCCAGCACCCAGTGTGTAGGAAATGGAGTTACTAAAAGTAATCGACGTTCCAGATGCTGATGTCACCATAAGGTAAGTCACAACTGCTCCATCCGTAATTTCGATAACACTTCCGTAAGGGATGATCTCTCCTCCAGGGATGGCCACACTGATTGTCGCCGTACGGCTTCCTGCTGCCATACTTATCGTACCACCAGTGGTGTATTCGTCATTAGCGTTATCACTGAAGTTATTATCGGCACAGCCTTGATAATTAGGTACTTTTGTAAGGTTTGCAGCATCAATCCAATTCCAAATGGAATCGTGATCAGCTCTATTATCGTAATTGTTGTCAAATGAGTTGCTCGCATCATCATTTTGCTTACTTCTTATATAGAAGTCCGCAGGTCCAAGATTCATTCCAGCAGCAGCCTTAAGTGTAATCGTTGTAGCTCCATCATAGCGGGCCACTTCAACTGGAATATCCTCGTCCGTTTGCAATCCGGCCGTCGTCCCATCTTCGATATAGATAAGTGTCCCTAGACCAATTGAAGAGAGCGTTTCATCAACTGCAGCAGTTAAGCTCGCCGTGTGAGAACCCGCAGAGATAGAAATCTGAGGTGTTCCCGCAAGATCAACCGAGTCATCCATTCCATTGATTAAGCTGGTGACAGCATGATCCTCAGGAAGGAATTCTCTATCCCAATCTCTTACGAGAATTCTAATTCTCGCTTTGATGTCATAACCAGCATCTAGACAATTAAAAGTATAGTAATTGCTATATAGTCCACCTGCCGATTGGCCAAAGGGATCAAGAAAACTGGAGTAATTATCCCAAGCCGTTCTATTATTTCTTCCATTGGCATCTTCAACAAGATTACCAACGGAAGCATAAGAGTCCATGTGATAGGGTGAGCCTATACAACTATTGGCAACACTACTGGCGTAATTTCGAGTGTCGATATAGTTAGCAATATAGCGATTTGAACCATATGTACGACTAATTGGTGACGCTACATTACGGACTGAACCACCACTTAGGATACCATCGTATGACTGAATAATGAGACTCGATTCAGAAACATCAAGATCAGATGAAACCTTAGCCCCAGCCAGACCATTGAGAGTTCCACCTCCACAATCAATTGTCGTAGGCTCTGTGATCGTACAAATACAACGTCTTGAGTTTGGAGTCCCATCCGCAGGATCATCAGTGTCTTCACCTTCTTCATGAGTACAAGAAACAGTTCTCACATCAATTGAGCCCGAATCAAGATTAGGAAAGGATGGATCAATTTGTGAATAATCGTAAGTACAAACAGCAGATGCCTCCTGACTAGAAACACAGTCTCCGCTTTGACAATAAGTACCGCCAAAGGCTCTTCCTGCCATAGCTTCGCCACCAGCAAAGAGAGAAGCGTCTCCAGAAGTCACGTAACCAGCAGGCCCTGTCATTGTTAATGATCCAGGTGCACCGTCTGTTGCGTCGTCACACTTGTCAGCATCAGTGAATTCATCGTAGATGACGATTTCACGATTTGAAGCACCTGGAAGGAATCCCTGGTATGAGAAAGGCACGTATTGGACATATTCACACATACCGTTTCCGGCCTTTATATCAAAATCAATCCCCTGATTAAAGAGATCCGACTCGCCCCCTTCAAAAAGGCAGACAATGTCGTTTAACCCATAGATAGCTTGGTTGTAGTTGGGATCAGTGGGATCATCAATAAGTTGAGGACCAAAGACCTTACAATTCGATCCACCAAGCCCTTGCCCTTCACGGTGAAGAACATAAGAACTTGCATTGTCAGTAAGGTGAGCAATTTCAAATTGGTTGTAGATAACAAAGGGAAAGGTATAAGTGACTCCAGTGTTATCCGACTTACGATAAGTAATTGTGAAGTTTTGACCATTCATCCCCTCACTTGGAGTTCCTGAAATAACCCCCGTTAGAGAATCAAAAGTTAATCCATTCGGAAGTGTTTCAGGGCTAATTGTTGCGTAGTTAAAGTTACCTTGAACTGCAGGCTGAAGATAGAATTCATCTCCCACATAACCAATAATGAGGTTACTCATCTCCACGCCATTGATACGATTATGAGCTTGAGTTCTTACAGAAGATTGCGAGATAGAAAAGTCATCAATAAAGTTTGTACCACTTTGAGTAAAGGGACTATCAAAATCCTCAACTGCGACAGTAATATTATTTGAAGAGTAGTCTGTGCCATGAACGGCAAATCCAATTGAGCGATAATCTTCACCAGCAGCTCTTCTAAAAGAACCGATCATATTACCTTCAAAGAAGGGGTTTCCGTTACGGTCAACTCGCCCACTCGAAGAGCTATTAGCAGGAACAGCTCCCCCAGAGATCGTCACATCAACGATTGGTCCTACTATAGAAAGAGCAGTTAGAGCACCATTGAGAGTCTGACCTTCAAAGAAGTTAGGTCCACCTGTATGCTGAACTAAGATAAAGTAGCGGTCATCTGTAGGGTCAGTTGTGTTATTATTCCCACGGTGTTTTTGAACGACAATACCTTCAGAACCTCCGGCTCCAGTCACAGGAGCACCCACTGTAAAGCTTCCAAAATCTCCACTAGAAACTTCAATCACACCAGTAACGAAGTGATACTTTTGAATATTAACGATTGTCGTCTGCGCTGAGACATCATCCTCTTCAATATCAGTTCCTACAGAAAAACTTCCATTTTTAATTTCAACATAGAGGCGATCATTGGCCGTATCAACATGGACAATTTCAGCCTGCGCTCCACTATTACTTGTCACCGTATCGCCAACGTCAAAGTCAGTTGCATCTTTAACATACCAGAAGCGATGAGGAACAACAGTTCCCTCTGAAGCAAAGTATTTGGCACTATTGTCAATACCAACTGAATCCTCAATCAATCCATTAGCTTCAAGAAGAAGACTGTCTTTACTTCCATCTCCATCTGTATCTAAAGGAAGAAGCACACGCCCTTTCTTAGACTCATCTCCACCACTCGTTGCAAACTTTGTCCCGCGGTAAAAGCGATCGCCATTACTACTTAACTTCACGACCTGATAGCGACCAACACTTGGATTGGCCAAGCTCTCACTTAGAGAAAGAACAAAAGTAGCAAGAGCACTCTGTCCGTTGCCATTTGTCACAGCTAAGGTATAAATAGTTTCGGGAAGTCCAGCAGGGTTATTACCAACGACAGGATCCGTTTGAACAATGGCCCCAACGGGAGTTCCAGCGATTGTTAAATCACTTGGAAGTGCTGGCGTAATACTATAAGTAAAGGTCTCTCCTGTAGCAGGAGTCACAATACTTCCATCTTCTTGGCGTGTGACAGGAACAATACCATTGCCCTGATCAAGAACTGAATCTGAGATATCATAGACTTTTACAACCGCATCGGCTGAGTCTACAATCACTTTTCGTCCTAGAATAAAGCTGCTTGTTTTATCAAGTAAGTCTCCAGGCTTGAATCCTGTAAAGCCATCATTTGCCTGAGTAACTCTAATATAGAGGCGACTTCTCTCCTGATCGATATAATCAATGACAGCGCGAGCACCATCTGGGGTAGAAATATTATCACCAACTTCAAAGTTTGCATCACCAGTAAATCCACTAGCATCAGCAACTTCAATGATAAGGCGATCATTTAGGTTTTGATCAAAGGTCACGACGTCAAATGATGTCGCAGCTGAAAAACTGACGGTAATTGTACCCGTAACCGCTGTCGTTGGATCCCAAGCAGGATGAAGGGCTTCGATCGTATAACTTAACGACCCATCTACAAAGTCCCCTGGCGAGAATTCGATTCTTCTGTCGTCGTTATTGAGATTCACACTGGCAGGTAAAGGTACCTCTCCACCTGGTAGTGGATTAGGTTGTCTAAGCTCTAAAAAGCCTACATTAATTTCACCTTCAGAGCTATGCCCATCAAAGTTTAAAGTAGATGTCACAACGAGGTCTTCAGAAACATCTTCATTGATACCTGCTCTAATAACTTTTGAGCTGTTGAGATCGGCAAAACGAAGAGCATTTGGCGTTGTGATGAAGTCAAAAGTAAGACTGTAGCTCGCCACAATTTCTCCCGTCGTCGGGTGTTGAGCGCTGATCGTTACTCTACTATCAATAGATACACCGGGATTAAGAATTTGAATATCACCGTTAGCGTCGACACTAAAGCCTGTCGTTGGGGCTTCATCAATGAGGTAAGTGAAAACAATAGGATTTCCAAGGGCATCTACTGGATCATCCGTTGCATCAGCAGGATCATTCCACTCTTTTGGAATAGTAAGGGCTCCACCATCTGCTCTTACAAGAATATGCGTGTCCGTCGTTTGAGTTCTAAATGTTCCTGAATCTGAGTTATAAAGGAATCGCCCGTTACTAAATTCTGAAGAGCGACCATTGAAATCCTGAGCTGCGAGATAGATCGTGTTGTTATTAATATCAACATAATCAACAACAGCTTTCCCTTCAACAAAGTTAGAAGTATCAGAGTTACAATTCGTTGTTAGGTTTGAACGACATGAACGCACAGTATGACCAATGGAGAAACCAAGGGCATTGTCGACTTGGATCGCAAAGCGCTGACCACTTTGAAGGTAATAACCTAAACGATATTGTTGAATTTCCTCGATAGGTGTACCCGGAACTTCAGACACAATACTGATCTGAGCACTTCCCTGCTCCTCGGGATCAAGTCCTTCACCATAGAAATCCTCATGAAGAGAGACGTTGACTGTGAGCACGGTTTCCCCAGAGAGGTCCGTTCCAGATGAGAGAGCAAAGGGTCCATAAGGAGACACAAGTCTGTCATTATCAGCCGTGTTATCATCCGTACGTCCATTACACAGGGGGTTCATTGGGTCATTGTCACAAGAATCTTCAACACCAATGCCGTTTACAGTGGTTCCATCGTTGAAAGTGTAATCAAAGCGAGCAACACTAGCTGAAAGTGCTCCAGGCTCTCTCACGATTTTGATTCTCTTATGAAGATTCTTTCTAGCACCATTTGGTGTGACATCTGCTGCCGGAAAACCTGAGTTTACAAGAAATGCCACTTCAGAAATAACGGTAGAAATAGCGAATGTCCCATTTCCACAGGCACCGTAACCAGCAGCACAGTTGTCGATGAAGTAACCAGTATCAATAGAGTTTTCTGGCTCGTTCGTGAGGTCGTTATTGTAAATAGAGATAGTCGGATCAGGAGAATAGTTGTCGTCATAATCAACGGCATCAGCCCCATCAAGTCTTACGGCGAGAATTCTTCCGTCACTGCCATCTGCTTCAGCGTGAACAGCAACGATAGTTCCGATTTGCTTATTAATCGTTCCCCCGCCAAAGAGGTCATTTGATACATTCACCACATCGTCGAGGCTGAAGTCATCTCCATCCGCAACTCTGAAGACAAGGATATCTCCGCGTGATTGATAAAATCCTACACTCTTAATTTCATATTGAACGTCTTCAGTCTCCTCTTCTTCACCACCAGTTGTGGTTCCTGTTGTTGAGCCCGTTGTGGAACC
>CATLOT010000017.1 GCA_950054155.1 uncultured Bacteriovoracaceae bacterium
CCGGCCGGGCCGTGGCGTCGCCGCGAACCGATGGGATCTGCGTTGAGTACCCCTGCGCCTGTTTCAAACCCGGATCGCGATCGCCAACTGTCCGATCTTGAGGCACGCGAGTTCGACTGCCTGGTGATTGGTGGCGGCATCACCGGTGCCGGCCTGGCGCGGGAAGCCGCGGACGGCCTTGAGGTCAAAGAGCTTCTTGATTTTAAATTTGAGGACTTTGAACTTGTTGATTATGTGGCCCATCCTCATATTAAAGGTGAGGTTGCCGTTTGATGATCTCCTTGATCGCGGCCATTGGAAAGAATAGAGAGCTAGGGCTTGGCAATGCCATGCTCTGGCATATCAAAGAAGATTTTAAACATTTTAAAGAGACCACAATGGGGCACACCCTGTTGATGGGGCGCAAGACTTTCGAGTCTATTGGTCGTCCTCTCCCTGGTCGTCACACGCTCATCCTTACGCGTGATCGCTCTTTTAAGAGGGAAGGAACCCATACGGTTCACAGCTTTGAAGAGGCCTTGAAATGGTGTGAAGAGCGAGGTGAGGAGCATCTCTTTATTGCCGGTGGAGGCGAGATCTACAAGCAGGCGCTTGAGAGAAATCTTGAGGATCAGCTCATCTTAAGTTATGTGGACTTTGAAGGAGAGGCCGATACTTTCTTTCCTGATTTTAATGAGTCTCAGTATGATCTCATTCATAAGAGCGCGTTTGCCGCTGGTGAGAAAAGCCCTGCGTGGGAATTACGAGTCCTTAAGGCCACGCCTCATCACTAGAATTTCAAACCACATTTTCCAGTCTCCAAGAAAGCTATAAAGAGGATAGGTGAAAGTCGCCGGTCGGTTTTTTTCAATGAGGAAATGACCGATCCATGCCCATGCATAGCCTTGGATGAGAGCGACACCGATAAGCCAGTAGGTAGATGTGAGGAGTGCACTTATAAGGATGCCGAGGCTAAGGCTGGTGCCCATAAAGTGGAGGAAGCGATTGAGAGGGTGGGAGTGCTCACTGAGGTAGAAGGGATAGAATTCGTCAAAACTTTGATAAGGTCTCTTTTCTTTCAAAGAATACTCCTATGATTGTGATAATTTGATTTTATCATATTTTAAGTATTTGAATTTATTGGTCTTTTGCAAAGCGGCTCTCCCTGTAGTTTATTTAGAGGATGTGACTTTTTTTGTTCAATTTTGCTAGGATGGCAAAAATTTTAAAATCGAGGAAGAGAATGAAAGTTTTAATCTTAGCCCTTTTATCCGTGGGTATGAGCTTTGCTCAGTCTGTTCAGCGCGCTCCAGGACGAATTGAGTGTCAGGATGAGCTCCTTCGCTGCACCTATGTCTCTCAAAATCTAACGGCGAGAACTCTAGCTAATCGCGTGCGCCAGGCCTTAGTGCCAGGAGATGTGCTTATTCCTTCCGAGGGCTTTATTAACGTTGAAAGCACAAATGTTCTGAGCTTTTGGTTTTATAATGAGGAACTTAAGAATCGCTTTGAAGGGCTTCTTCCTCTGATGGATGTTCTTGAAGCAGGTGTTCCCAGTCATCTTGTTCAGTTAACAACAGAAATTTATAGTGTCAGTGAAGAGGGCCTGAGTCATATTGATGCCAGTGTGGGAAGCATTAGTAGTGATGTGGGGGACGCTCCCGATTTTGATATTCTCAATGATGGGGGCATTCTTGATTTGAGTCTTACTGTCTCTTCTCGCCTTTTAAGTGCAGTGCTTGGCACTCAGGTGGGGCGAAAGGAAACATCACGTGTCACACGCGTTGTTCAGCTCATTCCTAATTTAGCGCCTATCAGTTATGAGCGCACGAGCAATATTTATATTAGTCCAACAGCTGGAGTTGTTAAGGATGAAAAGGCCGGTCTCACTCTCGGGGGCACGGTGAGTATCAATGCAGGCGATAGTGATCTCGTTCATATTAAGGATTATAACTTTAGCTATGGTGTCCTTAATCGCGCGAGTGAGTCTGAGCGAGATAGTGTCACCATTTTGAATGTCTCTAACCCAAGCCTTTATCTCTATAAAGGTATTTCCACTATGGTGGTTTCGAGTAACACGAGTGTTGTTACAAGAGATAATAACTTCGGCTTCTTTAGTTTTGGTCGTGAGCGCAGTAAAGTTTTCAACAAGCTTATGGTGGTGACTTCAGCAAAGACCATGAGCTTTGATAATTATCGCGATGAAATGGCGCGCTTTAGTCGCTTAAGTCTTTTTAGAAGCTTTAGTGAGTCTCAAGTTGAAAGGCTTCCTCAAAGTCGCGCAACTCTATCTCAAGTGCTCGCTAGTTTGAAACCCTATAACTACCGCCTTTCAAACGGCACGCCCGTTATTGGGTTTCGCCTTGATGACAAATTAGCGGCGCTTAATAATATTAAGAAGACCGTTGAGGTTGAAGTTAAGGGTGGTGGGCTTCGCATGAAGAAGATGCGCTCCATTGAAAATTTAATGCTCAGTGGGTTTCGTTTCGATTCTCTCAGTTCAAGGCATATGAGTAAGGCAAAAGTTAAATTGAGAGTAGAGCTTAAGGTTCATGGAAGCCGTGAGAAATATAAGAAAACTCTCTACTATGACCCCGATCGTAATGTCTTCTTTGATTAAAACCTTTGTCCTGTTTACTCTTTTAGGCCCCTGTGCCCTTTGGGGCCGAGAGAACTTTATGGCGCCCCAGTTGCCCCATGAGTTAAGTAGTGTCGATAATCTCATTAAAGAAATTAAAAATCCCATTTCTTTAAAACTCTCTGATCTTAACAAGAATTACCGCCAGAGGCGGGGGGCTAAAACTGTTGAATTTTCCTCTCATGAGAGTGTTCTCTGTAATGGTGAAGTACGCGAGGCGGAGAGTGTTCTCTCAAGGCTTCAGTACTCCTATCGTTTTGAGGATTCTTTAAAGCGTCATATTCATGCTCTTAGAATCTATGACTGTCAAAATAGACTTCGCCTTGAGGAGGTTATTTCTATTAAAGGAGGCACTCGTGGGGAGCTTTCTTTTAGGCAGTGGAGTGAAGGGCGCTTTAAAGTGGAGCTCAATGAAGATGAAGAGAGTCTGTTCTATCTCCTTAAAGATGGTGATTCTAAAGAGCTTTTGAGCCTCAGTGGTCGCCAGGAATCAGATCGAGCGGTCTATGAAATTAAGGTGCTCTCTGAACACATTCTTCAGGTGCGTTATGATTTTCTTGTAAGTGAAAGCCGTGCTTTCTTTACTTTCTATGGACGAAAATTAAATTACCGCTACCGTGATGAATTTTCTCTTTCAATGAGTTCTCTCTTTCCCACTTTTACCTATAAAGCATATGCTGGGACTGATGGGGTGAGGCTCTTAGGCTCAAGAGATACACTTCTCTCTCTTAATAGTTTCTTAAGTTTCTTTAATATCTATGCACTAGATCTTGGGGTGAGACAGGTGAAGGGCATCGTCGATTTTCACCTCTCTTCGCTTCCAAGTACTGAGGTGATTGTGAGCAGTGGGACTAATAGTGCTCTCTTAGAAGACCTCCGTGTGAACCTTAATCGTCTCATTAATGGTATCAATCTCAACCTTCTCGAGCTCTTTATTCGCGATCTTATTCGCTTTGTTGAAGAGGGGCTTCTTATTGATAGGAGAGGTTAGGGTGATCTTTTTTTTCTTCTTTCTCCTTCAAGGTCTTAATGCTCAATCTTTGCCCCAGGCAAAAAGTTTAGTTCCCGATCTTACGAGAAGTGCTTCTCAGTATCTTGAGCAGCTTAAAGTTGAAAGTGTTGTTACTGATTATCAGCGTTGCCGCCTTTTTCAAAGTTTTTCTAATGGGGTGCCTGTAAGTGAGCTTCGCGAGTGTTTTTCTTCTCGCTTAAAAGAAGGCCTTCATCAAGGGACGCTCCAATTTTTTAAAGAGGGTCAGAGTCGTTTGACTCTTCATTTTCACTCTGAAGAGCCATTTAATCGCGCGGAGATAATGGATCTTAAGTTTAATTCGAAACTTCGTTTTTTTTCATTCTCCCACTATCCCGGTGGGCAAATTTACTTTAAAAACGAAGATGACTTTATATTAGAGGTAAGAGAATTTAATTATCGCCTCACTCTTTCAAAGTCTCTGGCCCGTCCTGGTCTGGAGCACTTTGTTCTTCAGAAACAGTGCTCTTGGTGTTCTCTTCCAAGTCGGGTTGAGGTGCTTTCGTCTCTTGAGGGAGAGCTACCTCGCTATTATTCTGATCAGTTTCCTTCTCAAGAGGTGACTCCTCGGCATTTTCAAGAAGGCGTGAGTCAGATTTATTATCAGAATGTGGGATGGTACTCTCAGGGGATGAAACAGGCCCTCGAATATTAAATTCCTTTTCAAAGCTATCTTTGAGAAGCTCAGCGGCGACCGTTGAGCCCTTGTTCTTAAAATTCGATCTTGCCTCCTTGAGAAGCCCCGTGATTCTCTTTGAATTGATTTCCTCTTTGAGGTCAGGACTTACGAAGCATTCTATTCGCCTCTCCATTAAAGAGATGAAGATAAAGATACTTCTCTTTCCGATTTGGTAGTCATTCTTGGCCTCTAGGCCCATTTGATACACCTCTTCTTTCATTTCATGACCAAAGGTGAAGAGGCGCTTAAAGCGCTTAAAATGAGCAAGAATATAGCCCATGAGGAAGAAGCCTGAAATGATGGCAATAACAGGAAAAGGATTTTCCCAACTCACAGGTAAGTAAAAGAGTGCAGTGAGGGCAAGGGCGCCAAAAAAGAGCGCCGAGCGAAAATGGGATGCGGGATAGAGGTCACTCTGCTTAACGATAAGATAATGAATACTGATCACCAGAAGACTCCCATGCGCTCACTCTTTTCTTTCTTGAGTCCAACAGAGAGGTCTTTAACGGGTGCTGACTTTCTAAGTTTATGACCGAGAAGAAAGATGAGGACAATAATACTGCCAAAGAAAATAAGAATATGAAGATTAGCTCTTTTTTGCTTCCCAAGCGGGGGTGGGGAGAGAAGACTTTGATCATTCTTTTGAATGATGAGGTTTTGAATAAAAATCTGCAAGGCCTCAGGATACTTAGCCGATTTAAGTGAGGGGACTGTAACTTTGACGAGCTGGTCGATTTGCTCACTGTTGAGAAGGTAGTCATCACTGGCACTTATTTTAAATTGGCGGTCACTAAGACTTAGGAAAAAGAGGATGACATTTTCATCCTCTATTCGCAGTTGATCCATGAGCATCTGACTGGCGGCTTCAATATCCTGACCTTGAAGGCTTTGCACTAATTGAAGATGAATGGAGAGTCCCTCTTTTTGAGAGACCTTCTCTAGGAAGTAGTTGTATTTAAATTCCTCCCCAAAGGGAAAGAGTTTGACCTCATCCTGGATTCTATCTTTTGGCCAAGTGGCCCATGTGGGGATCTCTAAGGCCTTGACGTGGCCGAGGGTGAGAAAGCAAAAAAAGAAGGCTAAGAGGTAGTTTTTCATACCCCTATTTTAACCGTCAGAGCTTCTTATTGGCAAACAAGTTGACCCTTTTCGATACTTGCTAATTGCCTTTCGCGCAATTGCTCATACTGAAGCCAGAAGCAGACATCCATTTCATCGATTTCTTCTTTTAAGGTGATAATCGTTTCTGTCTGATCTTTAATTTGGTTGATGAGGTCAATCATTTCTAAGAGTGATTTTTCCTCTTCTTTGTTTTGATAAAGCTTATGAAGGACAAGGAAGCCTGTCCCTAGGGAAATTAAAAGACCGATATTGACTCCGGTTTTTACAAAGCGGTTCTCAGTAGGGAAGATTTGTGCCATCAGGCGTCTCTTAAGAGCTTGACCTCGTGTGGAGCGGGCCATTCTTGAGAGGACAAAACTAAAGAGAACAAGTCCTCCAATTGAGGCAGCACCTTTATAGTAGTGCTGAGTATTATCAGTATGAACATCGCCGAGCTCATCTTTGAGTTGCTCTTCAACAGTGATCAACTCCATATCATCTTCAGTATTAATGATTCTCTTTTCAAGTCTTTCACTGGCGAGCTTTTCTAGTTCATTACCCTCGGTGAGAAGGGCGAGTTGATTGACGAGTTTTTCTTCGTCCGTGAGGTCTGATGCCTTTTCTTTTAAGCGCTCTTGCAGGCGTTTACCAGCTAAGAGTTTTTCTTGAAGACCTCTAATACTTTCCAGAGCATCAGACTTCTGATGGATGATTTTCTCTTTTATTTTTAAGGCGAGGCAGGCCTTTTGAATTTTACTTTCATCAATGGTGCAGACCCCTGCAGAGGTCTGAGTAAAAGAAAAAAGGCAAAAAAGGGCAATCGTGCGTCTCATGAAAATCCTTGGGTTTAATTCAAGGATTAAAGGTGCAAAGGGCATTCCAAAAATCAAGGGCTAAGTATTTGATTTTAGGAATGCCTGGGTGTCAAAATCTTTTAGAACTGTTCAAAATCGCTATACGATTCAATAAGGGTCTCATAGCACTGCTCTTCGCTCTGGGCTACGGAGGCCTTCATTGCTACCGGCTTATACTTTTTCTCGCTCTTGCTCCAGCGTGAAAGCCTCACGCCGTTGATGCCATAGCTATGGGTGTACTCATTAGGCTGATCAATAAAAGCGCTACAAGACTGGATAAGCTGGTTGTTATCAAGGACCATAAGACCTTTAATAAAATCTTCATCTCCCATGGAGCGAATGCTTAAGGTCGTCTCGCCAAAGAAGTTAAAGGCTTCAATTTCCATATAATCATAATTCTCAACAAAGAGGATTTCACCACTGCTGTTGAGGAGGAATACAGCGCTATAAGTGTCGTGAAAGTCGCCACCCATGGTTATTTTAAATTTTCCGTAATTGGCTGCGCCAACGCTCAAACTAAAGCCTATTAGGGCCATAAGAAGTGCTTTCTTCATCATAATCTCCCGTCTTTTCTCCTTTAGTAACCTCTTGCTCATCCTTTGCCCATCCCCTGGGTAAAACCTATATAAATTCAATTTGAAGGTTCTATTTTCAGGACCTTAGCTAAAAAGGTTGAGTTATTTACTTCCTCTACCGATAAGCTCTAAGATGAATAGAGCCCCCTTATTTTCCTTTCTTTGCTTCTTCTTAATGCTTGCCTTTTTTAAGGGTGATGAGTCCTCTCGCCAAGCCCTAACACGGGTGCCGGCCTCAGTCGGAGGTGGCTGCTTTGAGAAAATGGCCTTCCTGCTGGCCTCTAAAGATCCCCATGGGAAAGTGTCCCTTTGGAAGAAGATGCCCTCTCTTCCTGAAGGAAATTTTAAGGGCTCTGATTACCTTCTCTATCAACAAGACCTCAAAGATCTTACTGGCGATGAATTCATACCCGCTAATCAGTCTCCAGAGGCCATTATGGCCTATATAAAAGTAAGTGGTGAGAGGCTAGGTATTAAAGAAGAATTTGATCCCGATAAGTGGAGTCGTTTTAAGAGAGGCCAATTTGAAAAGATTTTAAGGCGTCTTAAGAAAAGGCGGCGTCTAGAGACCGCTAGTATTGAGGAGCTTACAAGTGAGCTCTTTATTGCGGCCTATGGACCTGATTTTAAGTGGCGCCACTTCTTTAGTGAGGACCTCGCGCGAAGGCGACTGGTTCTTCGGGCCGCACAAGAGGATCTTGTCAGCAGGGGTCTTCTTAGAATGTTTTCTGATTATCGTCATCCTGCTAGCTTTATCCAGCGCTTTTCTCAAACCCCCTGGGGAAAGGGTCTCTTAACTGGGCTTCTCAATCTTCCGGTTTTAAGTGGTCTTCCCCCTCTCTATCTTCCGAGTTTAAAGAAGAGGGGAATTAGTGAGGCGCTTGGAAGAGAGCTCCTTGAAGAGGGCGTCAATGAACAGACCATTATTAAAATAGAGCGCGAGCTCGGTGAGAGTCTTGTCGATAGAAATCGTTATGAGGCCATTCGTCGTTCCTATATTGCAGGTGCGATGACCTTTGTTACTCTCGCTGGAATTTACGATATGGTCCAGCTTAATAAGATTGTCGATGAAGAGGCAGAGGGGATTGAATTGGCCCAAGAGGAAGCTGATGAATTTTTAGAGGTGGGTGAGATTTTAAAAGAGGAAAATATCGATATCTTTGCCGAGGAGAGTTACGTTGCTGGCCAGAGTTTTTGTGAGGCCATAGAAGAGTGCGTGGCCTCACTTGATGACGAACAAATGTGTCAGGATCTTATGGATCCTGACAGCCGTTGCAAGAGCGAGTAGGTTCGTGGCTTACTGGAATCATCATTCCAGGAAAACTATGGTCATACTTATTCTCAAAAGGAATGAGACCCTTCTCGCGGTTGATATACTTAGTAAAAGCATCCCCAACAGTGACAGTCCCGAGTTCTTCTACAACGAGGAGAGCATCTTCAGTCTCATAAGCATCCCATAGAAGATTAAAGTTTTGCTTACCTCGGATGACCTGCTGGCGATTACTATCTCCCACAATATTGCCATCACTGAGTACACCATGGTTTTGAGTGTTGGTGTCGCCAATAAAGAACCATGTCTCTTGCATGCGCTTAATGCGTGAGTCTTTTCTACAGTAGTTGTAAAGGTTCTTCTTTCCCGTTTTAGAGCGAATGGTAATACAGTCTTTCATTCTTGCGGGAAATTCCAAGGTCACACTATTGTAAGTGAGGTCAATAAGATCGCGCGAGGTGTAGTAACGATTAAAGGCCGCTCGCATTTCAGCTGTATTTTTCACTTGATAGGTTTCTTGGGCACTTGTATGGGACTCACTTGTTCCAATGAAAAGCATTGAAGGTCCTTCAAGGCCATAGCTATAAGAGTGTTGAATTGATTTACTCTGGCGCTCACCCCAGTCAATACTTGAGCGGTCACCATAAGCTGCAAAGTAGGCATTTCCTCTTCTAATTTTTCCTTCTTCGTCTTGAATAAAGCGTGCCTGATAGTAATCAAATTGATGACCATCGTGCTCCTCACTAAGCTTATTTCCTATAATCTCTTCAACAAAGCTCATAGGGGTAATCTCAATATGCTCTGATGGGTTTTTAAGGCACTCTTGGTATTCCTCCCCACCGATGAAGTCATTGCTATTACCAAAGAAGATTGTTCTTCTGTCATTCTTTTGCGGGACATGAGAAAAGAGGCGGCAAAAGCGGCTCAGGTAACTTTTAGGAATATCTCCAATATTCGTTGCGAGGGTTCTAAATTCATTCTTCGTTAAGGTAGATTTAAATTGCTCACGACCTTTCCAGTCCTTGCCGTCAAGAGGAAGATGCTTATTAAAGTCTTCGTATGAACCTGTGATAAGACTTGTCTCGTCTTTTTGCGCGAGTCTTTCAAGTTCCTTCTTATAGCGCTCTAAGGGGCTAAGCTCACTTTGGTCATGGAGCGAGAAGTTCTTATTCGTGTGTAGACCTGGAACCTTTTTATCCCTCTTTAATGTGAATCTGGTTTTTTGTGCAAGCTCTTCACTGTAGTCAAGTTTTAAGAGGCGTGGAGTGAAGTTGCCTCCAGCGACAATGGCATGAAAGGGCACCATAAAGTGAACGGGCTTAAGATTTATGCCCTCTGTGGGGTAGACAGAGACCACTAAAGTGTTTTGAAAGCCAAGAAAGAGGATTTCACTTAAATGAAAGCTAAGGTCGATATCTCCCTGGATAAGACCATCTGGTTTAATTTCACCAATAACCTCACTTGTGGTGAGGTAGTCCCACTCTTCCTCTACAAAATTATGACGATCGACCGTGGCATTCTTTGGCGCAAAAAGGCTTGTGACAATTTTGAGCTTACCTTGATAGAGATTTTCAGGATTCTTAATTTCTTGATAGGCATTGGCCCTCGTAAATTGAGGTTTAAAAACAAAGCTATAACGTTTCTTTAAGGTAAGGTTGAGGTCTCTATTAATATAGAAGCCATCACGGACACTTCCTTCATTTGTGTAAGAAAATTGGGTCGCCATAAGATGAGGCGCCTCACATGTACTCGTCGGTGGCGTCTGAGCCAGATTAAGGTCATAGAAGAGGTCGGCACTATTAAAGGGATTAATTGCGACCTTTCCGTGGACATTTTGATCCCGGTAACGACCATCTTGAATTGAAATCGTATAGTTCATCTCAAAGTACTTCTCACAACTTAAGTAATCGTATGAGAGGAGAAGATAACTTTGAAAACATCCGTTAATATTCGTTTGATGAAGCCTCTCTTCATTGCTGTCGTCGATACCATTTTGTGTGGCCTTGAGGCTTATTTGAGTATTAGGTAAGGGACGATTTCCGTTGGCACTTAACGTGTCGACAAGGCAAATCTCAACGGGATGGCGGCGAATTCTTTGGGTGCTTAGGCGATGCTCACCAGGAAGAAGTAGGCCTTCTCCCACATTGACAGACGCAATGGTGATGCCACTGTTATTAACGATAATTTCGCTCTCTTGCTCATCAGCTTTACTGGCGATGGCCTCGCTTTTATAGGGAGCACCCGTTAATTCAAGAGGAAATTCGGAAAGGTCTGTCAGGCTTCCTTCACTGCTGCCATTGAGGCTTGCAAGAGGAAAAATCCCTGTATGCTCTTTAATATCAAGACCTATGGGTTTGAGTGTGTAGTGGAGATAGAATCGAGAGTCAGGATGATGCTGAAACCCTCTTGGAAAATGAAATTCCAGATTCTCCTGAATCAAACCGGCCTTGAGAACAGATTCTAGTGTCGTTGAACTAATCTTGGTAAAATTATTTTCACGCTCCTCAATAAGTTCTGCACTAATTTGAAAGTGGCCACTTTGAAGCTTTCGCTGCACGAGGTTACCCTCAAGGTCGAGGCGCCAAGAATAGACTTCATGACCTAAGCGAAAGTTATAAAAGGCACTTTGGGTGTCATTATTAAACCCATTATTAAAGAAGCTAAGAGCGATATTCATGGCCTTTAGTGGGGCCTCTTGCAGGTTATCATCTTTATTGATTCTAAGATTAGGAAGATCATCAAAGCGTTGGTCATAGACAAGAGTGTTAAGGTTTTCACTCCATGGATTAACAGTCAGTCTGACTCTCTGTTTACCTGGGTGACCACCAATTCCGGTGACTTCAATAGGGTAATCGATGAGGCGTTCTTGATTAAAGAAGTCCACATCAAAGGTCTCATTAAAGGTGGTACAACCCGCTGTATTCGTCTCTTTTGTTACTGTATCGAATGGACTTTGGATTGATAGTTTTTGGTGCTGAAGGGGAATTTGCAGGGTTTTATCCATTAAACACAGCTTAAATGTCACGCTCTTTTGACTTGGGATTTCTGCCCAGTACTTATTAGAGCCTCTGCCGATAGCATCAGCTTTTGTCGCTGTGATGGCCGCAATATCAAAACTAGCTGTAGTTGCTAATTCATTGATATCGACAACGTCACTTTGATCTCCAGAACATGCGCTAAAGAAAAGAAGTGATGTGAATAAAATCCATGTGATTTTGTTTGTTTTCATTAAACTCCCTGTATCAAAGCTTTAGTTGCAAGCTTCCTGCCAAGGGAGATCATCTTCTTTAAAGGGTTTAAGAGCTTAAAGGTGTAAAAAGTTTTGGCAGTAAGGGGATAAGCAGAGCTTATCCCCCGTAAAAATTAAAGTCCTAAGAGGGAATCAAAGTCATAGTTAGGTGTTTGAGAAACTCCTAGACCACTTCTTCTGAGACCCGAAATATCATAGCCCATGAATTGAGAGTAATCTCTATCCACTTGGTTTCTAAGGGCCTGTTGAGCCTCGTACCACTGCCACTTATCTTTATCTTGGTTACAGCTTTCAAGTTCACTGCCTGTTAGTCCCCAACGTAATTCAATACACTGGTAGGGATCAAAGCTGAGTTTAAAGAGCTTATCAAGTGAAGTCTTGAGGTTTGTGTTGTAGCGCTCGCCATTTGATTTTGTGAAAGAGTACTTACAGCTCGCTGTCTTTTCTTTAAAAATTCTAGCAAGGTCTCTTTGCAGATCAAAACCATTGTAATCGATCTCAAATGAGCTATCTGCGCTAGGGTAGAGGTATTCGTTAATTGAGTTGTAGATCTCTCTTACAGAGGCCTTTAGACGTGCATCACGACTTGGCGTCGAGTATGTTTCCCAGTCCCCATGAGTGCCATAGATATTCTCTGGTAGGTTATCAGGAGCACTCTTATTAATCATGCCACTTGATACTGCTTTATTAACGGCATCAACACGATCGATGAAGTCACGACAAAGATCATCAAGACCAGTACTTACTTCTTCAAGGGGGTTAATGCTAAGACCTTGCAGGCTTAGTCGTGCTCTTACGAAGTGATAAAAGTCCATGGGAACATCATTAAAACGGTATTCTGCGCGACGAAAACTAACCTCTGGTCTTTCTGGGTAGCCTTGGTATTGTTCTAAACTATAGTCAGGAAGGTCCTTATTAAGAGTTTGAACATACTGCTTTCCTCTCTTTTGATAGGGACGCCACTTTACAAAACCAGCGCCACGACTAAGAGGTGAGCGTGAGAACTTTTCACCGTATGAGATATAGGTAATAGAGTTATCAGGGTGAGCATCAATAAGATAAATCTTACCGGCATCTGTAATTTTCGCCACGAGAGCAATATGCCCCGCGGGATCATAAATAATAGAACCGATCGTTAAAGATTCACGACTAATTTTTGCGGGATAGGTATCTTTGAAAACATCTCCACTATCAAAGAGCGAGCCATTCACTCTAAAAATAGCCGTTGAGATAGAGCCAACAATATCATCAAAAACTTGATTGATATTTTCTCCACCTTGAATCTTTCTCATTCCTGTTATTTTATTGCCACTTCTTGAGTAACGAAGATCATCGCCCGCTTCTTTTTGAAGACGCTCGAGTTCTTTTTTAAGTTCTTTGTAGCGAGTTCTTACCTCACGAGGACGACTAAAGAAGTTGTAGCTATCGTACTCTCTTTTGGCCTTGTAGTAAGCTGTCCTTACTCTATCTAGCTCTGGAGAGTAGAATGTAATCCCTTTGGGATAAGCAAAAGGAAGCTTTCTCATAAAAGCAAAATATGATCTTAGAATATAAGGAAGGTCAGCGCAGTCACTAAAGATTGATGTCATTCCTCTTGGATTGTTCTTGGCAAAGAGAGGATTGGCCTTCTGACTTCTAAGGCACTCATCTGTTGTGCGGCATTCTCTTTTTCTGATAGATTCACCGATTTTATAGATGAACTCTGAGAAAAGTTCTTCTTCGTTTGTATTCCATTGTCTTTCGATTTTCCAACTTGTGGAGGCCTGTGCTTGTGCTGTTAGAATGAGCAATAGGGCGATTGCTTTGATCATTTTTCTCTCCTCTATTTATTTAACTTTGAGGCAAATTATGAATGTTTATGACGTATGGCAATAACCCCTGTAACCTTTTTAAACTGACCCCTTAAATTGGTGGTCCCCTAAATGAATTTCTTGCTTAATAGCCGAGGGAAGTAAATCTAAGGAAGCCTGGAAGTGGCACAAGAGAAGGCCTAGGGCTTAACACCAAATAAGGATTTAAAGGGCCTAAGCTATTGAAATAATATAGAAAACCAGAATTTTTCTGCCTTATAACCAATTAAGTAGGTCAGTTTAAAGGGGGTTTTACCGATATGGTGGGTGTGAGAGTCTTTTCTTTTTTACTATTAATCGTCCTCTTCCAAAGCACCACCACCGCCCAAGAAGATGAAAACCCTGACTTCATCTCTGAAGAAGAAGAGCTATGGGTTGAGTACGGTACAAACCCTTACGCCGAACCAGAATCTGGTGGTGGCGATTATAGCCCTTATGAAGACGAGGGTTACTACGAGGAAGAGGGTTATTATGAGGAAGAAGGCTATAGTGATGAAGACTATGACAAAGAATACTCTGGTGGTGCCTATGGCGGACTCAAGGGTGGTTATGGAAAAGGTTATGGATTAACGGAGTGGGAACCGCCAAAGCTACCGGAAGGTGTGGATAAGAATTGGTTTTTAACCAACACTGAAATTCCCAATGTTCTTAAAGACATGCTTATTGAAGATGAGGATGCTCTTGAAAAATATGCTCTTAACGCTCATAGCACATGTGTGGATCTAAGGGAAAATGGTCTTCTTGATTTTTTTACTAATGATCTTAAAGAATTTGTAAGAACAAAACCTAAGTTCTGTGAGGCCATAAAGGTTGAGCGAACAACCATGAAAAATGTCATTTATATTCCTGACCAGTCGGCGCAAAATGGAAATTATGGTTATACGGAAAAGGAAGTAGATCTTCACTACCAAAATTATAGCGTTGATAGTGAGCAGTTAAAATCTATTGAAGGTTTGTCGGGTGCTGACAGTTTAATTTTGGATCACCTTAAAGAAGGCAATCAGTTTCAAATGAATGTTCCAGTGCCGCTCGATGAGCAAAATCATTTAAGTGATAGTGAAAAAGAGAGCTTGAAGTTTACAATTGGTGGTTATAACCAATCAATGAAAGGGGTGAGTCCTCTTCTTAAGTCGACGCTTCTTAGTCGTTTATGGGATAAGCTTGGTGGTCTCGAGCAGATGCAGGCCCTCAATGATTGTCCCGCTCAGTTGCATCTTAATAAAAACCCTAAAAGCTGGGAAATAAATCCTGAGATGAAGGCAAGTAATGAAGACCATTTTTCTGACTTCATGAAAATCTGTAACGCTGATAAAATCGAGGAGATTCTTCCTTACTTAGATGATGGAGTTATGGGAGAGTTTTCAATTTATCTCAAGGCGCAACCTAATCCTCTCTCTCATCTTGTTGGAGTTTGCGAGTCCTGGCCAGAGGCTGGAGTGGTAACACCTAAGGAACTGCCACCAACAAATCTTGAGAGAGTTCTTTACAACGCTTCTATTTTTAAGAGTGTTTTTGGCAGTGGTTTTGGTGGTGAATCTTACTTTAATCTCATTAATAAGGCCGCGGAAGGAAGTCTCAGTGAGGCGGAACTTACGGCGTTGACGGATTACACAGCGAATGGTTCCTATGACCGAATTAACGCCTATGAGATGTGGGGGAGAGTCGGCGTATGGTTTGCTACTCCTGAGGACCCTAGTGCTTCTATGGAGAAGTATTTTGAAGATAATTTTCCAAGACCAAAGCGTAAGGACTTTGAAACTGATGAAGAATTTAATCAGGCCTACGCAAGCTATATTCAAAATCGGAATCAATTTTTGCCTCGACTCTATGGGAGTCCTGAGCAACGGGCTCAAGTTGAAGAAATGATGAAAGAGAATGAGACGGATCCAATGAGGGCTGCAGTTAGTGGAACTCATTTAAGTCAAACCAGTAGGGACTTGAGAAGCGCTATTGAGAGCCTTGACGGTTTTAAGGGTGTGACTTTTGGGGGGCATCAACTCTCTGGTCACCTTTTTAAGGGGATGCGCTTGAGAGAGGGCGCGACTTTTGAGCCTGGTTTCTTTATGTCCACTTCTACCAGTCAGCAAACTGCTCTTAGCTTTTTAGGAATTCATCGTGGTAGTTATGCTGGCATTCAAGAAGAAAGGGATGAAAGGAGTCCTCATGAGGAAGTTACCGGCTATCTCTTTGTTGTTAAGAATGAGCATGGGGCTTCCGTCGCCAATTACAGTCAGTATAAAAGTGAGAATGAAGTTCTTCTTCATCCCGATGCGCAGTATCGGATTTTAAAAATGGAAACGCTTGAGGTTGATGGGACAACTTATCCTAATGCACAAGTCGTCTATATTGAAGAAATAGGGCGCTAGAGTTCTTCTTGATTTAATCTTTGATTTAATTGTTTTAGCGTTTTCTTCCATGAAGGACCTTTTCGGGTATTACGGCTTGCTTTCTTTTTGGACTCTTCTAGGCGCTTAAGGAGAAGGTTAGTGGTGGTCGTGTTCTTGGTTACTTTTAGAAATTCATTGGTATCAAGAAGGGGCTTAAAGTATTTACGAGGATTCTTATCTTTTGCTTTTAACTTTTCCCATTCGTTTGGATCGAGATTATGGGCTTCGCTTTTGATGACCTTCTTTCTGTGGTCTAAGATTGAAAGATAGTGCTCTCCTGCCTCTTGTTCAATTTCATAATCTTTGGCCTTGTCATAGAGAAGAGTCCTTCCTGAGAGAGTGGCAAAGTGAGTGATATGCTTGCTCTGATCTTTATTGTCGTCTCTTTCAATGAGGTGATTGACCATCACTTCGGTTCCTCTGACTCCCATGGAAACGTGAGACGCTTTTATTTGGATTGCGTTATCCTTTTTGGCCTTTACCTTAAAGTGGGCCCGCATTTTACCAACATTGAGGTTTAGGAGCGCTTCTCGATCAGATTTGGTTTTGTACTTCCATTTTTCAAAAGTGAGGGAGGACTTTGGCCCTAGGGTGAGTATACTCATATCAACCATTTCTAATTTGATGAGAGAACCTTTTTCAGTTGTTAAGGTTTCGTTGGGGTAGATTTTATCGTCTATTTTTAAAATTTGGTCACCCTTATGATGGGCCTGGCCCTTTAAGAGGATAACCTTTCCAAGGTAGCGTGGAATAACGGACTGACTTTCTTTATCAAAAGCAAACTCTTGGGCGAAGAGGGAGAAAGAAAAGATGAAGAAAAAGAGATATTTCATAGAAATAGTATCTCTTTAATAGGGTTGTGACTCAATAGGGAATAACTGTCTTATATTGAAAATTAAAAAAACGATTAAATTCTACTATCGAAGAGGTATAAATGGTTTTGCTATCAAGGGGTGCAATATAACGATAAGAGCTCGTGAGGGTGCTTCTTTGATCAAAGCGCTGGGCTTGACTAACACTTGCTCGAGAACCTAGAAAATCGTGCTTGCGCTTTCTTTCTTTGAAAAATATTTTAGGACTAAAAGAGGTTTTAAGCTCAACGCTATTGGATTTTGCCCATGGCTTAAGTTTCGCGCTTGGAAAGTGGCTCAAAGTTTGATTAAGGTTTTCCTTAAGAAATTGATCACGCGGACTTAAAGTATTTTTGTCCGTTTTTGTGACTTCGTTGAACCAAAAGTCGCTCTCTTGTGTGTCATCAAAAATCACTTGATCAATGAGGTGATAGTAGTAGTGAATGATGTCGCTATTTCGGGTAAAGTCCTGCCACTGCTGATAACCAAAGATGGGCTCCATCAAGTTTTGATAGCAGAGTTTTAAAAACTGCTCAAAAAGGTAGGCCCCTTTTGATTGAGCGCCATAGGTTAAGTCCCAGTTGCCAAGAACACGTCCTGTTGGGGTGTCAGGTATCCATGCTCTAATCAGATCAAGATACCTCTTGGCTTGATAGCTATAAAGATCACATTGAAGGTTTTGACACTCAAGTAAATTGATCCGCTCCTTACTTTGAAAATGATCATGAGTTCTTTGGCAGGCATACTTTGGTGCGGGGAGATTTACACTATGAAGGTCGTTAAAGAATATATTGGAGAGGATGAGATGCTTCTCATTGGGGTTTTCGACAGTGAGTTGGTCTTGCTTGAGGCCAGAAAATTGATGCTCCTTCCTCCAGGCCAGTAAGGGAATGAGTCCTGTGCCCTGGCGTTTGGCAATGATCCCCCTGCGCTCTAAAGAAATATGACCCTCGCGATCACTAAAGAGCCAGTTGGCGCTAAGAGGGATATGCTGGAGTAGGCCCCTCGCCTCCACACAGTTTTTGGCCTGTGAGACTTGCAAATGCGCTTTGAGTGAGGCGCAGCTTGAGTAATTTTTTAAAGGGAAGGCCTGGCATAAGTAATAGCCTTCGCTCTTTAATCCACTTGGAAAAGAGTCCTCAAGAAGTCCTCTTTGAGTCTCATAAATAGTGATAGATTGAGGTTTCTTTTTCTTACTGCGATAGAGTGTGATCTCTCTGGTATTTATGGCCTCTTGTCCTTCAAGGCCTGTGACGAATCCATTACTGACTTCTTCTATAAAGTAGTCAATTTGATCGGCAGAGCCTGGGCTAAAACAAAAAGACGTGTTTTGATTGCGACCCATTAAAAAGAGAGGAAGCCCCACAAGGGTGATGCCACTTTGAAAGTCGGGGTGCTTATCCCAGACACATTCCAAGAAGGGGGATTCGAGTGAGGATTGAAGGGATTGGGTGCTAAAGGCCATGAGAGGATAGGAGTTTTCTGTCCTCTCTCCGTGTAAGGCCCATCCATTGGTTTTTTCAAAGCGAGGAAAGCGCCTAATAAAAGGGTTTCTTTCAAAAAGATTTTCAAAGAGATTGGCCTTTTGAAGGAAGGGAATAATATCCGCTAGGGATTGATCATTTTGATGAGTGAGGTTGCCCACAAGTTTTTCAAAATAGAGAGGGGATATTCCTTTCGCAAGCCCCTTAGCAATGAATTTCTCCATGGAGAGTTGCCCAGTGGCGGTGGTGAGAAAAGTCATGGCCTTATAAAGGGCCAGGGAGTCTACTACACTCCAAGGTTCAAGATGATCTTGTTTAAAGAGAGAGCGAAACTGACGCCTACCTTTATTGATGCCTTCACTGTAGGTTTTTAGAAATTGAAGGGAGGGATCATTATCAAACTCATCCCTTTCCTTTTGCGCCTGATAGTAAAAGCCTTGCTTCGCCATGAAGACATCACAGCGAAAAGCGTCTTGTTCTTCGTCGCTCTTTTCTCTGTGTTGTTGGGAGAGCTCACTTCTTAGGGCTTGCTGAATAAATGTGAGTTGATCTCTTCTATGGAGGGCGTGAAGGAGACCTAAATTATAAGAGAAGTCCTCTAGACTTTGGGCCTCTATATGAAAAATATCATTTTGATCAGAGTGAAAAGAGCTCATTGGGTGTAGCCGGCCTTTTTATCAACGAGAGCAATATTTTCTTTGATCTTCGCTTCACAAATTTCTTTGAGTTCATTGGGCTCAGGATACTCTTCAGGTTTAAAAACCATGGGTTCATCTATTTTGACGTAGACATGATGAGCTTGAGCCTTACTGATATCCCAGTGCTTAGCATAACTTGAAAAGGAAACATTAATGATGGGAAGTTTCGTTTGGTGGGCGAGGTGAAAAGCTCCTTTTTTAAAAGGAAGAAGGCCTCGACCGCGTGAGCGTGTCCCCTCTGGCATAATCCACACTTTAATGCCCTTTTTAATCATCTGCTCGCCAGCTTGATTCATTGCCCCTAGTGCTTTTTTCTTTCTTTTACGGTCTATGAGAATATTGCCGCTTAACCAATAGATCTGGCCGATGAAGGGGAAGTATTTAATAATTTTCTTTCCGATAGAAACAGTCTTTTTTGAGACGAAGGCGCCGACCAGGAAGAGGTCCATATTGTCTTGGTGATTGGATAGAATGATGGCGGGACCTTGAATCTTTTCAAAGTTCTCTCTTCCTTCAACGTGAATTTTAATTCCCATAATGGGTAACATTCCAAAGCTTAAAATTCGGCCCAGAAATAAGGTATTTCCCCCATAAAAAGGGCGAAAAAGGCAGTAGATAATACCTATCGTACAGCTGAGGATAAGATAGATTAGGCCTAGGAAAAGGCGGATTGCTTTAATCATAGTTACTCTTGTTATTTAATGGGCATCTCTATGCTAAAGCTTATCTTCTGGGTGTTTGATTGAAAAGCATTGGGGTTGATGGGGGTGCTGTCCACGTACTCGATATTAGCAGAAATATCACTAGCGAGTTTATTATCACTTGAAGCATGGGGATTGCGATAGTGAAGACCTAGGATATTACCTTCCATATTGTTGTGACCCGTTCTGTTGGTGTTATAAAAACCAGGAGAAGCGTCGGACTCCACTCTAAAGCTGCCAATATAAGGCTCATAGTGACCAAAGATAAGTCCAGCAGTGGCAATATGGCCGAGGTTGCGATTGTCTGGCGCTTTGTCATTATAGAGGTATTGCCCCATAAAGTTGAGGCCAAGACTATCGCTCATGAAGAATTTAAGACCGCCACTGACATTGTAACCAGAGAAGCCATAGAGAAAATCAGAGTTGACTTGAGAGCCACCTGAAACACTATTTCCAAGATATTGAGACTGAAAGGCAGCGCCTGTACTTAAGTTATTAAAGGACCAGCGCATGGCCTGGAGATCGACACTTAAGAGGTCTCCACTCATGTCTAAGCCAATCGTGCTCATGGTAAAAAGAGGCGTGCCATCTTCGACGATGCCGATTCGTTGGGCGAGATTGAGGTTATTAGGAATGGCTTGCTCAAATTTAAAAAAGATCTTATGATCGGGGGTAAAGTCGTAACTAAGTTCTAACTCTGCGGCTAAGAAGGCCGCACCCGTAAGAAGAATTGGAGAATTGTAGTCACTCTGGTCAACAGCCCCTAGGGCCAATTCAAACCACTCCACAGGTTCCCAATCGAAGTAAGCGTGTCCTAAGCGCCACTGACGCCTCGGTGCGTATTCATCAATGATGAAACTATTATTGGAACCCACTTCTAAGTTAGCCCCAAAGTCGAGTTCAAACTCAAGTGTTTCCGTCAGGGGATACTCAAAGGCAATATTGCCTGTAATCCCAAAGACCCGTGCTTTCACTTGATTATTATTCACGTGGTCTCCCCCAAGAGTGATAGAGGAGTCGATATCAATATTTTCAAACTTTTTTAAGAATTGATTTTCTGCAAAACTCTGCTGACCCAATGAAGCCAGTAGAAAAAGAAGAGAGAGTTTCTTTTTAGTGCTCATGAATATCCCAATTTAAAATTATCTATGACTATTGTAGTTGAGTTTTTAAGTTGTACAACCGTATTTTTTTTCCGTTGAGTTGGGTTCGTCTCGCCTTTGGCGCATAATAAGATAAATAAAACTAAAGGGAATTTATGATCACAATCGATGGTGTAAGAAAGTCTTTTGGTCAGACATGTGTGATCTCTCACTTTTCTTTAGAGATACCCACAGGCCAAACTCACATTCTTCTAGGAGCAAGTGGTAGTGGTAAGACAACGCTTCTAAGAATGATTGGGGGACTTACACTTCCCGATGAGGGAAGGATTCTTCTTGATCAGAGTCCAGTCAATACTCTTGAGCCCAGGGAGCGGACAACACGCCTCTCTTATATTACGCAAGAAGGTGGACTTTTTCCCCACTTGAGCGCTCTTGATAATATTCTTTTGCCAGCACGCTTGAGAAAGAAAGAGAAGAGTGAAGTCCAAAGGGAGGCCTATGAGTTGTGTGAAATGGTCCATCTTGAAAAGAGTCTTCTTGATCGCTTGCCCCAGGAGTTAAGTGGCGGTCAGCGCCAGCGGGTCAGTTTAGTAAGGGGGCTTATTCTCAAGCCTGAGGTCCTTCTTCTTGATGAGCCTTTAAGTGCCCTTGATCCCATTGTCAGATCCTCCCTTCAGCAAGAGCTCAAGACAATTTTTAAGTCTCTTAAAAAAACCGTCATCATGGTGACCCACGATATTCAAGAGGCAAGTTTCTTAGGGGATGAGATTACGCTTTTAAATAAAGGCTATGCCGTGCAAACATCCTCCTTTGAAGAACTTTATCACAGGCCCAAGGAAAACTATGTAACAGACTTTCTGACGGCGCAACTTCCAGTCGGTTTAGGATCTTAAATGAAAGTGCTGCTTTTTTTTCTCCTTCAAATTTCTCTTATGGCGAAAGATTCTGTTGTCATTGGCTCAAAGACCTTTACTGAGGGTTATATTCTCGCTGAAATTGCAGCGCAAATCATCGAGGATGCAGGTGAAGTGAGCGTGACTAGAAGATTTGGTCTGGGGGGAACCGGAATTACCTTTCAGGCCATGGAAAGCGGGGATATTGATCTCTATCCAGAATATACGGGGACGCTTAGCGAGGTGATTCTAAAGAGTCGAAGTCAAAACCTTGATGAACTGAGCGCCTTGATGGGTGAGCGCTACGACCTTGAACTCACTCCTTCTTTGGGCTTTAACAATACCTATGCTCTTGCTATGCCTCTTAAACGCTCCCTTGAACTCTCTCTTAAGAGTATTAGTGACCTTAGGGAGAGGCGAGAGCTTAAGACTGTTTTTACCCACGAGTTTATTAAGAGAAGGGATGGCCTTAAGGCCCTAGAAGCTCATTATGGCTTTCAATTTAAAAATCCCCTCAGCATGGAACATGCCCTTGCCTTTGAGGCGTTAAGGACTAAGAGAGTTGATGTTATTGAGGTTTATTCGACGGATGCCAAAATTAAAAAATTCAACTTAAGAACACTTGAAGATGATAAAGGTTTCTTTCCCGAATATGTAGCAACCTTAGTTCTTAAGAGAGAATTTAGAAAAAAGTATCCTCACAGTTACGCAGCTCTAAAAGAGAAGCTCTTTAATCGGATTAGCGAGGAGAAGATGGTTGAGCTCAATAGCTTAGTGGAACTTGATGGGCAAAGCATTAAGAGGGCCGCTGAATTTTTCTTGGCTAAAACCCCTTCAGAAGCTTCGGGGATTCCTTTGCGAACAATCTCGAAGCTCTCTCTTGAACATATTAAACTTGTTCTCGTCTCTCTTTTCTACTCCATTCTCTTTGGGATTCCGCTAGGGATAGTCGCCTCTCGTAGTCGTTTTCTCGCTCAGGTAACTTTGGTGGGAAGTGGACTCTTGCAAACAATTCCTTCGTTGGCCCTTCTTTGTTTTCTTATTCCTTCATTTGGGATTGGAACTCAGCCCGCCTATATTGCTCTCTTTCTCTATGGGCTTCTTCCGATTGTCAGAGGTACCTATACCGGGATTAATCAAATCGCAAAATCCTTGCAAGAGTCCAGTGATCTTATGGGGATGACTACCCTGGAAAGGCTTAGGATTGTCGAGCTTCCTTTAGCGAGTGTGAGTATTTTAAATGGCGTGAAAACAAGTGCTGTCATTAATGTTGGCACAGCGACATTGGCCGCTTTTATCGGGGCAGGGGGATTAGGAAGTTTAATCGTCACGGGTCTCTCCCTTAATGATAATAGTATTATCCTTGCTGGTGCTATTCCCTCGGCGCTTTTGGCCTGTTTAATTCACCTTATCTTTGAAATTGTCGATAAAATGGTGATCCCAAAAGGCCTAAGGTCTTGAATTTATGTCTATTTTTGGCTAGATTAGCCGCCTCACCAAATGATATAATAGAGAGTAATGGACAAGGCAACTAAGGCATTTATAGAAACATTCAGATGGCAATCGGGTAAGAGTTTAAAGCAAAATCTTATCGATCTCAGTCATCGTTTCTGGGACCTCTCTTTCTTAAGGGAAGAGGAGAAGCTCTTTTGTCTGCCAGCTCTTTTTGACTATTTTAATCAAGTCCTTTCTCGGCATTTCTACTTAATTCGTCCTCGAAGTTTCTTCGTAAGCTAATTCTTCTTAGCGAAAACCTTTTTTAAATTATAATAAGAATGAGCACACTTCATGAGCGAGGAAAGATATGAGTGAAGCAAAGAAATTAGATAGAATACAAGAATTAGAACACAGAAATTTCAGAGATGATGAATTTTGGAAAAAGGTCCCAGGCTGGAGCTCCGTTACAAGAGAAGAGTTTGGCGATCATAAATGGCAACTTAAAAATTCTATTCGTAAAATTGAACAGGTCCAAAAAGTTTTAGGTGAATTGTGTACACCTGAGTTGATGAGTGACCTTGAAGCCGGTCAGCACCGAACACCGATGAATATTAGGATTACCCCTTATATTTTCGCCTTAATTGACTGGAAGAATCCTTGGGACGATCCTCTACGAAAACAATTTCTGCCCCTAGGGAGCCAGTTCCTAGATGACCATCCTTATTATCAAGCTGATAGTTTAGGGGAGGATACAGATTCACCTGTGCCGATGCTGACTCATCGCTACCCCGATAAAGTTCTCTTTCTGCCGACAACGATTTGTCCTGTCTATTGTAGCTACTGCACAAGAAGTCGCATTATTGGTGGCTCTACGGAGACTGTAGAAAAAGGTACCTATGGGGCTAACCAGAAAAAATGGGATGATGTATTTGAGTATTTAAAAAGCACTCCTCTTGTTGAGGATGTTGTGATCTCTGGTGGGGACAGTTATATGCTAACCCCTGCCCAGCTTAAGTATATCGGTGAAAACCTTCTTAAGATCCCTCATATTAGAAGAATTCGCTACGCCACGAAGGGGATAGCCATATTTCCTCAAAAGGTCCTCAGTGACTATGAGTGGTTTAATGCCCTCAATGAAGTGCATGAGTTCGCTCGTGGTTATGGCAAACAAGTTGTGGTCCATACTCACTTTAGTTCTCCTAATGAAATTACTAAGTGGAGTCAGCTCGCTATGGAGCGCCTCTTTAAAAGTGGCATCATCGTAAGAAATCAGGCCGTCCTTCAAGATGGAGTTAATAATGATGTTGAAACGATGGTGAAACTCACCCGTCAACTTGGTTACCTCAATATCCAACCTTACTATGTTTATATGCACGATATGGTTCCCGGGTGTGAACACTTTAGAACTTCTCTTCGTGAGGGAATCGAACTTGAAAAGGCAGTAAGAGGGACGACGGCTGGCTTTAATACTCCTACCTTTGTCTGTGATCTCCCTGGTGGCGGTGGCAAAAGGCATGTGGCCAGTTATGAGTACTATGATGAGGAAAATGGTATCAGTGTTTGGAAGGCCCCTTATGTGAAGCCAGGAGAGTTCTTCACCTACTTTGATCCAATTCACAAACTCTCGCCTGAAGCCCAAAAGCGTTGGGCCGATGAAGGCACTCGTGAAAAGATGATTCAAGAGGCAATTAAGAAAGTATCAGATCATTAAGTGTTGGCGCTAGTGGCCCGGTTGCGGTCACTAGCTCTTCTTGTTGAAACATTTTGAAGGTTTTCAAGAAGATCAGGATGATTCTCAATTATTGCTAAGAAGTTATCCTTACTCAAACGATAGAGGTCGGTATAAGTCGCGGCCCTGACATTAGCATTACGAGTTGTCTCTTTAAGGAGGGCGGCTTCGCCAAAGAATTGCCCTTCATGAAGTTGAGCGACAACGGAGCCATCTTCTAAAATAACATCGACAACTCCGTGACCAATCACGAACATTTCATCGCCAAGCTCGCCAATTCTAATAATAGTGTCGCTAGGACTATAGAACTTTTGCTCAAGAGCAGAGGCCACTTCCTTTAAGCAGGCCTGGGAGCAATACTTAAAAACGGGAAGGTTTCGAATAAGTTTCATATTCATATAGACTTGCAACTCAGCTTTGAGGGCTTGAGGAAGTTCTGAAATAATTTTGGCATCATTATCACTTAAGCGCTTTGTGAAGAGGTGATTATAGTAATTAAAGACAGCGCCCTGCAGGCGATTCGGAATGTGGTAATACTTCATAAAGGTATTGAGCTCAGCATACTTTTCTCTGGTCTGTTCTTTGTAGCGTGCACTCTCAGCAAAAATGCGAGAAATATTACCAATAACAAAACCGTAAACACCAACACCGATGAACATTACAAACATAGTGTAGATTCGTCCGGCATTCGTTTTAGGGGTAATATCGCCATACCCAACCGTCGTCAGCGTTGTTACCGCCCAGTAGAAGCATTCAATATAGTAGCTCACACGATCCATGCCTGCTTCTAGGGGATGAATAAGGATCCAGATAGAAGTGAACCAATGGATGAGAATAAGAGAGCCTGTGCTGACAAGAAAGACTTTAAGGGCACGAGGGATAATAGGCATGGAGCTAATGAGACCCCAAAGTTTCACAATACGCACAAGACGAAGCATTCTAAGAAGCTTCATGGCGCGAGAGGCACCACCTAGTCCAAAGAAGTAAAAGAGAACATCAAAGGGAATACAGGCGAGAATATCAACGACTGTTTGAAGAATAAATTTACTCTTTGGCATCTGCTGGCTAAGAGGAAGCTTTTTTTGATGGCGGTACCGGCGTACCGAATAGCTTAGGTCTGTGATGAAGAGGCAGGCAAAGATGATATCGACAATGACTTGCCACATCTGAATACGTGTGTTGAAAGTAAAGGTCCATGGGGCCTCTGCCGCTGTAAATAAAATGGCTAGGGCAATGATCACATGCCATGTGACTTCACCCTTGGATAAATTTCCCCGTCGCATAGCAATAGTATCGGCGTAGGGTAGCGAAATCTTAGAAGAAATCGCATTAAAAGTAAGTTCTTTGTCAATTACGAGACGCCACTCTTGACTAAATTACTATTGATCTCAAAATAGAAGAAGCACGAGGAGGCATACTATGAAGAGATGGTTCTTTTTTATTATTACGAATTTATTAGTTTCAATTACCCTTATGATTTTGGCCAATATTGTGATGGCCTATATGGGTGTTCAAGCGGGGAGCTATAGTGGACTCTTTGTCTTCGCTTTTTTCTTAGGCCTTGGCGGGTCATTCTTCTCTTTGATGATAAGTAAGTTTATCGCCAAAAGATTTATGAATCTAGAGCCCGCTGCCCCTGGTAGCGCCCTTGTTCAGCGTGTACACGCCCTCGCAAGAAAGAGTGGTCTCGATGAAATGCCTGAAGTCTTTCTCTTTCAATCTCCAGAGGTCAATGCCTTTGCCACAGGACCAAGTCGCAATAATGCTCTTGTGGCCGTGAGCACGGGACTTCTTAACAGAATGGATGATGACGAGGTTGAGGCGGTCCTTGCTCATGAAGTGAGTCACATTGCTAACGGGGATATGGTGACCATGGCCTTGGTTCAAGGGATCGTGAATACCTTTGTTATCTTTATCAGTTATGTGGTGTCTCAAATTGTGATGAATGCCATGAGAGGGGATGATGATGATTCCCGTGGTATTGGAGACTGGTTTCTCTATAATATCATTCATAATATTATCTACACGCTCTTTAGCTTCTTAAGTCTTCCTCTCGTTATGTATGTTAGCCGCTGGCGTGAGTATCGCGCTGATTATGGAGCGGGCCAACTCGTTGGTAAGGAGAAGATGATCCGGGCCCTTGAAAAACTAAAGAGCTCCACTGACACTTTGGAGAGTCATGACAAGAGCGTTGAGGTGATGGCCATTAGTGCTAAGAGTTCTTTTGCCGAAATCTTCAGCTCCCATCCCCCACTTGAAAAAAGAATAGCGGCCCTAAGGTAATTCACGATCGCGAAACATCTCAATAGGGCTTCTTTCACACCAATCTAAAACTTGAGCATCAGTTTTTCCTTTAAGGGAGGCCCTGGTGCTCAGCTTCTTCTTGGCGTAACCTTCGACGGCCTTGACCTTAAAGCCCGCCGCCATCAAGCCTTTCCAGACTGCCTTAGTTGAGCTGTAGGTAGAGAGGATCGCCTCTTCTTGGCAAATTTTTCTAAGTTCACAAAACCATTCATAGGTCCAAAGACTTGGATTTCTCTTAGGGCTAAAAGCATCTTGGTAAATGGCATGGACTTTAAAGTCATTAAATTCTTGGCGCCACCGAGGAAGATTTTCTCGGATGTCACCTAAGATGATTTTGAGTTCTCCCTCTCGATCACAAAAGTCGGCCCGAAGATATTCGAGGCTTTTTTGGGTGCCCTCTTCATTAAGTGATAGAGATTTTTTTTCAAGACCAGAAATCTTCTTTTGCACTTCGAGTTCCTTACAAAAATGAAGAGCAACGAGGTGGTCAAGTTCACAGCTTGTAAAAAAGAGGCCTCTTTTAGGATCAAGTTCACTAAGTGTTGCCACGAGACCAAGACCCGTTGCAAAGCCCACCTCAAAAATATGAGGAGGAGTCAGGCCTCTTGTCGTAAGTTCACAGCCATAGACGTAATTATGAAGGGTCTCTTGCCAGGCACCACTTTGGCTGTGGCAGGACTCATTGAAGCACTCGCTATGAAGGGTAGAGGAGCCATCTTCAGTGATTTCAACACGATAGTTGCCTAAAGATCCTTTTAAAAATGAAGATTTCATGGAGATTAACCTAAAGGATACTAAAAGGGTTGTCGATAAGATTCTAGATATGTTGAAGACAAAGAAGGCCTTAATTGTGGGTCTTGCCTCTATATTGATGCTTGTGGGTTGTGGTTATGATCAAACCTATAAAGAAGGAGACACTAACTTCTCTAGTGCTGTGACCTCTGGTGGGGAGCCCCTTGATGATACTGAAATGGCGGTGGCCCTTAGAATTTGTTACGCCTTTCGCTCAAAGCGGACTCTCTTTCTCGCTCAAAAAGTGGAATCCAATTTTAATTTCACCTACCGCGCCTATGACTGCGATGGGAATCTTAGTGTTGAGCAGCAACTACTCAGTACGCTTAAGCAACTCTTGCCAGGTGGCCCTTTGAGTTATGAGTCCACGGGTTTCACTCTTCCTTATATGCGGGAAGTAGAAACTGATATCAGTGGTCATATGGAGAGTTTTTGCGGCGAGGTCTTTAAGGGGAATACACCTCTTGATGTGATTGAAGAAAATAATGAATACTTTGAGTATGAGTTTTTAAGTGGTCTCTACGATACTTTTATCGTTCGTATCGGCTCGTCACAAAATGTTAACGATCCTACACCTATTGTAACGCGTGTTCATCAGTATGAAGTCCTCACCAACTCTCAACCCAGCGGTGATTATACGGGAATGGTGGTGAGAACAAGTGGCCGCACCCGTTGTGAGGCCACAGATTCTAAGTTTAAAAGATACGAGCAATCTTTTATTGCCCCCTAATTTCCCAATCCTTATAAATTGCTTCAAGGCGTGGTTCTATCAGGCGGTGATAGCGCATAAAGAGATCACTTCGAGTCGAATCTTTATTGGCATGATCACAGAGAACTCTCAGGGTTTCTGTGTAGCTTAAGGCCCAGCAAAGAGTTTCAGCGTGAGTCATCAACTCTTCAAATCTTTCCTCTTGTTGCCATTTCTTAGGATCAAAAACATCTTTCCAAGCTTCGGGTTTTAGACACCCGATAACAAGACTAACAAGGTTCTTTTTAAAACGGTAGTGAACGGCCTTGTACTGAGAAGACCATTCATTGTCGCCATTAATAAGGGCCGTAGTGGGGTGCTTAAAGAACATCCCTGAGAAAAACTTCTTAGGATCTTTCATGACATATTTTAGGGTATCTTTAAGGGCCATAAGCGCTTGAATCTGACTTGTCCCTTCGTAAAGTAAAGGCCCGAAGGAGTCGCGGTGATAGCGTTCAACAGGGTATTCCTTAATAAAGCCATAACCTCCAAGCACCTGAACGGCCTTCTTAGAGAGGTCGGTGTAGGCCTCAGTGGCGTAGAACTTAACGAGAGGAGTCCTCTTTCTTGTCCACATGGAAGCTTCATCGTAGAGCTTCTTCTCTTCATCACTAAGATCACAGCCCGTGTGAACTTTTTTGTTATCAAGCTTTAAATAGATGTCAAACCAACTCATGGTATCTGCTAAGAGGGCACGGATGGCATCTCTCTCTGTGGCATAGTCTTCTAGATTTCTCTTCATTAAAGGAAGTTCTGTGAGAGGTTTGCCAAAGGCAACACGCTCTTTTGCATAATTTTCAGCGTAATCAAGAGACTCTTCTATTCCACCAAGGGCCTGAATACCGACGAGAATACGGGCTTCATTCATAAGGTGAAGCATATACTTAAAGCCTTCACCTTGAACTCCAACAAGTTCGCCAATCGTATCCTCATAGGTTACGACAGTGGTAAAAGAGCCGTGCATTCCCATTTTCTCTTCTGCTTTATCAACGACAAAATTAGCTCCCTCTTTACCAGGATGATCCTGGCGTACAAAGAACATGGAGATACCATCCAAAGTATCGGGATCGCCCTTGACCTTTGCAAGCACAAAGGCGAGTCCACCCCCGCCATTGGTGATAAAGATTTTTTGGCCATTAAGAAGGTAAGTGCCATCCTCTTGAAGAGTGGCACTTGTTTTCATCGCTGAAAGATCGCTACCACATTCGGGTTCTGTAAGGTTCATTGAACCTGATATTTTTCCTTCAATGATTTGCGGAACATATTGATCGGCCACTTCCTTTGGACAATAGCGAATAAGCATTTCACCGAGGGAAGTGTAAAAACCTAAGAGGGTAGAAGTACACATACAGCTGCGTGAAAGGAGGTTTTGGCTCATCATATAGACGGCATTAGGAAGCTCCATTCCGCCATACTCTTGAGGAAGAGTGATGCCATAGACCTGAAGCTCACGCGCTTCCTTGACCATGCGCTCAAGGGCTTCACTATTGATGGTGCGACCGTTTTCTACTTTTCCAGCCCCTTGCTCATCAAGGAGTTGGCCTATTTCTCTAACACTAGTACCGGCCCATTCACCAACACCACCTAAAATCTCTTTAAGAAAAGATTTTACTTCCTCTTCGGTTTCAAGACCGTCCACTGTGGGGTAGTGCGGATAATAAAGAGGAAGAATGCGCTTCCAGTCAATGGCGTTATCAAACATCCACTGCCATTCACTTGAGTCAGAGAAATAGTTCATAAAGGGGGCTCCTTATTAAAAATTAAGCCCCTTTATTTTAGCGGGTATGGCCGTTGCCTACAACAACATAGCGCGCAGTGGTCATTTGCTCCGCTCCCATGGGCCCATAAGCGTGGATCTTAGTTGTTGAGATACCTAGTTCAGCCCCAAGACCGAGCTGACCTCCATCATTAAAGCGAGTTGAAGCATTAACCATAATGCAACTCGCATCAACTCTTGAAAGGAATTGATCGATGGCCTCTTGATTACGACTGACAATGGCCTCAGTATGGTGGGAGCCATACTGGTCAATATGCTCAATGGCCTCTTCTAGATTAGAGACTGTCTTAATGGAGAGGATATTATCGAGGTATTCGGTTGCCCAATCTTCTGGCGAGGCAAGAGTGACTTCACTTTCGCCGTCTTTGAACTTTTCATCAGCGATAAGCCTTGTTTCTTTTTCTTTAAAGCGGCTTATAAGCTCGCTCTTTACAGTGGAGAGAAGGTCATCATGAATGAGAAGGGTTTCAATGGCATTACAGACCCCTGGTCGCTGAGCCTTAGCATTAAGGGCCAGATCAATGGCCATTTGAGGATCGGCATCTTTATCAAGATACATATGGCAAAGCCCCTGAAAGTGAGCGATAACTGGCATTTTGGCATTCTTGGTAACGTACTCAATGAGACGATGACCTCCCCTTGGGATCACCACATCGATAAACTCCTCCAGCTCAAGAAGATCATTAATAACCTCGCGTTGATCACTCGCTAGAACTTGGACACTCTCCTTGGGAACTAAGTCCTTGATCGATTCTTGAATAATATTTCCAAGAATTTCATTGGTGTGCTTTGCTTCTTTTCCACCTTTTAAGACAATGGCGTTGGAACTCTTTAGGGCAAGGGCTGCGCAGTCTACGACCACATTGGGACGACTTTCAAAGATCATAAGGATGACACCTAGAGGGATGCGCTGTTTTTTGACAATCATGCCGGCTTCATTCTCTTTTTCATCGTATGTCGTGCCGACGATTTCTTCCTGATCTCGCACCGAGAGCACGCCTTCAACCATGGCCTCAATGCGAGGGGAGTCTAATTTGAGACGATCCAGCATCGCTTTATTGAGGTCATTTTCAAGGGCTAGTTTGAGATCTTTATGATTTTCTTCTTCAATGCGATCTTTATTTTTTAAGATATCTTCGGCCATCTTGGTGAGCACATCATAGCGCTTCTTCTTATTAAGGGCTGCTAAAGACTTTGATGCTTTTTTGGCGTTCTTAGCTAATTCTTTCATTACTATTTTCCTTTATTTCTGTATTTTCGTTAATGACGAGATTATTGGTTTGCACCACCTCTAAGCTTGTGCGAAAACCGAGAACTTCCTCGATATCATCGCTATGGCGCTGTTTAATAAGATTAATTTCTTCAGAGTCATACTCACAAATTCCACTGGCAAATTCACGATCACCAAAAACGATATCAACGCTATCGCCACGGAAGAATGATCCTTGGACTTCTAAGATGCCCTTGGCAAAGAGTGACTTTCCCCGAAGAAGGGCCCTATAGGCACCTTCATCAACCCTGATAAAACAATTTGGTTTCTTAGTGGAGAGAAGCCAAGCTTTCTTTAGCTCAGGATTAAAGTGGTTCTTAGGGGAGAAGTATGTCCCGACTTGTTGGGTGAGAGGATCGATAATAAAGCGCTCTTTGTCTTTGGAACTTAAGATAGCCTTGATTCCTAGAGGTGTTACTTTACTGATCGCGTGGATTTTAGAGGACATTCCCCCGCGGCCAAAACTCGTTTTAGTTGTCATATCAACATTGGCCAATTCATCACCAAAGTCGACTTTTTTGATAAAGTTTGCATCGGGATCGGCGGGGTCACGATCATAGAGACCATTGGCACTGGTGATAACTAAGAGAGCATCTGCTCCCACCATTTGCGCCGTTTGGGCGGCTAGGTGATCATTATCGCCCACAGTATTTCGGTTATAAGAGATGGAATCGTTCTCGTTAAGGATAGGAACAATATTATTTTTGAGGAGAACTTCAATAGTTTGCTTGGCCTGTAAAAAGCGCTCTCTATTTCTAAAGTCATCATGAGTGAGAAGGATTTGAGAGCAAATTCCTTCATTTTCTTCAAAGAGTGTGGAGTAGATATTGATGAGAATAGGCTGACCGATGGAACTTGCACTTTGCTGGAGGTCGACTCCTGAATCTTTTGGGATATGCTCCTTGAGATAGGTTTTTCCGAGACTAACACTTCCTGAGCTGACAATGATAACCTCGATACCACTTTCTTGCAGGGCTACAATATCTTCGACGAGAATGCGCAATTTTCGCCGATCACAGCGGCCAGATTCTTTAATAACTACATTACTACCGACTTTTACAACCAGCCTCTTGACGCCGGAGAGTTCCGGTCTTAGTGAGATCATTCTTATAAACCTTGGGGAAAGAATACTTTTTTCTTACCATACAGGAGCTCTTGGAAACTTGGAGGGGAAAGTCTTTGAGTTAGGTCTTTACGAACTTTGAAAACTTAGTTTATTGGGTGTGTAAGTGATGCCTAAGATCTTGTCCACAAGAATCCCAGGCGCTAAGATAAGCACCATGGAAAAAAATCAAGTATTGGACCCTCTCGGGCTCTTTGAGTGGAGAGACGGCCAAAAAGACTTTTCTCGTTGTCATATGGCCTTGGATCTTCTCAATGGGCTCTCTAGTGAAGAACTAGGTCCTCTTTCTGATGAGGAAGTCCAAACTGAAGCGCCCACTGCCCAGTAAGGCAATCGCGATATAGGCCATCATATAAATGAATGACATTTCTCTCTTCGCCCAGGGATGATTACCGTGGACCAAAAAGAAGGCCACAAACATGGTGACAATGAGCGGTAGGCTCACCCAGCGAGTAAAGAGTCCAAGAGCGACTAAGAGGGCGCAAAGAACCTCTGCAAAGATAGCAAGACCCAAGGATAAGCTATTTCCAATCCCTAGGGGATCAGGAAAGGTATTCATAGACTGACTAAAATTAGCGAGTTTAGGCCATCCATGAGCGAGGAGCATAGTCGCCCCAAATCCGATTCTCAAAATTAACTTACCAAAATCATTGGGCATACTTCTTCCTTTTTCATCAGTTTCTGTGAAATTGTACTTAAAAGCTTGATTGAAGACAACAAAATGCCGAAATGCCTAAGGAGATGGTGGGGATGTCCCACCCCATTTTTGGGGATTTTTTGAAGGCTTTTACCTTAGTTGTCTTTTTCTTTTCTTTTTCGGCCATGGCCGATCTCGATACGATACTTAAACTTACTGAGGACGTAAGAGACTTTGTTGTTGAGATGGAAGAACTTGATGAGCAAGAAGAATTTGTCCTCACAGAAGAGAGAGCTGATACGATTTATAATCTTCAAAAACTTGATCTAGAAACCAGTGAAATCGTCGCAACAAGAGGTCTAGAAGCACAGGCCGACTCTCCTTGTTTTGAGAGTGGACTCATCAGTAGTGAAATCGCAAAGAGAATCAAAGGGAGGAAATTCAAAATTTATTTTACCGGTACTTTTAGTGATGGTTCTGATCTTGGACTTAAGCCAGGCTTTTCTGGAAAATACAACTACTCAAAATATATGAATTCCCTTACAGCGAGTGGTACTCCGGCAGGAGATATAAATACCATTAATAAGCTTGAAAATAAATATCTCATGGAAAACCCTACAGACGATTGGCAAAACTTAAGTACAATTGAAAGAGGAAATCTTCTCCAGGCCTTCGCAGCAGAGCGTGTTGGGGAAGATGTTAGTGCTGGACTCATCCTTAGTGAGTACGCCATTAAAGAGATGACAAGAGATCCCAGAAACTGGAAGAATTCTCTAAATGAAATAAAGAATCACTTAAGCTTTGAAGAGAAGTTAAAAATTGCAAGTCACTTTGGTGGCCGTTTTAGTGATAACTATAATACAGATCGTGCGAACGGGGTGGGGGATCGCGCTGATGGTATCGTTAGCATTGAAGAGATGCTCGAAAGTGTAAGAGATAATACTCCTGGTGGAGTTTGTCGTGATGTAAGTCAAGCTCAGAGCCTTATACTTCAAGAATTAGGAGTAAGTAAGGATAATATTTATCAAGCTTCATACAGAACTGCGACAGGAGGTCATGTAACGACTGTTGTGAGAGACCCTGCTGATCCTAAACGAATTATAAAAATTAACTATGATTATATGGAGACTACAGATGATAGAAATGGAGGAGCAGCCTTAACTCGCAATGATACAATGCCAGAGTTTGGGATTAATTATCGTATATATGATGCTGATGGAAAACCAGCTACCTACGTCCCAACAGAGCTTGGTGCCGTTTTAAAAGACGTCACTGGCGGACGCTCTTTAAAAGATGGTCTCACTCAAAACCATAGCCTCCAACGAGTTTACGTAGATACGCCAATAGGTGTGGGAACTGCCTTTACAGGGACGACGTCAAGTGGCGATAACATTGTAGGTGTTGCAATCTCTAAGCGCTCTCAAGAAAGAAGATCAAATGGACTTGAATACGGTATTGCCATTGCCAAAAGAGACGGTCAAAGATCAAATGTAAAAGTAAGTGAAACGGCACTTTATGGCACCTTAAAATATACCTATAATTCTCCAAGAATTGAGAAAGGTCCCTTTAGTTTAGGGATGCATGGTGGAATGCAAAGTGATATTATCATAGGTAAAAATCGTAACGAATACAGTTGGGGAACAGTCGTTGAGGGTACGAATGCCGACGTGATGACGACAACCTTTGTTGGAGTTAATGCCGACTATGAAAGTAATGATGGCCGCACCAGAGTTAATACGGATATTACTCTCGATGGTTTTGTCAGTCACAAGAATGAACAAGAAGGGCCTGATAGTGGCTTCACTATTGCTCCTAATCAAATCACCTGGAGCACAGCCGTTCAACATGAGGTGAGTGATGATATGCTTGTCATGGGAGAGTCAGCCATACTCTTAAGAGAGATGGGAAATAGTGCCGTTTTTAAAGCAGGTCTCCTTGACCAAAAACGTGATCTTGTGGGGACGATTAGTTACCAAACGCCTCTGGATGATGTTCCTTCATTTATGCCAGTCAGCAGTGAAGCGATAGGCATTGGTGTTGTAAAGAAATTAAAAAAGCCTGGTCGAAAAGTTAATGGTAGCTTTGAGCTTAGTTATGAACGTGACCTCGATTATGATAGAAATCAATTTAATGCAAATTTTGGCTTTAAATGGTAATCCTGAGCTTTATTGCGTGGCATATAGCTTATCTGTGGAGTAATAGGTGTTTTTTTAGTTCGATATTTTCCTTAATTTTATAGAAAAAAGGTCCGATAAAGAACCTATGAAAACAATCAGAAATATCACACTCCTTTTTGCCTTTCTTAATTGCAGCCATGGTTTAGCTTACGATAGTGTTATAGTAAGCCAAATTGAAGATAGCTCAGACTTTAAAAGCTTTTATAAAAAAAGATGGAATGAGCTCCATAGTAGTAAAACAAAGTCTCCTTTGGAGCAATGTATCCATGATCAATATGAAAGAATAGATCCTAACACTTCTTATGGGCGTCCTCCAAAAAATGAATTTATAGCAGCTCGTTTCAAAGACTATCGCGGTAGGACCTATAAAGGCCCCTTCGTTATGACCCCCTTACAAGCCTGCATTAGGTATCACTACCTAAGTGAAAAGTGTAGTGATCACCATGACCAATCAGTCATTTGCAATGGTGAGGTTTTTACTCATACAGGTCAGGACTCGTACACCCCTAAAAAATCTATTAATACAGGCAACACTCAAAAAGATTATTTACAAGACTCAACAATTAACAATGCGGTTTTAAAAGCGTTAGGGCACTAATCCATAACGACTTTGATTCACCCCTGATTAATGAAATAGAGAGGAATATCAATGATCTCAAAAAGAACATTTATAGTATTTTGTACAATTTTTTCATACTTCTCTTTTGCGAATATAGTACAAATTAAGCAGAGTTATAAGGAAAGTCCAATAGAGGCAAGTCTCAGTCTACAGAAAGAAAAAGATTCTGATGAAAAATTTATTTTGCTTTTTAAAATAGACAACATTATCGGTGAGAGGGCCCACTTTTCCTCCAAGTTCAAATTTGGAGAGAAGGATCAGAAAAGGCACTTAGATTATATAAAACAGTTCCAGAATTCAAATAATGGTCTTAATTACCGATTTCTATATTATGAACCAGGTGGCCTCTATCACTCTAGCAGATATTGGCTAAGCAAATTAAAAAATAAACAGCACAATTTGTTAGGAGACTTTGATCTCGAGAGAATTAGAGGAATTCCAGATGGATGTCCCGATGTTACTCAAGATGATGTAAGAAAATGGACGATAAAGTATAAAGAGTGGCTAGACAACTATCCAACCCATCCAAAGGTCAAGAAAGTGAAGTTAATAATTAAACATTTAAAACCCAGTCAAGGTTGTTAAGTTTTGTTTAAAAACACTTGGTCATTGAGTTGAGAATTCCTTTAAAATCTCAGCTCAAATGACTGTACAGGCGGGCTCACGAGTATAAATAAGCTACTGGGAATTTTTTCTTACAGAGAAGAGGATTCATTAGCTTTAAATATTGGGACTTGTTTCGAAAACAGGTTTATTGTGCCTTAATGCACTTAGGAAAATATTAGGACATAAGAAAATAAGTACAACACAAGTTTACGCAGACATTTTTGAAACAAAGGGAAAAGAGTACGTTGACTAATTGATTTTTTGATTGGGTACCGTAAAAGGGTACCGCGAGAAATTAAAAAGTACGAAAAGCGCAGTAATTATCAAAGGTTTCAAATATTACCCCCGATAATTACCATTATATGGGGTAGGCTCAGGGGAGTGCTTTTGCGACCATCTTAGGCTAAAATGGCTATATGCCGCGAAATCAACCCTTCATCTATGGACTCTTCTTTGTCCTTTTAATCTTTCTTTTTGTGATTCACCAAGGATTGATTCTTCCCATTGTAGAATATACCGATGAACTTATCTACTACCGTGAAGGAATTTCTCTTATTGAATCTCTTAAATATAAGAATACCTTTGGTCATCCACCGCTATTTTCCTTCTTAATAAACCTGAGTCCCTCAGTCCTCTTTGCAAGATATGGGATGCTCTTTGTAAGTTCATCTTTGCTTCTTTTTTGCTTCTTTTTTGCTTCCATCTAGGTCGAGAAAAACTCACCAATCTTGGCTCATTATTATTTGCTTTAAATCTTGGAATTTCTCCCATTTATTTCACTCATAGTGACTTTATGATTCCAAACTTCTTTCTTGCTCTTTTATTTGGTGGTGCGCTTTGGGCGCTTATCCATGAAAAGCGGCCTCTTCTTTTTACCTTTATAGCGCTTTCACTCCTGACACGTGAGTCAGCACTAGCACTTTTGGTAACCTGCTTTATATTGGACTCTAAGCGGCGAAAGTATCTATTCGTTTATGCAGCATATTCAGGGCTTGTTTTGCTTCATTTTATCGCTCTTAAATTCTTCTTTAATCAATGGACCCTTAATGAGGGGTATCTTAATTATCTCGATCAAACCCATAGCTTTGCTCTTAAAAATACCCTGGTTGATATTCTTTTTTATTGGGGTTCCGCCTTACCATTTTGCTTCTGTTTCCTGGCGATCGGGCTCATTGATGCTTACAAGAAGATTTCACCACTGTGGATTTTTCCAGCTCTTCTTGTCGTGATGGCTTCATTAGTTTTTGAAAATAATTGGTCACAATTGCCAAGTTTTCTCTACCTAAGCTGGAGAAGTTTTCCTTTTTGGAAACTATGGCTTGGGGTGATCGCAATCGCTGTCATCATTAAGCCCTTTAATACCCGAGTGAGGGGCTTTTATGGGTTTAAGAGGGAAGAGGCCCTTATTATTAAGTTTGGTCTCCTTCTCAGTCTTCAATTTATCACTTTCTTTAGTTTATACGGAGATACTTATATAAGAGATGTCATTGCTTACACACCTTACCTCTTGCTTTCATCTTTCTTTCTTATTAAGCATTTTTACGGCAAGAACTTTCTCTATCTCATTTTACTCTTTTGTTTAATCTGTAATTCATGGGCCCTCATGTCACCCATTAGTTACGACTATCCGATGAACTTCTTTTCTCGAACGAAGGTCATACCGACAAGGGCCTATAGTGATTATTCTTTCTACTGGGAAGATTAGAATTTTCTAAAGGTAAGAAGCTTACCTTCACCCTTTTTTAGATCGTGCACGCCTAGGAGAGTTTGGGTGAGCACCTCTCCCCTTTTTCTCTCCAAAATAAGCTGGTACTGACCTGGGGGTAAGTTAAGAGAACTCATTCGATAATGATGGGGAAGAAGACTCCAGTTCCGAGTATCGGCCCTTTCGCTAGCTTCGATGGCCTTGTTGCTGGCCGCATAAGCAAGCGCTGCTGAAGCAGTCGCCATAAATTCGGCACCATTTTTCTTGAGCTGGCGATAGGTTGCATAGGCGGCAAGTAAAGCGGCTATATGCTTAGCTGCCACTCTCGCACCAATTCCTGCATAAAGCCCAGAGGATTTCTCCTCCATTATCATACTCGCAAGATTGGCCAAGGGATTAACCACAACCATCTTTTCCTTTTTTACGACCTCATCTCCCTTTTTAATAATGAGGTTAATATCCTCAACTACGGGATTATAGGAGACCTTTGGGAGTTCAAAATAGATCTTAGGAATGCTACCAGCACTTGCAAACATCATGGTGGAGGCGAAACTTAAGAAGTCCTTTTTATTGCTTGCGGGAAAGAGGGCCGCAGGAATGGGAAAATCGACCTTATCGACACTCTTATTGGTAATTAAACCCTTCTCAATGATCACCATGAGATTTGAGCGCTTCCCCTTTGAAAGTTCTTTTATGCGGGAATCTAAGAACTTTTCAAATTCCTGAGCATAGGGCGTCGCCTTAATATAGCTTGTCTTAATTTTTTTAAGGGAGAGTTTTTCAAATTGATTGAGATTCTTTTTAAAGCTGGAATGAAGCTGATTATAGGTTTCTAAAGTGTTGTAGTTTTTAAGGAGAACTTTCTTTGCTTCTTTGTAAAGATTAAGAGCGATTCTTAGGTCAGCACGAGTTCCAGCATGTTCATGAATAAAAGCCCCAAATGTCTTGGCCAGTAAGTCGTCTTTATAGGCAACGACTCCCCCACTTGTTGATTTGTAATTATCTAGGAGACTATTCCATTCAAGTAATACGGCCTTGGCCCCGCTCAAATGAAAGCGCCTTTTCTTCGCCTCAAGATTTAAATCTTGAAAAAGCTGGTAGTGACAAAGAGCTTGATAATAGCGAATCATGGAACGCTCGTATTTTTCACCATAATAGTTATCGCTATTGCTATTAGTGACGGCAGCCTTAATTTTCTTTGAGATTGAAACAGTGAAGAGCTTATCACTTAAGTTCTTCGCTTCATCAAAGGTTTTAAGGGCATTTGAATAATCTGCCCTGAGATACTGGAGAGTCCCCCTTTCAAGAAGCTTGAGAAGAAGACTCTCTTTATCATGATAGAAATCCTTGGCCTCAATGAGATCACTCGCCTTTTGATACTCCCCTGCTTGAACAAGATTTCTCAACATCAGAGTTTTCTTGCGGGAAGTACCAGCACATCCCATGAGCAGAAAAAGACTGAGAAGGAGTGCTCTCTTTAAGGCCATAAGTTATCTACCAGCCTGATGAGCTTTGCTCAGAGTACTTAGAAACCTTCACACGAGTTCTAAGGACTTCCTCTGCGCTTTCTAAGTTAGTCATGCGAAGATTGACAGAATATTGCTTAATGGTTTTTCCATCACGACTTCTTGGTTGCATTCTTACGGCACCAAAAACAAGAAGGTCAGCACCACTTTGCTTTCCAATCATCTTAGCCTGAGAAGGATCAACCATTCCATCATTTTGATACTTAATTTCTTTAAGGAGCTTTTCTCTTGCTTCGGCGTCGATAAGAACAAATTCTCCACTGGCACTAAACTCATAGAGAAGCTCGTCATTCATATCACGAATAGGAAAGTAAGGCTCACTCGTCTCATTTTGAACTTCAGCAATGAAGATTTTCGGACGACGACCATTCTTAGCGAGGTAGCGCTGAAAACCCTTGTGTTTTTCAATTTGCTTTAGGGTGTCGCCAATCACTTTCTCGGTATCACGCTGAACCCACTTGTCAGTGATTTCAAGTGCTCTTTCATCACTTTCTTCTGAGTCCACTCGCTTAGCCTGAAAAGAGCCACAGCCCACTAGGGCGACAAGACTTAATAGTAGTAATGCTTTAGTCATAGATTTCTCCTTCATTTATTCAATATTGAGTTTGTGGATATTTTTATCAAGATAGAATTCAATACCGTTGATGGCCTTTTCCTGAATTTGTTCAAAGTTTCTTCCCGTCATGGTGGTATTAAACTTAAGAAAGCCAGTTTCTTTTTGTGCTTTATTTTTAGCTTTTAAAATAAGCTCAAAGCTATGGCGCTCGAATCCATCAACATTAAGATACTCTTTCTTATTACTTAGCTTTCCCGTAAGAAAGTGAGTCGCAGCAACTGAACTCTTTCCTCCCGTCTTGAGCTTATAACCAAGCCCGCTCAGTTTGGAAGCAATACTGCTGATTAACTCTTTTGGCATTTGAAGCTGAGAGCCAACTTCAATGGTAATGGTCTTTATGACGCTTTTCTTTTTCTTAAGGTAGCTCTTATAGGAAAAAGGGAGCGCTATTTTTCGCCCGGTTAAAAAGTGAACGCGATCATAGTAAAGGCTTCTCTCTACTAGCATAGGCCCCATTTTAACGAGGTCGCCCACTGTGGCACTCTTAAAAGCGACAAGGAGTTCATCATCAAGCTTTTTAATTTTCTCACTAAAGGCCTGACTCATTTTAACTTTATCAAGGGCTGCCAGTGCATAGTACCCAAGTTTAGTTTCGTGAACTTCTTTGATGAAAACGCCTTCTAGGGTGATATCGGTGAGTTCTTGCGTGCTCTGGGCCATCTCCGTGCCGCTCATTTTATCATTGGCAAAGACAAGCTCTGAAAACTCAGACTTAATTTGGGTCTTAAAAACCTTGGCAATAGCATTTCTTGCCTGCGCCTTAGCTTGAGACATTCCGGCCGCTTCCCCAACGGCACAAAGCATTTTAGAGCTGCAGTGCTTTTGAGGAGAGTTAACCCATTGGGGGAGTTTATCCTCTCCCCCGTGAGCACTTAAAATAAGACTAAAAAGGATCTTAGTTAACATTGGTGAAAGCATCTTTAGCTTCTTCGATGGCCTTACTCGCCTTGTCTTTGACTTCAGGGTTATCAATATCCCCTAGAAACTTCTTGCTCGCTCTATCAACAGCTTTATTAAGAATGTCCTTTTTGATTCTCATTAAAGCGAAGGCCTTATAGAGAGTAGCATCCTTGGTTGCCCCCATCTCTTTTAGGTATCTGCGCTTTTCCCAAAAACTTGTAACTACTTCAGCGCCATGAATAAATGTCTGAGTTTCTTTAGCGAGTTGCTCTTCTTTGTATTCAGTGATCTCCTCACCTTCACCACCTTGAGTCGCTTCGCCGTATGAGTTCTTGATGAAACTTACGATTTCTTGAGCGATCGAGGCTGTCGCTCTTGCTTTAGCCGACTGAAGAGCTAGTCTTTTACTTGCGCTCTCTGATTCAGAAATAAAGTAGCGAAAGTCACGAGAAGAGCCCTCTTTATCACCTAGCTTTGGCGTTTGAATCCATTCGGGTTGTTTGGCCCTACCAGTGCTTGTTTCTTGTAATTTATAATCAAGCTCAATCTGTCTTAGAGCATCCGGAGTGGGTTCTTCTTTTTTACTGCTTGATCCACATGAAACGAGGACAAGGGAAACGGTGATTAATCCAATAATCTTTCTCATAATATGACTCCTTTTAAGTCAGCTTGTTCTAAAAGATAAAATTGGAATAATCTTACTGAGTGAGGTCACTCAAGGCAAATAAAGATTATGGGTGGAATATTTGCCATGCGCAATAAGCGTTTTTTCTTTACCTCAACAATTTTTCTCTTAAAATAACTCTATTATGTTTACCAAAGATGACCTTGACTCAGCACTTCTCAAGTACCGAAGAGATAATTTTAAGACTCTAGGACTCTACGCGTTTGTCATTTACATGATTCTATTTCTGGTCGATTACGATTTAGCAAAACGCGATATGTGGCTTTTCTTTACGCTACGTCTGACCTTTATTCTTCCTCTTATATCTTTAAGTCTTTTTTCAGGCCGTCTAAAAGGTCACCAAATTGATTATGCCATCATGATAAGTTTTATCAGTGTATGTACTGGTGTTAGCCTTATTAGTTACCAGCTTGGAGGTCTTACGAGTGACTATTACTTTGGCCTCATCATTGTGAGTTTCGTTCAGTTTGCCTTCACCCCTCTCTCCCTTCGCCAGACGATATTTCTTGATATTTTTAATGGAGTTGTCTTTTTTATCGTCAATATTTATAGCTTTGATTTTCCCTATGAGGTGATACTCAAGCAGTTATCAAACTTTTTATGCTTCACCGTTTTAAAGTTTATTGTTGTGAACAGATCCTATAAGCTCCTCAAGGACGCTCTTACCAAAACAGCGCTTGAGGAAGAGCTTAAGGGACAAGGAAAGATTCGGCGGGTGCTAGGAGAGTTGTGCCATCTTTTTAATAATCCTCTCTTTATAAGCATGAGTATTCTTAAGAACATAAAGAAACAAAATACTACTGATAGCGATCTTCAAAGAAGCCTTAATAAGGCACTCGAGGCCAATAAGCGTATGGAAGGTGTCCTAAAAAATATGCTTGAAGTTCAAGAGATTCCATTTGAAAAACTCTCGCCAGACTTTCTTAAAGAGCTTGGAATTGAGCGGACAATAACCGACAAGACCACTTTGCCACCACCTCAGTAAGAAAATTCTTATTTTTTTTTGCATCTAAACGAGAAATTAAGGGGTTAAATCCTTACCCTTTTTTATGGTGTCAGCATGCCATAGAATTTTAAGGCATAATAAAAGAGAAGGAAATCACAGGAGGTGAAACCTTGAAAACAACAATTCTACTTATCACATTACTATGGACGGCCCTTTCTTTTGCTCATGAAGTTCCAGAAAGTATTAATTTCCAAGCAACTGAAGACCGCATTCAAACACTCGTTTCTCAATCTAAAATGGTGAGAGAATCAGCTTCCCCGCAAAGGCAAATAGCCTCTTTCACAGAAAACCTTAAAGAATTTGATGCTCTCATGGCAGATGACTCTAACGTCAACTACCTTGAGTTAGCTTCACAGTACTAAAGATTACTTACCTTCTGGCAGTCGAGTAATCGGAGGAACATCGTCAGAGAGAATCATGACGCCTTTTCTTCGTATTGCTCGCGCCAGTCGGTCTAAAACAAAAGCCCCTTCAAAGCCAATCGTCTGAAAGAGAGTTAAACAAGCTCTTTGAAAATAAAAGCTTTTAACCTCACTCCCCGTTAAGCTTTTAAGAAATCCCTTTTCTTGAAGATAAAGGGTCACGGCAATACAACGTCCAACACTTTCCACAAAGTGAATAATGAGAGGACCACCTTTCCCTTTTTTAAGAAATTCCACACAGCAAAAGTCAGCCTGTTGCCACTCATTGATTTTGATGTGCTTGAATAAGTCTTTTCTTAATTGTGAGCAGTTTTCCCACTTTATAACCTCGCTAGGAATATCCGTAGTTTCTGGGGTGAGTTGAAACTTTCTAATTTTTGTCATGGGCTCAAAGTCCCATTCCATAATAGGAATCCCTCTGTTACGCCACCTTAAAGCCCATATATCAAAGACGAGAGCGAGGGGAAGAATAGCAATTTCAAAAAGTATTAACCCTACAGACACAACGAGGGAGCGACCAAAAGTAAGGAGTGCATATCCAGGAGTTCTCATCAAATTAATAAGGATTGCATGAGCAACATGAACAAAGAAGTGCACTACACTCTCCTAGTGATTAACATACTGACGCAAAAACCGTCTTAAAGGCTCAGCAGCACCCCATAAGAGTTGGTCACCGACTGTAAAAACATTCATAAAGTCGGGGGCCATTTTTAAAGCACGCACTCGCCCCACCTTAATTCTTAACGTTCCACTAGCAGCCGCTGGAGTTAGTTCTCTTAGGGTCTCTTCTTTGTTATTTTCGACAAATTCGAGCCACTCATGAGAGTCCTTTAAAAGCGCACTAAACTCTTCAGCACCCATAGGTTTCTTAAGCTTAATTGTAAGGGCCTGTGAGTGACTTCTCAGTGCGCCAACACGAACACAGGTTCCATCAACACCAAGAGTGTTATTAAGCCCAAGAATCTTATTGGCCTCAACCATTGCCTTCCACTCTTCTCTCGTTTGGCCGTCGTTGACAGCGCTATCAATCCAAGGGAGTAAATTAGCGGCCAATGGTGCGCCAAACTTTTCACTAGGAAAGTCATTATTTTCTCTTAAGTCTTTTGAAATCAATTGATCAAGTTTGAGAATATCACCACGCTCATCATCAATTAAATCCTTATGTCTTTCATAGAGAAACCCCATCCCCTTTAAAAGTTCTCTCATATGAGCAGCTCCACCACCACTGGCCGCCTGATAGGTGTGGCTATTCACCCACTCAATAACACCAGCTTTTAGAGGGCCCGCAAGGGCTAAGAGCATAAGACTTACCGTACAATTAGAGCCAACATAATCAACGACTCCCTTCTCTAAACTCTCTTTAATAAGGTCTTTGTTAAGAGGGTCAAGCACGAGGCAAGAATCTTTATTCATACGAAGAGCAGAGGCGGCATCAACCCAGACTCCCTTCCAGCCATGCGCCCTCAAGGAGGGGTGAAGAGCTAAAGTATAATCTCCCCCCTGGCAGGTGACGATCACATCCATCTCACTCAATTCATCAAGACTATGGGCATCTCTTAGCTTTTGGTCATGAGACTCTGGCGGAGCAGCTTGACCCACTTGAGAAGTTGAAAAAAAGAAAGTTTCAAAAAAACGAAAGTCATCTTCCTCTCTCATGCGCTCAAGAAGAACACGACCAACCATTCCACGAGCACCGATAAAACCTAGTTTCTTTTTAGGAGAGAGCTCCGTATTATTTGTCATCATTCACCACCACTAAAAGTAATTTTTTCCCTCCCAGTGTTAATGGTGAAAGTTTATTTGGCAATAATTCATTTCTTGTGTACCCTTACTTACATGGAAGAGGCGCATTAATCAGGAAGCGTGTTTGAGAGGGTGACTCCTCAATTGAAAACACTGCAGAGGGATTGATGCCGAAACGAACCTTTTAGTCACGATTGGTTGGTTGGTCACTAGGGCTGAATCCCTAGGGCTGTCACAAGACCTATTCTTGTGGAGTGCTTCACTGCGAATTCTCTCGTGTCCCCTTTTCCAAATGATATTCAACGTTTAAGCTTATATCTTAAATAAGAGAGGAAAGGATTTAACATGAACCAAACCCAGCATAAAGTTATCGTCAGTAAGTTTGGTGGCTCAAGCATGAAAGATGCGCAGGCCATTCGCCGCTCAGCCAATATCGCAAAAGAGAAGAACTCAAGTGTCGTTGTTGTTAGCGCCACCTATGGGACCACAAATCAACTCATTGAACTCGCCCAAACGGCGCGCTTAAAGGAGTGGAGCGAATCTGAGAAAATCATCACAGACCTTAAAGAAAAGCACCGAAGCATCGCTAAGGAGCTAGGTGCTGACCCGGATACTCTTGATCATATTGAATCCCTCCTAAGCGAATTAGAAACTCTTGCTAAAGGAATAAACTACCTCAAGGACGCACCAAAGAAGGCGATGGATCGTTTGCAAAGCCTTGGCGAGAGGCTCAGCTCTCCCTTAATGACTGTTGCCCTGAGGGAGCTTGCTAACGATAAGCCTGTAAGTAATTTTGATGTGCGCCAGGTGATGAGAACAAATGATGACTTTGGAAAAGGAATTCCTCAAATAGAAGAGATCCGTGCCTTATGTGGAAAGCATATGCTAGCGGCAAAAATTGGCGACGGCGTCTTTGTCACTCAAGGATTTGTGGGGGCAACGAAAGAGGGTGAGACCACGACCCTCGGTCGAGGAGGCTCTGATTATAGTGCCGCACTTTTAGCTGAGGGAATCGGGGCTGACCTTCTTGAAATCTGGACGGATGTTGCTGGTATTGCAACGACCGATCCACGCCTATGTAGTGGCGCCCTCCCCATTGGTGAGATCACTTTCCAAGAGGCTGCGGAGCTTGCGATCTTTGGCGCCAAGATTCTTCACCCCACGACACTTGCCCCCGTTCAAAGGGTATCTATTCCTGTTTTTGTAGGATCGAGCTATGAGCCAGATGCCCCTGGAACCTGGATTAAGGCCCAAAGTGAACACCAGCCACTGGTGCGTGCCATGGCCCTAAGAAAAGATCAGGCGCTTCTTACCTTAACGACCCCTAAAATGCTCAATAACTTTGGCTTTCTCTCGCGCCTCTTTGGTCTTTTTGAGAAACACAAAGTTTCTATTGATGCTATTACGACTTCTGAGATTTCTGTCGCCGTTACCGTTGAAGAAGAAACCCTCTCTAACCAAGAACTCTTTAAGGACCTTGAAACCATCTGTACCGTGCAAATGGAAAAAGGCCTCTCCCTTGTTAGTCTTATTGGCAACAATATCAATCACACAGCGGGACTGGCCCAAAGAATTTTTACAAGTATCTCTAACCAAGAGAATGAGCCCCCAATAAATGTCCGCATGATTTGCCTTGGGGCTTCTCGCCACAATTTTTGCTTAGTCGTTAAAACTGAAGAAGCCGGTGGTGCCATCAAACGCCTCCATAAGACTTTTATTGAGGAGGCCCAATGAAAATTGCAATTTTAGGGAGAGGAAAAACAGGTTCGAAAGTTGCAGAGCTTTGCAGTGAAAAGAATATCTCTCATACGGTTTTTCACTCACAAAACCCCCTCACAGAGAGTGCTTTAAAAGAGCACGATGTCCTCATTGCCTTTGTCCCCGGACAAGTCATGCTTGATTACCTGCCTTTAATTCTTAAAAACCCTCTACCAGTTGTCAGTGGAGCAACGGGAGTGGACTTTCCAGACACACTCGATACCAGTCTTAAGGAAGCACAAATGCCGTGGATTCAAGGTCACAATTTCTCCCTGGGTATGACCATCGTTAAGAAACTCTTTGATGTCATGAATAAGGCCCCCATTCTCTTTGAAGATCAATGGCAGGCGACAATTCATGAAATCCACCATACCCAAAAGCTCGATGCTCCTAGTGGCACTGCTCTTCGCTGGGGCGAATGGTTTGGTCATGACTGTAACATTACCAGTGAGCGCGTTGGCGACATCGTTGGAGATCATGCCTTCACGTTTGAAGGACCCTATGAAACAATATCAATTCAACATACTGCAAAGGATCGCAGGCTCTTTGCTAGTGGCGCACTCTGGGCGGCCCAATTATCAGGCCGTATCACAGCAGGCTTTCACTGGTTTGAGCATCTGGCAACGAAGGAGCTAGGACTATGAATCTTAATGATTATCCTCTATGGACAGCTATCGTCACACCCCTTAAAGAAAATGGAGAACTCGATCTTGAGTCTTATACGCTTCTTTTAAAAGAACAGGAAGAGGCCCAAAATGGTGTCTTAGTTCTTGGATCAACAGGTGAGGCCTTAAACCTTACTTCAGAGGAGAAAAAGAAGGTCCTTGACCATACTTTTGAACAAAACCTCAATGTTCCGCTTATGGTGGGAGTCGGCGGTTCTAACCTTCAAGAGACCATCCAATGGGTTCAATACCTCAACACCCTTCCCATTCATGCCACTCTCATGGTGACGCCTCTTTACGCGAAACCCGAAACCGAAGGTCAGTACGAGTGGTTTAAAACTCTTATGGATCAATCAAAGCATCCTGTTATGCTCTATAATGTTCCAGGAAGAACGGGCAAGGCCATGAGTCCTGATGCCGTCAGAAGACTCGCGGGTCACGATAAATTATGGGCCATCAAAGAGGCCAGTGGCAGTGTTGAAGATTTTAAAAGTTATCAAGCAGCAGCGCCTAATACTCGCCTTTACAGTGGTGATGATGGCATGGTGCCAGCCTTTAAAGAACACGGTTGCGTGGGACTTGTCAGCGTTGCTTCAAATGCTTGGCCTAAGGCCACTCATGAATATGTCAAACAAGCCTTAAGTGGTGAGCTTAGTAAGGAAGATGCTTCTTTATGGGACGCCTGTGCTGGCGCTTTATTTTGTGTGAGCAATCCTATTCCCGTCAAAAGACTTCTCTGTGAAGAAAAAAGAATTGCCGCCCCAAACCTTAAGCTTCCTCTAAGCCACAAGGACCTCTCTCAAGCGGCAACGGTTCTTGAGGCCTCAATAAGAATTAATGATTGGATGAAAAAACAACAATAAGAAAAGGAAAGACAATGAACTGGACAGAAATCTTAGACGCTCTTGAAGCAGGAACAATCAGAGCGGCCAATAAAGTCGATGGTGTTTGGAAGGCCAATACAGACGTGAAGGCCGGAATATTAGAAGCCTTTAAAGCTGGGGAGCTCAAGGAATTCTCTGACGAACACTGGCACGGCTTTGTCGATAAGCATAACCTCTCACCTCGTCACTTTAAGCCAGAGGACAGAGTTCGCATGGTCCCCGGTGGATCAAGTGTCAGAAGAGGATCTCACATCGCTAGCGGCGTCATCATTATGCCTCCTGCCTACGTTAATGTAGGAGCTTTTGTCGATGAGGGAACCATGGTTGATAGTCATGCGCTTGTGGGCTCATGTGCTCAGATTGGAAAAAATGTTCACCTCTCTGCCGGCGTGCAAATTGGTGGTGTCCTCGAGCCCATTGGTCTTGCTCCTGTCGTTATTGAAGATGGCGCCTTTATTGGATCGGGCTCGGTCATTGTCGAGGGAAAACAAGTTTTAAAAGAAGCTGTTATTGCCCCTGGTGTTGTCCTCTCAAAAGGCGTTCCAATTTACGACTGTGTAAATGAGAGAATGCTTAGCGCAGATGAGCCGATCCCTGAGCGCGCAATCGTTGTCCCAGGCTCGCGTCCTGTTAATGATAAGCTAGCATGGGCCAAGGAAATGGGACTAACTCTCAACTGTGCCCTCATTGTAAAATATCGTGATGAAAAGTCTGAAGCTTCTCTCGAGCTAGAGTCATTCTTACGTTAAAAGGAAATTCATGAAAATAGCAGCCCATCACCGTCAAGATCTAGAAAAAATCATTAAGCGCTTAGATAGCTCTTTCTTTTACTATGACCTTGATGGGCTCAAAGAACACCTCGAAGGCCTTTCAAGTATTATGAAAGAGGATCCCGATATTCTTCTTTGGTATGCTTGTAAGGCCAACCCCTTAAGTGCAGTTTTAAAAGTCTTTAGAAACTGTGGGTTCGGAATTGATGTGGCCTCTAAGGGAGAGATTGATCAAGTGTTACGTGCAGGCATCAAGCCTGAAAATATCCTCTCCACAGGTCCCTCCAAAAGTCGCAAGTACCTTCGTGAACTTCTGGAAGAAGACATCAAAATTGTGGTTTGCGAATCCCTTAACCAACTCTACTGGCTCAACGACATTGCCGCGACCATGAACGTAAGACCGCAGGTTCTCTTGCGGGTTCAATTAGAGTGGGAAGAAGGCGCAAGTGTGCTTGGAGGAAATGAAATCACTCCCTTTGGTGAAGATGAGAAAACATGGTTGAGCATGGAGAAATCCAAGGCGACAAACCTCGATATTATTGGCCTTCATGTCTTTCAGTGGGGAAATATTTTAGAAGTTGATCGCCTTAAGAAGATTTGGCGTAAAATTGCAGAGCAAACTCATTTGCTCGCTGAAAAGCTTGGGATAGAGCCCCAAGTCCTAGATCTTGGTGGTGGGATTGGTATCCCTTATAATTCAAATGAAAAGGCCGTTGATTTTAATGAGATCCTAGAAGTTCTTAAAGACCTTAAAAGCGAATTTGGTTGGGAAAAAATTTGGATGGAACTAGGCCGCTATGCCGTAGGTCCCTATGGTCACTACATGACTCAAGTCATCGACCGTAAGAATGTGCGAGGAAAGGAACTCCTCATCCTAGATGGCGGTGTCAACCATATTGTAAGGCCTGCCATAACGGGACAATCTTTTCCCGTAGAGCTTTTTAGAGAAAGCTCTAAAGAAAATCAGTCCTTTCAAATCCACGGTCCTTTATGCACGGCCATGGACAACCTCGGCACTCTAGAGCTTCCCGCCGACACTGGTCCTGGAGATTGGCTATGCTTTCACCAATGCGGGGCCTATGGCTTCACTGAGGGCATGCCATTTTTCCTCTGTCATAATTTAGCAGCAGAAGTTATTCTGTATGAAGGCAATGTCATGATTCCAAGAACGCCACGAAAGGCTGAGGAGTGGCTCGTCTAAAGCAAACTTTTAAGGAGAATTGTTTTGAGTTTTGACCACCTTCAATATCCGATTAAAACTCTCCCCAACGGAGACCGCCTCAACCTCAATGCCTATCGGCTCACAGGCAGTGCCCCTGGACCTCATGTCTATATTCAGGCTTCCGTTCACGGTGCTGAAGTGCAAGGAAATGGTGTTGTTTACCACCTCTTAGACTTCTTTAGTAAGAATGAATTTAGAGGCTCTCTCACCATAATTCCCACCGCAAACCCCATGAGTATTAATACGAAAGCAGGAACCTTCACTCAAGGCCGCTTTAACGCCACAAGTGGCAATAATTGGAACAGAAATTATCAAAACCTTGAAGAATATCCCGAAATTTTCTCTCCAAAGGCTTGGCTTGAATCCTTAAATCTTGCTGAAGAAACGAAGGGTTCAATAAGAAAGAAGTTTAAGCATTATCTAGGCGAATCATTAAAGAAGTTACGCGCTCAAAAAAGTGAATACGCCATTAGTGATGATGTAAAGCTCAACCTCACCCTTCAGCATCTCGCTTCTAGCGCCGACATTGTCCTTGATCTGCACACTGGTCCCAAGGCCTGTCGCTACCTCTACGCTGGTGAGTTTGAAAAAGAAAAGGTCGTGGACCTTCCCTTTCCCTTTACGATCATCATTCCCAATGAATTTGCTGGGGCCATGGATGAGGCCACCTTCATGCCCTGGGTAATTCTTAGTCGTAATCTTAAGGCCATGAATCTAGAAAACCTCGATGCCAAATCATTTGAGGCCTACACCGTAGAGCTTGGGAGTGAAGAGTCTCTCAATATGAATGAGGCCCTGCGCGATGCTGAAAGAATACTCAGCTTCCTCTCTAAGCGCGGTGTTCTGGCCAATGACTTTCATCCAACAAGCTCTTTTGAACCTCAAAGAGCAGGCTTTCTTAAAGATTATAAAACCTATTTTGCCCCCATAGGTGGACTCTATGAATTCACCTTAAAACCAGGAGATCACGCCTTAAAAGGGCAGGGACTTTGTAAGTTTCTTAACTTCGCTCCTTTAGAAGGGGCAAAGGAATTAGGCGGAATTCTTGAGCAGTGCCTAGGAGAAATCAAACTGCTAGAAGAGGCCCATATTATTAACCACAGCCCAAGTGCAGTGGTTAGTGAAGGACAGGCCCTCTATCAAGTTCTTGAGAAAACATGGTCTCTTAAATAGAGAAGAGACCTTTAAAGTAAGTCAAAACATTTTCAGGAAGGTCGATAGGTGGCTTGATTGAAGCCCCAAAACGACCTCCATGGCCTCCCCATTGGCCCGGCCTGAGGTCCTGATAGTCACTACCACTCAGATCCATAAAACGAACCTTGCCACCAAAGAGAACCACTTCGCTCTCACCTAAGAGACGATTGCTTTTAAGCATGAAGTCCGTTCCTCTTACCGCTAAAGCCGCGCTCTTTGTGCGCACGAGGGGTTCATCATCTTTTTTTGGGCCCCCTTCATAGCGAAGGGCACCTTTGACAAGGTAGATAACACTCTTCTTTTGAGTGGCCTTATCCCCTTTAGGGAGAATGACCTGACCATTAGGAGCAAGCGTGATCTTTTGTCCAGACTTACTCTTAACTCTCACTAAGGAAGCCCCTCCTGTTGCAAGTTGCGTCCCCTCACTGAGGTTATCCCCTTTAGTAACATCCTTACTTACGCCCTTTATTCTTTGAATCACTTTTCCTTTAAGGTGTGTCACCTGCCAAGTTTGGGCAAAGAGAGCGGGACAAGAACAAAGAAGAATAACGATAAGTGCTCTCATCTCTTCCAAACTCCATTGCTATCAAGAGAAAATGCTCTCTTCATCACCGAAGTGCTATCAAGGGAGTGAAGGGACCAATTCATTTGCCACTGCCCTTTTTTCTTATGAAATTCAACCTGGGCGTAGTTCTTCTCTATCATGACATTTCTCTTTCCATAGAGAAGCCTGACAGGAGTACGGGCATCTTCTCTTAATATATGGGTAAGACCACTACTTTGAAACTCTGGATACTCGACGCGTTTCCACCCTCTTGAAAACTTTCTCTTAATAAAAGCGCCGAAGTGTTTATCCCCACTTAAGAAGAAAGTCCCCGAGAGATCATACTTTGCCACAAGTTCCATAAGGCGGGTCTTCTCATCAGGAAACTGACTCCAATCCTCTGTGACAAATAAACGGTTAAGAAGAACCCCAATAGGTGAAGCAATGATATTGATATCAGCCTCACTCTGGGCCATTTCCTCTTCGAGCCACTGCCACTGGGCTTCACCGAGAAGGTCTTGCCCACGCCCGGTCTCTTCACTTCTAAAGTAGCGACAGTCAAGAAGATAGAATTTTATCTTTCCTCCCATCTCTTCTCTTGTGTGGTAAATCCCCTCTTGGTCCCGCCTCTTATCGTTTTTAGCGACATCAAGAAAATCGAGATGCAGTTGCTGACTCTCTTCTTTCTTTGAATAAGTGCGGTCTCCATTATTCACGCCAAAGTCATGGTCATCCCAGATACCATCAATGGGAAAGCGCTCTTTAAAGCGGCCATAGGGACCCTTTAAAAGCGTCTGATACTTTGAGCGCATGCTCGCCATATTTGTGGTGTCGCCATAAATATTATCCCCAAGCCAAAGCCATAGATCTGGATTATGTTTGGCGATAACATCCCAGTGGCGCTGAGAAGAATAGTGAAGATTACAAGAGCCAAAGCAAAAGCGAAAAGACTCACTCTCCTCTCTTGCTTTTAAGCTGCTCATAGGTGCCATTGCTGCAAGGGCTGCACCCTTTAGAAAATCACGTTTTGAAAAGGCACGTGATGGGCCTCCTAATTCATCCCTGTCCATAGGTACTCACCTTTCTTTCCCCCCTATTATCAGAGGGGACAAATCTTTCCATTGATTCAAATCCATTAGTACTTGATAATGAAACTATGGGAGCACCCAAAAAATCAAATAATATTATCGATTCTCGATTTAATCTTCATGACGAGTTCTTTGCCAACTACACAAGTGAGCACACACGCAAAAACTACAAGACTGATTTAATCAAGTTTCTTGAGTATCTGCATGACTTTGCTGAAGGTGCCCCAAAAGACCTTTGTAAAGTCGAAAGAGAGCATGTCATCACCTATCGTAACTTTCTTCTTGAAACCGGTGGTCACGACGGCAGGCCCTCAGCGCCAAAGACCGTAGCGCGTAAATTGGCCAGTCTCTCTAGTTATTTTGATTATCTTGTCGAAAAGGGAGAGCGCGAGTTTAACCCCGTACAAAGTGTTAAGCGCCCAAGAAGAGAAGTTATCAAACCCACTCAGGCCTTAGAAAAAGAACAAGTGAGAGCACTCTTTGAAATACTCAGCCAAGGCGATAAAGAAAGCTCTAGCCGCTTCCTTCACCGTGCCCTTCTCGTCAGCTTCTTTATGACCGGAATGAGAAAGGCTGAGGTCCTAAGCCTTCGCTTTAAAGATTATCGTGAGATCAATGATCTTCGCGTTTTTGAATTTGTTGGTAAGGGCGGCAAAGTCGGCCAAAAGGTCTTGCATCCCCTCGTCATTGAAGCCTTAGAGGAATACCTTGAGTGGATGAAGGCACAGGGCCGAGAGCACGCAAGCGAAGACTGGCTCTTTCAGCCCACAAGAAATCCAAGTGACCCCAGCAACCTCAACAAACCTCTCAACCCGCGCACAATCAATGAGATCATCTCTAAGTATGGAAAGAAAATTGGCCTCAACTTTTCGATTAGCCCCCATAGTGCCCGGGCCACCTTTATCGGAGAACTTCTTGAAGCGGGCGTTGATATCTACTCCGTCGCTCGGGAGGTGAATCATAGTTCCGTTAAAACCACTCAGGAGTACGATAAAAGGCGAAAGAAACTTAGTGACAGCCCGATAAGTAAGCTTCGCTATTAGCTCTCTTCAAAAAAAAGAATTAGTGTTCTTTTCTCCTCTTTTTCTTTCCATAGCACTACATGCGGTGTGATTTCTCTAAAAATCTTCTTTACGACATGGCGTGTGAAGGCAAGAAATTCCAAAGTGTAAGAAAAATTCAGAAAAAAAATTTCGCCCTCTTTAAATTATACTAAACCCAGTGGCGAAGGCATTATAGGCCAGATCAAAACTTTTAACGCAAAAGGCTATGAAAAAAAAGACATCCTTTTTTAAACACTGGCCCTAGTGCTACTTGCCTACCTTTGCTACCCTATATCTAGAGACACAACTTCAAAAATTGAAGGCGAAAGTCAGTAATATCAGTGACAAAAACACTCTGTTACTTACTTAATTAGCTGCTTAACGGATTTAAGCGGGTGACTTTTTTTGCGGTTAAATCTCTAAAGAAGACACACAACAAAACAACAACAGCACACTCGAATATCCTAACCAACAAAAACATTTGGGTATTCTGATTTACGAAAGGAGGCATCGTGGATCCAATTTTAGCACCAAACGAGGATCGTTTTGTAGTATTCCCCATCGAATACAATCGCATCTGGGAGATGTACAAGAATCACATGGCCGTGTTCTGGACTGCTGAGGAAATTGATCTTGTTCCTGATCTATCTGACTGGGAAAAGCTCAATGACAACGAAAAGCATTTCATTAAGCACGTTCTCGCATTCTTTGCGGCCAGCGATGGTATTGTTAACGAAAACCTCGCCATGCGCTTTTATAACGAAGTTCAAATTCCTGAAGCACGTTGCTTCTATGGTTTTCAGATAGCCATGGAGAATATCCACTCTGAGACCTACTCTCTTCTAATCGATACTTATATCAAAGACACTGCTGAGAAGAATAAGCTCTTTAAAGCTATTGATACCCTTCCTCCCGTTGCTAAGAAAGCGAAATGGGCAATGAAGTGGATTAGCTCAAAGAGAAGCTTTGCTGAAAGACTCGTGGCCTTTGCTGCCATTGAGGGAATTTTCTTCAGCGGCTCTTTCTGCTCTATTTTCTGGCTTAAGAAAAGAGGCCTCATGCCAGGTCTTTGTACTTCTAACGAATTTATTTCTCGTGACGAAGGCCTTCACTGTGAATTCGCGTGTCTTATTCACGAACTCCTCTCTGAAGAAGAAAAAGCTGATAAGGCGACTATTACAGCAATTATCAAAGAAGCGGTTGAAATTGAAAAAGAGTTCATCACGGACGCTCTTCCTGTTTCCCTCATCGGTATGAATGCAGACCTTATGAGTCAGTATATTGAATTCGTCGCTGACCACTGGTTAAACCAACTTGGTTGTGACAGCGTTTACGACTCGGAAAATCCTTTTGATTGGATGGAGCTTATCTCACTTGAAGGTAAGACTAACTTCTTTGAAAAGAGAGTTTCTGAATATGTTAGACCTGGTGTTGGACAAGACAAAGGCCAACAAGTATTCACACTAGACGCGGAGTTTTAAGATGTACGTCATCACAAGAAGCGGCGAAAAAGAGCCTATTAAATTCGATAAAATTACAGAAAGAATTCATACACTTGGTTCCGATCTCGATGATCGTGTAGACCCCTCTGCCATCGCCCAAAAGGTGATCGAAGGGATCTATGACGGAATCACGACTCGTGAGCTAGATCAGCTTGCAGCCGAAACTGCAGCCTATCTTTCGACGAAGCACCCAGACTACAGTAAGATGGCCGGTCGAATTGCCGTATCCAATCTTCACAAAGAAACTCGTGGCTGCTTTTCTGAAAATATCAAGGCAATGTATGCCTACGTGAATGAGAAAACGGGTGAGCACGCTCCCCTTATCTCAAAAGAACTCCATGACACTGTTATGGAAAACGCAGAGATGCTTGATAAGGCCGTTGTCGACAATAGAGATTTTGACTACGACTACTTTGGTTTTAAAACACTTGAGCGTTCATACCTCCTGCGTATGGATGGCACAATCGTTGAAAGACCCGGTCAAATGCTTATGCGTGTTTCTGTTGGAATCCATATGAATAATATGGAAGCTGCCATTGAAACTTATAACCTTATGAGCAAGAAGCTTTTCACACACGCTTCTCCAACTCTCTTTAACAGTGGAACAAGTAAGCCCCAACTTTCTAGCTGCTTTCTTCTCACGATGAAAGACGACAGTATCGAAGGAATCTACGATACTCTCCGTCAGACAGCTCTTATTAGCCAAAGCGCCGGTGGTATTGGTCTCTCTATCCACAATATCCGCGCTAAGGGTTCTGCGATTAAAGGAACAAATGGAACATCAAATGGTGTTGTTCCTATGCTCAAGGTCTTCAACGATACTGCTCGCTATGTTGACCAAGGTGGTGGTAAGCGTAAAGGCGCTTTTGCGATCTACCTTGAGCCGTGGCATGCCGATGTCTTTGACTTTCTTGAAATGAAGAAGAACACAGGTAAGGATGAGCAACGTGCTCGTGACCTTTTCTACGCTATGTGGACTCCTGATCTTTTCATGAAGCGAGTTGAACAGGATGGAATGTGGTCACTCTTTTGCCCCCATGAATGTCCAGGTCTTGCTGACACTTACGGCGCTGAGTTTGAAAAGCTCTACACTCGTTACGAAACTGAAGGTAAAGCGAAGAAAACTGTTCGCGCCCAAGACCTATGGTTTCATATTCTTGAGTCTCAGGTTGAAACCGGTTCTCCTTACATGCTCTACAAAGACGCCGTTAATGAGAAATCGAATCAGAAAAACCTTGGAACAATTAAGTCTTCAAATCTCTGTACAGAGATCATGGAATACACTGCCCCTGACGAAGTTGCCGTTTGCAACCTTGCCTCAGTGGCCCTTAATAAGTTCGTTAATGAAGAAACTGGTGAATACAACCATCAAGAACTCTATGATGTCGTTCGTCGCATGACTTACAACCTCAATAGAATCATCGACATTAACTACTACCCGGTGCCAGAAGCGAAGAACTCCAATATGCGCCATCGTCCGATCGGCCTTGGTGTTCAGGGTCTAGCAGACACCTTCTTCCTTATGAGACTTCCTTTTGAATCTGAAGAAGCAAAGAAGGTGAATCAAGAGATTTTTGAAACCATCTACTTTGCTGCCGTTACGGCATCTGCTGAGATGGCCGAAATTGATGGGCCTTACAAGACCTTTGAAGGGTCACCTATGAGCCAGGGAATCTTTCAATTTGATATGTGGGGAACAAAGCCCACCTCGGGTCGTTGGGACTGGGATAGCTTAAAAGAGAGAGTCATGAAGACAGGTGTCAGAAACTCTCTTCTTGTTGCCCCTATGCCAACTGCATCGACTTCACAGATTCTTGGTAATAATGAGTGCTTTGAGCCCATTACCTCTAATATCTATGTAAGGCGTGTACTCTCTGGTGAATTTGCCGTTGTTAACAAGTACCTTGTAAAAGACCTTGTTGAGCGTAATCTTTGGGACGATGACATGAGAAATGAAATCATTGCAAGCAATGGTTCTATTCAAAGCATTGAAAGAATCCCTGAAGACATTAAGCAACTTTACAAAACGGTATGGGAAATTTCTCAACGTGCTGTTATTGATCACGCAGCTCTTCGTGGACCATTTATTGACCAAGGTCAATCGATGAATGTTCACATTCAAGAACCTAACTTTGGTAAACTCTCTTCTATGCACTTCTATGCCTGGAAGGCGGGTCTCAAAACAGGTATGTACTACTTGAGAACAAGAGCTGTTGTTAATGCGGTTCAGTTTACAGTTAAGAACAACCAAAAAGATAAGCCAACTCAAGCAGAGGCTGAAGCTCAAATGGTGTGTTCAATTGAAAATCCTGATGACTGCGTCATGTGCGGAAGTTAAGATCAAGAAAAGACTTTAGTTAGCATAAAGGCCTCCTCTTCAAAGTGGAGGCCTTTTTTTATCCCCCCCAAAGACTATGACAAATACAGGTTACCTTTACGCAATAGTGGCATTTGGTATCTGGGGACTAGTTCCTCTCTTTTGGCAATATATCACTCACCTAAACCCCATCAACCTCTTAGGCCATCGTATCCTTTGGGGATTACTAGTGCTTGTTCCTTTTCTTTATAATAAAGGCCCCTTAAAAATTTTCACCAAGGCCGCGAGAGAAAAACCTATCTACCTCTTAGCAAGCACTATTCTCATCGCAACAAACTGGTACACTTTCGTCTACGCGACTCAAGCCCAGAAAATGGTGGAAGCAAGCTTGGGTTATTTCCTTAACCCTCTTCTCAATGTCATCATCGGTATTTTCTTTTTTAAAGAACACATCACAAAGATAAAGGTTGTAAGTTTTCTCTTGGCACTTATAGGGGTGATCTTCTTTGCTCTAGGAAGAAGCGGAGACATCTGGATAAGCCTCACGCTGGCCTTCAGCTTTGCTCTCTATGGTGTCATCCATAAACTCAGTGACAACAAAGGATTAGAGGGACTCTACATTGAGTTAGTCCTTCTCCTTCTCACCTTCATCCCCTTTCTCTACTTCACGGGAGAATTTAAACCAGAGTCCATTTTGGAAGACAGAGGCTTTCTCGTTTTTCTCACAGGTGCCGTCACAATAACCCCCCTCGTCTTCTTCACGATGGCCGTAAAGCTGATTCCCTATAGCAGCGTCGGCTTCATTCAATACCTCGCTCCTCTGGGGCAACTTACAATAGGGGTGTTAATCTTTAAGGAACCCCTAGAGGGCCAAAGCTTAATTAGTTTTATATTGATATGGCTCGCTCTTTTAATTTACACAGGGGCTCAACTCAAACGTAAACCCTTATAGTTTACGAAAAAGGCCAAAGCGATAAACGCCAACCTTTTCCTTAGGATAAAGGTCAATAAAATCGTGAGTGATTTCTTCATAGCCATGAGTGTCTGCTTGAGGAACCCTTAGATAATTTCTTAAGCAGACGACCCCACCCTTTTTAAGAGAGGGCTTGATGGTCTGAAGAAAGTTCTTCTCGACTTCTCCTTTAAAGTAACTTGGAACATCACTCAGGCCGATGTAATCAAACTCGTCACTTCTCTCGCTTAGAGTATCAAGAAGATTTCCTTCACTATAGCGAACGCTATCAGAGGCCGCCATCTCTAATTTATTTTTAACGGCATAGAAATTAAGCTTATCTGCTTCGATGGGATTTCCGTCACTATGATTTATTCTTCCGTAAAAACACAAATGAGCAAAGAAGCTCTCTCTGGCCAGATTGTGGGTAAAGAGTTGTTCAAATGCTTTCTTATAATAGTCATAATGGGATTCACGTACATTCTTTTCAATAAAGTCTCCTTTATAAAGAAGAGCATTAAAGACCGACTTATTTCCCAGAAGGAAGAGGATTGAGTTCCACTTAGAACCACTAAAGGTATTTAAGAAATATTCTCTTTGCTCGTCGATATGATAGAAAGAGAAGAGTTGATCCCTTTCCTTTCGCATCAGAAGCTGAAGTGCCTTGCTCATAGTCTGAAAGGTCCTCTCCCACTTGCCGCTATACAGAAGGCTTTGCCAATTGGTTTGTTCAAAGAGGTCTTTAAAAAAATGACGATCACTCTCTACCAGCTCTAGGCGCGAGAAGAGTTTCTTTCGGGCATAGGAATTGTCCTGCTTACCATAGGGAGGAAAATCAAAGAACTGTAAAAACTCGTTATAATCAAGGGCGCGATAAAGGGCCGTACGAAGGCGGCAAAGGGCCAGTTGATAGGGTGAAACATCACCCATTTCAATGGATTCAACACTTTCACAGGCCATCAAGGGAAGCCCACGACTCCCACAGCCAGCAACATTGAAAATACTTTTACTTCCTAACTTTTTAACGATTTCAACATCAACCCCGGTGTCTTCGTTGCCAAGAGTGTAGTTTAATTGATTAAAGTATTTCTGTGTCATCTATGACCCTTTCTTCTTTAGAGCATGCTCGCGGCAAAGCTCAAATTCTTCATCGGTTATAAAACCATTATGGCCCATTATACAGCTAAGACGAACCCCATGTTCCTGACATAAACGATCCACTTCTAAAACTTTCTCATAATTTATATTGCGACTCAAAGTGAAGTTCTCATACTTTCCCTCCATCGCAAGTAAGGCAGTCTCGGCCAAGCAGGCGTATACAATATTTCCTTTAAGACCAAGATCCACTCTCATGTCTACTGGTCCAGGAAGCATCACTTCCCCAGAGGCGATCACCATCACATCCGGTCTACTCAGAGCATCTTCTTCACTAATATCAAAGGGTCTAGAGACATCACAGATGATAGCACCTGGCTTGACTTGATCGATTTCAAGTATTTTTCTTCCCTGAGCGCTTGTTGAGGTAATAATAAGATCACAATCACTAATATATTCTTCAGGATTGGTGCTTGAGTAAACACGCACATCACTATCAATAGCCTCTATCTCCTCTTTAAGCTCCAAAAGCTTATAGGCCCGTGGCGCAACGATCACAACCTCACTCCAGCTCTTAGCAAGAATTTTCGCACTCACTGCTCCAATACTTCCAGTTGCCCCGATGATCATGACCTTGCCCTGATAGCGCTCGTTCTTCTTGACGACAAAATTCATCTTATCAAGAGCAAACTTGGCGGCCCAAAGAGTCGCACAAGCACTTAAGCTATTACCCGTTGTGACCGGTATTGGACTCTGATCGGCAACAGTCACCCCAGCATCACCTACAATCTTCGTATAGGCACCCAGACCAATAATACGTGCCCCCTGACTTGCTCCTTCATCACAAAGCTTTATCAAACGGCCGTAAATAGAATTAACATCTTTTTCAAGCAACTTCTTAGGAGTCTCAGTCATGGTGTAGATGAGTCCTTCAACTTCCTTTCCATTTTTTTCAGAGACAATTCCTCCAATTTTTCCATGATAGAATCCAGGGAATTGGCTTATCGCCTCTTCCACAACAGGACCTAGGCTATCGCTAAAGCCCGTGAGAGGTTTGAGAAGCTTGTGGCGAAAGAGGTGCTTCTTACTAAGAGGATGAATAATGAAGGCAAACTTTTCAATCTCATCAGCCCGTGGCCCAAAGTCAAAGTAGTGGGCCTTAAGCGTATTCTTTTCCATCCACTTAAGGATTGCCATTTCATTAAGATATTCAACATCGTTTTGAGTGACCTGAAGGCAAGCCTCAACAAGACTAAAAGTGCTAAAATTAGCTTTAAGAATATTAGGCATGCAAACGACAGCTCCTCTTACCCCAGCCGCTATAAACTGCTTTTTACGAGAGTCACTAAGAAAGTCAATAAAAACAACCTTATCTTTAAGGTGACCCTGATCGACAAGATCAAAGGTACTATCATTGCCAACGAATATATCACTCTTAAAAAACTGAGGAATTTTATCGGAGCGCTTAGAAAAGTTACCAAGGTGAGATCGTTTAAGCTTCATCCTCTTAAATAGCGGACGCATGGTTTTAATAAAGGTATCAAGATGCTTCTTATGGCCTAGAGTGAAGGGCTGCTTAAGAAAGAAGAGAGGATCTCCCAATACCACTTGAGCCCCCGCATTAGTAATTTCATCAATAAGCGGATAATGAAAGGCACCTGCGTAAAAGCTCACTCTCTTGTCTTCAAAGAAGCGATGATGCTCTAAAGAGAATTTTCGAAGGGCAAAGGGAAGGAAATTTCTCTTAAGAAGGTTTCCATCCATCATAGGTGTCATTTTAGCGACTTTTTTTATTTTCTCGATCTGAGGGTGAATAAAGCCTCCCCCCTTCATACTAATCACCGGGGGAACGCCACTTAAAGCAAAGGCATCAACAATCCCGTCATAATCTTTAATGATGCTCTTAGCGAGATTATAATCAAAATTGAGCTGATATTGGGAAACTCGAATAGATTCACCAAGGAAGTCTATAACCTCTTCTTCAAAAGCACCATTTCCTGAAAAGATAAGTGAAATAATATGCTTCATGCCTTTATGCGCCCTTTAACGAAGACCACCGCTTTTTCACATCGCGATAGAAATTGAATGACCTGCGGATAAACACTAAGAGGGGTATGAGATAAGTCCGCGACCGCCCGATCAAAAATAACTTCTTTAAAGTCATTATAACTTGGATTAGTTATTTTTAAATCCTGATCCATTTTTATTCGTGTAAATTGCGGTTTTATATACATGTAATCAATTAATTCTTGAGGAAGCCCTAGTTGATAGAGTCCATTTTTAATGAGGGGCTCAAAGAGAGAAATACGGGGGAGACTCATGAATTGTGTTTGGTAGCCCAAGTGCTTAACAAAATCCTCTAGAAAATCACGAAGAGTTGGTAAGTCACGATTAAGAATATGATAAGATCTTAGACCACCTTTCTTATTTTTATAAACGTCTAGGAGGGCGCGACTTGCAGTATCGACTGTCACAAGAGGCAATTCCTGATCACCATCATAAGGAAAACCTAGATAGGGCGCTTTAAATGTTGCCCCAGCGTAGCGGTTGATATCAATGAGAGCTTTAAGAAAATAATATATCCCATCTTTCTTCTTAAATTCTCCGCTCTTTGAATCTCCAATTATTATCCCAAAACGCAGAATTTGAGTACAGACCTGAGACTTTGAAAACCAATTGCGTACAACCTCTTCTGCTTTAAATTTACTATAGGCATAAGGGTCATTAAAAGATTGATTTAAATCAAAATCATCCTCACTAAAGGGCCCTTTAAAATCTCCTGCAACAGCAATAGAAGAAGCATAATTAAATTTTTTAAGATTTTTACAGTACCCCGCAAAGAAGAGGAGATTCTGGGTTCCAATAACATTTACTTTTACAAGCTGTTCTTTTGGCGCTTCTAAATCATAAAGAGCTGCCAGGTGAAAAATTTGAGTAATTTCCAGGGAGAGGTGTTTGAATTCATTCTGATCCTCAAAGACATCAGGATTAGTAAGATCACCCTCTACACAAAAGACTCTATTATTTTTAGCGTATTTTTGACTGAATTTTTCAAGATTATCTCCCCTTAGGAGAAGATAGATTTTGGTATCATCCTTTTTCTCACAGAGATCCTCTAAGAACTTCTCTCCAAGAAAACCACTGGCCCCTGTAATAAGAATACTCATTGCAGGGTAACCTCATTTACTTCATTTAAAAGAGAAGACTCTCCTATTTGGCTATAAACGAGCAGTGACTTAGGAACCATTTCAACTTCCCATGACTTTTCATGACCGAAAACCTCACCATCACCAAAGAAAGGAAGTTTTGTATCATCAAGAAGCTCAATTTTTACATTGCGGCTTTCAAAACTAATGAGATTGGGGTCATTAACGACCTTTTCTTTATTGGCCATGGCCCAGAGACACTGAGCAATAGAAGCGCGGGATTTATGAGTGAAGGCCGTAACATTAAAAAGCCCGTCACTATTACAAGTTCCTGGAGCCACCTCAAAGCGCCCCCCTAAGCAGGATTGGTTATTGATAAGAAGACCAGGTGTACGGATCACCCCACTAAATTCATCCGATGTGATTTTAAAATTATAGTAGGGAAAATCAAGACCCAGAAACTCAGTTGCGGCGAAGAAAGGATAAATATGCTTTCCCGTCATCTTCATCATTCTTTTAAACAGGGGAACTCGTTTTCTCAGATCATTAATCTTATGGGCGACATTACCACCAACTCCAAGACCACCGTTGGTTGCCATCATCTGACCATTAATTTTAATAAGGTCGATATACTTCATCTCACGACTTCTCACCCAAGAGATGACTTTATCGACACTTGCCTGTGCTCCAAGTTCACTGGCAAGATCATTGGCCGTTCCCCCTGGAACAACGAGCAAAGCGATGTCACTAGAGACCATTTCTTGAATGAGAGTATGGGCAGTGCCATCACCGCCGACACTAATGACTGTATCAATATTGGATTCAACATCGCGCTTGAGAAGCTCGACGAGTTCCTCCTGATCCTTTGGCCTTCTAAAGTTGATTTGACTTCTAAAGAGACGGCGGGAAATCTCTTTTTCCCACCAACTGCCTTTTCCAGCACCGGCCTGTTTATTGAGATAAACACTTATCTCTTGCATTCTGTCCTCGTTTTGATCTTAGGGTTTGGGTTGGTTTTTTTCATTGTAAAGGAAGTTGTTAAGAGAAATAACACTCGCTGAAAAAAATACCCTAACTGTTGGAATCCTGGCACTTCCTCCCTAAAATAGAGAGAAATGGAGAGAATAAGTTGTTGAATATACTGATAGTGACCAGTCAAGTAACCTACGTGCCTGGAAATTACCAAATTTTATTGAAAGAGGTTTTCAAGTACTTTGAAAATCGTCAAAATATTCGCCTCACTGGCGTCGTTTCCCTTAAAAGTATTGACCGCTCCTCATTAAAGAAAATTCTCGCTTTACCCCTCGTCGGAGTCTTTGACCTTACAAAGAACCTCCTCAAAAATCTCTTCAACTATCAAAGAGGAAAGCGACAAAAACTCTGTGATCAATTCAATATTCTTCATAAGAACTTTGATGATTTAAATCAAGAGAAAGCAAAAGAATGGCTAAGAGAGGAAAAGGTCGACCTTATCATTAATATCCGCACAAGATGCCTCTACAAGAAAGATCTTCTTAATATACCAACTCTTGGATGTGTAAACTTTCATCATGGACTCCTCCCCCATTACCGTGGAACCTTCTGTGACCTCTACGCTCTTTTTGAAGGGCGTGAAGCTGGCTTCTCTCTTCATCATATGGAAAAGAAAGTTGACTCAGGAATCATTTATGATGTCGTGATAGTTGATGAGGGCAAAGAGAAAAACTATGAAGCTTATCTCAAGAAGGCCGAGATGCTCGAAGTCCTCTCCCTTACTAAATTTCTCAACCTTCTAGAGAAAGAAAAGACCCTTCCAAGTGGTATCCCCAATCAAAGCAATAAACCTATCTACACCAAAAACCCAACACCAGGACTTATTAAGTCCATGCGCTCTCAAGGAATGATCCTATGAAAACACCTCATGTCCTCACCTTTCATGGTAGTCCAGGAACCCCCTATGACTTTGAACCCCTTAAAAGGGCTATCCCCCAATTAAGATGGAATGAGTTTATTCGCTACACGGAAGCGAAGCCTCAAATGAAGAGAACAAAGGGTAGCTTTACCATTGCTATGGGCTATAGTTATGGTTGCACCGAGGCCCTTAAAGAAGCGGCGACTAACGATGCCTTTGACGCGATCATTCTTGTTGCCCCCTACCTCTTTGATACTAAGGCCTCTCTTCTTAAACGCCTCGTTGTGGGAGGTCTTGGAAAAGTTCTTTTAAAGAACAAAACGTCTTCCATTATTGAAGACTTTCTAAAGAAGAGTGCAGCCCCTGCCGAAGTGCCTGCTATTTTAAAAACCTATAGTGAGCATCTCAAGAATGTTGACCTCTTAAGGGCGAGCGTATGGGAGAAGAAAGGATTTGGCCCTGATGATATCGAAATTAAAAATCTCCTCTCTCAGTGCGCGAAGAAAGGACTTCCTCTCTTTATCCTCTATGGAGAAGGAGATGAAACCAGCAAGAAAAGTACACACATTGATCCTCTCCTAAACCTCTACCCTCAAGAACTTTGTGAGCTCCATACCATTAATAGTGCAGGTCATGCGCTTCTTTATACTCACTACATTGATGCAGCAAAGGCGATTGGCTCCTTTATTAAAAATAAAGTTGAAGCGATCTCTTTTACTCCTGAGCTTCTCAGTGCTCAAAAGAGTAATAAAGAACAATTTAATTATGAAAACCCAGAGACACCATTTGGTTACCATGAGGGAGAGCACCAACTCAATAATGTAGCCAGTTTTCTCTACCACCACCTCAATAAGAATCCCGATCAAGATATTCTGACCTGGGTCCACCCTAAGCGCCTTGAATACTGGGATAAAGAGAGCCAACTTCCTCATGACAGTATCAGTGTTAAGAACCTCGACCTCTTAGTCGGCAAAATTGCCCAAGGGCTTCGCGACATGGGGCTCAAAAAGAATGACAAGGTCATCATCTTTATTCCTATGAGCCTCTATCTCTATAGTGCCATGTTTGCCGTTCAAAAGATTGGTGCGGTCGCGGTTTTTCTTGATAGTTGGGCCAGACGAGATCAAATGGGTGTTGCCGTTGATGTTGTTAAACCAAAGGCGATCATTTCAGTAGAAATGGCCTTTGACTACCTAAGTGAAGTCAAAGAAATCCAAGAAATCCCCTTTAAAATTGTCGCGGGCCCTCACAAAAAGAACTATACAGAGACCCTTGAAAACCTCTTTGCAACAGAAGGTTATGCCCCAAGTGAGCCCGTTGAAAAAGAGCATACGGCCCTTATTACTTTCACCACGGGATCAAGTGGTACACCAAAGGGTGCTGATCGCTCCCATCGCTTTCTAGCGGCCCAGCACTACGCCCTTAACCGCCATCTTCCTTATGAGACAGGTGATGCGGACCTACCCGCCTTTCCTATTTTCTCCCTTAACAATCTTGCTGCTGGCGTAAAAACAGTAATTCCCGCCTTTGATGTTGGTTCTCCAAAGCCAGAGGATGCTATTCTTCTTCTTAAACAATTTGAAGAAACCAATACAGTGGCAACAACCCTAAGCCCAAGTCTCCTAAGAACCCTCTATAACCATTGTCTAAAGGAAGGAATCACTCTAACAAACCTTAAGAGAATTGTCACAGGTGGTGCTCCTGTCAGTCGTGATGACATTGTGGCCTCTAAGAAAATAGCCCCCAATGCTGAAGTACTCGTGCTGTATGGAAGCACGGAAGTTGAGCCAATGGCCCATATTGAAGCCGAGCAAATGCTTGGACAATCAACTGGAGAAGAGGATCCAAAATTCGTCGCCAATGGAGTGAATGTTGGTAAGTTTGATTCAGGTCTTGAGGTTAAATACATTAAAATTATCAAAGAGCCCATTGAGATCACTAATGAAGAACAGTGGAAAGAAATTGAAATCCCTCAAGGCGAGGTTGGTGAAATTATTGTAAGCGGAGAGCATGTCTGCCAAAAGTACTATAATAACGAAGAGGCAACACGTGAGACCAAAATTCGCGATAACCAAGGTCGAGTATGGCACCGAACAGGAGATCTCGGTCGCGTCGACGCCAATGGAGATCTGTGGCTAGTTGGACGCGTTCATAATGCTATTAATCGCCAGGGAAGCTACCAATTTCCTGTGCGCGCTGAATTCGTCATGAAAAAGAGCGATAAGATCTTAAAGGCTGCCTACCTTGGAATTAAAGATGAGCAGCTCGGCGAGAAGACAGTCGCAGCTTACTGTATCAAAGAAGAGTATCGTGATCGGCCAGAGGCCATTCATGAAGAAGTCAAAGAGCTTCTCGCTTATAATGAAATCATTTGTGACCATATTATAAAGGTTGACGATATTCCAATGGACCCTCGTCACCACTCTAAAGTTGAGTATGGCATCTTAAGAGAAACATTGAAAAATGAGCACCAGCTATGAATACAATCCTACGCCCCGATGGCATAGACAATTACATTGAAATCAGAAAGAGCCAGCTCAATAGATGGGCTATCTTCTTTAAAGAACGCTTTGAACCTATCAGTCACTTTGTGATGATCGCTCTCTTTGTCTATGCTCATTACCTTGTCGCTGACGCCTCTAAAGATGTCGTGGTCGAACCTCACCTCATTCTTTATATAGGCCTTGGAACAGCTGTTTTCTTCATGAAGCTTCGCCTCTATGATGAAATTAAAGATTTCGAAGTCGACGTGGCGAAGAACCCAGACAGGCCTCTTCCAAGGGGACTGCTGCAACACCTCGACATCAAAAAAGGAATCGAATTATGCATCATTCTTGAAGTCATCTTTTTTACAAGCTGTGGGATCAACGCCCTTACAAGTATCTTATTAGCGATCGGCTATAGTCTTCTCATGTATAAGGAATTTTTTATTCCTAATCTTATAAGGCCTCACCTCACAACTTACGCCACAAGCCACACCGTTGTGACATTCTTCCTCTCTGTTGCCATCTTTAGTGCTTTAAGCAAACAAACGATTTTGGCCATTGAATCAGACTTTATCTATTTCAGTGTCATGAGCTGGCTTCTCTTTAATATTTTTGAACTTGGAAGAAAGATCTATCAACCCTGTGAAGAAAGAGAAGGTGTTGATACCTACTCGAGTATTTGGGGAAAGTTTGGCGCTGTTATGCTAGTGCTGGTGCAGGCCCTCGCTGCAAGTTATCTTGTTCTCCATATCACGACTATTCAATACTACATGATGGTTAAACTTCTTCTTATCCAGCTTGGTCTTCTCGCTCTGGTTGGAATAATCTATTTGATAGGCAAAACAGAGACCACAGGAAAACTCTTTCGCCATTACAGTTCAGTCTATATTCTATTAGTGTATGTCTCACTCATAGGTAACTACTTTTATCGGGAATTATTATAATGCATATAATAACCAAGGAATCGACCCTTACTCACGCTAAGAATAATGCAGGAGGAAAAGGTTATAATCTCTACCTCATGGCCCGAGCAGGCTTTCCTGTTCCTGAGTTTAAGGTGGTTCCCGCTCAGGCCTTTAACCTCTTCAAAGAAGAGTTTAACCTCGCCGATAAAATAGAATCCCTTTTATCAAATGAAGAGAGTAATGCTTCTCAATCAAAGGCCATAACAGAGCTCATCACCTCACAGGACCTTAATAAAAGTGAGACCCTCACCCGCTTTCTCAATGAAAACTTAGTAGACCTAAAGGAAGACTATGTGAGCGTGCGCTCTAGCGCTATAGGTGAAGACAGTGGTGCTTTCTCCTTTGCTGGTCAACTTTCCTCTTACCTCTTTATCAAAGGCATGGAAGGCATCTGCGAATCTCTCATTAAATGCTGGGCCAGTGCCTACTCAGAGCGCTCTTTAAGTTATCGAAGAGAAAATAAGCTTCCTCTTCATCCTATAGAGGTCGCCGTGGTCATCCAAAGAATGATCTTCTCCGAAAAGTCAGGTGTTCTCTTCACTGGCAACCCCCTCACTAAAGATCCTAATAGTGCCATTGTAAATGGTGTCTATGGTGTTGGAGAAGGTCTCGTAAGTGGCCACCTTGAGGGCGACCATATTGTTCTTGATAAGAAAACAGGCGAAGTCATCTCTAAAGAAGCTAATCCTCAAAATGAAATCTTTGAAATTGATTCTGACACCAAAGAACTCGCCATCAATAAGTTTTCAAAACCAAGTGAAGAAACCTTCAATCAAAAGGAACATAATCAGCTTTTGGAATTGGCCATTAAAGTAGAGGGGCACTATCAGTTTCCTCAGGATATCGAGTTTGCCTTTTATGAAGGAAAACTCTACTTACTTCAGTCTCGTCCCATCACAACTGAAATAAAGAATGGCACTGGCAAACTTTTTATTTGGGACAATTCTAATATTGTTGAAAGCTATGGTGGCATCACAAAACCCCTAACCTTTGGTTTCGCTCGCTATGTCTACCATCAAGTCTATGTCCAGTTTTGTGACATCCTAATGGTCCCTAGCGATCAAATCCGTCGCATGGATAGCTTCCTCAAAAATATGCTTGGTATTTTTCACGGTCGTATTTATTACAATCTTCTCAATTGGTACAAACTCACCAACATCCTCCCCGGCTACAAATTTAACCGGAAATTCATGGAAACTATGATGGGAACGGATGAGTCCCTCGGCGATGAGATTGCCCAGAGGATTCGCCCCCCTGAATACCAACAAACTCTGGGAGCAAAGACCAAGAAGTTTATCACTGGCCTAAAGTTCTTTTACTATCACCTTAATATTCAAAGTATTGTCGACAAATTCCTAAGTGATTTCTATTTCTATTATAACCAATATAGAAATCTCCCCTTTGAACAAATGACTCCTGATGAGATCTACGATAAGTACCGCGCCCTAGAGAAAGATCTACTTTGGAAATGGCATGCACCCATTATTAATGACTTTCTTTGCATGGTTCATTTTGGCGTCTTTAAAGGTCTCACTGAAAAATGGCTTGGCCATCTCGGAGATAACTTTCATAACGACTTGCTAGCTGGTAACGGTAATCTTGAAAGCGCTGAACCAACGAAACGTCTTATCACCATGACGGGTAAAATCTGTGCCAATGACGATTTGAAAGCTCTTATTTTAAGCACTCCAAAAGAACAATGCCTTGAGGCCTTAAGACAAAGTCCTTTCACAGAACTCTACAATGATGTCCTCGACTATCTTGACCGTTTTGGTTTTCGCTGCATGAGTGAGATGAAGCTTGAACAAAAAGATCTTCACCAAGACCCAAGCCTCCTCTTTGTCTTTTTAAAAAACTTGATCAATGCCGGTCAAACAGACCTTGAGGAATTTGAAAAGAGAGAAAAGGAAATAAGAGAGAAGGCCGAAGAACAACTCAAGAGTAATATCTCGGGAATAAAGAAGATCGTTTACTCTTGGTCCTTAAAACATGCTCGAAAAGCAGTTATGAACCGTGAAAACACTCGCTTTTGTCGTACCCGAGTTTACGGAGTCGTTAGGGCAATGATTTTTGCTATCGGTGCGCGCCTCGCTGATCAAAACCTGATCGAACACCAAGAGGATATTTTCTATTTGAGCCTTGAAGAATTTGAAGGCCTCTTTGAAGGGACCAATCCTCAAATGAATCTCAAGAGCATCATTGCGACTCGAAAGGCCCAGTATAAGACTTACGAAGATAGCGAAGAGACAAACCCTCGCTTCATGACCAGAGGAATGGTCTATTATCGCAACGACCATTTCCCACCAAAGGAAGAAGTCAATCACGAGAACCTTGAAGAGAATCAAATTGGCGGCTTAGGTTGCTCCCCTGGTATTGTTGAGGGCACAGTCAAGGTTATCCTAAGTCCTGATGACGATCTTGAGCTTAATGGTGAAATCCTGGTCACCTACCGCACTGATCCAGGCTGGATCCCTCTATACCCAAGCGCTAAAGGTCTTCTTGTTGAAAGAGGAGGCCTTCTCAGCCATAGTGCAGTTGTTGCTAGAGAGATGGGACTGCCAACAATTGTCTCCATCAAAGGCCTCACTAAACGCCTAAAAACAGGCGATAAAATTAGCTTTGACGGTGAAACGGGGATCATTACTATCCTTAACTAATATAAATTTTTTTCTCCTTCCTTTAGTCATGTTTAGATTTAAACTAGACAAAGAGGAAGGAGCCCATCGTGCCAGCAATTCTCATTGTCGATGACAATAAGCCAATTACAGACCTTTTGGAGATGATTCTTGAAGAAGACTCAGAGCGAGAGTTTTCAATAGCAAAGTGCTACAGTGGTCAAGAGGCCCTAGAGATCATTGAGCTTCAAAAACCCGATTTTATAATCAGTGACATAAAGATGGCCCCTATGAATGGCATTGAACTTCTTCATAGAGTGCGTGCCATTGATGAAAAAATCCCCTTCATTTTTATGATAGGCTTTGCTGACCTTATCCTCATTGATGAAGCGATTAAAATTGGCGCCAATGATCTTATCATTAAGCCTTTTGATGGTGAGGCCATCCTTGAATTAATAGAGCGCTATCTTCCAATAACTGAAAATGAGAAGAAGAAAGCCCGTGATGATGACTACTGCAAAATAGACCTCAATAAATTTATCTCTGGAAAAGAAATCCCCTGCTCTCTCTTTATAAAGATTCGAGAGGATCACTATGTAAAACTTGCAAACAAGGGAGACCCTATTCCAGTTGATAAACTTCTTGAATACAAGGAAAAGAAGTTAAAGTTTCTCCATGTTTTAAAAGATGAGTACTGTGAATTTGTGGGATTTAATCTACAAATTTTAAAGGCCTTAGAAAAAAATAATAAAATTGATAATACAAAAGTTGCCAACTTCATTAATTACACCAATAGCATCTTACAAGAGAAGACTATTTTAAAAGACCTTGATCAATCTGATGTGGAAGAAATCAAGGCCTATACGGATATGACTCTCTCTCTTTTAAAAAAGAGAACAACTCTTCTCATTCTTCTTAAAGGCCTCGCTGATAGCTCTGAATACGCTTATGCTCACGCTCTTAGCACCGCCATTCTCTCCTACCTCATTGCCAAAGAAGTGGAATGGGATGCAGAACCTACCCTCTTTAAGGTTTTTCTCTCAGGCCTTCTTCATGATACTGGTCTTAAAGAACTCGACAAAGAAATAATAACAAAGAATCCTGCACTCTTTAATGATACCGAAAAAGAAGAATATGAGGGCCACACCACAAGAGGAATGGAAATTCTCAATGCAGCAGGAGGCCTTCCTGAAGAAGTTATTCTTAGTGCCTACCAGCACCACGAAGATTGCCTGGGAAAAGGCTACCCCCTTGGGATTAATAAACAAAAAATTACACCTATCTCTCGCCTTATTGCTTGCGCAGACATAATCGACGACCGATTAATTGGCACAAAAGAACTTAGCCTTTCCCATTACCGTTCTTCTCTAGAGCAAATTTTAAGATACAAGAAGGCCCACTATGATTCAAAATTCTTGCGGGCCCTTTGTACTATTCTCAAAGTTGACTTTTAAGTTAAGCACTTAAAGTAAAAATCTTTTTTTCTGTTGTGCGAATATGATCAGTATTGGCACGGCCACTGGGATCACTATTTTCCTGCCACTTAGGAATCCAAGCCTTTGACTGGACAGCAATACTTTCAAGAGGGTAATGCTTCTCAAAAAGCATTCGGTACATGAGTGCCTCTTTACTAACAGGGGGAAGGTGCTTGTATTGATTTTTCGCTTCCTCAAATTGACGATCACTAAAAAGAGACTCTGCATGCTCTTTAAGACGATCTACCCAAGAGTAACCGACACCATCACTAAATTGCTCTTTCTGGCGCCACAGAATTTCATCTGGAATTAACGCTTCCTTGCTAAAGGCCTGACGTAAAATCCATTTTTCGCACCTCTGCTCAGTCACCATTTTTAGCTCAGGATCGATACTCATGGAAAGCTCAAGAAACTCCTTATCAAGAAAAGGAACTCGCGCTTCAACACCTGCCCCCATGGTCGAGCGATCAGCGCGCAAAAGGTCTGCACTATAGAGAAGTCCGACCCGTCTCACGCACTCCTTATGAAATTCTTTAGCGCCTGGTGCATTTCTAAAGTAGAGATAGCCGCCAAAAATCTCATCAGCTCCCTCACCACTAAGAACAACCTTAATCCCGAGCTCCCTAATTTTTTTGGCCATAATAAACATGGGAGTTGAAGCGCGCACAGTCGTAATATCAAAAGTCTCTAAGTGATAAATCATCTCACTAAGACTCTCCATCCCCTCTTCTTCAGTAAAAATAATTTCATGGTGAATACTTCCAATATGCTCACTTACCATTCTCGCATATTTGAGATCATCACTTAGGGGATCAAGACCCACACTAAAGGTATGAAGCTTCTTACCTTTCTTTTTAAGCTCCTGGCAGGCAATGGCCGCAACCAAGGAACTATCAAGGCCTCCACTTAAGAGGGCACCCACCTCTACATCGGCCATCAGACGCTTCTTAACACTTTTTCTAAGGGCACTTTCTAGTTTTGAAAAGACATCTTCTCTAAGCTCTGGACGCTCTTCTTTAAAGCGCGGGCGATAATAACAAACAAAGCCCTCTTCTCTTGTGTAGTAGTGACCTGCGGGAAAGGTATGAACCTCATCACAAATTCCTTGAAGGGCCTTCATCTCACTAGCGAAGGCGAGGACACCCTCCTGACTCTCTCCAAAATAGAGAGGCTTGACCCCAAGGGGGTCACGGGCAGCGATAACCTCTCCCTTATGATAAAGGACAGTCGCAAACACACCATCAAGCTTATCAAAAATGGATACGCCCCATTTAAGATAGCCCTCTCCGATTACCACAGAGTCACAATGAGAGGCCTTGGACGTAAGAGCAAGCTCCTTTCTTAAGTCTTTATGGTTATAAATTTCTCCGTTATGAACCCATGTGATCTGAGCGCCTCTTCTATCGATGGCCTTCAAGGGTTGGCGCCCATCTTCAAGACCCACAATACTAAGGCGAGCATGAGCAAAAAGGACGCTTTCATCCACACGATAAACTTCACTCTCATCGGGACCGCGATGATTTAACAGCTGGAGGGAGTTTTTAATTAATTTATCAAATGACTTTTCTAATGGACCTTCTTTCTTAAAAACACATACTAAACCACACATATAACCTCCTACGATTCTGTTAATAAAATATCGGCTTATTTAGGATTTATGTAAAGAAGGCACATTATTTTTGCTAATACAGCAATACAGAAAGGTATTTTTAAGTAATCTCTAATTCTTAGTAATCAAGAGGCTCCCTATTTATGAACTTAACAATTGAAGGAGAACACCCTATGCTAAAAAAAATTAAACGAAAGGAAGAATAATGGATCATGAGTTTTGGCATGAGCGTTGGAAGGAGCGAAATATTGGCTTTCACCAGAGTGAAATCAACTCTGAGCTAAAGACCCACTTTCCGAAACTTTCTCCCAATTCAAAAGTTCTCGTCCCTCTATGTGGCAAGAGTAAAGATATGCTTTGGCTTAAGGAGCAGCACTTTAATGTCACGGGAATAGAGCTCAGTCAGGATGCTGTTGAAGAGTTCTTTAAAGACAATAACCTCAACTTTAATAAGCTTGATCAAGTTTACACAACAGAGGGGATCACTCTTCATGCAGGAGACCTCTTTAAGCACCAAGAGAGTGATTATGACGCCATTTATGACAGGGCCTCTATGGTCGCCCTCCCCCCCGAGATGAGAGCTGACTACTCTAAGCACCTTTTGTCTTGTCTCAAAGAGAATGGCCAGATACTTCTTATAGCCTTTGAATATGCGCAAGAAAAAGTCCCTGGTCCGCCTTTTAGCGTGCCCGAAGATGAAATCAAAAATCATTATAGCAAGAGTTGTGACATCGTTCTTCTCGCTCAAAAGAGCGAAAAACCAAAGGCACCAAAATTTGTTGAAGCTGGTGTTGAGGTCTTTAAGAGAAAGACTTACCTCATCACTAAGAGGCCTTCTTCTGAGGCGTAATCCACCCTTCTTTAAGGGCCGTACTCACGAGCCCAGAGAAGCTTTCTTGGCTGAGTCCATCGACGACTGCAGCTGCTTTTAGGCCAGAGACCTTATTTTCAAATTCTTCGTGGTCAAACTCACCACTATGAACACACTCGCTCATCATTTCTAAGATTCTTTCTTTATAAAACTCAGGGCATCTTTTCGTGTTCATATCGCTCCTAAAATGGCGTTTTTTAAGGTGATAGTAGCCCTATCGGCAGGTAAAGAGCGGAAATTTAGCCAAAAAAAGGAGGGGCTTACACCCCTCCTCTCGCTTGAATCTCGCCTAACCTTTGGGAGTTACTTACGTAAAATAAAAGAATTTGGCAGCGGCAATACAAATCCTTTCTCTACTGGAGTTCCAAGCACTGATTTAGTCTCCATCGCTGGAATATCAGCAATTTCTGTTCTCGCTAGAGCAATGGCCTGATCTAGACCATGAGTTTGACTAAGGTCAGCAGCACGAACCGCACGACCAGAGTTAACCATTCCGTCAGCAACAACCTTTCCTCTAAGGAATTCCTTGTAGTCGACAGTTTTCATAATAATCGCTTTGATCTCTTTTGGAGTCAGCTTCGGATTTGTCTCCTTAATCTCACTGGCCACACCAGCAATATAGGGAGCAGCTTGAGAGGTACCACTTACTCTTAAGTACTGATTACCTGGAACCGCACTATTGATTCCAACTCCGGGAGCGGCCACATCAACCATTTTCTTTCCAAAGTTACTAAAAGGGGCAATGGCATTTCTCTCAATTGTGGCAGCAACACTGATCACATTGTCAGCCTGAATATTTGTAGGAGAAGTTGGGAATTGATCATTATCAAGACCATCATTTCCTGAAGCAAAGACAAAGAGAGTGTTTGGAGCAGCAGCGACCATATTTTGTCCCTCTGCTACCAATGTATTAAGAAAGTGCTTCGTGGCCTCATTGATTTGTTCTTCAGTAATATCTTTCATAAAAGTTTTACCAAGAGTTTCAACGATCATACGCGCTTGAGGCCAACCCGTTCCAAAAGAACCGTTAGCAACATCTGCCTTATGGTTTCCAACATAAGCTGCGATCTCTTCAAGTTGAAGCATTTGCTGCTTCGCCAGTTGACCAAGGGCTTGCTTTAAAAGCCACATGCCAATTCCCTCTTGAGACTCACCCGCATTCTTCTTCGCCGCAATCATCGACTTAACAGACTCTTGGCCAGGAAGCTTAACTTCAGTAGGAATAAGTTTAACGGCCAGAAGTTTTGACTCAGGAGTAGGCTTAAGAGCAATTCCACCCACGTGTGTTCCGTGCATGAAGTTGCCATAGATACTAATTTGCTTAATAAATTCTTCGTCTTGGATCATCGTGCGCGCCCAAGCAAGATCCTCTTCACTCACTGTCCCTAACATAAGATCAGTTTGAACGCCAAAGAAGCGGCGAATATCTTGAGTAAGAGTTCCAAGGTAACTGTAGTCAATGACTTCACTATTGCCTTCAGCAAAGTTCCAACCATGAACATCGTCTTGGTAACCATTTCCATCTTCATCACGATCATTTCTCGCGATCTCACCTGGGTTAACCCACGCTTGAGGAGCAATGTCCTGGTGAAGCATATCTGTACCAGAGTCGATAATAGCAACAGTTGCTGCTTGTGCGCTCAATGGTAGGGCCAAGGCCAAAATAACTTTTTTAATATTTTCCATAATCACATTCTCCTTTCAGGGGAGCGAGGCTTCCTGTCTCACAAATTTTTGTTATAGTTCTGAGACCTCTTATTATGGGAAATGCTAGGCAGAACGTCTAAATTCCTTTTCTAACAATTACTTACGAGGCCTTATGAAGAAAGTGTACGCCACTCGAAAAATAGAAAATATTGAATACTGGCGCGATTATGCCAAAGAGAACAACCTCTTTGATCTCTGTTGGAATGAGAGGGAGGAAAACTTAAGCCAAGCCGAGCTCTATAGTGTCGCTAAGGGTAATGACGCTCTCATTACTATGCTTTGCGACAATATTGATGCGGACTTCCTTAAAGAAAATAACCATCTCCTGGCCATTTCTAACTATGCCGTAGGACACAATAATTTAGATAAAAAAGCTGCACAAACCTACTCTATCCCCCTAGGCAATACTCCTGATGTCCTTACCCATGCCACAGCTGAATGTGCCCTCACTCTGCTCTTAATGCTTTCAAGAAGAACTCAAGAAGCAATCGCCAACGTAAAAGAAGGCCAATGGAAGACATGGGAACCGCTTCAATTTAATGGCTTTGATCTCAGAGAGCGCACTATTGGAATTATCGGTGATGGAAGAATAGGTCAGGCCTTTGCCAAAATGGCTGAGAATTTGTGGCAGGCCAAGGTTCTTTACTACCCCTATAAAGATCGAGGTGCGAGCGAAGAGCAATTCTTTGGCGAGTGTGATGTCATCAGCCTCCATTGCCCTTTAAATGAAAAGAGCGAGGGCCTTATCGATTCCCACTTTATTGATCGCATGGAAAAGCCCTTCTATTTTATCAATACAGCAAGGGGCGCCTGCCACAAGGAAGACGACCTTCTCGATGGCCTTAGGAAAGGAAAAATTCTTGGAATAGGTCTTGATGTAACCGATCCCGAGCCTATGCAAGCAAACTCTCCCCTCCTTAAAGAAGAAAGCACAGTAATTCTTCCCCACATAGGCTCAGCAACAAAGAAGACCAGACAAGAGATGACGAAATTGTGTATGAAAAATATTGAAGCCGCTCTTACAAATAAGAGCATGCCCCATTCAATTTAAAATTTTCTTTGAGTGGCCTTTTGGACGAGACTCAAAGTAAGGCCCAAGACCAAACTCAGAACAAAGGCCCCAAGCCCACCTTTAGGGGGCTTTCCTCCGTCAACAAAGGCCACACTTCCACACATTCCTCCCCCATCATCACTGGCAATAAGTCTCTGCGCACCTGGGGTGTCGGGAGTGGGATTAATAGGTTCCGTTCCTTGAAAGGAGCCATCAGGAACTGTAATTTCAGCGAGTCTTATAGCGCTGTAGGCATCAATCATACCAGCACCACAGCCATTGCTTTCATCACAATTTACAAATTTAGCACTCTCTTTAATGATATTTTCAATTTGCGCAGGAAAGAGATTAGGAGCAACACTTTTAATAAGGGCAACCACACCGGCTACATGAGGTGCGGCCATACTTGTTCCACTCATTCCACGATAACTGGCGCGATTGGCCACAGTAGTCCCATCATTAGAAGTGCTGAAGACACTGGCAGAGAAGTCTCCACCGGGGGCCATAATATCAACACTTGATCCATAGTTTGAAAAGTAACTGCGATTACTGGAGCGGTTAGAGGCTCCGACGTTGATAACATTTCGGCAATTGGCCGGAACATAAGAAGAAAAATCAAGGTTTTGGTCATCATTACCAGAGGCCACAACAACCACCGCCCCTTGAGACACAGCAAAGTCAATCGCACTTTGCATGGTCGTTGTGCAGTTACCACGCCCCCCTAAACTAAGGTTAATGACGTCAGCGGGGTTTTGATTATTCGTCACACCCGCTACACTTCCCCCTGCTGCCCAACGAACACCATCAGCGATATCAGAGAGATAACCCCCACACTTACCTAACACTCTTACGGGTAATATCTTTGAATTCCAAGAAACTCCTGTAACACCAATCCCATTATCAGAGTGAGCAGCCACTGTGCCGGCCACGTGAGTCCCATGCCAACTTGAATCTTTATTCATTCCCTGAAAACAGGAATCACTAAAAGTAATCCAGTCCCCTTCATCTGTGGCATCATTATCTCGACCATCACCATCACCGGCCATGGCACTTTCACTCACAAGATCAGCCCCTGGAATTACCTTGCTTTGAAGATCAGGATGATTAGTCATTCCCGTATCGACAATAGCAACTACAATATCCTGACTTCCTGTTGTTATATCCCAAGCACTAGGAAGCTCGATTCCTGAGGTTTCAAAGTAATGCCATTGTTGATTATAGAAAGTGTCGCCACTACCAACATCACCGGGCTCTAATGTCGCTTCAAGAATAATATCTTCTTCAATACTGACGACTTCTTCGTTTGAAAAAAGGCTTTTTACCGCTGCCTCACTAGCACCAGTGATAATACTTCTTTTTTCAGTTGTGAGAGCAAATGAGCCGGCCCGGCCCCTTTCATTCTTTGCTCTGTGATGAACGATGAATCTCTTTGCCTCAGCAGAGAGAGAAATGAGTAAAAGAAATAATGAAATCCATCTCACCATATTGTTTCTTCCTTGAAACACACCAATTGCGCCTTGAGTCAAAAATCCTCTTTGACCATTATAGCTATGATTAAGATAGCAAAGGTAATGCCAAATATAAGAGCTTGAAAATACAGAGAAGTGGCAGAATATGCCGAGGACAAGATGACCCTCTTAATTAAAGTGGCCCCGCCCCAAACGCATAAAAGCCTCCATCCCTGGAGGCTTTTACAACTTGGAATTCCAAAAAAAAAAGGGAGCCTAAGCTCCCTTTCTTATCGAATTATAAATTCATAATTTCTGAAACATTCGTGATTCTTGTCACGTCTTCACCGCGACACCCGTCCATTGGACAGATATTTGAAGAAACACAAGATCCGTTTCTCACGTAGTCAGTCTCACCACGAACAAGGATCCCTTCGATTTCACCAGTATTAACATTGAATACCGCTGAACCAGAGTTACCACCGTAAGTATCAAGTGAAGCAGAGAAGTAGAGAGAGTTATTGTTATTTCTTACGAAGGCACCATCAGCAATCTTTGTAGGAAGACCTGAAGGGTGACCGATAACAACAAGCTCTTGCCCGTTTGTTACTTTACCAGACTTTCTAAAAGGCATTGGACGACGACCAGTTACATCACGATCAAGCTCAACAACCGCGTAGTCATTACCTGTTCTGTTATCAAGAACTGTTTTAATAAGGTTCTTACAAGAGTAAACGTTTTCTGTAGGTACAGACCACTCATCTTGACCTTGTCTTTCAGTTTCAAATCCAAAAACAAAGTTATAGCTATTACATGCACTAGCACTACGGATACAGTGACCAGCTGTTACAAGAATATTAGGAGCGACAAGGAAACCTGAACAGTTTGCAGAAGCGATTTGGTCACGGAATGGCTCATCCTGACATAGACCACGTGCATCACCTAATTTACGACCAAAAATCTTAGTCTCTTCACCTGAGCGGCTAAGGTTTCTCTTGCTGATAAGAGCTGCAGTTGACTTCGCCATCTCAAGGAAGAGAGGATTAGTCACTTCATAAACATCACGACGATTGTCGTCACCGTAAATGACTTTCTGATTTGCTTGAGCTGTAAGACCGCAAGCCATTGCTACTGATAAAATAATTCCTTTTACTTTCATAATTGTTCCCTTTTTGGAAAATGTATTGCCGAATTGATGCAATCATTAAACAAAGGCGGAGCAATATAGACAACTAACAAAGCCTGACATTTTTACAGCGGCATCGCGTCAATCGCTTAAATAAATGAAATTATTACAGTTCTTCGTCGAAACTGAACTTCCAACGCCTGCCATCGGGGTCTTTAAGATGAAAGAAAACCTTATTGGCAACCTTAGAAAGTTGAATCTTGTGGCCTCGGGCCTTAGGCTTTAACTCATCTGCACTCTTTCGATAACTCATAAACTGAACTTTGTGCAAGAGATCCTCTAAATCACTAAGGCTTGGCAGGGTGAACTCGACCATCAAATCACGTTCACTGGCCTTATTAAAGAGCTGGTCAGCATTGGCCTGAGTAACAAAGAATTTTATGGTGTCGCTTGAGACCCATATCCCATCACCGCTGGCATCGGGATAGAGGTCCATATCGAGGAGCTCGCTAAAGAATTGGGCGAGCTCCGTGGGGTTTCTCGAATATAAGTTTAAGTGGCCAACAATAAGTCCCATGGACTTATTATGCCCTTACTTACATTCCAAAGAAAGATAGAATTGCAATTTGTTCGCTCGTTAAGTTTGTCTTTGGTGCTTCAGGAGTCATGCCTGGTGCGAGCTCAGGAATTACAGTAATTCTTGTTACATCCTCGCCACGACAACCGTCATCTGTACACTCGTAAACACGATTACAACCTGCTGAATAATCCATGATGTAATCTCTTTCACCACGAACGAGGATTCCCTCAACAACGCCCGTCTCAGCATTAAAGACCGCTGAACCAGAGTTACCACCAAAGGTGTCAAGGTTGGCCTTAAAGTAGAAATCATTCTTGAACTCACGCACCTGAGCTCCGTCAGCAACAATCTTAGGAAGTCCTGAAGGGTGGCCGATAACAACGAGCTCAGTTCCTGGTTCCACTGCTCCCTCTGTTCTTACTTTAAGAGGAGCTCTGCCCGTAACTTTGCGATCAAGTTTAATTAATGCGTAGTCATTCTTTGAAAGGTAATCAAGAGATTGACTCACAATAGAGTCACAAGAGTAGACATCTTCGGCCGGTAAAAGAGTGCCATCACCAAGGACACTTGATTCATAGTTAAAAGCCCACTTCGCGTTCTTACAATCATACTCAGAGCGCATACAGTGACCAGCAGTAACAAGAAGATCCTCTCCCACAAGAAAACCAGAACAGTTACCAGCATTCACAACTTCAGCAAAATCTTCGTCTTCACAAACATTCATAAATGAGTCTTTTAATTTTTCTGGATTAACTGAATAGTACTGACCATCAGCTGTTGGACTCATTCTATCGTCTTTAATTTGAACGGCCGTACTCATGGCCAGTTTTTGATAAAGGGGATTGGTGCTGTCTTCTACAAAGACACGATTATCTTCACCATAAACAACTTTAAGTGTAGCGGCGTGAGACACTCCCATAGCAGCAGCGGTGAGAGCGAGAGAAGTAATAAGTGTGGGAAGTTTTTTCATAACAAGTGTCTCCAATATGTCTGTCAATTTTCGTTTTTTGCCCAGAACGAACTTATGAAATGTGGCCTTTTATGACCACGCCTAATATCGATACCTTGTAAAAACCGACACCCTTTTAAAGAAGATGTTTAAAGATGTAAGAAGATCGTTTGTTTTTTATTGAGTTTTAACCCAGTCTAAAGCTATCTGGGCCACAAGAGGCGAATGAACTCGAAGATAAAGAGAATCCAGATGAGAGGAATTTCTTAAAACCTTACAAAGCCACAAAAGGTGCAAGTGTTCACTGTCGTGAAGACTCTCCTCTTTAGATCGCTCAAGACCATGTATTTTTTTCAAGGACTCTCTTAAGAAGGATTTCTTGCTTACGCCAAAAACCCAATGAGGGAAAAGCTCTGTAAGTTCTCGCCATTTTGAAAAGAGAAAAAGATTTTGCTCAAGGGTTTTACTAAAACCAAAGCACGGATCGAGAATGAGATGACGGGGAAACTCTTCAATCACGGGTTTAAAAAACTCTTTCATGCTGCCTATGAGGTCATCACCATCAAAGGCAAAATCCATGTGATCACCACTCTTCTCTCGCACAGGGGCAAGATTGTGACAAAAGATATAGCGAAGAGAAGGAAAGCTCTTAAGCGTATGGCGAAGTTCATCATCTAAGGAGCCGCTCACATCATTCCAAATCAGCTTATCCTCAGGAACTCCTTTTGTAAGAAGTTCTTCCATAAACCATTGAACATTTTTTACACGAAAGCTATCAAGACTAAGAGTGAGCCTCTTAAGTCCATCACACTTTTTAAGGAGCTCA
>CATLOT010000018.1 GCA_950054155.1 uncultured Bacteriovoracaceae bacterium
TCGGCAGTTAAGCCCAACATCGGCGAAGGTAGTGCTCGGGAAACTGAGTGTGAGAATAGCAAGATGCTCCAATTATATAAAAAGCCCCGCCTTTCAGGCGGGGCTTTTTTGTTTGGGCAAGTAAGTGTTCCAATTATAAATAAAGCCCTGTCTTTTGGCAGGGCTTTATTTATAATTGGCTTAATCAGCTTTATTTGAGACCATGGCATTTTTATTCGTCGTGATATTGGGAAGAATTCGTGATCTTAAAACTATCTTTTAGGTGCAGGATGGGTAGATATAAAACCTTCTTTTGGTTGTTTAGCTTAGTCGTTTTGATTTTACTAGTATTTCAGGTGGCGCATGGTGCTAAGAGTGCGCCATTTGTTAGTGTGTGGGATACTCGCTATGGAAATAAAGAGCTAGCTTCTGTAACTTTACCACTCAAAAAAGGGGCTCAATATAACTTTACCGTTGAGTGGGGGGATGGTGAAGTTGGCAAGGTTGAAGGCTATGATGATTTAAGGAAAAAGCATATTTATCAAAAACATGGACTTTATACTATTAAGATTCAGGGTCGGTTAGATCAGCTTCTTTTTGAAGGACAGGAGGCTCGCTTACAAATAAGAGAAATTAAACATTGGGGCGATATTAAATGGAAAAGTATGGATCGTGCCTTTTTGGGATGTCAGAAGTTAGTGATTTCTTCAAAAACACCGCCAGATCTAAGTAGGGTTATAAGTCTCAGTAGGATGTTTCAGGATTCAAATGTATCTATAGCGCATGTTAAACAATGGAATACAGAAAATGTAAGGGATATGTCGTTTATGTTTTCTGGCACTAATTTTAACTCAAGCTTAAATGAATGGGATGTTTCAAACGTAGTAAACATAGAGGGAATGTTTGCTTATAATCGGGCTTTCAATAGTAGGTTGGATAAGTGGGACGTTAAAAATGTTACCAACATGAGATATCTTTTTAATAGGGCTACAAGCTTTAATCAGTCTCTTAATGACTGGAATACTGAAAGTTTATTATTTCTATTTGGAGCGTTCATTTCTGCAAGGTCTTTTAATCAACCTTTAAATAAATGGAAGGTTGGGAAGGTAAGAGATTTTGGTTTTCTTTTTTGGGGAGCAAAAAACTTTAATCAGCCACTAGACAAGTGGAATGTTACCAACGCTGAAAACTTTACTGGCTTCTTTGGCAAAACTAATAAGTTTAACCAAGATTTAAGCACGTGGAATGTAAAAAAGGTTTCTGATATGACATCGATGTTTCGAAGTGCTTATGCTTTCAATGGAGACTTGTCAGGCTGGAATGTTAAGTCGTTACGTTTTATGGACTTTATGTTTATGAGGGCTTTGAAGTTTAATTCAAGTATAGAAAGCTGGAAGACAATAAAAGTAGAGTCAATGGAGTCAACATTCAAAGAGGCTGAAACATTTAATCAGAATATATCAAAATGGAATGTATCCATGGTTAAAAGTATGCAGGAAGCATTTAGGGGTGCGTCCTCTTTCAATCAAGATCTCTCCAAGTGGAAAGTAGGTGAAGTTAGGGCTTGCCAATTATTTGATGAAGCAGCTTTAAAATGGAAAAGAGAAAGGCCTCAATTTCAGGATAAAAGTTGCGCTAAGCATTGATATGACCTGTGAAGCAACGATTTATTTCAGAGATATTTTACTAAAACTTTCCTCTCCTTTCTTTGCTATAATTGATCATATTGTTACGTAGTACTTACTCGGGCCTTGTAAGAGGCTTTGATGATGTTTATAGGATAAAAATGAAAATATTAAAGAAAAGAATAAACATAAATTCTAAGGATTATCAGGTTGAAGCCCCGGAAGATATCTCACTCCTTTGGCTGATACGTGATCATATTGGTTTAACCGGTACAAAATTTGGATGTGGAAAAGGACTTTGTGGAGCATGTACAATCCATATTGAAGGAAGAGCAAATCGTTCCTGCCTATACAAACTTAAAGATTTAAAAGATGAACAGATTACAACGATAGAAGGAATCTCGGAAAAAGATCAGCATCCGGTCCAAGTCGTTTGGAACAAATTTCAAGTGGCTCAATGTGGCTACTGCCAAAGTGGACAAATTATGACAGCCATTGACCTACTCAAAAGGTTCTCAAAACCAACGAAGGATACTATCAGAAAAGAAATGAAAGGAAACTTATGTCGCTGTGGAACCTATCCAAGAATAGAGAAAGCCATAGAGGCACTTTTGAAGGAAGATAGGAGTTAATGAAAACTGACAGAAAATTTTTTAGCCGCAGGACTTTCCTCATTACTAGTGGAGCAGTAACTTCTGGCTTTATAATAGGGTTTTCGAAATTAGGAAAAAACCAAGAAAAAGAAGATGTTGAAGAGTTTGAACCTAATGGATGGTTAAAAATAGACAAAGACGGACGAGCAACCATTGTTTTTGCCAGAAGTGAAATGGGTCAAGGAATAAGTACTGCTCTTCCGATGATAGTTGCAGAAGAGCTCTCCATTAACTGGGATGACGTGGAAGTAAAATATGCTTCTCATGATCCAAGTACGTACGGTAATCAAGGTACATATTCAAATTCAAGTGTAATTTCATCTTGGCATCAACTAAGAATGGCAGGAGCAGCTGCAAGACATATGTTAATTAGTGCCGCAGCGAGTACTTGGCATGTAAAAAGTGAAGACTGTAGAGCAGAAAATGGTTATATTGTTCATGTAAAAACTAAAAGAAAGTTATATTACAAAGACTTAATTTTTACAGCTGCCAAACTACCTCTACCCCAAGAAATTAATTTAAAGAAAAATAAGGATTTTAAGCTGTTAGGTACAAGTCCTAATCGAGTTGACTCAATTATTAAGAGCAATGGAAAAGCGCTTTATGCAATTGATATTGATATACCACAGATGCATTTCGCTACGGTTTTACGTCCACCTTTTGGATCAGAAATCTTAAGTTTTGATACTAATGGTGTTAAAGAAAAGTTTAATCTTATAGATGTAATACAATATAAATATGGTATTGCCGTTATTGCAAGGGATACATGGAGCGCTCTAGAGGCCCGTAAACTGATCGCACTAAAAACAAAAAAAAATATAAGAGTAAATAGTTCAGAAATAAAAAAAGAACTTAAAAAAGCAGTTCGAAAAGAAGGGGTTCCCCTTTTTAAAGAAATAAGGGACCAATCAGAAACAAAGAGTATCAAAAAGATAAGCTTGGAATATTTTTTCCCTTTTTCTCCCCATCTCACAATGGAGCCTCAAAACTCTACAGCATTAGTAAGCAAAAAATATTGTGAAGTATGGGCGCCTTGTCAGAAACCTGAGAAGGTCATCGAAGATATAAGTAAAGAAATAGGTATAGAAAAGAAAAACATTAAACTTAACTTGACTTTGATTGGTGGCGGCTTTGGAAGACGTTATGAGAGTGATTATATTTTAGACTCAGTCCTACTCTCTCAGTATTATTCAAAACCTGTAAAAGTCATATGGGATCGTGATGAAGACATTGCTCATGATTGGTATCGACCTGCAAGTGTCAATAAGATTACGGCTTTGATCAAGGATGAGAAAATACATGAATGGGATCACCATGTTGTTTCTCCTTCAATTAATATACAAAGGGATAACATCAGTAGAAGCGTCTATCAAGATCAACAGCCAGTAATTGGCTGTCAGCCAAACTATCCAATTAAAAATAGAATTAGTAGATATACACATAAACAATACCCTATAACTGTTGGATGGTGGTACGGGCCAGATTCAAAAAATAGGTTTGCATGTGAAACATTTATAGATTTTGTTGCAAAAACATTAAAGAAAGATCCTCTCCATTATCGACAATTTCTCCTTCAAGAAAATAATTGGAGAGAATCAGCTACTCTAAGAGCGGTACTAGAAAAAGTTGCATCAATGGCTAGCTGGAATAATGGAGAGGGAAAGAAAAAAGGCCACTACCAAGGGGTCGCTTGTGTTTATGAATGCGACTCTTTTGTTGCTCATATTGTAGAAATCTCCATCTCTCAAGGTAAGCCAATAATCCATGATGTATACTGTGCTGTAGATTGTGGTTTAGCACTTCATCCCGATATTGTCAGGTCTCAAATTGAAGGGGGAATCCTATGGGATCTATCTGCTGTACTTTATATGGGAGTAGATTTTCAAAATGGACAGGCCCGTCAGTCAAACTTTCATGATCAGCCCATTTTAAGAATTGATGAAAGCCCAAGGATCCATGTAGAGATTTTAGAGTCATCTGACACCCCTCGAAATATTGGCGGGGGCTTTGCTGCGGGGGCAGCTCTAGCGAATGCATGGTATAGAGCAACCGGAAAAATGGTGACTCAATTACCTATGAAGAATAACGTTTTTTAAAATTAAAATAAGACTCTGACCTAAACTTTTATCTATAAGGAATCTCTTCAAAGATGGACGATATCAAAGAAAAGAAAGAATTTGTTATTTTAAGAAAGGAGGAAGAATTAACCCTGGTAACTGTCACGGGAACAGAGGGTTCCACCTATAAAAAAAAGGGAGCCACCAAATTAATAGCGAATGATGGTAGCTCTGTTGGAATTATAAGTGGCGGTTGCCTCGAGAATGAAGTCTTAAATATTGCTAAAGAGATGAAAAATAAAGAGCTAAACTATTCAATTGATACTAGAGTCATTGAAGATCGGCTCTTGGGATATGCAGTCGGCTGTCAGGGAGTAACTCATCTTAATTTTAAGAAAGTTATGGGATTTGACCTTTTAGACTCAAAGACCTTAGAAAAAGATCTAGAAAATGAAATATTTGTTTACGTAATTGGCCTAGGGCTCGACATAAACCCACTAAAAAATCTGTTAGATTGGACCCAATGGAATACAAAGTATTACTCGAATAAAAGAGATTTAGTTGAGAAGAGAAAGAAAGAGGGGTGGGAAGGAGTATATATACTTGAACGAAATAAGTTACTTGAAGATTTAAGTATTCCTGAGCAATCAGCGGTTCTTTTAATGAGTCATAATTATCCGACGGACTTAGATGCCTTACACATTATTTCAGCCCTCCCCATAAAGTATATTGGTATATTGGGCCCTTCTGAAAAAAAGAAACAAATGCTTTTAGACTTAAGAGATATTTACGATATTAGATTGGACCATGAAAAATTAAAACACATTTATGGCCCATTAGGTCTGCCTGGTTTTGGTAAAGGCGAAAGGAATATTGCTCTTTCTGTGGTTTCGCATATACAGAGGATATTTAATAATGAGCAATGATATTGAGCTAGATATCACTGCTGAATATGCCCTTAACTTATCCTTAATTGAAGTAGGAGTTGGTAGTCTTGTACATGCCATTAATATACCATTTAGTGGTCATCTATTATCTATCAATCAGGGTCTTCTCCTTACCCATGTATCAAGAATATTACTTAATCACTCTTTAGGTGGGGTTAAAGCTTGTGCTAATATATCAACGATTAGTGCTCTTTTTAAATCATTAAGTCCTGCAGGAAAAAAACTAGGCCCAATGCTTTCTATTAGTGTGCAAGGCTTTTTATTTTCGGTAGGGCTCTTCTTGGGGGGAAGTTCTTTTTTGGGGGTCATTCTCGGAATGTCCTTACTTTGCTGTTGGGCATTTATTCAACCATCTATTACTTTATATATTTTTTTCGGTCATAATCTTATAACTGCTGTTGAATTTTATGCCAATAAGGTAGAGGACTCACTTGCGATACCTGTCGAAAGTCAATTATCGTTTGTTTTAGCTATTATTGTTACTAAAATGATCTTAGGCTCTTCATTAGCAGTACTCATTTTTAGACAAAATAGAGATGCTTTTCTTTACCATCCTCCTGCTTGGACAGCAAAGTCTATTATTAAAAGGCATAATGATTCGACTTTAGGGAATATCTTAAAAAGCTCTTTTAAAGACCTTTTTAATCCATTATTTTTAATGTCATTTTCTTTTATGATGGTGTTTTTTCTTTTTAACCAAAACTCTTCTTCAGAGGTTATCTGGCTAAGCTTTAGGCCAATTGCAATAGCCTTTCTTTTTTTCTTTTTATCACGACATCCTTTTATCTATAAATTTTTAAATAATTTAAGAGGAAAAGGAATGTTCAAAAAACAATTTCTTATTTTCGATAAAGCAAAAGAAAAACTTTATAAAAAATAAAAAAGGGGGCATAAATGCCACAAATAAGTTGTATTCTTCTTGCCGCTGGGAAGTCTACTCGAATGGGAAAAAAAAACAAACTTCTTCTGGAGTTCAACAATACTCCTCTCGTGAGAAGGGTTTGCGAAAGATTGATGAGTATAAGTGATTGTGAAACGATAGTAGTTACTGGGTATCAACATGAAGAAATAAAGTCTTCACTAAAAAATCTAGGGGTTAAAATAGTTTTAAATACGAATTACGAGAAGGGAATGTTGTCTTCTATTAAACAGGGTATCTTAAGTATAGATCAAGAATCACAGGGCTTTTTTGTTTGTCTTGCCGACTGTCCATTTATTAATCCCACAATAATGCAGCAAATGATCAAAAAGATAAAAGAAGAACTAGGAAAAATTATTGTCCCTACACATAAGAATCTGAGAGGTAATCCAGTTTTAATTTCAAAAGATTTTATCCCAGAAATTTTATCACATCATGATGCAGACCATGGGTGCTACTTTTTATTAAAGAAGTACCCTCAAAAAGTTCATAAGTTGTTGGTGTCCGACAAAAAAGTTTTTTTCGATATAGATAATATTTCCGACTATGAGAAACTTTCTAAATTACAGGATCTCGAGTCAAAAAATGTATGAACATTATTTTAAGGTCTTAATCAAATAAGGAGTATCAAAAAGACTTATTGCCTTTGTTGGGTATTTTAAAGGCCAAGGTGGAAGAGATTTCCTTCGTTTAAGACTTCAGTGGAGGTGGCTTTCCCCCAAAAACTAAGTCCTTTTCCTCATTCATGAGTGGAGCACCAATAAAGAACAAAACTCCAGTTAGCAGTTGAGATTCAAAAAAATTAATATCCATGAAGAGTAGGGTTAAGAAATGGAAGATGATGATGAGATATCCGAAAATAAGATGATAATTTGATTTAATTATAGGGATAGCCATTAAAAGTTGAAATATTATTACGCTTATCCACAAAATAGACTTGATGCTTACGTCGAGGGATATAAACCACGAAATGATAGGATTCATATTCCCAATTTGGATTGCTTTTAGTGAGACGTGATTTGAGAAAATATTCGTAATATATTCTTCAAAATTTTGGTAATCAATTAACTTATGTATGAATTCGACGAGCTTCCAGAAGCCAGCAACTACATACGAAATAAGATGTAGGTCAAGGGCGATCTTTATTGGGGTTTGGATACGACTTGGCTTAAGAAAACTAAGGGGAAAACTACAGTATAGAAGGGTGAACATCGATGACCCCATTTCGTAAGCATTGTATAAAAGCCCAAGAAAGAGGACAGAAACGATGGCTTCAATCAGTCTGATCTTAGATGAGTATGGTTTGTAAATTACAAATAAAAGAACAAATAGATACGAAAGAGAGAACATGATGAAATCGGTATTTGAAACAATGATTTTCTCTAGTAGAGATACGATAATGATGTGTCCAGAGTCTGCTAATTCATATTGATGAAAGTAATTTTGAAAGTACCAACTGAAGAAACCAAGTTTTAAAAGGTAGAATATTCTTAAAAAGTTATATATCCGTTCTTCTTTTATGTTTATAGTCATAAAGCCTTTCTCTTTTAATAAATATATTTTTAGTGTAAAGCATAGTGGGATTGTAGGTTAGCTCTTCTAAGGTAAAGTGTAGGAGGGGTTCGTTAAAGAAGTCTCCAATTCTTGCTAGCTTTGCAGTGATTTTGTTATATTTTCCATTTTTATAATAACCTCCTAGTTGCTTACTGATAAAATAGAGTGCTTTTCTTTGTCTTCGAGTTAACTTGACTGAGTACCGGTTGATATAGTTTCGATCATTAGGGCATTTCGTTTTACAAATGGAGATGAAGTAGTTTGTTGATCTGTGGAGGTTTCGATCAAAAAGTTTATAGGAGTTTAGTGGAAAGCCTGACCGGTTTGGCATATCGCCAAGGGTAACTAAAGCAATGGCGAATATCGGTATGATTAGCTTGAGTAGATGGTTCTTTAAGTAATTAATACGTTTTTTATACAAATGATTATCTCCTCAGTTACTTTAACCATGACAAAGCATTAATAAATTATTTTTAGAGAGCTTTACTTCATAGTGAGCTGCACCCGTCTTTGCTTCCACTCTATTATATACGCCCTAGGACTTCCGTCTTCTCATAACTCGGCATTATTTTTTTGCTGGGTAAATTGGGAGTGGATTTTTAGACGTTTATGGGTTCTTAAGCTCGATAAATGATCAGGTTAAATTAGGGTCTTGAGGCTGGGCACGTTACGTCAAATTACACTAAAACGCTTGGTTTTGACGCATTCCTAGACATGGATTGAGGCATTCTGTTAGAATTTCCATATGGATAGTCTAACTAATAAAGTTCTTAAAATTGAACTATTTCTTCTCTTCTTTATAACGGTCCTCTCCTTAGCAGCATTTTACTATGGTGAGACTTTACCTGATAATTATCTTAGTATTTCATCGGATAATAATGAGCTTGGTGTTTTATCCTATGCTTTCAGTTCTGCTGTTGTTGGGATTGGCTATTATTTAGGGCCTTGGACGATAGTTCCATTTATAGTGTTTGCTCTATTTTATACACTTCAGTTTTCAAAGAGAAATATACCCTTAGATGCATTAAACTTTTTAAGCTTAGCTGCTGGTTCACTTTTTCTATTTTATTACTTTGCTCCTGAATTCCTTGGGGAAGGTATTAGTTTTGCAATAAAAGGGTCTTTTTCAGGCTTAGAAACCCTCACTATTGGCTTCGCTTTTATAACTGCTTTTTGCGCGGGCTCCTTTCGCTCTAGCTTTAAAGAAGCCTCTGTTAGATTCTTTGTTTTCTTGGGACGATTTCCTGGTACTATTTTTCGTGCAGTTTCAAATTTTAATCCAGGTCAAAAATATTGCTCTTTTATTTCTTTTCTAAAAAAGTTTAAAGAAAGTGTGTTAGTTCTTATACCGAATTTCTTAAAAGGAAGTAAAAAGGAGCAGGGGCGTACACATCAGTTAAGCAAAGAGAATAGAAGTTATACCCTTCCAAGCTTTAAGAAAGAAAATAATAAAACAAATGTCGAAAAAGAGAAGGCCTCCTTTACTCCCATGCTGGATAAACCTAAAAGTGTTAATAATGATTCTTTAGCACCAAAGGATGAAAAAACATCATTAACCGAACCATTTAAAACAGAGAAAAGTGAAGAAGAATTAGCTAAAGATCGTTATAAAGCAAAGCAAAACTTTCAAACAGAAAAACAATATTACGATATCGTTACCACTATAGCAGATGCTAGAGAAAAGCGTTCTAAGAGGCATCCAGATGATGATTATTTTGAAAATATAATTACAAAGATAGAGGAAACGCTTGCTGAGTTTAAGATTGAGGGGCAAATAGTTAATATCCTTAAGGGCCCAGTTGTTGATACCTTCGAGCTTGACCTTGGTTCAGGTGTAAAGGTTTCGAAAGTCAACAATGCTGAAAATGAAATCTCAATGGCCCTTTTAGGGGCACCAATTCGAATAGTGTATCCAATGATTGGTCGGCGTACAGTTGGTATTGAAGTTCCAAGAAATCCACGAGAAATTATATATCTTGATGAGGTTCTAAGTACTCCTGAGTTTAAAAACTCATCCACTAAGCTTCCCATTTCGATGGGGAAAGATGCCTTTGGTGAGCCCCTTGTCGTCGACTTGGCATCGATGCCTCACATGCTTGTTGCTGGTGCCACTGGTGCTGGTAAGTCCGTATTTATCAATACACTCCTGGTTTCTCTCTTGGTGAAAAAGTCCCCAGACCAAATGAAGCTGATTCTGATTGATCCAAAGCAGCTTGAACTGGCGCTCTATGCCCATTTGCCCCATCTTATTCTCCCTGTGGTAACGGACGCTAAAATGGCTTCCATTTCACTTTTATGGGCTTGCCAAGAAATGGAGCGAAGGTATTCAATCCTTAAAGAGTTTGGCGTGAGAAATATTGAGGGCTTTAATGACAAGCTTAAAAGGGCAACTCCAGAGATGCTGGCTAAGATTCACCAGCATTATGAAAATGAACCTGAGGAGCACTATGAGCTTCCTTATTTGGTGATCATTGTTGATGAATTTGCGGACCTTATTTTAACAAAGGCCGGAAAGGACATTGAAAATAACATATGTCGCCTCGCAGCAAAGGCGAGAGCTGCTGGGATTCATCTGGTTCTGGCAACTCAACGTCCATCGGTTGATGTTATTACAGGTCTTATTAAGTCCAACTTTCCTACCAGGGTTTCGTTTAGGGTTACCTCATCTCAAGACTCAAGAACCATTCTCAACTCCATGGGCGCGGAGAAGCTCCTTGGAAAAGGGGATATGCTCTATAGGCATGGAACGAATAATCAAAGAGTTCACTCAGCCTATGTAGATGAAGATGAGATTGAAGCGCTTACAGATAAGCTTGCTAATATGCCGAGAAGCTATCATGAAGGTGCCATGAATTTTATTGAAAATGGCGGCGAAGAGTCTCAAGATCCCTATGCTTTCGGATCACATATTTCCGGAGGGTTAAGTGAGCCCTCTAGTGATGAGGAGTACTTTAGGCAAGCGGTTCAAACTGTTGTTGAGCATCGGACAGCCAGTGCCTCAATGCTGCAGCGCAGGCTGAAGATCGGCTACAACCGTGCGGCCAACCTTATTGAAGAAATGGAAGCGAAGGGAATCGTTGGGCCAGCTGAAGGCTCAAAGCGTCGGAAAGTCCTCTGGAGCACTGAAGATTTAAATTCAGTGTAAACTTCCTTCTTGCCCCTCTTTATCCCCTGTGTTACACACATAACACTGTAAAATTGCCCTCTTTAAGAGGGTTTAACGTTCAATCATCTGGTTGATGGTCTGGCGAATTTCGTCGGCTTCAGATGATAAGAATAACCATCAACTCATTGTTAAGGAGATACCAAATGTCTAAAGAGTTGCAGTTGAAAGATTTGTTGGAAGCGGGTGCTCACTTTGGTCACCAAACTCACAAGTGGAATCCAAAAATGAAGAAATACGTTTTTGGAGAAAGAAACGGGATCTACATTATTGATCTTGGTAAAACAATTCCTCTCGCGAAGAATGCATACGACTTCGTAAAGAAGACTTGTAATGATGGAAAGCCAGTTCTTTTCGTAGGAACAAAAAGACAAGCTTCAGATGCTGTTAGAAAAGCTGCTGAAGAATGTGGAGCTTTCTTTGTAACTCACCGTTGGCTAGGTGGAATGCTTACTAACTACAAAACAATTACTCTTTCTGTAGATAAACTACGTAAAGTAGAAAAAATGAAAGAGACAGGTGATTTCAACCTTCTTACTAAGAAAGAAAGAATTAAAATCGACAAAGAAGTGATCAAGCTTGAGAGAAACCTTGGTGGTATCAAAGAGATGAGAAAACTTCCTGGTGCGGTTATTGTTGTTGATCCTAATAACGAAAGAATTGCAGTTCAAGAAGCTAACAAACTTGGAATTCCAGTTGTTGCTATCACTGATACAAACTGTGATCCTGATGGTGTTGATTACGTTGTTCCTGCAAACGACGATGCGATTAAGTCTGTGACTCTTTTCGCTGAGTACTTTGCTTCTTCTGTTAATGAAGGAACAAAAGGTAACAAAGCTAAGCTTAAAGCAGGAGCTCAAGATCCAAGTCGTGACGTAAGCCTCGAGAAAGAAATTATCGAGAAGTTTGAGCACGATGTAGACCTAATGGGTACTGAAGAAGAAACTGAGTAAGAATTAATTAACCTAAAGATAAAAAGGATTAAAAATGTCTTTTTCTGCTAGTGATGTAAAAAAACTTAGAGAGATGACTGGTGCAGGCATGATGGACTGTAAGAAAGCTCTTTCTGAAAACAATGGTGATATGGATGCGGCTGTAGACTTTCTAAGAAAGAAAGGTCTTGCAGCGGCTCAAAAAAAGCAGAGCCGTGTTGCTGCTGAGGGTGCTGTTGCAACTCTCGTTGAAGGTAACACAGGTGTTCTTGTTGAAGTTAACTGCGAAACTGACTTTGTTTCTAAAGGTGATGACTTCAAAGGTTTCGCAAATGAAGTTGCGAACTTCATCCTTAAAGAGAAGCCTGCTGACATTGCTGCACTTAAAGCAAGTAAAGAGTCTGAAGTTAATGAACTAACTCTTAAAATTGGTGAGAAAATCGACATCCGTCGTTTTGAAACAATCACAACTGAAGGTGCGATTGGTTCATACAACCACGGTGGACGTATCGGTGTTCTTGTTGATGTTAAGGGAGCTGATGCTTCAAACGAAAAAGTACAGGAACTTCTTAAGGATCTTGCAATGCACGTAGCTGCAGCTGCTCCTAAGTTTCTTTCTGGTGATGATATCGACGAAACCTTTAAGAAAAGAGAAGCTGAAATCTATGCTGCTCAACTTAAAGAAGAAGGTAAGCCAGAGAATATGATCGATAAGATCGTTGAAGGAAAACTTAAAAAGCTTTCTTCTGAAGTATGTCTTCTTGAGCAAAAGTTTGTTAAAGATCCTGACACAACAGTTGGGAAGCTTGTCGACAAAGTTGCTAAAGAAGTTGGTGTTGACCTAACTCTTGCTGGCTTCAAAGTTCTTAACCTTGGTGAAGGGATTGAGAAAAAAGAGGATAATCTCGCTGAAGAAGTAGCAAAGCTTTCGGGCGGTAACTAAGATTACCAAAATCAAAATCAAGAGGGGGCTTTTTGAGCCCCCTTTTTTTGATAAAGGGAAATTTTCTCCATGAAGTATAAAAGGATTTTATTAAAACTCTCTGGCGAAGCCCTTGCGGGTAAGCAGGGAACTGGAATTGACCCTGAAGTTCTTCAGGCCCTCTCTGACGAGGTTAAAGCCCTGGTTGAAATGGGTGTAGAGGTAGGCATTGTTATTGGAGGCGGAAATATCCATCGTGGAGTTGCTGGTGCAACAAAGGGAATGGATAGAACAACTTCTGATCATATGGGAATGCTTGCTACAATCATCAACTCAATTGCTCTCCAAGACAGTTTGGAGAGAAATAACGTTTACACTAGAGTACTTACAGCAATCGAGATGAAGAAGATTGCTGAGCCTTATATTAGAAGAAGAGCCGTTCGCCATCTTGAAAAGAAGAGGGTTGTTATCTTCGCAGGTGGAACGGGTAATCCTTACTTCACCACTGACACAGCGGCAGCTCTTAGGGCATCTGAAATCGATGCCGATGTGATCTTAAAAGCGACAAAAGTCGATGGGATCTATGACAAGGACCCAATGAAGCATGAAGATGCTAAGAGATTTGAGACACTTAATTATATTGAAGTTCTCAATAAAGGTCTCAAGGTAATGGATTCGACGGCCATTACATTCTGTATGGATAATAAAATTGATATTATTGTCTTTAATGTTTTTGAAAAAGGTAATATTCAAAAAGTTGTTATTGGTGACACCATTGGTACTACCGTTACAACAATAGAATAAAAGGATTGGTGATTTATGATTGATGAACTACTTCTTGAGTTAGAAGAGGGAATGGAAAAATCAATTAACTCTCTTAAGAACAACCTCTCTAAAGTAAGAACGGGTCGTGCAAGTGCGAATGTTCTTGATGGTGTAAATGTAGACTACTACGGAGCACCGACTCCTATTGCTCAGGTTGGAAACGTTTCAACTCCTGAAGCAAGACTTCTTCAAATTCAGCCCTTTGATAAAACAATGATTGCTGATATCGAAAAAGCCATTCTTGGTGCAAACCTTGGTCTTACTCCTTCAAATGATGGGAACCTTATTAGAATTCCTTTTCCAGCTTTGACGGAAGAGAGAAGAAAGGACCAGGTAAAAGATATTAAGAAGCTTGGCGAAGACGCTAAGATTGCCATTCGAAATGGGCGTCGTGATAAAAATGATGTTGTTAAGAAATGGGAAAAAGATAAGGAGATCTCTGAAGATGATCTTAAGAGATTCCAAGACCAAATTCAAAAGGTAACAGATAAGTTTGTTGCTGAAGTTGATACTCTTATGGAGACGAAAGAAAAAGAAATTCTTTCGGTCTAGAATCAGACTCAATGAAAGGCGAAATCGACCATAAGATTAAACATGTTGCCATCATTATGGATGGTAATGGGCGCTGGGCTCAAGGGCGTTGTCGTCCACGTGTTTGGGGACATGTTCGAGGGTCTTCTATTGTTTCAGAAATTGTTGAAGAGGCGGAAGATTTAGGGCTCAATGCTTTAACACTTTATGCTTTTTCAACAGAAAACTGGAGTCGTCCGCCTCGCGAGGTGATGACTCTTTTTACTCTTCTTAGAAAGTTTCTCTTAAAAGAGCGTGCTAGGATCATAAAGAATAAGATTCGCTTTAAGGTGATTGGTGATATCACTTCTCTTCCTAAGGCGACGATTGATCTTATCGAAGACCTTGAGGAAACGACTAGGGATCATCAAGGCCTTAAGCTAAGCTTTGCTTTTGGTTATGGTGGCCGCTCCGAAATCATTAACTCTGTAAATAAGCTTCTCAAGTCAGGTAAAACGGAAATTACAGAAGAGGACTTACAAAGCAATCTCTTCTTCCCAGAGGCAGGTGATGTTGACCTTCTTATTCGCACAGGTGGTGATAAGAGGGTATCTAACTTTCTGCTGTGGCAAATTGCCTACGCTGAGCTATCCTTTACCTCTACCAAGTGGCCAGACTTCACTCGTGAAGAGTTTCGTGGAATTCTCTATCAAGTAGCGGGAAGAGAGCGAAGATTTGGGCAAATTCAGTCAGTTGATTCTTTGGCAGAATCTCATAAAATGGCTAGGGTAAATAGAGATTATATAGATAAATGTCCGCCTCAGGTGCAGTAAAAATGTCTTCAAATACTTTTCAAAGAATAGCTTCTGCACTCGTACTCCTGGCACTCGTTCTCATCTGCATCTATCTTGGAAAGAAGGCAACACTTGGCTTCATACTCTTCTTTGGAGCAATCGCAGTTGATGAAATTTTTTGTAACTTCTTTAAAAGGGAGAGAGTAAGTGTAAATTACTTATTAGCTCAGGCGCTCTTTATAGTACCTTATGTGTACTTTAATTTTCTCGACTTCACTCCGGATATGCACCTCGCGATCGTGAATGTCGCCTTGGTGATTAACTTTCTCCTCTTAATTTATCTCTTTTATCTTCCAATAGAGTCAAAGATAGTTGAATACTTTGCTCAGAAGCTACCCTTTGTTTCGGGTCTTTTTATCCTTCTTCCCATGATCGGTCTTACTTACTCGCTGCATTTTGAGAAGTGGCGCTCGTTATTAGGCGTGTTAATGGTCGTCAATTTTGGTATGGATACGGGAGCTTGGTTCTTTGGTAAGAACTTTGGAAAGCACAAACTTTGGGAAAAGGTGAGTCCTAAGAAAACCGTAGAAGGTCTTATTGGTGGAATGTTGACGAGTGGGCTTCTCGGAATTCTGACATGGATTGCTTTATTTAAGTCATCTCAATTCCTCTTGTTTATTCTTTTCTGTCTTCTTGGTGTACTTTCTCAGCTTGGAGACCTTATCCAATCAAAAATCAAGCGGCAATTTAAGATAAAAGATAGCTCCGCTTTGATTCCTGGGCATGGCGGGGTGTATGATAGAATAGACAGTCTATTATATTCGGCACCATTTTTTGCTGCTGTAATTAAGTTTTATTATTAAGAACTTAGCCTATGTTTTTAGAAAGATTTGGAATTTTTATTCTTTTTTTGGGACCTCTCGTATTCTTCCACGAGTTGGGTCACTTCCTCTTTGCTCGTCTTTTTGGTGTACGGGTTGAAACTTTTAGTATTGGGTTTGGACCTAAGATCTTAAAGTTTAAAAAGGGGGATACTGAATATGCGATCAGTCTAATTCCTCTGGGCGGCTACGTTAAAATGTTTGGGGATGACCCTCTTAATAAAGACGCTGTACCTGAGGATCAACGCCAGTATTCATTTACTCATAAAGGAAAGTGGGCACGCTTTTGGATTGTGATGGGGGGACCACTCGCCAACTTTATTATGGCCTACGTGATCTTCTTTTCTCTTCTTGCTACCGGCGAGAGGATGCCAGAATTAAAAATTGGTGTCATTCCCAGTGAAAGTACCTTCTATTCTCGTGGACTAAAGAGTGGCGATGTCATTAAAAAGGTTAATGGTAAGGATGTCTTTAATCCGACTGATATTATCTTTGAAGGTGAAGATCTCATAAAGACGATGTCTGTAGAGAGACTGGGGCGTGAGGTAAAAGTTACCCTTAATCTCACCGGAAAAGACTTCTTTGAAGAGTTCACTAAATATCCCCCGACACTTCGCCAGCCAATCGTTGTAAATAAGAAAGGTGAGCAGTTCGCCTTGAGTAATAAAAAAGGAAGTGTTGATTGGGATTCTTCTTATGACCAGCTAAGACAGACATGGAACCCTCAAGAACCTATTTTTCTTTATCCTTTAAAAATTGTTCAAGAAGATCAGCTGGACCCTTTCAAGGTAGATTTAACGAAAGAAACGACTCTTACTTTAACGGCTTATGAAGACTTGAACAAAGCTTTGAGTGAAAACGGTTATAGAACAGCGGACTTAACGATCCACAGTATTCAGGCCCAATCGGCGGCGATGGAAGTGGGTCTTAAGAAAGATGATGTGATTACTGCGATTAATGATCAGCCTGTATATAGTTTTGAAGAGCTTAAGAGTAGTCTTCAAGCGACAGAAGAACCATCCGTCAAACTTGATATCTGGAGAGAAGGTAAGATCACGAACTTTACAGTGACTCCAAAGATTCAAAATCGTGATGGTCAGGCTCGAAAATTAATTGGCGTTAAGAGTGGTGGAATCTTTCAACCGTTAAAATTTGTGGAAACAAAACCAAAAGGCTTTGTGGATGCCTTTTTAATTTCCTTCTCAAGAACTTGGGATACCGTTGTTAAAACGATTGAAGGCTTCAAAAAACTTATCATCGGAGAAGTTTCCTTTAAAACGATTGGTGGACCACTCGCTATTGGAAAAGTCGCTTCGGACTCATTTAACACGAGTTTTTCTTATTTCTTTCAACTGATGGCACTCATTTCAGTGAACCTTGGGGTGATTAATTTATTTCCGATTCCTGTTCTTGATGGTGGTCATATTATGTTCATCATTCTTGAGATTCTCAATAGAGGACCTGTCTCCAGAAGAAAGATGGAAATCGCGCAACAAGTGGGACTTTCAATTTTATTGATGCTGATGGTTGGAGCGATTTTTAACGACTTTAATCGATTCTTCTAATGATCCTCTTTGTTGATAGCTCTTCATTTATCCAGGTAGGACTTCTCAATAAAGAGTTTAACTGGGAACACTACGAGCTTATTAAAAATAAGAAAGGCTCCCATATTATTCACTCGGCTATTCATGAAGCCCTTTCACTCAAGAATCTAAAGACGCGCGATCTTAAAGGGATTATTCTCGCCAACGGTCCTGGTAGCTATACTGGCATACGTGTTGCTGAAGGACTTTGCCAGGTTTTGGAGTTAGAGGGTCTAAAGGTCGCAAGCTTCTATCACTTTGAGGCGCCGATGATGTGTGGAGTCGAAAAGTATCATTATGTTTCTCAGGCTTTTAAGGGAGAGGTTTTTCTCTATCAAAGGGATGGGGAGAGTGAGAGCTTTAACCTTGTAAGCGAAGAAGAGTTTTGTGCCATGGACCTTAATCCTGAAGCCACCTATAGCTTAGAGGGGGAATTGATTGGTCAATCCCATAAGAAGCTCTATGATCTTTACTCAGAGAGAACACCTGACATTTTTAATAAGGTTTTGTTAAGAGGTCAGCACAATCCGCCTTACTATTATCGCTCTGTTGAAAAAGAGTTCAAACTACCTCAAAAGTAGGGTTCTCCTTAGTTTTAGCAAGATTCCTGTGATCGTTAATGTTATATTGATTGTATGCGTTTTTTCCTGAATACCTCGATTTCCGTTCTTTTCATTACCTTGATTTTGGTATTCTGGCTTATTGGTTTTTACTGGTTCTCACTGCCTCTTCTTTTGATTTATTTGATCATTCTCCTCTTCTCTCGCCGACTTTCACCGGCCTTTAAAGAGGATGGTACTTTAAAAAAAGGAATTTTCTACTCACCAGTAAATGGAAGGCTTGTTCAAAAGACGGACTCTTTTCAGCATCCAACTTATGGAACAAATTGTACTGAGCTTGTCATTGTTTCTTCTTGGTGGCGGGAGCATGGTATTTATTTTCCAATGAAGTCTGAGGTTGATAACCTTTCTTATATTGGAAATAAGGGGCACTTTAGATATTGGTACAAAAGTCATTTTATAAAGGGCAAAGAAAGACAGCCTAGCCTTGTTCTTGGCATGAGTTGTTCCAATGCCGCTTCTTTTGGAATTGAGTTTTATAAGTGCCCATTTGGTTTTTGGCCCAAATTAATAATTATCCCTGGTGATCGTGGCAAGGCCCAAGTGAATATGGGCTTCTTTGGGATGGGGGGAACAACTGTTGTTTATCTTCCCTCAGAATATGAAGTCACTGCTAAAGAGGGGATGACTGTTATCGCTGGACAGACTATTCTGGCGAGAACAACCGAGCACGAAAAGGTGGATTAGATGAGTTCAAAGCGTTTAGCTTTCTTTTTACCAAATATTTTTACAGGCCTTAACATGGCCTGTGGTTTTGCAAGTATGGTGTTGGCCTCAAGAGGACTTCATTACGAAGCGGCAATGATCCTTATTTTAGGGGCTATTTTTGATTCTGTTGATGGACGAGTGGCCAGATTGACAGGAACATCTTCAAGTTTTGGTGAGCAATTTGACTCTCTTAGTGATGCCGTTTCATTTGGGGTAGCACCAGCCTTTCTTATTTTTAATAAGTACCTTTCTCAATATGGAAGACTTGGTGCTGTGATCTCTTTTGTTTATTTGCTCTGTGCAGCCTTAAGGTTAGCAAGGTTCAACGCTAATATTGCTAAGGTTCGCTCTGATTTTTTTCAGGGACTTCCCAGTCCTGGGGCAGCGATGGGAGTTTTAGGCCTTGTCCTTCTTGCTGAAAAATTTCCAGTTGTTGATGAGTATTCTCTCTATGCCCTCCCATACACCGCTATTTACGGAATTCTCATGATCACGACTATTCCCTTTCATTCCTTTAAAAATAGTGAGCTTGTGAGAAAGCATAAGAGGGCGATTCTCTTTCTCTTTTTTATTACGGCTGCGCTAACTGTCATTTATTATCAAATTGCTTTTGCATTAGGAATGGCGCTCTATGTGCTCATTTCCCTCTTCTATTACCTCTATAAAATGAAGGAATTCGGTGATGCATTTGAATGGACTGAAGAAGCTGAAGACTCTTAGCTTATTTTTAATTTTCTGTTTCTCCGCCTCTGCTAGCGATTTTGGAATCGCTATGCCCGATCAAATTCAAGAAGGTGATTATAAATTCTCTGAAGATGATAGTGAGAACTCTAAAGATAATGGAGTTGATTTCAATTTAGGGGATAGAGGTTTTGATGGTGAAATAAAGTCAGGGCAAGAAGAAAAGCCTTTTGCCATTATGGATGAGAATATTCCAAAGAAGCCCGATGTCGGCGAAAAAGATAGTCTTCTTCACAGTGGAAATGATGTTCCTTTTACTCACGAGGGAAGGGACTCCGTCATTACATTTAAGAATAAAGATATCCATAAAGAGATCTATAACAAGTCTGATACTGCTCTTAGCTTAAGTTACTTCATTGACCAGTATGACGTGAACGGACGAAATGGTGTCTTTGATCGTACTTATGACTCTAACGGTGGAAAGAGAGGTGGCTCTCTTCACTTGTCTTATGATTACTATCTTACAAATGGATGGTTTAATCTCTTTTACGGGGGTGCCTTAGGTCTCGGCTTCTCAAGTGGTGAAGGCCAATTTAGTAGCTCCACCTCCGTGAACACGAACACAGAGTTTCAACTCTTCTCTGTTCCTGCTGATGTGAGATTAGGCTTTGAATTTGTGCCTTCGCGCTATTTTAAGTTAAACGTCAGTGGTGGACCCTCTGTTATGGGCCTTTATCAATCAAGAAATGATCTTCCAAGAGGAAGTGAGGATAAGCACCGTCGTCAAATTAGCTATGGCTACTATGGACAAGCTAAACTTCAGCTCAATATGAGTGCCTTCTTTTCAAGTCTTGCTTTTAGAACCTATAGCAGTAGTGACATGACAAACCTCTTTCTCAATTTGGAAGCAAGGACCCAGAGCTTTGAAAACTTTCAAGATGATATCTCTATTACGGGCTCATCCTTTGGTTTAGGCTTCACATTTGAATACTTATAAAGCAACTCTTAGCTATTGTGGCCAAGGCTATGAAGGATGGCAGATTCAACCTGATGGGCATAAGACTATTCAAGGTGAGCTCAATCGTTGCCTTTCTAAGATCGTAAAAAGTGAAAACCTCTCAACACTTGGTTCGGGAAGAACGGATAGTGGGGTTCATGGTATCGGTCAGGTTGTGCGTATTGAGATACCTCTAAAGATTGCACCTGAAAATCTTAGGCGTGCCCTCAATAGCCACCTGCCTGCCGAGATAAGGGTTATTGCCATTGAAGAGTGTCCAGCGAACTTTAATCCCGTCAGGGATGCTAAATGGAAGCAGTATGACTATCTTCTCTTTGAGGGTGAGAGTCTTCCCCCTCATTACTTTGGGCGATGGACCCACTCCAAATATAAGCTCTCTTTGAAAGAGATGGAAAAGGCAATCAAAGTATTTGAAGGCAGGCATGATTTTATAAACTTTTCGACGAAGGGAACCCCTGTGTCTTCAACGTGTCGCACTATTTATAGAGCAACAGTTCAGGAAATCCCCCTCGACTCGACCCTTTTTGAAAGTTGGGATGGCAAGCTTTATAAGTTTTCCTTTTTTGGGGAGGGCTTCTTAAAGCAGATGGTGAGGCTGCTTGTGGGGGCATGCATAAAGTCTGGGCGCGGGAAACTTCAACCTGTCGAAATTTCATCATTTCTCGGAGAAGAAAAAGAGGATAAGTGCGCAGCAGTTGCACCAAGTGATGGCCTTTATCTGAAACACGTAGAATACCTTAAAGACTGGTCTCTGAGCGATTGACAAATAGCCTCCAGCCCGATAATTTCCTGTAAATTTAATAGCCTATCGTCATAGACAAATTATTACTGCACTGCCACGAAGAGGATGTGAAATGTCTTATCAAGTTCAAGAAGTTAATGGTTGCACCAAAAAAATCGTTTTTAATTTTGAAAGTCTCGATCTAACGACTGAAATTAAAAATGCACTCGTAAAAAAGCAAAAAGAAGTAAGCCTTAAGGGTTTCAGAAAAGGGAAAGCTCCTCTTTCTGTTGTTGAAAAAATGTACCGTCCTCAAGTTGAGAATGATGCTCTTAATAGCTTTATCCAAAATCAAATGTACGAAGCAGTTTCTAAAGAGGATCTTCGTGTTGTTGGTTACCCCGCATTTGAAAATATGAATTATGAGCCAGGAAAGTCTGTAAGCTTTGATGCTGTTGTAGAGATTTTTCCAGAAGTTGAGCTTAAAGATATGAAAGGTCTATCTTTCACAAAAGATAAAGTAGAGTTCGAAGACTCTGACCTTGATGATGCTCGTAAGAACTACCTTAACTCTAAAGCAGAGATGAAAGAGTTTGAAGATGAGTCTGCAGCCCTCGATAAAGGTCACTTTGCTGTGATGAACTTTGAAGGTGAAAGAGCAAATGGTGAAAAACCAGAGAATATGAAAGGTGAAGAGTTCCTTCTTGAGATTGGCTCTGGCCAATTTATTCCAGGATTTGAAGATCAAATGATTGGAATGAAAAAAGGTGAGAAGAAGACTCTAGAAGTAACTTTCCCTGAAGACTACCAAGCTGCAGATCTTCAAGGTGAGCTCGTTAAGTTTCATGTTGAGCTTCTTGAAATCAAAGAAAAGAACTACCCAGAATTTACTGATGAACTTGCAAAAGAATTTGGTTTTGATTCGGTAGAAGACTTCAATGAGAAAAATAAGAAAAATATTCTTGAGCAAAGAGATCGTGCGGCTAAGCAAAAGCTTAACCAAGAAATCCTAGAGAAGCTCGTTGAGGAAAATTCTTTTGATATTCCTAATGCTCTGGTTGCTCAGCAAGAAGAACACCTTAGAGAAGACGTTAAGAGAACTCTTTCTCAGCAAGGTTTCAATGAGTCTATGATGGAAGAATATTTCCAAAAATGGGCTGGTGATCTTACAGAGAAAGCTCAGTTTCAAGTTCGTTCAGGACTTATCCTTGACTCAGTTGCTAAGCAAAACAATGTAGAAGCGACTCAGGAAGACTTTGAAGCTAAGCTTGAAGAAGTGGGAAGAACTTCTGGTCTCGAGCTAGAGCAAATTAAATCATTCTACACAAATGATGAGAGAATGAAGAATAACCTTATGTTTGCTATCCGTGAGGAAAAGACTTTCGAGAAAATCTACGATCTCGTATCAGTTAAAGAAGCATAAGAGAAAGCTAAAGTATTAAAATTAAGAAAGGCCCCACCTATGAGTGGGGCTTTTTTGTGGGCTCATTGTCAATAATGAGCCTTTTTATTGCCGAGTTATTTTGTTGAATCGATGAAGCTGATATTATCTTTAGTAACTTTGTTTGCCTGTGTATCTTTGAGCGCAGCGAGTGTGAATTGTCGTAATGTTGAAGACTGCTTAACGGAGTACAGTAAGGTTTCTGGGCTCAAGCATGTCACCTATAACAATCTAAAAAAGGCGAGAGAGGATAAGCCATTTAGTTTTGAAGGAGACCTTAAAGATATTGAGGAGGCCTTCACTTTCTATTTACATCAAAATGGCTACACAAGGGTAAAGGCTCAATCGAAATCATTCTTCATCGTGCCCAGTAGGGACATTCGCTATATTCCAACGACTCTCTATAGTGGGGAAAGTCCTGCTGAAATACCAAAAAATTATGATTACATCACTGTATCGATTGAGCTTAAAAATAAGTTACTTGGGACACAGATCACGAGAAACTTACGACCCTTTATGAGTCGCTATGGGAGAATCATTATTAATGAAGGACCTGGTATTATAACTTTTCAAGAGATTGGCGTGAATGTTCACAGAGTTTTAAAACTTGTTGAAAAAATTGATAAGCCTTTTTCAGAGAAAGAAAAGAAAGAGTTTCTTAAAAAGAAGAAGCACGATGAGCAAATGCAGATTAAGCGCTTAAAGTATTCTAAACATAAGAAAAGTTAAAAAAAGAGGGGCTTTAGGCCCCTTTCTTATTTTTGAATTTGCGCTTGCATTAGGCGTTCAAGCTGAATTCGATGATCACATAAAATCCAATCGTTCCCAGCACCTCTACCAACTGGAGCAAACTTTTCAGTGCTGATACGACCCTCGTCGAGTAGTTCCTCACTAATATGGACCTTAACGACTTCGCCAGTAATGATTTGGCCTTGTCCAGGTTGATCTCCATAGCTTAGATGATCTCTATAGACGCATTCAAAATGAATGAGGCTCTCTTTTACTCGACGGGCTTTAACCTTCTCTGAGTCAATCGCTGTGAGACCTGCATGGGTAAATTCATCGGATCCATAGGGTAACTCAGCAGAAGTGGCATTAATCTTATCAACAATCCCTTCTGAGACAAAGTTGATGACGAATTCTTTTTCACGAAAAATATTACGAGGGGTATCCTTCATTTCTCCCGTTGAGCTTCTAATCAGGGGAGAGAAAGCTACAATCATCGGCTTAGCAGATACCGCCGTAAAAAAACTAAAGGGCGCCACATTGTTACTGCCATCTTCATTAAGAGTTGAAACAACTGCGATAGGCCTTGGGAGAATACTTCCAATGAGAAATTTATAATTTTCCTTGAAGTCTCCATTAGTATCAAAGCTTTTCATATTACTGTCCTTCGTTTTCTTTAGGAAGCCAACTCTTCCAGTAGCCCTTGTTTTCATTTTCTAGGAACCATGATGTGGGTTCAAGTGGGTGTCTTGTATCAATCATGACAGCAAACTCATCTGTAAAAAGTTTGTCATCACCTTTTTCAAACGCTTTTGGGTGTGGCCCGTGGTGAATTCCTTGCGGATGAAAGGTAAAAGCTCCAGCATCAATATTATCGCGGCTAAAGAAATCACCTTGATGGTAAAAGAGGACTTCATCATAATCAATATTACTATGATAGAAGGGAACTTTGAGAACACCTTCTTTGGAGTCTTCTAAAGGTCGCGCCACGAAACTACAAACAACAAAGTTCTGAGCAACAAAGGTTGTGTGGCCAGATGGAGGAACGTGATAGCGGTGACTCATAATAGGGCAGATATCGTAAATACTTAGCAGCTTGGGGTATACTGAGCCCTTCCATCCTTTTGCATCGAGAGGGTTAAAGGGGTAATCAACCTTAGTCATCTTTCCTAGTCTCTTGATTAAGAGCGAGTAACTTTCTTTATCCTGTTCAGTGCCTAAGGCAGCCTCTGGAGTTTGAAGAGTTGTTTGATCGTAGAGGGCATTTGGTCCAAGTATTCCACGGCTTGGCTCTTCATATTCACTTGAAGACTCGATAAGGAGAAATTTAGTTTCTTCACTAATGTAGAACTTATAAGTCGTCCCTCGAGGGATATTGATATAATCACCTTTCTTGTAATTAAGATGACCATAAATAGTCTCTAAGCGACCCGTTCCCTCGTGAATAAAGTAAAGCTCATCAAAGTCAGCATTTCTGTAAAAGTGTTTAAAGTTACTTTTATATCGAGCGATACTGATTTGGCAGTCTTTGTTCTTAAGAACGGTTACAAAGGTGTCGTCCTCTAGTCCACGGCTAAAGGAAGGAGGGAGGCAGCGAGGCTTGAGGTCTCCTTCAATATTGCTCCAATTGACAGGAGGGTTCTCGTGGTAGATTTGAGAGACTCTACCAAAGAAACCTTTTCGACCATGCTCTTCTTCATAGAGCCCTTCTGGAATTTTGACGTGGGCCTGTTTGGTATAAACACCACTTGCTTTAAAGCTTTCCATTATTTACCTCTTTTATTGCCAATTTTATTTTTCAAAGATCCAATTTTTTCAACATGAAGCTCGATCTCATCTCCTTCTTGAATCCAACGATCAAGTTCAAGACCACAGCCTGTTCCAACTGTTCCAGAGCCGAGCACATCACCAGCGACGATAAACTCCTCTTTAGAGGCATGTTCGATCATCTGTGCCCATGTGTAGTGAGAGTCGCCTGTGTAGCCACGAGACCATTCTTCACCATTAATTTTTGCTGTCATAAGAAGATTGGGCTCTTTGCCTTCAAATTCATCTGCAGTGACAATAACAGGACCTAGTACAGAGCAGAAGTCTTTACCTTTGGCAGGGCCAAGGCGAATAGACATCTCTTTCTTTTGGATATCTCTTGCACTGATATCATTGAGGATCGTATAGCCAAAGATATGATCAAGGGCTTCTTCAGCTTTTATATTTTTTCCGTCTCTGCCCATGACAACCGCAAACTCTAGTTCATAGTCGAGAACATTTGTATAAGATGGCCAAGGAATAGTTTCTTCTGGACCAATAAAGCCTTCAGTTGCTCCCTTATAGTAAGCAGGGATTTCATACCAGGCTTCAGGGATTGGCTCCTTTCTCTTTTCAAATCCTTTTTTGACATGCTTTTCATGTGCATAGAAGTCACGATAAGTGGAAATCTTGTCAATGGGACAGTGAAATTGAATATTCTTCTCCGTTGAGAGATCAAATGAAATTGGCGTTCCGTTTGCGAGTTCATTAATTCCGACTTTTTGAAAGAAGAGAAAAAGGGCATAGGCTTCAGTCAGGTCTTCAATAGGATCATCACTCGTTTTAAGTAGTTTGCTAAGAGACGTGGGGATTTTGTGGTTGGCCCGCTCTTCGTAATTGCTAAAGCCTTCACGCTGATAATCGAGCTGCCAGCAGAGATTGGGATCAATAAGCTGATTATCATCTGTAATGATGCCAATTCTTCTTTGTTCAATAAATGGATTCTTATAACTAAAGTTACAAATTTTCACGACTAAGCCCTCCCATGAAGATCATTATACTTTGGTAAAATCTCTTCCATTGCTTGATAAAAGTGTGCCATCTCTTCTTCTGTGCCAATTGAGATACGGATAAATTCAGGCATTTCATTCGCTTTAAGAGGACGAATGATAACACCCTTATCGAGCAGCATGTTAAAGAGGTCATCACTTGCTTGAGGTGTACCCGTTTTTATCGTGACAAAATTGGTAATGGAAGAAATAGGATCGAAGTCTTTTTCCTTGAGAAAAGTCACACATTCTTTGAGAAGTTTACTATTTGTTTTAAGTGTTCTCTCTAAGTGAGGTCTGTCGTTGAGAGCACCAACAGCACCTTTCTGTGCGATGAGATTAGGCTCAAAAGGAAGCTTCACCTTATTAAGGTTTGAGATGAGGTCTTCGTGGGCAAAGCCATATCCAACTCTAATTCCAGAGAGGCCATAGGCCTTAGAGAATGTTCTTAGAGTTATGACATTATCGTAACGATAGTCCATGGAGTCAGGATAATCATCATACTCATTAGCATATTCAAAATAGGCTTCATCAAGAATAACAAGAACATGATCTGGTACATGTTCCATTAATTGATCAAACTCTTGTCTGTTAATATAAGTGCCTGTTGGATTATTGGGGTTGGCGATGTAGATGATTTTTGTATTTTCATGAATTGAATTGGCCATGGCCTCAACATCGTAGCGATAGTCTTTTGTAAGAGGGACACAATTGAGGTGGGCACCAACACTTCTTGCAAGAATATAGAAACCGATAAATGTATTTTCACTGGTGAGTACTTCCGCTCCTGGGCTTAGAAAGGCACGGGCAATATAACCCATTATCCCTTCGGAGCCATTGCCAAGAGTAATATTCTCTCTTTTAAGGTCATAGAGCTCTGAAAGTGCAGTCTTGAGAGCGTAGGCATGCATATCTGGGTAGCGGTGAATATCCCATAGAGCGTTTGTCATTTCACGAATGGCGTAAGGACTGGGACCGAGTGGATTCTCATTGGAAGCAAGTTTAGAAATTCGAGTGAGGCCTTTCTCTCTTGCTAGCTCGTCGATAGGCTTTCCGGCTTGGTAGACTTTGAGTTCACGAATATATGGAGGGACCAAGCTTTGTGTAATAGACTTTGGGTCGCCAAAGAGTTTTTTATTCATGCGAATTCCTTTATGGTAAATATTCCCTAATTGCCTTGGCATTCTAACGTAAAAAGGAGCGACATGTCTGGTGACACTGGTCAGTTTTCCCTAGAACATCTTCGAAAAATGAAAGAGGGCGTCAAACTCTTTAACGCCGGTCAATACTGGCTTTGCCACGAGGAGTTAGAGGATCATTGGCTAGAGGATACCCATGACCCAAATCGCTATGTGTACTGGGTAGTCATTCAGGTTGCGACCTCACTTTTGCATGCAAGTGATGGAAATTTAGCTGGTGCAAAGGGAATGATTGAGAAAGCGAAAGAAAAGGTTTTGCAGTGCGAGAAACAGCGACTGGAGTCTGATATAATGATGAAGTTTTTAAGCTGGAAGCGATTTAAGAAACTAGTAAAGGAGGTTCCAAAGGAGCCCGAGCTAGATGACTTTAAGGCGCTACTCGCTTTTAAATTTTCTCAACCTGAGAAGTGGGAACAGCACCTAAGTAAATGGGAGAGTGAAAAATGAATATCGTTGCAACCCTTGGAGAGTCCCTAGGAGTTTTTAAGAAAGACAAGTGGATCGCGATTTTTTCAATGGCACCAGTCCTTATCGGTGCTTTATTGTATTTCTGGTTTGGCTCTTATCTCTATGGAGATCTTCTTGATCAGGGAAGGGCTTTTATTGAGCAGTCTGTTAGTTCTGGGGGATGGAGTTCATTCTTTTACTGGCTTCTTGTGGGAATTCTCGTAATTGGATTTTACTTTCTTTTGAGTTGGACCTTTGTTCTTGTAGTCTCTGGAATAGCAAGTCCATTCAATGATATTGTCTCCAATCGCGTCGAAAGAGTCATTCAAGGAAAGGAAGCGGAAGAGGTGAATAAGTCTTTTGACAGACTTTTTAAAAGGCTTGGAAAAACACTTCTCAATGAGGCCAAGAAGATTGGCTTTATTGTTCTTTTGAATATTCTTGCCTTCGCGTTGAGCTTTGTTGGAGTTTTAGCCCCAATTAGTATGTTGATTTCAGCTCTTCTTCTTGCTGTCGGTTTTCTTGACTACTCATGGTCTAGAAAGAGTTTTACGTTCTCAGAATGTTTGAATGATATTCGTACTTCTTTCTTTTCCTATGGGATTATGGGCGGAGTTTTCTTAGTCCTTATCACTATCCCTGGTGTTAACTTATTTATCCTTCCTTTTGGTGTCGTTTATTTTACCATTCTTCATGTTAAGAAATATTCAACGGAAATCGTGAATGCATAAGATACTGATTATTCCGAGAAAAGAAGAAAGGAATCTCTATAATTTATTGCCACTTATTAAGGGGATAGAGATTTACTTTAATGGATTAGAGGAAGATTTTAAGATTCACTTTCTTCATAATAGCGATCTTTCCAAGCAAACTGCATTGCTAAAAGGCCGTCTCAATTTTCATGTCTTTGAAGAGAAAAAGCTTGGGCCTCTTGGTAGTTTAAAGGTCGCTCAAAAGCAAAATGATCTCTTTAATTTATCTCACTCCTTTTGCTTTAGGGATGATGTTGGGGCAGTCACTCTCAATAAGTATCTTAAGGCAAAGAATCGCTATGGTTATGATTCACTCCAAGGGAAGCTTGTAAACACTCACACTCTCTCTTCGCAGGAGGGAATGAGTGATAAGGACTATTATTACAAGTTAGTGGAGCATTTCCTAAAAGTTCCGAACGAAACTACGGTAGAGACTTTGAAGGGAGACCTTAAAAACTACAGTGAGGTTCGTGAGAACTTCTTTAAGGCCCAAGAAATCCCTTCCTTTATTTTCTTAGCTTTTGATAAGATTGAGGCTGAAAGTGAAGCCCATCTTCTCCTTCAAAATATGGTGAATAATTTTGACCAGAATATTTATCTTTGGGTAGAGGAGATGACGGAAACGGCTCATCATATTTTAACGGACAATTCTAAGGTCCTCGATATCTCTGAGGTTGATCCACGTGGCTTTGATGCTTATCTCGAAAAGTGCTTGGGCGTTATTACTAATGAGGAATGGGTAAGTGAAATGGCCTCTTATTTTGGTGTCGACTCCCTTCTTTTTGAGTGTGACTCTTTCGTTAAGAGGGATTTTCCTCATCCAAATGTAACGCTTGTCCAAACACGAGGGGCTGGTATTTACGATCTTTTGATTATTGATGGAGAAGAGCTCATTAAGGAAGTGAATATCGACAAACTCGCCGATCACATTCATGAGGCTTTTAGCCTGTAAAAATAAGAGAGGCGCAGCCTAGAGCTACGCCTCAAATAAACTAGGAACCTTTAAAGTTTTTAAGGCTTTCTTTTAGGGATTTCACCTTTTCATTGAATTGCTCAAAGTTCGTTTTAACCTCAGCAATAACGTCATCTTTCGCGTTGGCGAGAAATTTTTTATTGTTGAGTTTCTTTGAGTATTTCTCAAGTTCTTTTTCTGACTTCTTTAAGTCCTTTTCAAGGCGGGAGATTTGTTCATCGAGATCAATGACGCCTTCTAATGGAATATAGACCTCAGTATGAGTGGTTGCACCCATGAGAGCTTTTGCTGGGGCGTCTCCTGACTTGTCTTCAACTGTTAGATCGTTAACACGAGCTAGCTTTAAAAAGTTAGCTTCATTGGCTTTGAAGTATTCTGCTGCTTCGGTCAGATCTGTCCTAAGGATAGCCTTGATCTCTTCCTTGGGCTTAATGTTAACACTCGCTCTTAGGTTTCTAATCGTGGTGATGACATCAATGAAACGATTCATCTCATTTTGCTCTTTTTCAAAGACAAGTGATTCTGAAAACTCAGGGTAATCTTGAATGATGAGGAGGTCTTCATCCTCTTCTTTGAGATAGTCCCATAACTCTTCTGTGATATAGGGAGTGATAGGGTGAAGAAGGGCAACGACCTTTCTAAAGGTATATTTGAGAACAGTTGCCCTCTGTTTAATGGCTTCCTTGTCTTCGCCGTTAAATGTCGTTTTAGAGAGCTCGATAAACCATGAGCAAAATTTATCATAAACAAAACTATAGATGGCGCTACAAGAATCATCATAGCGGAACTCCTCCATCGACTCATTCATGACTTTTGTAACTGCATTCAGCTCGCCGAGAATCCATTTCTCCTGAGGGTCAAGAGCTTCAGTCTTTGGCAACTCTATTTGAGCTTCCTCGAGGTAGGGTGAAATAAAACGAAAGGCATTCCAAACTTTGTTAACAAAGTTTCTAAAACCACCAATCCTCTCTGGATCAAGGTTAATACCACGGTTGTAACCGGAACCGGAGGCTAGGGTAAAGCGAAAAGCATCAGCTCCATAGAGGCCAACCATTTCTAAGGGGTCAATACCGTTACCGAGGGATTTACTCATTTTTCTTCCGAGTTTATCGCGAACGATAGCGTGAATGTAAATCTTGTCGAAGGGTGCCTTGCCTGTGAACTTGAGTGACATCATCATCATTCTAGCGACCCAGAAGAAGATAATGTCATAGCCAGTGACGAGAACTGATGTGGGGAAGAAGGTATCAAACTTCTTTTCTTTCATCGCCTCCTCATTTGGCCAACCAAGTGTACTCATGGGCCATAGAGCCGAAGAAAACCAAGTGTCGAGAACATCAGGATCTTGCTTGAATTCAGTTGATCCACATTTTGGACAGTCTTTAACGTCATCACTTTCATTGGCCCACTGATTTTCACAGCTTCCACAGTAATAAACGGGAATTTGGTGTCCCCACCAAAGCTGTCGGGAAATACACCAGTTGCGTGGCTCTCTCATCCATGAAAAGTAAGTATTTTCCCATTGGCGTGGGTAGAAAACAGTTTCCTCGTTGTCGATGGCATCGCATGAGCGTTTCGCCATAGATTGAACATCGAGGAACCATTGTTTTGAAACGAGAGGCTCAATTACCGCACCTGAGCGGTCACCGTGACCAACTTGATGGCGATGGGGTTTAATCTCTTTTAAGACTTCAAGCTCTTCAAGTTTTTTTACGAAGCTTTTGCGCGCTTTCATCGCTTCTTGGCCTTTCCACTCTAGGCCGTGATCATTAAAAGTTCCATCTTTGTTGAGGATGGTAATAATGGGAAGATTATGTCGTTTGCCGATTTCAAAGTCATTGAAGTCATGTCCCGGAGTAACTTTGAGGCAGCCAGTTCCTTTTTCGATGTCAACGTAGTCATCAGCAAGAATAGGAACTTCACGATTACAAAGGGGAACAATAGCTGTTTTGCCGATAAGGTGCTTGAAGCGCTCATCCTCAGGGTGTACACAAACGGCTGTATCACCAAGGAGGGTTTCTGGTCTTGTCGTGGCGATTTCTAATAGCTCATCTGAGTCTTTAACTTTGTAAAGAAGGTGATAGAAGTTTCCATTGATCTCTTTGTGCTCAACTTCAGCATCTGAGATAGCGGATTGAAGAACAGGGTCCCAGTTAACAATATAATCAGATTGGTAGATGAGACCTTCATTGAAGAGGTCAACGAAAACTTTGTTAACAGCCTGATGGGGCACCTTATCCATAGTGAAAGTTAAGTAATCCCAATCAGGACTTGCTCCTAGAGAGCGCTGCTGATTAGCGATAATCCCACCATATTCTTCTTTCCAGTCCCAAATCTTTTTAACAAATTCTTCTCTATTATAATCTTGTCGCGTCTTCTTTTCCTCGGCCCAGATCATCTTCTCAACAACATTTTGAGTTGCAATACCGGCATGGTCCATTCCAGGTAACCACAAGGCTTCATAGCCTTTCATTCTCTTAAAGCGAATAAGGGCATCCTGTGTTGTGACATCGAGAGCGTGGCCGGCGTGGAGGCGACCTGTGACGTTAGGAGGTGGCATAATGATTGTGAAGGCCTCACCCGTTTTGCCTGGCCTTGGTTTAAAGTACCCTCCGTCATTCCATTTAGGGTACCACTTTGCTTCTACGTCTTGAGATGAATATGTCTTTGGGATATCTTGAAGTTTACTCATACTTCTTCCTTATTGGTTGAGGAAAGTGAAAATTGCTTCGCTATCAGAAATTTTAAAATTTTCTTGTTCTTTAGTTTTGAGGTTTTTGAGACTGACTTCGCCTTTAGCTTTCTCATCATCACCATAGAGGGTAACAAAGGATGCACCTTTCTTGTCTGCGAGGGCAAAAACCTTTTTAAATTTTAGCTCTTCTAAATTCGTAACTGTTTTAATTCCTTTCTTTCTGAGTTCATTTGCCAATTGGCTTAGGTCCTTAAGACCTTGCTCTGTTTGAAAGGTGATCAGAAGATCATTATTTGGTTTTGAGAGATCGGGAAGGAGATTGTGACTCGTAAGAAAGTCCTGAAGAGTAACATCTCCTAGGCCAAAGCCAACACCACCAAGCGGACTTTCGTTAAATATTTGAAGAAGGTTAGCATAGGCTCCACCACCACAAATAGCTCTTCGGTTATCAGGGTGTTTATCGAAAACTTCAAAAACAATCCCTGTATAATAGTCTAAGCCTCGCACAATCGTTGGATCATATTGGAGGTAGATCAACTTATCTTGAGGGATCGTTTCAGTCACAAATTGGTGAAAATCTTCTGCAACTTCCGACTTTCCGATTTTAGTGAGAAGGTTTTTGAGATCATCAAAGCTTGTAAGGTTTAAGTATTCTTGAAATAGTTCAGAACCATTGTCTTTAAGGGTAAGCTCATTAAGCTCTCTCTCAAGTGCTTCCTTTGGTATTTTCTTTGATTTATCGACGAGCTTATAGAGTTTGTAAGTCGTCTTCTCATCAGGGCTTATTTCAGCGAAAATCGTATCAACTATTGTTCTGTCATTCACAAGAACTTCAAAGTGATCTTCATTGGCACCAAAGCTTTCGAGAAAGAATATAATAAGCTGAATGATTTCCGCTTCACCTAAGCGGCCTGGACCTCCGAATACATCACAGTTAAATTGCCAGTGTTCTCTTAGGCGACCTCTTTGTGGTCTCTCATAGCGAAGGAGGTTGGGGATGGAATACCAGCGAATAGGCTTTGCAACTTCCTTGTGGATTTTAGCGACCATTCTAGCCACTGTTGGCGTCATCTCAGGGCGAATGGCAACAAAGCGATCACCGCGATCCTTAAAAGAATAGATTTGATCATTGATAAGCTCTTCACCAGATTTTGCCTTATAGAGTTCGACCTCTTCGAGAAGGGGGCCATCATAATGTTCATAGCCAAAAAGTTGAGCTGCCTTGTGCATTTTGTCAAAAAGGTAATCTTGAATTCTCTTGTCGTCGGGAAGAAAGTCACGCGTGCCTTTATAGGGCTTTTTGCTTAGTGCCATATTTAACCTATCCTAGAGGATTGAAAGTGGTCTGAATAACCGCGTTATCTTAACAAAAAAGAGGGCCTTGGTAAAAATCGGAAAGGCCGAAACTTCATCTTTTTTCCCCTCTTAGCTCTAATTTTGGTTAAAATCATCCTATGGGAATAGAAACTATAAAAAGTGATGATGGACGTGAGTTTGTTCCGGTTCCGGTTGGTAAAATGGAGCCTGGCGTTAAGCTTCTTAGCGATATCTACCTTAGGGTAGATGGAAAGTTCTTAAAATATAAAGCAAAGGGTGACTTCTTAGAGGCTGAGAAGCTGGACTTCTTTCTTTTTAAGGATCTTAGAAATATTTATATCGCACTTCCTGAGCTGCAAGCCTTTATGAATTGGTTAAGGGATTTAAGGACTGGGGTTATAGACGAAGTTGTTGAAGAGATTGGAGAAGAAAATCGCCACCTTGCAGAGAAAAGAGAAGCTATAAAAGAGAAGGTCTATGACACATTTAGTGATGTTGAAATGGATAGTGGGGTTGCTGAGACTTTAAAGGAGCAGGTGAATGAATTTATCGAGGAGGTTAAAGATCTCGATATTTCTAAGGCGGTCCTTGCAAAACTAATCAAGCACAATGATACGATGGCCGACCATGCTCTTAATACTGCCAACGTTGCCCTATTTATGGGAATGATTTTAGGACATGGAAATAAACAAGTTCTAGAAGATATCTATTTTGGTGCCCTCTTTCATGATTATGCTAAGACCAAAATACCAAGTGAAGTCCTTCTTAATAAGAATAGTTCTAAATATAATCAAATGATGCAGGATCATCCTAAGAAGGGAGCATCTGCAGTAAAAAGACTTGAAAATATTCGTGGTGAGGTTATTAAAATAATCGAGCAGCATCACGAAAACTTTAATGGCAATGGGTACCCACGAAAATTAAAGGGAGATGAAATCTTTGGTCTCGCAATGATCGTTAATATGGCGAATATTTTTGATAATACGGTGATGGAAAATCAGCATAAATCAAAGAAAGACCGTTATCGCATGGGTATTAAAGTTTTAGAATATGACAAAGGTAAGCAGTTCGACCCTGATATGGTTAATCGCGTTTTAACTGGTTTAAAACTTGCTTATGGTGAATTCTATATCCCACCGAGTGATTCTTAGTCCCAAACCCAGTCATCAATGGGCTCTGGTAGGCTTTTGGGGGCCTCATAAGAGCCATCTGGCTTAGGATTGTCGATATTGATTTTTTGAAGCTGAGTGAGTTCTCCATCGTTGTCCGCTGGAGTCCAGCTATCCTCATCGCTAAGAGACCAATCGTCTGTGGGAAGGGGAAGGTTCGCCTTTCTGTGTTTTTCGATAACTTGATCGAGAATTGAAAGTGCTTCCTTTTCATTAGGCGCTTCTTTTGGTTTCTGATTGGATAACGAAAAGTAGGTAAGTTTTTGGCTCGGTGACGGAAGATTTTCGTGATTGAATTGATAGAAAACTTTGAGTTGGGCAATAACGTGATCAAGAATACTGAAGTGAAACTTCATCATACGCAGGTCAACCTGGGTTGCTCCCTCTGAGTGAAACAAATAGAGCCATGGTTTAATCAACCTAATTCGGCGATGGATTTTTAGGTTCTGATAGGATTTGTTCTTTTGAGAAATAAGGCGTTGATAACTGCTGTACTGAGGATCTTGGATGATGGCGAGGGTATCTGTTCTAAGAGCAGTGAGGAGCCAGCGTGGAAAGGGGGCAAGCTCTTGAGGAGCTGCCTTGGCCTTAAAGTTAGTTAAAGTAAAACTTTCAGGCACTTTAGTGTTGGGCTTATTCTTTAGGATCCACTTATAGATTGCAGTTTTACTTATGAAGTAGTGATCCTTTTTAGGGGTGTCCTTAATAATGCTATCAAGGGTTGAGATTTTTTCTTTTAAAGAAGCCTTCTCTTCCTCGGTCATATATTCCATCTTAAAAGATTCAACGAGGGCCTGAACTTCAAAAGAGGTTTCCTTCATTGTCGTCCAATAACTTGCAAAACTTTGACTCGTTAGTAGTAGGCTTAAGAGAAGTGCTTTCATATCGTTTCCGTTAGAGTTGAGGTGTCTTAAGAAGTTGATCTGCTTCAGTGAGAATATTCTCTCCTTTTAATAAGAAAAACTTATTTTGATAGGGAAGGATAAGCATTTCGTCCATTTTAATGAGGCTTGTGGCAAAATCAATTTGAGAGACGCGAGAGCTCTCTTTGTTATCTTTAAGGGCTACTTTATAGGCATCATAAGTTAATTTCCCGGCTTCACTTCTGAAGGTTTTTATAAAGAAGAGGTGGTCTTTAAATTCACAGATGAGGGTTCCAATATCATTTTCTTGACTTGAATAGAGTGACTGAGGAGTAATCTGGTTTTTCTCGATATCGAGAATACGAATCTGACTTCCTTTTTCAAGCGGGTCAAAACCGTAGGTCATGACATAGAGTTTGTCTTTATAGCAAATTTCAATGTTTTGATTAGGACTCTTTTCTTTGTGGACAAGTTTAACCTCTGAGGCATTTAGCTTATAGCGTAGAAGACCTGGGATACCGGACTTATTGATGTCAGTGTAATAGAAAGTGTCATCATCAACCATCGTTGCTTGAGGGATAAAATAGGGGTTTCGAATATTAGCCATCTTAATCGTATGTTTTAGATTACTACTGAGGGTACTTTGAAGTGTGAGGCTATGGTTGAAGGAGTCATAATAGCTTAACCATTTATCCTGAAGGTGTAGGCCAATGGCCTTACCTTGGCCAATTTCTTGAATTTCTGCTGTTCCATATTTGATGAGATAAACTTTAGCACTTCCTCTCGCGGCAAAATAACTATGGTACTCCTCATAAGCTTCGACGAGGATATATTTCTTCTCGTTACTCACAATTAAATTAAAGTGGGTTTTAGGAGCAAGTTTTATAACAGGAGTTACTTTATAGTTAGTAGAAAACTGAAGAGAGCCGTTACTTCTTTGATAGTAGGTGAATTTACCATCACTACTAATAAAGCGAATGTTTTTGATATCCTGCTTTGTCGTAAGTATGGGAAGTTCCCTTGAAAAGGAAGAGGGAAGCAGACTAAGAAATACGAGTAAACTAGAGAGATAAACCATAGAGATTCCATTGGTTTAAGGGGTGATGGTTTTGGTATTTCATTACGCCTGTAAAGATCCAGTTCCATGGAATAAGGCGCGGGCTGTGAATGTCGTCATAAGCGGTTCTTGTGACAAGTACCTTGTTCTCATTCACAGTAACAATACCATCAAGAATAAAGGGGATCGGTGTACAAAAATTAAAACTCTTTCTCTTGAAGAACTGCGGAAGGATATCCTCAGCACAGCCAACACCATGGATAATACCGTTGGGCTTTTGTCGGAGGTATACTTCAAGGTTAGTTAAATTTCGCAGTTGGCGTGGCTTAAGCTTGTAGACCTCTTCAAGGAGCTTGACGGCACTTTTGTTTTGGTCCATCCAATTATTGGGAAAATAATCGAATGATGTTTTCCCTGTATATTTTAATCCTTTAACCTTTTCTTCATTAACGATGATCTGCCTGGGACAAAAAGCATCGGAACAGTTTTTCTCATCAAAGACAACAAAGCAGCCATTTTTAAATTCAAGAAGAGCGGGGTTATATTGAAGGGAGCTAATCACCTGACAGGACTGATTACTCCTGATTTGATTGGTGCGTCTTAGGATTTGAGTGACAATTCTATCCTCTGAGGAGGGGATTGATGAAAGTGAGCCAGGGATATAGTCGAGACAAATCTCTTTTCCTTCAATTTTATCATCATAGCAAATCTTAAGTGGCCATGTTTTAACATTCTTTGATTTGTCTCTTAAAACCTTGAGAGTGTAATTGACTTCAGCTTTGCAGGTAGAAGGCTTACTGACATACTCCTTCGGAAAAAAGTGGGTGATAATCCGATGAATATTAGTCACACTTCCATTATCAATCTGCCCAGGGCAATCGTAGTAGTCAGTATAAAGTCTAGTTTCATTTATCGCCTTGCCAATGAGAGAGCAATTTGGCCTTGGAAAAAGACTGGAGTAGCCTTGTGTGGATCGCGTTGTACAGAGCATGGGATCATCTTGAAGTCTTTTCGCACATGCCATTCTATTGGTGCGAGTAAGTTCTTTGGTTGTATCTTTTTTGAGGAGCACACGACATTTATGATCGAGATAGAAGTTTTCGATTTCACCATTAATTATTCGAGACCACGCATTACTTGTTAAGTAAGGAGAGCAAAAGTTTTCAATGTTTTCTACACCAGCACATAGATTAGCGAGATAGTTTCTTTGGAAGAAGGGAAGGTCCTCCTCAAGTTGTTTAGCAACAGAGATGTTCTTATTGAGTGATCTTGTTAAAGCAAGACTGCGGTCTTTTTTGAGGGCTTTAATCTTCTCACTTCTCTTCCCCTTTTGAATTTGATCGGGAATTGCACATAGATAGGGGAGGTAGTCATTTGTTTTCCAGTCGTTAAAAATAGCACGACATTGGTCTACCGTTTTAGGGACATTAAATTGAAGATTGGAGACTGTTTTCTTTAATGTACCAAGGGTAAAGATTTGTGAAATTTGTCCAAGGGTTTGGCATTTGGTTTTATAAGCTTCTTTTAAAAAGGCTTTTGTCTCAATGAGGAATTTTCTCTGTCCATCTCTCATGAGGAGGTAGTCTGGCTCACCAAGCGAGGTGCGAAAGAGCTTATTTTCTAAAAGAGCATAGAAGTTACAGGGATTGTAGGAAATCATGTCTAAGTAACGTTGCTGACTGTGAAGAAAAAGGCTTTTTAAGAAGAGAGAATCAAATTGAGCTCTTTTTACAAGCTCTACATTAGGCGCGGCTTCAATTTGATTTGAGGCTCTTAAGTTTCGATATTCTGTAGTGAGGAGATCTTTAGTTTGGGTGGCAACTTGTTTAAGGCTTCCAATAACACCAGGGGGGAGACCTTCTACTTTTTGGGGAGTTTGTGAAAATGCTCCTCCTTCAAAAAGAAGGAAGAGCATCAAAGTTAAAATTTTATTCCTCAACCGATTGGGCGAGGATTGAAGCGATGTCATCAATTTCAATTTCCTCAGTTTCAGCAACCTGAGCCTTAGAGCTATTAAAATTGATGAGGCAATATGAACAACTTGTAGCGAGTTTTGGTGCTTTCGTGTCACCAATATCCTCGAGCCTTTTTGTGGCCAAGTGAACACCTTCATCAATTTCATACCACATGTTACCACCACCCATGCCACAGCATAGGGCTTTGTCTTTATTATCTTCCATTTCTTTGATTTTCACACCAGGAATTGAGTTGAGAATATCTCTAGGTGCATCATACTCACCATGATGGCGTCCAAGATAGCAAGGATCGTGATAGGTAAGTTCTTGCTCGACTGTTTTAGTCGGCTTAATTTTGCCTGAGCGGATAAGCTCTGCCAGAAGTTCAGTATGGTGAACAGTCTCAAAGTCTCCATCATCAAACTTGGCATATTCCTTACCGATCGTATGCAGACAGTGTGGACAGTGAGTAACAACTTTGTCGAATTTGTATTGGTTCATATTGGCGATATTTTCAATAGCGATTTCATAGAAAGTGTATTCATCACCAAAGCGACGGATGGGGTCACCATTACATTTTTCAGTTTTCCCCATAACCGCAAAGTTAACCCCAGCTTTCTTAAGAAGCATTACTGTGTCCTTAACGACCTTTTGGTTTGCGGCATCATAAGAGCCTGCACAGCCAACATAGTAGAGGTAGTCGACATGCTTCTCTGGCTCAATAACGGGAACATCAAGTCCATCAGCCCACTTAAAGCGATCATCTTGAGCAATCCCCCATGGGTTGCCATTCACGCGAACCTTGTTGGCCGCATCGGCTGCAGCTGGAGGAATTTCTCCAAGAGTAAGAGTTTTGTATCTCTTCGCTTCCATGATGAGATTTACGTGCTCAATGTTAGCCGGGCACTCTTCCATACAGGCGCCACAGGTTGTACAGCTATCAAGTTCAGTTGCTTGATAAATTGGATTTTCCCAAAGGTCGATGTCTGGTGTTGATTCATTAATTGTTCCAACAGTTAAGTCACGAGCTTTAGTAATAATTTTCTTTGGGTCTAGAGGTTTTCCGGCCTTATTCGCTGGGCAGACTTGAGTACAGCGACCACACTCAACACAAGTGAGAAGGTCCCACTTGTTCTTCATTGTCATTTCAGAGAACTTGCCAAGACCAAAGGTCTCCGCCGTTTCATCTTCAAAGTCCATTGGTTCTAATACAGCACCCCTTCTCTTTGGAGTAATGAGGGCTGCTACTGGAAGAAGCATAATGTGGGAGAACTTAGTCCATCCAATCGCTGCTAAGAACACCATAGTGTTAACCATATGGAAGAACCAAAGGCCACGGTAGGTAAGAGCAAGCGAAGAGTCACTCATGCCAAAGTTTCCAAATGTTTTTGCAAGAAACCAACCAACGGGAGCCCAGGTTGCTTCACCAATGGGCATACCCGTTCCGAGAATTCTAAAGCCTTCAATGAAGTAGCCAACGACTACGAGAAGAACAATAACAACGTACATGAACATTTCTTGCTTGGGTTTCGTCGCTTCAAGGTAATCTGGTTTTTTAATATAACGTCTGTGATAGGCAAGAGCGATACCAACAAGAATGGCAATACCAGCAATATCTGCAAGGAAAGAGATGACGATATAGGTGGTGCCTTGAAAGACCTTAAATGGTGTATCGTAATGAATGGCTACGAGATCGGTAGCAATCCAAAGAATGACAAAACCATAGAAGATAAGAGAGTGAAAAATACCAACATCTTTGTGACGAGTGACTTTACCCGTAAAGAAGACTGTCTCAAAGAAGGCTTTCCAATTGAGCTCTTTCGGTAAAAGCCCTTGGTAGCCCTTTCCTTGAGTGACAAATTTGTACTTATCGACAAACCCTTTGATCATTGCGGCGGTGGCAAGAACAAGTAGTCCGTACATGAGGTACTTAAATGACGGCGGAATATTCCACATGACTTCACGCGTGGCGTTGGCATTCATTGACAGTCTCCTTGGCGACTCAATTTAAAAATTTGCTATAATGATGATCCGCTTAATAGGATAGATGATAAGTGGGGATTATTAAACGAGAAATTTATCCCTATAATAGTTTTGTTGAGAGGAAAGAGGCTTGTTAAAGGAAATTCTAATGTGGTCATTCCCTATAGTGTCATTTGTTTTAGGAATTCTTTTTTGGAAAGGTGAATTCACCAAGAAAGAAATCTTGATTCTTTCAGTTGGGCTTTGTTTGCAAGCGTTATCCTATCGAATTGGTCCTACAGGACCATTTTTAAACAGTGCTCCATGGCTTTCTCTAGGAAAAGGTCTCTTGTTGGGAGTACTGTGGGCGAACTTTGGCGTAAACGTCAAAAAAATTCCTGCAAAGCAGAGAGAATCCATAAAATATAAAATGATTTTCTTTTCTGGCCTCCTCTTTATGACTTTAACAAATCAATTCGGAGTAAAGCTGTCGGATGGAGTTCTGACCTGTTTATTTATTCTCTTGCCTGCTGTTTTTTGGACAGTAAGAGTGGAGAGAGAATTAAAGGTGACTTTCACTCTATTCGCTATCGCGATTCTGTCTTTTGTTAGTTTTGTTGTGCAATGGACGGGTTTAATTCACGATTGGTACCACGGTAACCCACTTTTATGGATGCTTGCCTTTGGCTCAAGCTTTTTCTTATCGTTTAGAATGAAGGACTCAATACAATGAAATATCTTCTCATAATCCTTTGTTTCTTTCTTATTGGTTGTTCTGGAAGGCCTACAATTGGCATGAAAGACCAAGTGTTTGGTGAGAAGGCAAAGCATATTGTCTGGATCCAAATCCCAGGACTTTCCCTAGAGCATCTCGCTTTTTTGAAAATGGACCTTCAGTCTGCAAATGAGAAAGTTTCCTTTGAAAGAATGAATTGTGTTGGGGGAAGTTGGAGCTTTAATCTAAAGGAATTAAGACCAGACTTTTCAAGTGGTTTTAATTCTCAGATTCTTGGCTCTAAGAATGTAAAGGGAACTTGTGAAGATTTAGACCGTAATTCTGTCTGGTCCTATTATGAGAGAGCGGGCTATTCTTCAGCTATTTATGAAGCACCAGCAAGAGGTTTAAAGTCATTTACTGAACTTAAATCATGTTCAACTAATTTTAATCCTATGAAAAATAGTGTAGTTTGGATTCAAGATAAATTACCCAATGAGAATTATCAAACCTTTCATTTTCAAGAGAATCCTAATCAGAACAAGGTTGGAGTTTATTACGATAAAAGCTGCTCCAAGAAAGGGTGTTACTCAAAGCTTAGGGATAATGTCGTGAATTTATGGAAGTCTTTTTCACAAGAGCTTCCAAAGACTTTCCTCATGGTCAGAGATGCTTCCTTTATAAAGGCGATAAGAAATAAAAAATACCTTGAAGCAAAAGAGACTCTTGTTGAGCTCAATCAGGTTGTTGACTTCTTCCTTGCTCAATCGGATGTCTCGCTTGTTATCACCTCAAGTGAGGCGATGGGAATTGAGTTCCCAAAGGCGGGACGCTCTTGGGAAATGGTTGAAAAGAGAGGGCTCAATGTGAATTACAAGAGAAGCCAGCTCCTTGCCCCTGTTTTTGCCCATGGCCCTGGTGCTGAAAACTTTTGTGGAGTTTATGAGGAGTCAGAAATATTTAAAAGATTCCTTTGGAACCCTGAAAAAAATATTCTCGATCTAGTTTTTTAGAAACTGTGACTTTGGAATCTGGTAGTACGTTTTACAATAGTCGCAACGTGTTTCAATACTTTCCTTACCTTCATAAATATCATCAATATGAGAAGTATTGAGAAGGCTTTGGACACCACTGACCATGCGCTCATAACTACAATTGCATTTAAAGTCTAAATCCTTACCATTGAGAAAGGTCAGTCCCTGCTCCGTTAGAAAAGTCTTCACTTGCTCTTCTTCATTAAAGCCTTGCTTAAAGAGTTGGTCGAGTTTGGGAGTAATAGTGGCTTTAAAATTTTCAATGTCAGGTTCTTCCTGAGTCGACTCTTCTTTGTCCCAGTTCTTTCTCGGTAGCTTCATCAGGAAAGCAGCCTGGTCGGCATCTTCACTGAGAATAATAGTCCCTTCGATTTGATAAGATGTTCTGAGTACCTCATTAACAATTTCGTGGAAGTTAAGTCCATTGATACCAATAATTGAGGTGTAAGGAGAAGTTTGGCCCTGTCTGATTTTTGAGAGTCTCGCTTCACCTTTTAGTGTCGTTGGGAACTCATTAAGAGTTTCTGGCAAAAGAAGAGTTCTAAAAAAGCCAGCCTCTGACATTTCAATTTTTAAGAGAAAATAAGGGTCAGTGTTATCGATATAGAGCCCTAGGTTTTCGCCATATTTAAGGAGAGTAATAAGAGGAATAAAGCTAAGAACCGAATCTCTAAAGTAAGCGAATCCGTTTCCCTTGAGGTTATGAATCATCGCAAGATCTTCAACAAGCTTTTGACCTTCAACAAAGTGCAGAGTGAATTCATTATTCTTATCGATAAAACTAAGTAAGCGACTCTTATTTAACACATTGACCTCTATTCTTAATGCCTAGCACCCTTTTTACACTCGATGCGGTGGCAACTTCAAGCATTAATGATAAAAAGGTGAAGAGGAGTCTATCTTATGGCGTTAAGCGTAATTAAACTTGAAAGCACCCTTGATGCTGCGGGGGAGAATTTTAACTGGGACACAAGAAATTCTTGGACCATTGTCTGTCCAAACCCAAATGTTGCCGATGCTTTTAGAACAAAAGTTGCTCACCTTGACGGTGTAACAACGACAACGATTGCGAAGTTTTTGAGTGATATTTATAAAGAGAAGTTTCCAGAAAAGTCGGTTTCTCGAAAAGCCGATCTTGTCCCGGTTCTTGCAACCTTGTGGAAAATTAAAATGGGTGACGCTGACTCTAGTATTTTTCATCAAGCGTTTGAACTCTTTACCGACCTACGCTCATTCACATTAGATAAAGCTCTGATGAATGAAATATTAGATCACTATCCAGATATTATTAAAGAGGCCGTAACGACCTTTTGGCTAATTATTGAAAATCAGGGAATAATTGATGAGCATCAGGCCTATAGTGATTTAAATCTTTCCTTGCTTGACCCTGACTCTAATAATTCTTTTGATGACGGTCTAATCTTTACGGGATTTTCACATCTTTCTGCTAATCAAATTGAAGTCTTAAAAACCTTAGGGAAGTTTACTGATATTTATATCCCGATTCCTAAGAAAGTAATTGAAGAGTCTCTAAGCACTGATTGGGTCGACTGGATATTGTCTCAAGCTGACGAGGTTATTGAAGAGGAAGCAGAGGGGAATGTTGAAGAATTTAACGTGTCCTTTTTTAGTAAGGGGCGGGGAAATTATACTCTCGCTTCTGCAATTGAGGAGAGTGTCGGAGATATTATTCTTCCAAAGAAGAGAATTGACTTTAAATCTGCTCTGGAGATCCCGAGCCGTGATTTCTTCTTTAAATCAAGTGTTGATTTCTTTTCTGGAGTCAGTAGAGAGGTGAAATTATTGCTCTCGAAAAATATTCAAGCTAGCGAGAGAGAGTTTGTTTCCATTGAAGAGGTTAAAGATGCCTTACGGGAGATGGTGAACAAAGTCGTTCCTTCTAAGCAAGAGGACTTTGTTCGCTTAAAATTCTTATCGCTTCTTTTTAAAAGTGTTGAGTTTTATGAAGGCTTGTCTGAGGTAAATGAAAAGGTCACGGAATTTGACCTTAGTGTCCTTCTTGATATTACTAAGCTTAATCAGCCAAGAAATTTTAACCTCCCTCTTAAGAAGAATTTCTCATTTAACCTTCTTTGTCTTGCCGACCTCTATCAGGTTAATCACACTCTAAAGAATTATCTCTTTGTAACCTCTGATCATGACCTCTCAATTGGTGGTGTTCCCGATTACCCAAAAGAAGTTCAGGAACTTTTAATTGCTCTAGGGCCAATGAGGCGTCAGGCTTTAGATTTAAGCTTTTTTGTCAATCATATTAGCGATCTTTTGAAAACAGGGAACCTCGAGATTCTCATGGAGGAAGGACTAGAAGTTCATGATCAAGTGTGGAGTACTCTTTTGAGTGAAAGCGATTATACGCGAATTCATTATACGGCAAAAACTAATGAACATAGGGAATATCAAGTTGAAGATAAAGACTTGATAGCTTCCCATAATGTAAAGAAGTTAAGTGCAAGTCGTATGCAGACTTTCTTAGAATGTCCTCGTAAGTATTATTATTCCTATGTCGATAAATTAGACTTAGAACCCCAGAAAGTTGAAACAATTGATCCTCGTCATCTTGGGGAGGCTCAGCATGCAGTTGTCCAGCGCTATCTTGAGAATCATTTCGAAATAAAGAGTGAAGTGATTCACCAACTTGTTGATGAGGAATTAATAAATTATCTCCCTGAAGCAATTTTAAATACACCGCGCTTGTATCAAGAGGCTTATGCTGAAACATTTTTCTATTCATCAAATACGATAGAGCAGTTAATTAAGATCAAAGAAATTGATAAGGATGCGCTTTTTACTTTTGAGGTGCCTGTTGAAGTAGACGTTGCTCAAGGGAGAGCAGATGTTGTGATTGAGTCAAAAAAGCTCGGGAAAATGATTTTTGATCTTAAGCGCTCCGGAGGCTCGATTCCAGATAAGTACAAGTTTCAAGGAATGAAGTCGATTCAATTATGGTTTTACTTAAATTTCTTGGCTAAAGAAGAGGAGCTGACAGCATTTGGTTATATTAACCTTTCCGATGCTGCAGGTTCATTAATCTTTGCAAAAGATAAAGATGTTGAGCAGGCCTTAAAATCTGTAGGTTTTCTAAAATTAAAAAAGATTGAGTCCCTAAAGAATGAATTTGATACCTATAAAATTCAATTTAATGAACTCTTTGAATCAATTTATACAGATATAAATGAAGGGAGTAGCATGCCGATTAAGCCCTTAGACGCGAGTGTATGTAAATTCTGCTCTGGTCGCCTTGTTTGCGATAGGGGGGTGATCGGATGAGTAATGATTTAAGCTTAAGAGAGCCTAATGAAGAACAGAAGCTTGCAATAGAGCACCGTGGAGGAGTTCTCTTAAGTGCTGGTGCAGGTTCTGGAAAAACTTTTGTTCTTGTTGAGCATATTATTTATCTTGTTAATGAGTTTTGTCGAGAAAACCAATCACTCGATCAGATTCAGTTTTCAAGAGAACTAAAAGACTATCTCTCTAAGATTGTGCTCATGACCTTTACGAAAAAGGCTGCAGGCGAGCTTTTCTTAAGAATGAAAAAAAGGTTTGTTCTAGCAAAAGAGAGGGCCAAAGAGGGAATGGAAGAATTCCCTCACTGGATGTGGACAGAGGCCGAGTTAGCTTTACCCTACCTCTATATAGGGACTATCCACGGCTTTTGTTATCGACTCATCAATCAAGGTTATATTGAAGGCTTTAGTGGCAATGAAGAAATGGTTAGCGATGTTGAGTTTAGAAGTAAGATCGATACCTTAGTTGACCAATGGTTAGATGAAAACTTTAACGATTTTAGGGAAAATGGCCTTGAGCACCTGATTTTAAATAAGAAGGCCTTAAAGAAAAATTTCGCTCAAATATTCTCTGATACTGATATTCGTCTTCTTTGGTCTCAGACTTCAGTTGCAGACCTGGAATACGACAATGAGCTTAAGTGGTTTGAAGAGTGTTTAGAGTTAGTTCTCGGGTCTTCTTATAGTGACTTCGAGATTGATGCGCGTCTCTATGAGCCAGAGAAAAAGAAGCCCAAATGGTTCGACTTCATGGTGAATTTAAATTCGACTGTGAGTGGCAAGCCAGATGTTATGAGTTTTATGAAATCGGCTCAGAGTTTCTTTGAATTAAACAATCGCTTTCCCCCTGTAAAAAAGGGAGCTGTCCCTGAAGAAGTTTTTTCTTATTATCAGAAGGCTAAGGCCCTAAGAGATTTTCTTAAGAATAATTATGAATCGATTGTTAGTTTTGAAAAAAAGTTTGATCTCTTTAGTCTATGGGGCTCTAAGATTTTAGAGCTCTATCAATTTATAGAAGACAATTACTTTCAAGAGGGGGGACTTACTTTCACTGATCTCGAGTTTTACGTATGGAGAGCGTTAGAAGGCTCGCAAGATACGGTTGAGCGAGTTTCAGCGAGTTATAATTATTTTATTATTGATGAATTTCAGGACACGAGTAAGGTTCAGTTTTCTATCGTCTCTAATATTATCAATGGGGATATGGCAAAAGTTTTTTCTGTCGGTGATGTCAAACAGGCCATTTATGGCTTTCGTGGTGGTGAGCTTGGTGTCTTTCAAGAAGCCTCTGAGAAAACTTATCAAAACCTTTCTCTTAGAAAGAATTATCGCTCTAGTGAAAGGGTCATTGAATTCAATAACATCCTCTTTCGTAAAGTGCTTCCTTTGGGTAAGGAGTATCAAGGAGAGGACCCCTTTAGTGTTGAGATGATTTCTCAGGAGTTTCCTGAAAATAAGGATCATATTGGTACTTTAGAGAAAAAGTGTATTTTGATTGAGGGGGGAGAGGAAAAGAAGAAGTCCCTACTGCCTACTGAGTTGAATCTCATCGAATCTGTCTATATTGCAAATTATATTAAAAATTGCGACGAAGAGGTCGCGGTTCTCTATCGAAAACTTGCACCGACAAAGTATTTGATTCCTGAACTCATGAGTGCCGGTGTCGGTTTCACATGCCAGGTAAAGGTCGAACTTAGTGAGGACCCTTTCTTAAGCCTTTTTCTTGAGTTCTCTCGTGCCTGTGCCTTTCGAGAAAACGAAAATGAATTTAAAAGATCATTAGTCGTACTACGGTTTATAACAGAGAAGATGGGCTCATCCATTGATTTGGATTCTATAAAAGAGATCTTCTTTAAAGAAAGTAAGATCGGGGTTTATAGTGCCTTTAAGGAGTTCCTATGGGTCACGGGGTTAAGTTCTTCGAACTTAGCGACAACCTTTCCTCTGATAACAGTGTTAAAGGACTTAGCAAAAGATCGAGCTTCTGTCGTATTTGAGTATTGTAAAACCTTTCTTAATGGTAATTACAGTCTCGATTTTCAATATGGCTTGAATCCGCAAAGAGTAAAAATAATGACTGTTCACGCCTCTAAAGGACTTGAGTTTGAAACGGTAATTCTAGGAGGTATTCATACTAACGGTAGCACGGGCGGGAGCTCTGATGCCTTTGGTAAGCTTCCCTTGAGTTTGACTTGGTTTGCGGGCTTAGGTAAGTCCGAGCTTTATAAATCCCCGGCCTACCTCTATGAGGAAGAAGTAAAGCGACTTAAGGAATTTTCAGAATTTAAAAGACTCTTCTACGTTGCAACAACAAGAGCAGTGGATAAACTTTTGTGGATGGATCTCTCTTATAAAGGAGTACCTGTTAGTTACTCCAAATCCAGTTGGATTAACGGTATTAGATTAGTAGAAAACTCAATTGACGAAGAATCTAAAGAGATCCTTAGTATCATAAAAGAGGAAATGAAGAGTGAAGAGTGTCGTTATGAAGATTTAATAGTGAGAGATAGCCTCTCTCTCGATGCTCCAATGTTTCATAGAGATAATTTAGGCATTTACTATCCACCAGTGAGTAGTGAGGAATACCGGTTAGGTACCGGAGCAGAACTTAGTGTTACAAGGCTGGCCACTTTGAAAATGTGTCCTCGAAAGTTTTATTTAAAGAATGTTCTCAAGCTTAGCACAGAAGAATGCTCTTTTTTTGAGGTGTGTCAGGAAAATTCTACCTACGAGGAAAATGATATTGTCGAAGAAGAAGGACAGGGTGTATTTGATATTTTGAGTTCATCGGCTGCACGCGGGTCACTTGTTCACGAGGAAATCGAGTACGCTATAAAACATAATTTAGTTCGGCCAATGACCACAATTCTAGATGAACAAACATCTAAAGGTGTTGATTGGATTATTGAAGAACTTAAAGCCCTATCAGAAAACTCAAATTTAGTCAGTGAGGAACCTCTCAAGTTTTCACTTTTTGGACAAATGATATCGGGAATTCCAGATCTCGTTATTTACAGTAAAGAAGGCATTGTTACTGAGATCTGGGATTTTAAAACGGGACGTTATAATGAAGAGAAGTCTAAACCTTATTGGCTACAGCTTGAAGCTTATGGCTATGGACTAACTCACTCGGGATTCAAAAATGAGGTAAAACTCGTTCTCGCCTTTATCGATGAAAAAGAACTTGTGGTTAGAAGTCTTGATCGAAATGGTCTTGAGGAAAGTTTATTTGAAACTTGGCAGCAGCTCTCTAATCTTGAACGAACTAATCAAGAACATTGCAAACAATGTGAGTATTCACAACTTTGCCAATTGAATTAGCGAGACTTGATTGCGCAAAAACTGAGTCATGCTAAAATAAGTGTGTAATATTGTTAAAAAGGATGGGACCACGGAGGGTCCTATCCCTTCTCAAGCAGGAAGCTTATCATGAAAAAGAACTGGTCTACCTTCTTTTTATCCCTCTTAATAACGATGATCTCACTCTCGAATACGGACGCGGCAGAGGGGGATACTTATAGTTTTACTTGGCTCGATCAAGATAAAGAAGTCTACGTTCTCCAAAATAGAAAATTTCGAAAAGATGGAAAGTTTCATCTCAATATAGGAGCTGGGATTACGACATCAGGTGCCTTCGTTGACGCTACAACCTTCCAAGGTCGCGCAGGTTACTTCTTTAAGGAAGAGTGGGGTGTGGAGCTTGTCTACGCCATTAATAACGGTGAAGAAAATGCGACTGCTGCGAGTGTAAGGAATCCTGGGGGATCAGGATCAGTGCCTTTTCGAAGAATCGTTGATGGATATGTCGGCGGTATGGTTATGTGGTCGCCATTTTACTCTAAGATTAATACCTTCAACACAATTATTTATATGGACTGGATGATCGGTTTAGGGGTGGCCAGTTTAGAAGAGACAAATAATTTTGTGGAAGTTGATAGTCGGGGAGTAAGAAATACGGAGACGACCCTTTCTCATACCGGTCTTATGTGGGACACAGCTTTAAAGTTTTACTTAAATGAAAACTTTGAAGTTAGGGCTGACCTTACCGTTATCCATTACAAGGCTGATAAGCCTGTGGCCACAAGTACAGCAGAGTCTGATTACTATTCAAATTGGGACTTCGCTCTTTCTCTTGGTTATTCGTTCTAATAAAAGGAGCATAAAATGATTAAAAAAATAGCTCCCCTAATATTACTCGCTCTGCTGACGTTTCAGGCAAAAGCATCTGCAGATGGTGCATGGGAAACGCTAGTGCGCTCAAAGGGAAATTACAAGTATTACCCTAAAGTAGCTGCTGGACTTATAAATGAAGGCCTCTATTTCACATCAATACCTTATATAAAAGAATTTCTTTCTCGAGGAGGAGCAAGAAATAATAAAGACGTTGATCTCTTGATCGATCAGGTTATTACTCAGGTTGGAGTGAGGCAGTTTGAGGTTCTTCCAAATGCTGTCCTTAATAGATCTAACGCTCCCACTATCAAATACATTCTTGCTAAAAAGAGCTTCAGAAAAGGGGATTATCAAAAGGCATTGAATTACCTCAATGGAACTATCCCAAGAGAGCATCCTTCTAAGCCATTCGCACTTTTGTTAGAGGGAACGATTTTCTCAATTCTTAAAAAGCCAAAGTCATCTGTTGCTGCCTTTAAAGACTGTATTAGTGAATCGAAGACCCAGATGAATCGTGCCTCTAGTGACAACCGTTTAAGACAACTTGCTATTAACCGCGACTATTGCACTGTCGGCATTGCTCGCGCAGAATTTGCGGGTAAAGATTTTGAAAGTGCCAATTCTTCTTATCTCGATCTGCCGAAGGATAGTTATGTTTGGCCTGAGATTCTTTTTGAGGAGGCATGGAATTCATTTTATTTGAGAGATTACAATAGAACGCTAGGCAAACTCGTTACCTATAATGCTCCGATTTTAAACTTTATTTTTAATCCCGAAACGGAAGTTCTTAAGTCTTTGACCTATATGGAGCTTTGCCTCTTTGATGATGCAAAGAAGGTTGTTGATGATTTTTATAACAAGTATCAAGAGGATACTTTATCCGTTAAAAAGTTTCTGGGGAAGTATGGCAAGGACTACAAGTACTATTATTTGTTGGCCAAATCGACCTTGAACGGAAAGAGGTCTGGCAATCGTCTCCTTAATACGCTTATGGATAATGTTTTAAGAGATGCTGCTTATCGTGAGTTAGTAGATAGCTTTAATCTTGGTCGAGATGAAATTCAAAAGGTGAAATCAATGAGATCAGCGAAGATGAGAAAAGTGTTCTCCGCTAATCTTAGAGAATCTCTTCTTCTACAACGAGATATGATTGGTGCCTACGTCAGAAAGACACTTCATTTAAATATGGATCATCTTGATAAATCGTTTGAAGGAATGACCTATATTAAACTCGAAGTTTTAGGGCGACGAAAGAAACAATTGTATTACTCAGAACAACCCTTTAATCGTGCCAGAGGAGATGTGAAATATCTTAAGCGTAGTGACAAGCAATACTTTTGGACTTTTAACGGTGAGTTTTGGGCTGATGAATTAGGTGATTATGTTTTCTCTTTAAGATCCGAGTGTGAGTAAAAGATGAAAAAAATGAAAATATTTTTAACAATTCTGCTCTTATCGTTTTGTGCTAGTGGTGTAAGGGCTGATGTAGAACAAAGGCGAGAGCAACTTATCAGAATTATTGATGAGGAGTTAAAAGAGGTCGTACGCCTTAATCGACAACTCGGGGCAAAGAACCCTGATCTCTTGTTAAGAATGGCAGAACTTTATTTGGAAAAAGCACGTCTTGTTAATGAGAAAGAAAACAAAAAATGGCTGACACTTAGTCCAGAAGAGACTTCACGAATGGATCAGGCAAGATTTTTTTCGGAAAGTCGTAAGTACTTCAAAATGGCCCAGAAAACCTGCTTCTTTATCCTCAAAAAGTTTAAGCGATTTAAAGGCCGTGCTGATGTTTACTACATACTTGCTTATAACGCTAAAGAATTTCAAGACGAGAAAAAGGCGAAGACCTTTTTTCAAAGAGCTGTAAAGTACTCCAAAGCGGGAAGTTATACAGCGATAAAGTCGAAGCTCGCTCTTGGTGAGATGTATTACAACGAAAAAAAGTATAGTAAGGCCATACCACTTTACGAAAAAGCCCTGAGAAAGAAGGATCAAAAGTGGTGGACCAAAGATGCTTATAATTTAGCGTGGTGTTATTTTAGAGTTGGTAGTCAAAATAAGGCCATTAGGTTAATGACGGAAGTCCATAAGCTTAGTGGAAATTCATCCTATGTTGATCTTAGTGATCAAGTTGAGAGGGATCTTGCTTATTTCTACTCTGAGTCTGGTCGCACAAGAGAGGCCCATCAATTTTTCAAAAAAATTGGAAAGGATGTTGGTCTTAACTTTTTTAAAGTTGGTAAATATCTAAAAGGGCAGGGGAAATATGCTGCCGCTGAGAAGTCTTTCAGTGAAGCTCTTAAGAATGCAAATGATGACGAGTTAAAGAAAGATATTTATGTTGAACTTCTTTCTTTATATGAGCGCTTTGGAAAAACGAAAGAACATCTCGTAGCGACGAAAGCCCTTTATGAAATGCATAAAAGAGGAGAATTAAATCCTGATCAAGTCGAAAGCCTGAAGTATCATGCGGGCAGAATGTCAGCAATGTTGCAAAAGCAAGTTGTCTCGAAAACGAGTAGGAGACGGAAGAATATTAAAAGGATGAGGGCTGCCTATGCAACCCAGTATTTTCAAATCTTGTCAGGGCTGTCTGGAAAAGTTGACCACAAAGCAATTTTCCATGCAGCTGAAACTCAATATGCTGTAAACGAGTTTGATAAGTCTGCTGGACTGTATGATCAGGCCTATGAGTTAGCTCTCTCATCGGGTGATACGAAAATAGCTAATTTAGCCTTAGATGGACTAATGGCCAGCTTAAATGGAAAGGGAGTGAGTAAGGCAACAACATCTAAGTTCATGGGAAAAGCTTACTCAATCTTCTTAAAGAAGAATCCACGCTCAAAGGAAAGCTTTAAAGTTTATCAACGTTTATTCAATGAGAGGTTTAGTAAAGGTGATATTGCGGGAGCAGAAAGAACTCTTCTTGAATTCAAAAAGTATTTTCCAAAAAGTGAGAAGAAGCAAGAGGTGATGCTTGCAAAGATCATCGACCACTATAGGGAAAAGAATAATAGAGCGGCCATTGCGAAATGGGTTGAGAAAATCAATCAAGGTGAATTTAAGGTTAGCGCTAAGGTGGCAAAAAGATTACGGCTTATTCTTCTCTCCATTCAATTTGATAAAGTTGAAAATCTTAACACCAAGGGGCAGAAAGTCGCTGCACTTAAGGGATACTTAGAGATTTATAAAGATGCAGAATCCAGTGCGGAAGCAAGGAAGAATGCAGCTTATAATATTAGTATTCTCTTTCATGAATTAGGTAATAAGGATAAAACCTATGATTGGGCCATGCGTGCCCTTTCCTTGATGAGTTCTAGTGATGTATTGGAATATGAGGATACTTTTCTATTAATAGCCTCAGGACTTTTTAATTTTAGAGAGTTTAGAAAGTCGGCTGAGATTTATGAGATTTCCCTTGAGAAAATTTGTAAGAAGAAATCAAAGAATAAGGAAACATTCTATAAGAATGCTAATATAATTTACCTCGCAGAGAAAAACTTACCCAAGGCCGTAGAAGTTCTGGAGTTAGGAAAGAAGTGTGGAATCAAAAGATCGACTCGCCAAGATGCTAATCTCGATACCTTGAGAGAAATCGGCGAGCAAGAGCGCTGGCAGTCTTTTGAGAACTTAATTAAAAGGCTTGATAACGACAGAAATTATATTCCAGATCTCATTTATCCGCTTGCGCAGTTAAGGGACACATATCTATCACGTGGGCGAACGGATGAAGCCAATCAAGCGAATAGAAAACTGATGAGCTTTTATCGGGCTGCACGGTCACGCAAACAAAAAATTCCACTAGAAGCTCTTGATGTGGTTGCTGAAAACTACCTTATAGAGCTGAGAAGAGCAGCTGGGAATTTAAGTGACCTTAAACTGAGTTTCCCCGAGGCAGAATACAATAAGAAATTAAAAAGAAAGTTTTCATTATTAGATGCGGTAACAACTAAATCTCTAGAAGTTTTCAAGGTCGGAAGTGGTCATGGGATCGTTGAAGGCTACAGGATTCTTGTGGAAAGTTATCGCAAGCTCGCTCAGGAAATTTCAAGTTTTAGACCTGATAAGAAGAGTGAGGAATATGTCACATCCTTTCAAAAAAGTATGAGAGAGATTAGTCGTCCCATTGCTTTGAAGGCTGAGGAATTTGAGAATGAAGCAAAGAGGCAAATTCTCTCGTCAAAAATTCTTTCTAAATCAAATTTTTACTTTTTAGGTAACTCTAAATTACCTCTAGTTCCAGAGTTTTATCCTGTTAAAGCAGGTATCTTAATGGATAGGGGAGGAAAGCAATGAGATTAATAAATGTTCTTCTATTGAGCCTGATTCTTACTGCTTGTGGCACTACAAGTAAGAAAAGTACCCCTAAGAGCGATATTGATACTGAGCTTGAAGGGTTAACGAATGAGAGCTTCGAGTGGCCCCAAGAGAAGGGATATAATACTGTCGATGACTTTTTAGATTCTTCTGTCACGAATGAGCCCAATGTTCTAGTGGGAGAATCCGTGGCCAAGGTTTCTAAAGAGGAGCTAGAGAGCCCAATGGATGTTCCAAGAGATATCGATAAAGCGATGCTTGCATGTTATCGAGGGAATTTTAATCTAGCGGATCAGATTTTTGACCGCATTATGCGCGAATATAGAAAAAATCCTATCTATTGGAATCAGGTCGGAAATTGTTTCATGATGAAGGGAAGCATGAGAAAAGCTCTTTTATATTTCAATAAGGCGCGAGACCTGAAGTCCTCCTATACTCCTCCTGTTAATAATATTGGTGTTATTTTCGAGAAAAATGGTTTTTATCAAAAAGCCCTCAAAAGTTATGAAGAAGCAAAAAAACAGTCGTCTTTTAGTCTTACGCCTATTTTTAATCTAGCGCAGGTCTATGCGCGCTTTGGATTTATTAATGAAGGAAAGAAGCTATTTGAATCGCTTGTTAGAATCAATGCGAAAGACGATGACGCTCTCTTTGGATTAGCCTTCTTTGAACTTGCTTCTGGGGATAGTGCTCGCTCGTTACAGATTTTTGAAGCGTTAAGTCGTGATTACAGAGGGTATCCTGAGGTTGCCGTAAATCTCGCCTATGCACTTTATTTGAAGGGTGATGCGTCTCAGGCTAGAGATATTCTTTCTGATCTCAAGGTCACTCGTAATCCAGAATTAAATGACTATATTGGAAGAATTAAAAGGTTGGTGAACTAATGAAAAGCCTAGCATTCATCTTAGTCCTCATTTTCTGCATAAGTAGCTTTGCTCAAGAGGCGGGTGTTCAAGCCCCAAAGATTATTTATAAATATAAAAAATATCAGAAATTTGATTTTGAAGATCTTGTTATCGAAGGGGAAACAGGGAGCCCTGGGGACCTTTCGATTATTCCTCGCTATCAAAGGAAGTTTAAAAATGTTCTTCCCTATAGGAAGAACTTCAACGCAGAAATGAGAAAAAGTATCGAGCGTATTCGCTAAATAGGGATAGATTATGGATACGGAAGTCCAGAGAGAAAAAATTCATTTTGAAGTAAAGGCAGAGGGCCCTAATGGAAGTAGGGTCGTATTTCCTCTTGTGAAAAGGAGATCGCTGATTGGTCGAGGCCAAGCCTGTGACATTGTTCTTCCTTTTCCTGATATTAGCTCAATACACGCAGTGATTGAGGTAACCAGTAAGAATGAAATTAAAGTCTACGACCTTAATTCGAAGAATGGGACCAAGGTTTCTGGTGAGCGTGTTGTCGTTGCTCAGGTCAAATTAGATCAAGAGCTATTTCTTGGGGACAATAGGATCGTCGTCACTAACTTTAAGGTGGCTGATCTTCCGGCTGCTCCCCTTGAGGCTATTACCCCTAATTTACCACCACGAGCACCAGAAGAAGTTGTAGGAAATGAAGTTGTTATTCCTTTTGTTAAGTATCCCTTAGAAAAAGATAAGAAGGCTGAATTCAGTAGTTATATTTTTGAGGATTCGGACCATCTCTATCCCATTTTTAAGTATGATGTTAGCCGCTCGGCAGTTGAAATTATCATTGTCTTTAATGATCGAATTCAAAGTGTTGATTATATTCCCGATATCGATGGAACTTATTCTCTCGTTGGAAACACACCCAAAAATAACCAGCTAAGTTATCCCTATCTGGGAAGTGGTGAGGTCGTCCCTTTTATCAATATCAAAAATAAGAGCACTGAAGTTATGCCTATACCAGGCTATGAACTTCAGAGCCTTACAGATAAAAAGTTGGAGGGAAATTCAAGCTTCTATCTCAACGATGATGAAATTATTCAATTCAGTAAGCAACATATTCAAATTTTTGTCAGAAGGACAGAAGCACCACCGAAGGTAGCGGCAGCACCTGTCCTGAGAAGAGATCCAGAGCTTAAGAAATATATGTTTCTGATGCTCTTTCTTGTGCTAAGTTTCCTTGTTCCTTTTTCTCTCTTTGAAGTTAATGAAGAGGTGGAGGAAGAAAAAGCTCCGGAGCGAATTGCGACAATCCTCTATAAAAGAAAGCTTACTCTTTCTAAGAGTAAGGCAATCGATAAAACTAAGGATGCACCAAAGAAAGTACAAAAGAGTCCAAAGCTAACGAAGTCGAAGCCTAAGGATAAGCCTAAAGAGAAGAAAATAACCAAAAAGGTCGAAAAGCCTAAAGCGGTTAAAAATAAGGGTGTTAAAACGGCGAAAAAGAGCGGCAAAGTCAGAAAGGCCAGTCCAAATAAGGGACCTAAGAATGTTAAAGTTGATAAGGTTTCAGCGACAAGACCTAAGACTGCCCGAGCAGCGCGAGGAGCGGGAAGACCGACTCGAGCGGCTAAAGCTTCGGCAAGCTCAAAAGGAACCGTTGACACTTATAAAAGTGTGGACTTTAAATCAACAGTATCTAGCCTTCTCACAAAAGGCGGGTCTACTCGTGCTGCCAAGGTTGCAGCAGATAGTTCAAGTGGAATTCGCGGGTCTTCTGTAAGTCAGGCAACGAATGGTGCAACCATTAAGACTGCCCAAGTGACAAATAATACAGGAAGCCTTTCAGGTGTTACCGAGGGGACTCTTGATCAAAGTCGAGGAGTTGAGGGCTTAGTGAATAAGAAGAGCATTTATACTGCTGGTCTTCCTTTTAAAACCGTTATCCTTGGTGGCCTAGATCCCGATGTTATTAGAAGAATTCTCGTAGAAAATATTCCACTCTTTAGGCACTGTTACCAGCAAGAACTTGATGCTTCTAAAAGAGCCTTCAATGGAATTGTGAAACTTAATTTTATTATTGGGGCCTCAGGCCATGTGACGAAGGCTGGTGTATCAGGTAATAATAATCTCCCGAGTAAAGTTAAGGGCTGTGTTGTGAATGTTTTAAGGAGAATTACTTTCCCAGAGCCGATGGGCGGGGGCGTTGTTGAAGTTGGTCAGCCAATGAACTTTTATCCTAAAATGAAATGATTAATTGGTTTAAGAAAGTTACAGACACGCTGGCCTTAGGTTGTGTTCTTGTAACTTTCTATCTTTCTTATAAAGGGTTAAAAGAAGAATTAGTTTTAACAAGATCAAGTTTAAGTCGTCTAAAAGAGCTTTCAGTTCAGGACCTACCAAAGATTATTCAGATAGAAGATGCTTTTTTTGATTATAAGCGAGAATACTGCGCAGAAAGTGAACACCTCTCTTTGAAATTAAACTTCAGTGCAAATGGTAATGTTGCTTTTGAAGTTGATGTTAAAAAAGCCATCGAGAATAGTGCTATTCCAGTAAAAGGTTATCACTGGACAGAGAATTCCATTTTTATGGAGATTTGGTTTAAGTCCGAATCCTCTGAAGTGATGAAGTTAACTAAGGTACTACTTGATGAAAATAATCTTATTCTTGAATTTTATTTGGATGATGTTCCATTCAATCTTGTAAACTGTAAAAAGCCTTAGAAGGAGTCCCTAACTCTTTGCGGACAAAAACTATTAGTGAAGGCAGTTTCTCCAAGTGAAAATTGCCTAATATAACCCCTAGAGTCTACGTTAAGTATGGTAAATCTGCGGTTTATAGGAATTCCGTCTTCGATTAGTGTAAAATAGATATAGGGACTATATAACAGATGAGTACCTGTCACATCAGGCCTATTTCTATTCGTGATATTTGGCTTATCATCTGTACTGAGCTCGAAGATAAAAAGCCGATTGTCACTTCTGAATTCCAAAGCAGCAAAGTCTGTATTCTCTCGTTCAGTCTTGTTACAATAGAATCCCTCTATAAATTTGAGCTTTGAATTTTCGCTATTGGACTTAAAGATGTGAGCAGGAAGCTCATTTTTTCCTAAGGTTTGCCCCACCTCATTAACGAGCTTTATTATTTGGGACTGATTGTGAAGCTTAAGATGAACATCACTCATTTTTTCTTCCAGAGTCTTAACTTGGGTTAAGAGCTGAAAGCCAAAATAGACCGCAGCAGATGATACTAAGATTAGAAAAGAAACTACTAATAATTGAAAATTCTTACTCATAGATCCTCTGATCTCACAATTTAACGTCCACATAATTTTAGCATCTTATAGTTTCATGGCAAGGAATTGATGCAAAGAGGAGGCGAGGTCTTATTGTTGGGGCTGTCTTAAGTATTTGATTTTTAATGAGAGTGAGAACCATGAGAGTATAACTGTGTAGACCTCTATATGAGCGAGATGACCGTGGTTCAAAGAATATCTCTTTTACTTAAATTGATCCTTTCAAGCCTTTTTGGATTACTTTTAATCTTCGAGTACTTTGATGGTGTTCATGATCTCTCCGACTGGGCAGTCTTCTTCTTCTTCATCCTTATGGTGAATGATTGTTACATTCACTACAGAGTGGCAAAGGGGAGGTCTTTTAAAGAATGGGTCCTAAGTCCAAGAGATGACGGGAAAAAGCTCTTAATGAATGGGATCTTCTTTGCTGTTCTACTCATCTCAATTCTGAGTGAATTTATTTTTGTCATGGATGTCGGGACTCGAGATATCTTTTACAAGAGCCTTTTTATTATTTGGTCTGGTATTTTCTTGGGAGTCAATATCTACAAGCTAAAGGAAACCTTCAATTTAAAGCGCTTAATGGTAACAAATGTTGCCCTCATGATCTTGATTGGCAGTGTTGTGATGTTCTAATTTCCTTCGCCTAGAACAACAAACTTATAGGATCGATAACCAGCCTCAGCTGCAGTATAAAGAATCTTTTTTACCTCAGAGTATTTGATCGTCTTATCAACGATGAGATTTATAATACCTGAGAATTTTTGCGCCTCTGGAGAAGACTTCTCGACTTGTTTAATGATTCTCTTCTTTTTCACGAGTTCATTATAAAGCGGGATTATTCTTCTTTTTCCCTGGTCATAGGGATTCCCTTTAGGATCCTCTTTATCAAGGATAACCTGGTCATCTACCCAAATTGTGCTGGGGGAGACCTGAACCACCACTCCTGATGTATTAACGTCGCTTGAATTTGAAGTTGGTAGTGTAATGTCTTTTGGGACGTTGAGGATGACACCTGTTGTATTGTAGCTCTTTAAAAGAAAAACAAGCATGATGACCAGAATATCGAGTAGGGATGTGATATCGATATCAACAGGGCCTTTCTTATTTCTTCTTCCTCTATTTCGAATCGAGCGATTAAGTCTCATTTCTAATCCTTAACTTCTTATGTTGCCAAAGACAATCTTATCAAAGAGGTACTTGGCAGGGTTGTCCATGCCATCCTTATCTTTGATGTAGATCGCATCGTCCGTCTTTCTAAGGAGCCTCACGGCATCCATGATTTTAACGATAATATCGTACTCAATGTCGACGATAGGTTCGAGTACCACAGATCTCTCCGTCTTATAAGTTTTCTTAAGATCAATCATATAAGTATGAAGGCTTTCAAAGTCGTATTCACCCTCACTATTCTTAGGGATCTTCTTGATGAGACGAGAGGGCACACCTTTATAAACATTAAGTCCTGAGTTATAGACCTTAACAGTTAATGCCAATGGCTTCTTATTGGAAGGGGGAGTAGAAGAAACAATTGGCACATCAGACTGAACTTCAAAGATTTTAATAAAATTCGCTGACATGAGAAGAAAGAAAATAAAGATAAAAACAGCGTCCAAAATAGGAATAAGATTGAGACGCTGTGCTGGCTCTTTTCTCTTTCTTCTACTAGGTGTTCTTAACACAATAACCTCGTCGATTAAGCTTTAGTGTTCTTTGTTCCAAGAAGATCAAGTAACTTTACTGAAAACTCATCAATCTCATTGATGATCTTTTCAGACTTTGAACTTAAGAAAGTGTGAATCATCATAATGGAAATCGCAGCGAGAAGACCTAAGAAAGTAGTGTTCATGGCTTTAGAAATACCCGTCGCCAGAAGCTCTGCTTTTTGAGCAGGGTCAGCAGCAGCAACAGCTGCAAATGATTCAATAAGACCAGAGATTGTACCAAGAAGTCCAAATAGGGTTGAAACGTTAGCAATCATTTGTAAATAATTAAGTCTTAGCTCAACTTTTGGAATGACTTCTAAGGCAGTGGCATCAATCGCATTTTGAATTTGTTCTGTGGATTCTGAAGCTCTCTTGAGTCCTGACTTAAGAACGCGAGGAAGAGCAGCAACTGAACCGGAGCAAACGCGAATAGCTCCTTGAATATCATTACTGAGAACGTAACGTTGAAGCTCGTTCATAAATGATGATCCATCAACGTCGAGCTTAAAGCTTAGTTTCATAAATCTTTCTAAACTAATCCCAATGCCAACGGCCCAAATGAGAAAAATCACTCCCATAAAGATACCGCCGCTTTGAATGAAATCGGCTAGAGAATTAACACTTGTTAGTACGGCTGAGCCCTCAACTGATCCTTCCATGATCTCTCAACTCCTGTTCTTGAGGTTTAAACTTATGACTTATCTAATCATTTTAAGGGATGTTGTAACTAAGTGGGGGAATTTATTAGAGCGGAAAAGTATTCCCCTTTTTACAGGGTTTTAAATTAGTTAATGACAATGCGCTTCCAGAAATTCTAAATCTAGAGAAAACCAATTTAACCAAAAGGCCCAAAATGAAAAAAACCTTCTTATTTCTTGTTCTTCTTCTCTCTGCTTCTGCTTGGTCTATTCAAAAAGACTTCTCAAGAAGCATGACCTTTCCCTTTTCTAGCGGGTATAAGATTGATGGTGTTGCTAGGAATGTAATTTATTTAACGATTGATGATGGGCCAACTCCTGCAGGTACACCAGCAATGCTTGATGTTCTCTTAAAGCATGGAGTAAAAGGAACATTCTTTGTTCACGGTGATCAGGCAGTAAGGAGACCTTACCTTCTTGAAAGAATGTATCTTGAAGGTCATCTCGTTGCGAATCATAGCTATTCTCATCAGACGGACTTTCCCTCTAAGAGCTCTTTTGAAAGTTCTCTCATGAGAACTCATGACATTATTGCTCCTTATATTGCTCCAGAAAATATCATGCTCTATAGAGCACCAGGTGGAGTATGGAATACTTGGAGAAGCTCAATAGGAAACAATCATCGTGTACTTAGTGAATATGTTGGCCCACTTTTTTGGAATGTGGGAGGTGGAAAACCTGGAAGCCAAGACGATGCGGACTGGAAGTGTTGGAGACGTGGAAATGGCGTGACAGTAAGCAGTTGCGCAAACTCTTATTACAGACAAATCCTATCAAACTACTCAAGAAACCAGGCGTCACTTGTTCTTCTTCATGATGTAAAAAGTCTTTCTGCACGTCTTGTAGATGAACTTCTTACTAAACTAAAGAGAGATAGAGTTGACTGGGAATTCCGTTTGGCTGACGATATGCCTATCGTTAGACAAATGGCTAGGTAATGCTTAATCCGAGAAAACTCAGTTTAAAAAATGTTGCAAGAATTCTTAACCTTTATCCACCCTATCTTGGGGCTAGGGTAAAGGTTAAGCTCATAGATGAAGAGGAAATGATCTTTAAAGCGGTCATGCCTCTTACTCCTTTAAATAGAAATTATGTAGGCACCCACTTTGGAGGAAGCCTCTACTCAATGATTGATCCCTTCTTTATGCTGATTCTCATGAATAAATTGGGAAAAGGTTATATTGTTTGGGATAAGAAGGCTGAAATTCAATTTAAAAGACCTGGTAAGGGAACTGTTGAAGCAACATTTGAAATACCTCAAAATAGAGTGGATGAGATTATTAAAGATGTAGAAGAGCATGGTAAGATTGAACCTGTCTTTGAAGTTGATATAATTGACAAGAATAAGAAAGTAATTGCAACAGCAATCAAAACCCTTTGGGTTTCTAAGAAGTAAACGGAGCTTACTTTGAAATTAATAGCAATCACGATGATGATTTCTCTCCTCAGTGCATGCGGGGGAGGCCTTAAAGATGAGAAGGGTGAGTTCAACTTTTTCACTGTGGAGGAGGCGACGATCAAGAGATACGTCAACGATAAGCCACTGCCTTCAGACCCGGACTTTACTCAAGATAAAACGGTTCTCAATAGAGATTATCCCATAGAAATTGCTCTCTATAATGATGGCAAGTGGTCTTATGATCTCCCTAACCTTGGAAAAGGTCAGGGTACATATGAATATAAGAATGGCCGTTTTCAGCTTTTTGCTGAGAGAAGCCTCTTTGATATGTATATCGATATTGTCGCCACAGATCAGAATGCTGAAAAAGTAGTCCTCAAATTTAGTGACCGCTTTGGCCCTAGAATTCTCAAAACAGAAAAAATCAATTTCGATTAGGCGTAATTTTCAGGAAAGAGAGACCGCTCTACACCTTCAATTAAGATGTGAATGCACTTGATATGAATCTCTTGGATTCTATCTGTGATATTACTAGGAACCACAAGAGGAATATCAACCATATCTTTAAGTTTTCCACCTGTCTTTCCAAGAAGACCGATAACTTTCATGCCTCTTTGGTGAGCAGATTCGACGGCCTTAATAACATTCTCCGAGTTTCCTGAAGTTGAGATCGCAAGGAGAGTGTCACCTTTTCGCCCCCAGCCCTCAACGAAGCGAGAAAAAACATGATCATAGCCAAAGTCATTTGCAACACAGCTCATGTGAGAAGGGTCCATGATGGAGGTTGCCCCAAGTGGGCGGCGATCCTTGCGGTAGCGACCAGTAAGTTCTTCAGCAAAGTGCATTGAATCACAAAGTGATCCACCATTACCACAGCTGATAACACGTCCGTCATTTTGATAAGTCGTTACAAGAAGATTAACGGCGCTTTCAAGGTCTTTGAGAAAGTTTTCGTCATTGAAAACTTTTTCAACGAGGGAGTGGGCTTCACTAAAAGATGATTTTATGAATTCCATAGGCAAAAAAAAGGCTCCCTACTTGGAGCCTTGTCCTTTTTTATTAAGAGAGCTCTTCGAATTGTTTTTTGATCTCTTCTTTGGTTTGAAGACCAACTAAAGTTTTAGCGGCTTCTCCTCCTTTGAAGAAAATCATTGTTGGGATTCCGCGAATTCCAAACTGTTGAGCAAGCTCACCGTTCTCATCAACATTACATTTTACGATAGTGGCCTTTTCGCCCATCTCTGTTGAGACTTCATCAAGGATAGGTGCGAGTGAACGACATGGTCCACACCATTCAGCCCAGAAGTCTACAAGAACAGGACCATCTGCGTTAAGGACGAGTTCATCAAATGAACCTTTATCAACTTTTCCAACATTACTCATAATTCAACCTTTGTGTGTGTTTCCTACAAACAAGTCTCTAGACTATAATAAAGTATACAGTTTCAAAAGAGTCTGGAGGAGGACAATTCTATGATATCTAGCAAAAAATTCCTCACTATTCACGAAAAATCAATGAGATAGAATGGAACTATGAAAAGACGGTATTTTTTAAGAAAAGCAATAAATAGGGCGAGACTTAGCAGGATGATTGCTAAGGCGATCGATCTCTTTATCGTTTTAGTTCTCAGCGTCTTTTTCTATCCCATCGGACTCATTCTCTCGGCAATTTATGTCGGAATTTCAGATAGCCTTCAAAATGGCCAATCCGTAGGAAAGAAGTTCATGGGATTTCAGGTAATTAGCCTAGAAGATGGCAGTCCCTGCTCAATGAAGCAGTCTGTCATCCGTAATATTCCTCTTCTTGTTCCCCTCGTTCTCGGGGTCTTTCCTTTGATTGGACCAATTCTAGCTTTCGTTTCGGGAGTCTTCTTCCTTGTTCTTGAAATCTTCTTTCTCTTTAAGCTCGACTCAGGCCATCGTCTTGGAGACGTTATGGCCGATACATCGGTCATGGGCCACGACGGCAATCAGCTGGTCACAAAGAAGAAAAAAGAGACGAGTTGGTTTCCTGAAAACGGTGCACCAACAACCTAATTCCTCTCATTAACGTCAGGGCGTGTTGTTTTATATCTCCATCGGGTAGGGTATAAAAAGTCCTCAAATTATTAGAGGACTCCTATGAAAAAACTGATTGTCGTTGATGTTAGTAACTTTATCTTTCGTGCTTTCTTTGCCATTCGCCCGCTAACTTCCCCAGAGGGTGTTCCTGTGAATGCGGTGTATGGTGTTTTAACGATGTTTTTAAAGCTTCTTAGTCAGTACCGTCCGACTCATATCCTGATGGCACGTGATACTGCAGGCGGCTCATTTAGAAATGAGCTCTATGACCAGTACAAAGCCAATAGAACTGAACCACCAGAGGATTTAATTCCCCAGTTTGCTTTAATCAAAGAGCTTATTGAAAAAATGGGTCTTCCTTACTCTGAAGATAATAATTACGAGGCAGACGATATTATTGGCTCTGCGGTTACTCAGTGGAAGGAAGACTTTGATGAAATCCTAATCGCTTCTGGTGATAAGGACCTCATGCAATTCGTGGGCGATAATATTAAAATGCTCGATACCATGAAGGATAAGATCTATGACAATAATGGGGTCTTTGAAAAAATGGGTGTCTACCCCAATCAGATTGTCGATTACCTTTCCATGGTAGGGGATAGTTCAGATAATATTCCTGGTATGAAGGGGATTGGAGCGAAGGGAGCTGCTAAACTTCTTGCTGAACATGGAACTCTAGAAAAATGTATCGAGGTAAAAGACACCTTCACGGGCAAGAAATTAACGACAGCTTTTGGAGAGTACCTAGAGGATGGTCTTCTTAGTAAGAAACTAATTCAAATTGTGACAGATGTTGACCTTAAGAAAACTGCCCAAGAAACAGCAATTTCATTTTATCCGAGCGATGAGTTAATTACATTTCTTGAGGGCCTAGGCTTTAAGTCTGCTATTAATAAACTAATGGATTTAAGAAAGGCAGAATATGATGCAAGTGGTGAGCAAACATCTCTTCCTGCTGGTGTTATTAGTTTAGAACACACTATCGTAAATGGTGAGGATGAGTTTAAAAACCTTCTAGAGATAGTTGACTCTGTCGAAGTTCTTACTCTACATACGGAATATGACAGTGGAGATATTTTTAAGAGAGAAGTCTCGTCTTGTTCGATAAGTGTTGATGGGGATAACTCCTATTTTGTTCCCTTCGATGAAACATCAAAGTTAACGAAGGATCATCTTAACCACTTATTTCAAAAGACATGGGGACAGGAAGATCTTGAGGTCATAAGCGAGCATTGGAAGCGTGACTTTTTCTATGCGGGTCACAATGAAATTGAAATAAGGTGTAAGGCTTTTGATACAACTCAGGTTCACTACATTCTCGACCCTGGATCAAAGCATGACATTATAAGCTCCAGTAAAGAGTACTTTGATTATAGTTTAGAAGAAAGACCTAAAAAAGATCTCTTCCTTCAGGAATTTGATCTCCATGCTAAGTCTCGATTCTGTGGTTCTAGAGCTGCCCTCTCTTATCGTCTGGCAAATGCTTACAGACCTGAATTAAAGGAAAAATCCCTTTCGAGCCTCTATGAGGAATTGGATCGTCCTCTTATTCCTATTTTATCACAAATGGAAAGAGCAGGAGTCGAACTCGATATTGATCAATTAAAAGTGATGGAGGAGTCACTTGAGGAAGCACTCGGTAATATTGAAGCTGAAATATTTGAAGTCACAAAGGAAGAAATTAATTTAAATTCTCCAAAACAGGTCGGAGAGCTTCTTTTTACAAAATTAGAATTACCAGTAATCAAAAAGACAAAAACGGGTTATTCAACAGACTCCAGTGTTCTTGAAACACTAGATGGAAAGAATCTCTCCCCAATCCCTGGATTAATTCTTCAATACCGTGAGCTTGGGAAACTTCTTTCTACGTACGTAAAAACACTTCCAGAGCTCGTCCATAGTCATGATAAACGATTACATACTCACTTTAATCAACATGTGGCAGCGACAGGAAGACTTTCATCTAATAACCCTAACCTTCAAAACATACCCATTCGTACCGAATTGGGACGAAAGGTGAGAAAGGCATTCGTTGCAAAAGAGGGTTATAAATTGATTGGGGCTGACTACTCTCAAGTAGAATTGAGGTTATTAGCACACTTTTCTCAAGATAAAACAATGCTGGCAGCATTTAATAATGGTGAAGATATTCACCGCCAGACGGCCAGTGAGATTTTGGGTATTGCTCTTAAAGATGTTACTCCGGATGAGCGATCTAAAGCAAAAGCTGTAAACTTTGGGTTGATGTATGGGCAGAGCTCATTTGGTTTAGCCGGGCAATTAAAGATTTCCCGAAAAGAGGCAAAGGACTACATCACTAATTATTTTGAAAACTTTAGTTCAGTGAAAGGTTATCTTGATGGTTTAAAAGAGAAAGCTGAGGAAACGGGCTACGCCATTACATTGTTTGGAAGAAAGAGGTTTTTACCAGATATTAGATCTAAAAATAGAACAGTAAAGTCGATGGCAGAAAGAGTCGCTATAAATAGTCCAATCCAAGGAACAGCGGCGGACATAATAAAACTCGCAATGATAAGAGTTGATAAGGCCCTTAGAGAAAATAACTTTTCAGCAAAACTCCTTCTTCAAGTTCACGATGAATTGATCATTGAAGCCCCTGATGAAGAAGTGGATAAAATCAAGGTACTTGTTAAAGAGGCCATGGAGGGAGCTGTAGAATTGTCCGTTCCTCTTACTGTTGATATCGGTGTAGGGGAAGATTGGTTTTCTCTTAAATAGGATATTGAGAAGTGAAAGGAAATAACGAGTCCAAACTAAAATTCACCCAAGTAAGAGAAGAAATAAAGACAGCGCTTGAAAGTGTTGATGAAGTGCTCATTGGTAAACTCATTGATCAAATCTGGACTACCATAACGAATAGGAAAAGAATTTTCTTAATTGGAAATGGAGGAAGTAGTGCCACATGTGATCACTTTGCCAATGATTTAACACTTTTGGGAATTAGAAATGAAACCATAGTTGATTGTCGAAGTCTCTCTTCAAATAATGCCTTGTTAACCTGTGTCGCCAATGATTATGGCTATGAGCATGTCTTTTCAAAGCAGCTTGAGACAATCTGCCAAAATGGGGATTTATTGATTTGCTTTTCGGCTTCTGGAAATTCCAAGAATCTCATTAATGCCTGTCAGGTTGTGAAAATGAAGGGAGCTTTAGTGGCTTCTGTCTTGGGGTTTGATGGCGGTGAGCTTAAAGAGAGGAGTGATATTTCGATACACTTTAAAACTCTTCTTGGTAATTATGGCGTTGCTGAGGATTCTCACTTAATCCTTTGCCACTACTTAAGTCGTAAACTACAAGAGATGTTTAACTAAGTTTATCAAACCAGCTTTTTGTTTCTTCTTGAATTTTCTCCTCCGTCCATAATGGCGCATCTTCAAAGTAATCAATTTGCTCAAGGAGATTTCTAACTCCCTCTTCTAGAGTAACTTTAGGAGACCAATTCAAGAGGTTTTTTGCCTTGCTTATGTCAGCATAGGTAATATCTGGCTCTCCCGGTCTTTTAGGGATAAAGGTCTTTTCACTGTTAAGCAGGGAAACGATCTTATTAACTGTGTAATGGTCACCACTTCCAATATTTATAATCTCATTTGTTAAATTGCTTTCGCCTGCAGCTAAAAATGCCTGGGCAACATCGCTAACATGAATGAAGTCTCTCGACTGCTCTCCATCTCCAACTACGGTCAAAGGGTGGCCTTCTAGCTTTTGCTTGAGAAAAACGCCAAACATTGCTCCGTAAGCTCCCTTGGTTCGGCTTTTGGGGCCATAGACATTAAATAGTCTGAGTGAAACAACAGGGATTTTATAAACTTTCGCCCAATGGCAAATAAGTTCTTCTCCCATCATTTTCGTGAGGGCATAGGGGTATTGAGGCTCAAGAGGGGTCGACTCTTTTGTGGGAAGCTCTTTAGCGATACCATAGCAAGAAGAGGAAGCCGCATATACTAATCGGGCCTTCTTTGTTTTATGCTCTCTTATAAATTCAAGAAGGTTCATTGTTCCTTGAACATTAGCCTGAAAATATTCTAGGGGCCGATCAATTGACGGAACAATGTCGGCTAGACCTGCGAGATGGTAAACTCTATCAAATTCCCCAATTTGAGATCTGATTTTTGAAAAGTTTGAAGTGATATCAAAATTGTAGAAATTAATTTTCTTTTCAAGGTGTTTAATGTTCTGCCATCGTCCGGTCGAAAGATTGTCGAGAACAACAATATCTTCTTTCTTTATGCCTTTGGGGGATTGCTTGAGAATGGCTTCAAGCAGATGGCATCCGATAAATCCAGCACCACCAGTAAGTAGATATCTCATTGTAATTCCTCATTAAAATATTGGTTTGCTTGTTCAAGTCTCTGCTCATTATCGATAGCGAAACGATAACCTCTTAATTTTTTAGCATATAGCTTTTGCTTTGAAATAATTTTCGGAAATAGGTCCTTTGGAATATCAAATAATGTTGGATCGCTGAGATAATTAAATACCTCTTTATTAAAGGCATAGATACTTGAGTTAATTTTGTAACGTTCTCCCTCGACAAATAATGAAGTGGGGGGTCTTTCATGAAAACTTGTCACCATGCCAGATTCTTCATTTAAATTGACGATACTATTCGATTGTTTTCTTTCATGATAGTAAAATGATGCGAGAGCATTCCTTTCTTGGTGAAAACTGAGGAGTTCTTGAAGATTTGCTTCAGATACAATGTCTCCAGCAATTACGATAAAGTCTTCGACATCTTCCATAAAGCTTTTAAAAATTCGAATAGCACCTGCTGTCCCTGAAAGTTCTTCTTCTTTTATAATCGTAAATTTATTTTTATCTTTGGGTCTCTTTTGCAAATACTCATTAATTTGAGAAGATAGGTAGTGTGTGTTGATACCTATGTGATAAATCTCACTATCATTGAGTTGTTTAATGATATGCTCAATGATGGGCTTATCACCCACCTGTAAAAGAGGCTTAGGCTTTTCTAGGGTAAGGTGGTTAAGACGCTTGCCGTGTCCTGCTGCGAGGATAATTGCTTTTTTCATTATAAGGATTTTATTAAATTAAGGAGCTCGGGTAAATGACGGAAGAGAAAAAAGCAGTTTTTTTAGACAGAGATGGTGTTCTTATTCAAGATAGTCATCTTTTAACAAAGTCTAAAGATATCCTACTTCTTGATGGGGTTCATTCTGCTTTGAAAAAACTTGTCGAATTGGATTACTTACTATTTTTAATTTCAAATCAGTCTGTTGTCGCTAGAGGATTGATGACGGAAAAGGAATGTCATGAACTCAATAGTGAGATTCTTAACCTTTGTACAAATGGAGACTTTGAGTTCACCGGTATTTCCCTTTGTTTTCACCATCCTGACGCCCAAGTTGAAGAGTGGAGAGCGGACTCTGATAATCGCAAACCCAAAGCGGGGGCAATATTGAAGTTTATTCAAGCTTACAATATAGATGTGAAGAGCAGTTATATGGTCGGAGATAGGGAGAGTGACATCATAGCCGGTAATATTTCTGGGCTTAAGAGTGTCTTAGTCTCAAGTACATTAAAAACAACAGGGAGTATTAACTACTTTGAAGCATACAAAGAAGAGTTAAAAATACCTGATTTGAGGTACAAATCACTCTTAGAGTTTTCAAACAGTCTTTCTAGCTAGAAAAGAGTAGAGCGTCACTTGTAAATGTCTAATAATGACAAGAGTTTGAAAGAGGGTGTTTCTTGTAAACATTGCAATTGGGCCAATTTGGTTGTGCATTTCCTTTGCTCTTGTTTTCTCTTTAGGTGTGAATTTCAGCGCGTAAATAGCATCAAAATAGAAAATACTCTTCGCGGAATCAAAAAAGTCTGAAGTCTTTTCTCCTGGAAATCCAAGTATTATATTGGTTTTGATCGCGATAGAGGGGTTAGCATCCTTTATACTTAAAATGGCCTTGTTGACGTCTTCAATTCTGTAATCACGTCCCATAGCCTTTATGATTTCATTATTTCCAGACTGAATAGGGATATTGATATTTACGATTCGTTTATCGCTGAAAATTTCTTGAATTTCATCTTGATGCTTGATGAGAAAGTAAGGCTCAAAGTAGTTAATGACGAGTTCAAAATCAACGGGGATTTTTAATATTTCTCTGAGTAGCATCATGATGTTCTCATCATTGTCGATCCCAAAACATCCAATATCATCTCCGAGGAGCCAGATTTTTCTCTGTCCTTTGGCAATGCCCTGTTGAATCTCGTGGAGTACTTCAACGATTGGTTTACTTTTGACATGCCCTTTAGCAAATTTTATAGCACAGAAGGTGCATTTTCCTGCACAGCCTTGAGATACAGTGACTGTGAAAAACTCTTCATTGATGACAGCAGAACTTACAATATTGTGAAGAGGAAAGAACTTAGTTTTGAAAAACTTTTCAAATGCAAAGTAGAAGGTGCGAAGAAAAAAGATAATTTTATGAAGGTGGGTAAGTTTTTTAAAGTCAGAGGGATTGAAGAAATTGGCTCTGGATTTTTGAGCTTTGTCTTCATTATAAGGAATTTTAACGAGTTCAGAGAAAGCCTTCAGATCGCCTGGAAGAAAACCCTTCTTTTGAGGGGCAATCTCTGAGAATTTCTTGGGGTTTATCTTAGTAAGGCAACCTCCGGCGATAACCTCTTTGTCTTTGTACTTGTTTTTATAGTTTTCAATTGTGTCTAATGAGCGTTGCTCCTGATCACTAGTAAAGGCACAAGTATTGATAACGATAATATCAGCAGAGTTTGGATCATCCGTTCTTAAAAGCTCATTATTTTCCAAGTAATTGCTATACATCGAATTTTCAATGAGATTAGTTGCACATCCCTCAGTCGTTGTTTCAATGTAATACTTTTTCTGCTTCATCTTTTTCCTTAATTTTTTTAATTATACCGTATTTAGATTTACTCCTTACAAATTAATTGAACTCTGTTTCCTATTTTTAAGAAGTTGGCTATATCCCAAAGAGCTTTTTTAATGAAATCAACCTCATTTCGTTCATAAACTCCAATAACTCCTTGTATTCCGGTCCAATATTCCAAAGGTTTTAAGGCATTTTGAGTACAAAGACTTCTTAAGCTTTTAGGGTCAAACTGCCATATATGATAGGGAAGGCCAAGGCTGTGACCGTAAGGATATTTGAGACCAATAACATTTGGAACTTGAATATAGATAAGACCGTTGGGTTTAAGCATCGATTTGAGTTTTAAGAGTATTTTATCTGGTCTTTCGAGGTGCTCAAGAACATCAAACATACAGATGGCATCAAATTTCTCATCACTTTGGTAATCTTCTATTGAGGAATTAAGCACATCTAATTGATACCTCTCTCTCGCATAAGCAGCTACATTTTTTGTGATCTCAACACCTTTAACTCTAAATCCTTGCTTTTGAAGATAGTCTGACCAGAAGCCATAACCTGTTCCTATGTCAAGAATGGTTCCACCTGCTATCCCATGCTTTTTGAGTCGCTCCAGGCGTTGTTGAAAGAAATGGATAAAAACCTTTGTGTGGGTTTCGTAAAGATTGGGAGTGCTCCAATATTCGACCTCATTTTCTTGTAGTAGAGATTCTTTGAAGAAGTCATTTTGTGATTGAGGCAAGGTGGAGGAGAAGATCAGCTTGCACTGAGGGCACCTTAAGAGTTCAAAACCATCAATTTTTCGATAAAAATGCTTGTTTTTAGGGTCTCTACATATGCAGCAGCAGTGATCCATGGCGTTTGCTTTTGTTAGGGGCAATGTTAAGATTTAACATTATCAACGGTTAAGGTCAGATTCTAAAATGATTTATAAAAAGGTTGCCTTTGTCAATCCACCAACGATTGATGATTCACCTAAAATGATACGTACTTTTGATTGTAATACAGAGTCTAAAGGAAACTATCTTTATCAACCTTATGACTTTGTCTTAATGTCGGCAAAGTTTAGAGAGGGATATGAACTTATCTTTGTTGATTGTGTTGCCGATTCAATATCACCGAAAGAAGCGCTTAAGAAATTAAAAAAAGAAGATCCTGAAACTTTCTTTATTGTTGTTGGTGAAAACTTATTTGATTCTGATACTCAATTTGTAGAACAAGTTCGTGCACAACATCCAGAATCCAAGATTGTTGTTTTTGGTGCGCCTTTTGTGGAACGGTGGGCTCAAATTAAAGTGAGAGATTATGTTGATGGTATTCTCCATAACCCTCTAACTTTTGATCCTGAGAAAATTGTTAGAGAAAGAGAGGGTCTCCTATCCGAAGAAGGCTTTGTAAGTGATGAAGATAAGTTTCTTGACCCACGAAGAAAGGCTGCAAGGGAGGTTAACGTCGGAATACCCATGCACGACCTCTTCCTTTCTCGGCGCTATCGGTGGCCTTTTGCAGAGTCTTTTAAATATACAAGTGTCTTTATTTCATGGGGATGCCCTTATAGCTGTAGCTACTGTATTCTAAACTCATTTCCTAATATATACCGAAGTTCGAATGATGTTCTTAATGAACTTGAAGAAATCAAAAAGTATGGGCTACGCGAAATTTATTTTGCAGATCGTTCATTCGGACTTCCTGTTGAAACAGCGAAGACGATTCTTAAAGGAATGATTAAGAGGAAGTTTAAATTTAGATGGTCTTCTTATTTTCACCCTAATCAATATGACTCCGAACTGCTACGCCTAATGAAGAAGTCGGGTTGTCACACAATTATAGTTGGTATTGAAACTCAGGACTTTAATCAGTTAAAGGTCTTTGGTCGGCACCAGAAAGGCGATAAGTTAAAAGACCTCATCAGAGATTGTAAAAAATATGGAATAAAAATTTGCGGTGACTTTATTTTTGGGCTTCCCAATCAAACGAGGGAGGAAGTTGAAAAGACGATATCTTTTTCTAGAGACGTTGGAATTGATTATGCTTCTTTTAATATAGCAGCCCCACTTCCAGGGAGTGTGATAAAAAAAGCTGCACTAGATGATGGAAGCTTAAGGAATGAGGATGTCCATTATGATAGCCTTGGGAAATATAATGCCCTTGGTAATGGATTGATGAGTGGGAACGAGTTGATAGAGCTCAGAAATAAGGCTGTTCGCAGCTTCTATCTGAGACCAAGTTATCTTGTTAAAAGGCTTTTAACCATAAGAAGTTTGCAGCAATTCATAATACAATTTTCTGAAATGATATCGATTCTTAAGAAGGCTTCTCCGTGAATAGAGTTTTACGAGATTTAATCTATTTCTTATATGATCAATATCAGAAGCTTTTTGGATATGCCGTAGCTATTTTTTCTTCATTTATTCCAATGTTTCCGGCCGTGCTGAGAGTTCGAATAACGACACGCTGTAATCTTCACTGTGGTTTTTGTTATTTAAGTGGCAGTTTAAATTTAAAAGAGGAAAACGTTCTCCAGAAAGATGAGTGGGAAAAAGTTTTATCTAAAATCCCATTTTACACCTTAGTGGATATCACTGGGGCGGAACCGACACTAAGCAAAGACTTTGACTTTATCCTGTCTTATCTCTTGATGAAGAAAAGAAAGGTTTCGCTCACAACTAATGGTATGAATTGTTCAGATCAATTTGTGGAGAGAATTGTAAAACAAAAACTGACCTATCTCATGGTTTCGATTGATGATTTCCCAAATGAGCATAATACAGTGCGTGGCCATCAGAGATCCTTTTCAAATATAGAAGAACTTCTTATTAAAGTGGAGAAGAAGAAGAGGGAGTTAAATAGTAAATTTCCAATTGTGAATATAAAGACAACCCTCCTGGATCTAAATATGGATCACCTCGAGGAATTGTGCTCTTTCTTAAAGGATAGACTTAATTTTAATATTCAGTCCGTTAATCTTGCCTTTGATAATCCCGCGCGTGGTGGAGTTGTCGTAGGGAAGAGTTTTGATGAAATTCTTAAGCTGAAAAACACCTTTCGCTATGAAGGTAAGAATAAAGAAGCTCTTATTAAGGTAAAGAATTTCTTTGTGAGAAAGAAGGGTGATATTAAAATTAGACCCGAAATCAAAAGTACGGAAGTTCCCTCTTATATTCAAGACCCTGGCTCTTTTGGGGTAAAGCATTGTAACAAGTATGATAGCGTTATAACCCTGAATTACGATGGTAGTTTAAGTTTTTGCGATATAAATTATAAGTTCTCAAATATTCGTGATCTCGATTTTGATTTATCAAGAGCATGGTCATCTAGGGACTACCAGGTCTTTAGGAAGAAATTAAAATCCCAGTTCCCCTATGCCAGTGCTTGTGAAGGATGTTGCCTGGCAAAGCATACTATAAAATGAGTGTAAAAGATCATCTTAATATTTTTATACCAGCATACAATGAAGAGGAGTCATTATCTCGTATCGTTGAATTAACGGTAAAAGCTCTTAGAGATGAGGAGATTAGCTTCACCATTCTCATTGGAGATGATGGTTCCACAGATAATACTGCTTTGATCGCCCAACAGTTAACGCAGAGATTTTCTAATGTCTGCTTTTATTCGCAAGATAGAAATTACAATCTTGGATTTAATTTTAGGCATGCAATACAAGAATTTAAAGAGGGTTACTTTTCATGGATTCCTTCTGACGGGGAAATTGACCCCGAACTCCTTTGTGAACTCTACAAAAGAAGAGGAGAAAATAAGGTTATCTATTCTGCCCCATCGGGAAGTTTTCAGGCTAGGGGAGCCTTGAGAACATTAATATCCTATCTCTATCAATTGGTCTTTAGAATGACCTTTAATTCAAGAGTTCTCTATTTCAATGGCCCATCACTCTATCCACTTAAAAAACTCAAAGCTTTGAGTTTAATTTCTGAAGGTTTTGCGATCAATGCAGAGATGGTTCTTAAAATGAAAAAATTTAATGTTGAGTATGAAATGGTCCGTTATGCGTTAAAACCCAGAAGTGGAGGAGAGGCAACCGCGCTTAGCCTTTCTAATATGAGGATGGTTTTTTCATCTTTTATGAGATTGTATAAATCCATCAAAGGCGGTAGTTTTTAATAAATGAAAGACTCAAAAATGAAGGCTGGCACTGTTCAGCTAGAGGGAAATAAGCTTTTGCATCATCTCGATAAGGTCGAGAGTTGGAAGAATGGCGAGATCATTAATCCTATTTACGTTGCCTTTAGTCCTTCTAGTCTTTGTAATCATAAGTGCACGTTCTGTGTCTATCATTACAAAAAATTCGAACCCATTTTCTTTCCTTTGGATCGCTATCGTCAGTTGATTGAAGAATTCTCTACTCTTGGTGTGAGATCTCTTTTTTTCGCTGGAGATGGTGACCCTCTCTTAAATAAACACTGTGTTGAAATGATCGAGTTGACAAGAGAGCATGGTATTGATGTCGCTATGAATACAAATGGTTACTTGATGAAAGATGGGGATCACGCAAGGTTAGCCCGTGATTTGGATTGGATAAGGTTTAGTGTAAACGGGGGCGATAGGAGTACTTATGCAAGTATTCACCAGACGTCTGAAAAAGATTTCGATAAAGTTATCGTAAATATCGAGAAACTTGTCAGTGCAAAGAAAGAAATTGGCTCAGAGATTGTTATAGGAGTTCAATGCGTTCTCTTGAATGAAAATAAAGACTCTATTGCAGCTTTAGCATACAAGCTTAAAGATATAGGTGTTGACTATCTCGCTGTGAAGCCATTTTTAAAGCACCCGAAGACCGAATGGACATGCGAGCTTGAGAACAAATCCAAAGTCTTAAGCGAATTAACAAAGCTACACAAGCTTAATGATGGAAACTTTTCCTTTCACCTAAGAGAAGCTAATTTTGGAAACTTTGCTGAGCGAGGTTACAAAAGATGCCTGAGTGGTCGATTTATGATTGAAATTGACGCTCGTGGTGATGTTTACTCATGTGGTCCTTATATTGGTGATTCCAATCATAATTACGGTAATATCCTTAAAACTCCTTTTTCTGAGGTTTGGCAGAGTGATGCCTGCAGGGAAAAGATTCAAGCAATTCAGGATAATCTTGATGTAAGTAAATGCATGCCGAATTGCCGACCAAACTCAGTAAATGAAACTTTATGGCAGTTGAAAAATCCTCCTAAGCACATAAATTTTATCTGATATATCCTAGCTAAGTCGCACTAAGCTCTATTAAGAATAGGTCTTCATGCTATACTTTGTGCATGGAAATGTTGGAGTTAAAGAAAGAAATCTATGAAAATAAAGGCTATAGTTTGCGCTATAAACTATGCCCAAATGAGTTGGTGAAGCTCCGCTCATTAGTGGAAGAGCAGTTTCTTCAAAATATTTCTAAGCATTATCCAAATTATTTAGAATTATTTAAATCAGCAGGAATTGAAAATTATCATCTTCATTCTCACCTAGTAGACCATTCTAAGATATGGCCTAAGCTCTCGAGATGCTTAGCTCAGAATGCTTGTAATGAAATTAAGGAAATGAATTTCTTTAAAACATTAACTAATGACTTCTCACCCTTTCAGCTGGGCCGAGTTGTTTACGAGAGAGAGGTCGTTTGGGAGTGGGATGAGATGTATTGGCGTATCGTTCGCCCTCATCAGCAAGGGGATGTTGGAACGCTCCATGCGGATAAGTGGTTTCATGATTGTATGAAAATCAGAGAAAGGGTTTTTCCTAAAGGTGCCAATGCTTTAAAAATCTGGATACCTCTTTACTGTGAAGCTGGTAAGAATGGTCTTGAGGTTGTTGAGGGTTCCCATCATAAAAATTGGGACTTTAGAATCGAAGATATAGAGAATACCTATAAACCCCGATTAAACTGTGAAGAGTCTCAAATTGAGAGGACCCTATTATCTACTGAACCTGGGGAAATGGTTATTTTTAATGAAGACCTCGTCCATGTCGGTGCTGTTAACGAGGGATCAACCACACGGATTAGTCTTGAAATAACTCTCATAAGGACACTGTGCTAAGCGATGAAAAAAGTTATTTTAATTAGAACCCCATTCGTTTTTCCGGTGAAGCACTTCTCAAGTATCACCTCTGTGCCTGATATCGGTACAGCTTATATTAATGGAACTCTTGTCAAGAATGGCTACGACTCTTGTATAATTGATGCTGCGGGAGAGGGGGTGAAAAAGCGCTATCAAATCAAGGGCACTCATCTCGCCATTGGTGGCATTTCCGCTGAGGAAATTATCTCAAAAATTCCGGCAGATGTTGATTATATCGGATTACAGAGTATGCATTCCAATCGTTGGATATACGATAGTTTTATTCTTAAAAAGGCGATGGAAAAATTCCCAAAGGCAAAGTTCTTTCTTGGTGGCGAAAACGTTACAGCAACTTATGAGAAAATTTTGAAACAATTTCCAACGCTAGATGCATGTGTCATTGGTGAGGGGGAGGAGACGGTTCTTGAGCTTTTACATGCTTTTGATAACGATCTTCCGGTGGATCATATTGCGGGAATAGCATTTAACTACAATGGGAAACTCGTTGAGACTCCACGGCGAAGTCGAAAAAGAGCAGTTGACGAAATCCCAGCTCCTTCTTGGAAAGGTGTGCCTGTAGAGAATTACCTCAAAAACTGTTGTGGGATAAATAGCTTAGCGAGGCGCTCAATGCCAGTGATGGCGACACGTGGTTGTCCATATAGTTGTACATTTTGTACTGTACCAAATATGTGGGATTCAAAGTGGTACGCCCGCGATCCTGGTTCTGTCGTCGCTGATATAATGACTTATGTAAGTGATTTTGGAATAAATCACGTAGACTTCGTTGATTTAACCATTGTTATTAATAAGAAATGGATGCATGAGTTCTGTGATTTGTTAATTGAAGCTAATCTCGATATCACTTGGGCTATTCCAATTGGAACGAGAACCGAAAATATTGATAAAGAACTTCTTGTTAAGATGAAAAAATCTGGTCTTTCAAGAGTTCTCTATAGTGCTGAGAGTGGAAGTAAGGAGACTCTTGATCGAATCAAAAAGTGTTTGAGTATAGATCATTTTGAAGAGGTGGTAAGAGAGACCGCAAGATTGGATATTTGTGTAAAAATCGCCTTTATATTTGGGTTTCCCGGACAAACACTTCTTGAGGTTTTTGACTCTTTTCTTCTAATTAATAAGTTAGCCTGGTTGGGGGCTAGTGATATCGTTTGTCTCTCATTTGTCCCTTATCCGAAAACAGAGCTGTATGATGAGCTAGACGTTGATTACGATTATAATGACCCTGAAAATAATATTCGCCTCAATAATGACATTCCAAGGATGAAGTCTTGGTCGACCCATTTTGGAGATAGTGCGCTTCGCTCTTTTATTTGGTTTTTTACTCTTTATTTCTATAGCCTTCAGTTTCTCTTTCGACCAGTCAGATTTTTTCACTTTTGTAAGAGGGTGTTTGTGGACAAGCTTCCTCTAACAAACTTTGAGAGCATCATTTTTAATATGGTCAATAAAAGTGAGTTAAAGACTGAGGAAGAGGATGTACTCGTTACTATTGAGCTAGACCCCTATGAGGAGAACTCAAGGAAAAATGATAGCCGTTATATTAATGGAGCTTCTTAGTAGGTGACTTGAAGGTGAGTATATTACCTATTGAAATACGTGGGTGACGGCAGTTAAATAATTAAATTTTCTATCTCTATTGATTTTCGTTAGAATGAGAGACGTTATGGCGTATTTATCCAAGGAAATATACACAGCTATTTAAGCCAAAAATAACTCGATCGCCTTACTTTATAGCAGACTAGATTATTGGAAAGTGCATTTAAAACCTGGAGACATTCTTTTTAATCCCTCTTATCTATGGCATTGTGTAGTGATCCTGAGTGACTTGATTACAGTAAAGTCTTCTTGGGTCTCGGAAGGAAGTTTTATGAGCAACCCATTACTATTTTTCATGACTTTGGGAGTTATGGGGGTAAATTTTCTCAAGATAAGAAAAACCCTCGATCAAGGAGATTTTTTTCCTAAAGAGAGTTGGTTTTAGATGGTGAGGTGTTTATTTGTCGATTTGACTACTAGTTTTTATGATCGCCATCCGGTGTATTACTTGACGCCAGTATTAAGGAAAGCGGGCTGTGAGGTTTTTTATATTCAAGCTCGCTCAGTTGATAGTGTGGATGAGTTTATTCAGCGCCATAAGATTGACACTCTTCTTTACACATCATTTTCTAATTATATCTCTAACTATTCACTTTTGGATTATGAACTAAAAAAGAGGCACGCTCACCTCTTTTCTATTCTTGGGGGGCCTGGAGTTACCCAGCGAGAAGAGAGAGAGATGCTTTTTGCGATGAATACAACAATAGATGCTTTCTGTGTGGGGGAAGGTGAGGCTGCTTTGAAAGACTTCTTCGAAAATGGAAGAGTTTTGAAGAAAAACTTAATAAGTTCTAGTCAGCTAGATGTTGATTCATATCATCCCTATGTAGATGTGAATTCTTTAGACTTACCCGACAGATCTGTAGTCTATAAAAAAGATCAGATATTGAGAGATATGCCAGTAAAGCAATTTATGGGAGGAAGAGGATGTCCCTATAAGTGTACATACTGTCATAATCACACGATTAATGAGCTCTTTAAAGGGTGTGGTCCGGTTATCAGACTCAAAGATGTAGACTACATAATAAACGAAGTACGTGATGTTATTAAAAGGTACCCTTTAGATGGGGTTGTTTTCCAGGATGATATATTTTTCTTTAATAAAAAATGGTCCTTCGAGTTTGCAGAAAAATGGGCCTCAAAAATTGGGCTGCCTTGGAGTTGCAACATTCGTCCTGATTATATTAATGAGGATCTGATTCGAGCTCTTAGTGAATCGAACTGTAGATCTGTTACGTGGAGTATTGAGTCTGGTAATGAGTTTTTAAGAAATAAGGTTCTGGACAGGAGGATGACTGATGAGACTGTCATTAATTGTGCGGACCTTCTCAATAGTTATGGTATTGCCCACAGGACGGGAAATATAATAGGAATTCCAGGTGAAAAAGTAGCTAATATTAAGGAGACAATTGAGCTCAATATTAGGTCTAGGCCGACAATAGCGAATGCTCACATTTTTGTTCCCTTTAAAGGGCTAAAACTCACCGATTATGCCCTCAAAGAAAAGCACGTGAATCGAGAGAATTTAGTAGATATTCCGGATACATATTTTGAAGGCACGATTTTAAACTTTAGTGACAAAGAGAAGCTAGTTATAAGGAAAATGATGTTTCTTTTTCCTATTTTTGTTGGTGTACCTTTGTTTTATAGAAATAAGTTTTTCTACAGTTTTCTGATGACCCTTAATGATAACTTTTTAGAAATCTTAAATAAGCTCTATGTTGGCTATAAAACTTCACGACTATTTAGAGTAGAGGGTAATATTCTTTTTAAATTTAAGATGCTGAAAAGATTCTTAAGTTTTGGTACCTGAGGCGAGAGGTCGGCTTAAAGGTTTGTGTTCTCTTGTTGTATGCCACCAATTAGAGGCAGCTAATATCCCTGTTATATGATCTTAAGCGCTTAGTTGCCGTGAGTTGCAGCTAACTTAGGATGGATGATAGAATTAGGGGAGTAACCTTTTTATTCTAGGATCATTTTATGAAGTTAAAAAAAGAAGCTGTACTATGTGCCTCTTTAATTTTGTCCCCTGCTTTAAGTAGTAAAGAAAACGACCTATCAGCAAAGGAAATTTTCACTTCTCTGAAATCTCGTATTAATGAATCGCTGCTTTCAAGAAAAAATGAACCAATTAAAAGGGCAAAGGATGAACGAATTCTTGTTCAGTGCTTAGACGACGAAATGCAGTTCTTAAGTATTGAAGAAAATGTCCTCGCTCCTCTTACGAATTATTTAAAAGGCTCTTTTAGTGATGATAAGTTCTTTGACGATTCAGTATGGTTTTCTGGATTTAGAGGACTTGCCTATGGTAGTGGGAGAGATCTTGGTGGTTTTACTCTCTCGAAAGGGCTTATTCTTGATTCGCGTGACATGAAAATTAAGAACAAAAAAGCTTTTAAAAAGTTTTTTAAGGAATTTTCTAAATTAGATAACGTTGAAATTGCTGCTCTTGAATATTTCTCTCCCGTTAATATGAGGCATGATGGTAAAAAAATGAACTCTGCTCGTATTCGGACCATGTTTGATGTTCGCGGCTTCTCTCAAAATGGAGAACTTCTTCAGCAAAGAGGAGAGTTTTTAATCTCCACATCGATAAAAAAAGGGAAGTGGGTAGTTGAAGGGATTAGGCTAGCCAATACCGAGAAACTCGTCGCAAAAGCCCCGCTCTTTAAAAATATTACGAATGAGTCAAAGATTGCTTCCGTTGTACCTCGTCACCTACGTAGAGAAGCTATTCGTCGTGGTGGCTATGCTATGGCACTTGGTAACGGGGATGTGAATAAACCATCAGACATTTTTGTGGCGACTGTAGCAGAGACGGTTTATTTGAAAGGCGATAAAAATCTGAACTATAAAGTTAATAAGCAAGAAAAACTTGAAAAAGAATCCTTTGTCAAAGCAGCCTCTTTTGCAGACTTTGACAAAGATGGCAGGGATGAGCTTCTTCTCGTGCGTTTTGCTCCTAACGAAGTTCAATCAAAGAAAGATCGCTCAGATATCCTAATATACAAAACGAGTGAGGCCGGAGTTTATAAGCCTCTGAGAGAAATCATCTCTTTTTCAAAGAAAACGGCTTATGCAATGCCTCTAGCCCTTGGCGACTTTGATAGTGATGGTTTCCTTGACTTCTACGTAGGATTTCCAGGGGCGAAAGACTTCACTACTTTAGAAGAAGCTAAGCAAAAAGAAGGTCTTGAGACGCAAGGTCTCTTTTATAACAAGCTAGCAAAAAGAGAAGGACTTTTTTAACGAACATTGAAATAACACGCCTTAACTTGCCTGACCAATAGCGTAAAGGAAAAAATCAAAGGAAGATGGTTAATTTTCCAGGA
>CATLOT010000019.1 GCA_950054155.1 uncultured Bacteriovoracaceae bacterium
TGTGGCAGTGTCGCCTCACCAAACAGAGAAACTGAAGCAATGAAAGACGGCACAGATGCTGTAAGTGATTGGCCTATTTTAAATCTCGCTATTAACACAATGAATGGCGCGAGCTGGACCTCTTTCCACCATGGAGGTGGAGTTGGAATGGGCTTTAGTCAGCATGCTGGTATGGTTATTTGTGCAGATGGTACTGAGGAAATGGATCGTCGTCTTAGTCGTGTTCTTAACTCTGATCCAGGTATGGGAATTATCCGCCACGCTGATGCTGGATATGAAATTGCTCTTGAAGAGAGAAAAAGAACCAATATTAAATTCCCAAGTCTTGATAACTAATGAAAGGTATTAAGAACTTAAACCAAATTCTTACCTTAGAGGGTGTCGCTAAAAAAAATGGCCGGCACCCAAAAAGGGAAGACCTTTCTATTATTGAAGACGGAGCTATTGTCTTTAATAAAGATGAAATTCTCTGGATTGGTAAAACTGACTCCATCCCGCTTGAGTATCAAGATGTTTCTTTTCTTGATGGATCTAATCGTATTCTTACACCCGAGATCGTAGATAGCCACACCCATCTTGTCTTTGGCGGTGATCGTTCATGGGAGTATGGGATGAGGCTTGATGGAGCTGACTATCAAGATATTGCCAAAGCCGGCGGCGGAATTCTTTCAACAATGAGAATGACAAATGAGTTATCAGAAGATGAACTCTATGAACTTGCGATAGAGCGTGTTCAAAAAATTCACTCCTATGGTGTTGGAACTATCGAAGTTAAAACGGGCTATGGTTTGACGATTGAGAGTGAACTTCGCTGCGCAAGAGTCATCAAAAGACTCAAAGAAAAGTTTAATCCTAAGATTAAAATCTTCTCTACATTTATGCCAGCCCATGCTGTTCCAAAACAGTACAAGTCTGTTAAAGAATATATGGATCAAGTCGTTTATCCTGCTACTGAAAAAGCTTTAGCAGAGGGATTACTTGATGCTGTCGACATCTTTCATGAAGTTGGTTACTTCGATAATGCAATCACTGAGGAGTTCCTTAACTGGGCAACAGAAAAGGGCCTTCCCATCAAAATGCATGTTGATGAGTTTAATGATAATGGCGGCGCTAGCTTAGCTGCGAAGTTTAAAGCCTTGAGCTGTGACCATCTTCTTTGTGTCGGTGATAAAGGGCTTGAAGACCTCAAGGAAAGTGAAACTGTTGCGACAATCCTACCAGGTACTGGCTTTTTTCTCGGAAAACCCCAAGCACCTGCTCGAAAATTAATTGATTCTGGAGCAAGACTCGCTATTGCTTCAGACTATAATCCTGGTAGTTGCCACTGTGACAACTTGGTTCTCATCAGTAGCTTGGCTGCCCCCCATATGAACCTAAGCCTTGCAGAGCTTTGGAGTGGTATTACTTATAATGCCGCCGGAGCATTAGGACTTGATAACCAAGGCTCCCTTCTTATTGGTCAATCCCCTCGCTTTAGTGTGTTTCAGGCAAAAATTCTTGATGAAATAACCTATAATTGGGGAGTTAACAAAGCTGATCCGGACTTTATTACTCAAGTTTATTCTTAAATCACCGAAGAGTTGGGCATGAAATTTAATATTTTATGCCTAGTTCTTTTCTTTACAGTGTCTTGTGGTCAAGACCTAACCAGCCTCGGGCGAGGCAACAGCGGCCGTGCGACGAGTAGCTCATCTGTAAGTGAGCTCACTTGTAGCTGCAGTGATACTTACGAGCCTGTATGTGGAACTAATGGATCTATAACCTTAACAGTTCGAAATGGGTGTATCGCTCAATGCAACGGACTAACCTATACGACAGGTGCCTGCGAAGCTAACCAGACGGTCTGCAATACATCAATGAACCCAGTATGTGGTCAACCACCTTGCACAGGCTCAACCTGCCCTGACCCTGGTGTGTATAACAATGAGTGTGAAATGCTTAGAGCTGGCGCCACCCAGCTGGACATGAGCGACTGTACGTCACTTTAACCACTTATCGACAGATTCCGTAAATTCAGCTGCCATAAAGTCTTTAGAGCCTTGAGATACCTCTTGGACTTTACCATCTTTATAGACAATGGAAATTGGGATGGCATTGACGAGAAAGTCATTAATAAACTTTCCATCTTTATCCAATATTACAGGAAAGTTTAACTTGTATTTCTTGATCGCTTTATCAACGTCTTTTCTGTCACCCACCTCGTCAGTATTGATTCCAATGACGAGAGCACCCTTTTCCTTATATTTTTCCTGAAAGGCAACAAGTGAGGGAAACTCTTCTAAACAAGGAGTGCACCAAGAAGCCCAGAAGTTAAGAATAACCACTTTTGGAAGGTCTTTGGATTGAAGTTCCTTTCCGTCTCTAGTCGTACCCTTAAAGCTTGAGAGCATTTTTTCAAAGTGCTTAGTTTGCTTCACTTGCTTAGAAGCAGTCGTCGCTGTTGGGTCGCCAAAATTAAAGACACCTTGACTCACCAAGTAAAAGGAGAGACCAAAAATGGCTATAAAAACTGGGATATATTTCTTCATTGTACTCAGCATTTAACTAATTATAATTATTTAAAGAGATAAGTCTCTAAGGATAGTTATATGTCATTTATTACGTTATTTCACCTCAGGCAAAAAATTCAAAGCAAAAAAGTCGGCTTTAGTAAAAAAGCCAAAGATGAAAGTGGGCAATCATTCATAGAGTTCCTCTTTCTTCTTCTCATTTTGATGGGGCTGTCCATGACCATGACAACTGGCTTTAACAATACAATAGCCAAGAGATGGAAGGCGATCGTTGAAGCTATCGCCATCCCTAACGATACAGATACATTCGAACTCTAGAGGAAAATATGGGTCTCATACTCTCAATTGATCAAGGTACCACAGGTACAACAGCTGCTCTCATTGACTCTAAGTCATTAAAACTCTTAGGAAAGACTAATAAGGAATTTCCTCAAATTTATCCCAAACCAGGTTGGGTCGAACATAACCTCGATGATATTTGGGCAACTGTTGCCTCTACAATTACAGAGGTAATAACCAAATGTGACGTCTCAACAACTGATATTGTAACAATTGGCATAACAAATCAGCGTGAAACCATATGTGCTTTTGATAAGCAAGGTCACCCTCTTCACAATGCTATCGTTTGGCAAGACAGAAGAACCCATGAGTTTTGTAAAAGTCATAAAGAGTCACATGAGGCTAAGTTTAAAAAGAAAACTGGCCTTCCACTCGACCCCTATTTCAGTGCGAGTAAAATGCGATGGCTGCTCGAAAACTCAGATACGGTCAAAGAGCATTCAGCAAAAGGGGACCTCCTCTTTGGAACAATTGATACCTTTCTTATTTATAAGCTCACCCATTTTGAAGCCCATAAGACAGAGGCATCCAATGCATCGAGGACATTATTACTTGATATCAATAATGGTGCCTGGTGCGACGAGCTTTGTGACTTTTTTAATGTTCCCAAAGAAACGCTTCCTTCTGTTGAATCGAGCTTTTCTCTTTTTGGAAAGACTAAAGGACTCAGCTTTCTTCCAGATGGAATCCCTATTAGTGGTGTACTCGGTGACCAACAGGCTGCACTCTTTGGACAAGCTGGCCTTGAAAAGGGGATGAGTAAATGCACTTATGGCACTGGCGCCTTTTACCTCCAAAATACAGGTAATGACATTATTCATTCCCAAAATGGCTTACTAACAACTATTGCCTATCGAGAAAATGGTGTCGACTACTATGCTCTTGAAGGAAGCTGTTATATTGCTGGGGCTGCAGTTCAATGGCTCAGGGATAATTTAAAAATTATCAATAACTCTGGTGATGTCGAAGCATTAGCTAAGAATGCAAGTGATGATGGCATGGAGAATATCTTATTCCTTCCCTTCTTTAGTGGTCTTGGTTCACCCTACTGGGTAAGTGATGCCCAAGCAGCTATTGTAGGTCTCACTCGAGACAGTGGTAATTCAGAACTAGCTCGCGCTTGTCTTGAAGGCATCTGCCTCTCTATTAACGATTTAATGGAGAGCTTTGAAAAAGATAGTGGTCACAAAGTTAAAGAGCTTCGTGTAGATGGCGGCGCTGTCGTAAATGATTTTTTGATGCAACTTCAATCCAATTTTAGTGAAACTGCTATCATTCGACCTGTCGTGATTGAAACAACCGCTTTTGGGGCTGCCTGTGCCGCAGGCATTGGAAGCAAACTCTTCACCAAAGAGGAACTAGCAAATAAGTGGCAAGAAGATAAAGTCTTTAACCCCCAAAATAGTGATTACTATAAGCGAAAGAAGAATCAATGGAATGGCGTTATCAAGAGGCTTTATCTTTAAAGAGTTCCTTTAAAGAACTTAGTCTTTCAATTTTATAATATTCAAAAGTAGAGTTAGTTTTTTTCTCTTCAGCTTGAACGACACGGCCATTAAGAGTTAATTTTCCCGTTAAAATAAACCTACTGATTAATGGCTTATCAAGGAGTGCTGAATATATTGCAGCACCTAAGGGAAGATCTATATCGTCAGGTGGTAACTTCGACTCCCCCACAATATCAATGTAAATGTCAAAATGATTTAGCGAAACCTTAAGTTCCTTCTCCAATAGAGCTACGATTATTGCCGCTCTATTAGCCTCTACACCTTTCACGACACGTTTACCAAAGGTTTGATTTGCTTTGACCACCAAAACTTGTATTTCAAAAAGAAGTGGCCTTGATCCTGCTTCAACAACCGTATAGATGTAACCCGACCCTTCAGTCTTGCTCTTCAATTTTAAAAGAGACTTCTCTAGGGTATAGTCCTCTAACCCATTAGCCGTCATTTCAAAGATTCCTTTTTCTTCGGTAGTGCCAAATCTATTTTTTTTACAGATAAGGCTTCTCTGTTGGTGACCTTTTAACTTTTCAAAATAGAGGACTACATCAACCATGTGCTCCAACACCTTTGGTCCCGCGATACTTCCATCCTTCGAAATATGACCAATAATAAGACAGGTAATATTTTTTTCTTTTAACTTTGATATGAGGAGCTGTGTAACTTCTTTCACCTGGCTTACACTTCCAGCAGGTGTCATCACCTCTGGGTTCATTAAAGTTTGTATGGAATCAATAATCACAAGGGAAGGCTTAATTATACTAACTTCTTCAATGACAATATTGATATCTGCAGTAGAGAGGAACCTTATATTTCCATCTTTTAAATTTAGCCTTTTCGCCCTACTCGCTATTTGATTTATACCTTCTTCACCCGAGACATATAATGCAGGTTTATCCACATTGAGACTTTTCAATAACTTTATTATGAGTGTTGATTTTCCAACACCTGGCTCACCTGCAAGTAGAGTCATACCTCCGGCTACCAGGCCACCTCCAAGTACTCTTTCTAACTCTGACCAGTCAAGATCATGAACCATCTTCTGTTCTAAGGAGGTACCTATTAAATCTGAGATTTTATGGGAGGATGAGTTCTTAGTTTCTCCATAATCAGCGAGGTCAACAAAGGTATTCCACTCATTACAACGAGAACACCTACCCTCCCATTTAATTGCTTTGTGCTGACATTGGGTGCATATAAATTCAAAGTCTTTGGATCCCACACTTACTCCTGGATGAGTGTGAAAAGATCCTCCTCTGTAATGATGTCTATGCCAAGTGATGTTGCTTTTTTAAACTTTGAACTGGTGCCTTCGGTATCGTTTGTAAGAAGGTAGTCTGTATTTTTTGAGACAGATCCCACGACCACACCACCATTATCACGAATCACAGTTTCAATTTCACTTCTCTTGCGACTTAGACTTCCCGTGATACAAATCTTTTTCTGAGAAATTTTAGTTTCGCTAATTTCTACTTCATCGAAAGTAAAACCTAACTGCAATAATTCATCTATTAATTCCATTTTTTCGGTAAGACTCACGTGAAATTCTGTTGCTGACTTTTCAGCAAATCCCTCTATATCCTGCAGCTTCTCGATCGTTAAGGCCTTAATCTTCTCAATCGTATTGTAACCCGCCAGGACTACCTTTTCGCACTTATTAAAAGCCCCTCCTTGAATTCCTAGACTGGCTAAAAATGTGGTTAACGTTACCTGTTTTGAGTTTTCAATAGAATTTATGAGCTTAGTTGCTAACTTATCTTTGACCTTATCCAATTCCATTAATTTGTTGGCTGTTAACCGATATAAATCTGGAATTGATTTTACTAATTTAGCCTTAATAAGTTCGTCCAATCGTTTTGATGACAAATCATCAATCCCAATTTTGACAATAAAGTTTAGAATCTGCTCTTTGATCTGGGCAGGACATTCAAGATTATCACATCTTAAACGGATATCATCTTCACGAATCGGACCTGCACAACTTGGACATTCGTTGGGTATCTTATATTTTCCCCCACTATCCACAACGACCGACATGAATTTGGGAATAACTTCTCCACTTCTTATGATTTCAATTTCATCTTCTTTCTTTAAGTTGTACTGCTTTATCATTCCAAAGTTATGTAATGTAACTCTTGAAATTTTAGCTCCCGAAAGCTCCACGGGTACAACGTTCGCTATTGGTGTTAAAATACCATTTCTACTGACTTGCCACGAGATGCTTTTAATTTTTGTTTGTTTTGCCTCACCCTGAAATTTAAAAGCCATTTTGTAGCGTGGATGATGGGCAGTACTTCCTAACTCTTCGTGAAGGGCTAAGTTATTATACGAGAATACTAAACCATCAATTTGATATTCCCCTTCGCTCATAAATTCTTGTGATTCTTTCAATCTTTTTTCAATGTCGCTTTGAGTTTTATGAATCTGAATTTCTTCTGGTATGAATCCAAGTTGAGAAAGTCTTTTTTCTTTCTCCACCTCTTTTTTTAAAGTTTGCTTTGGAGTAATTAAATCAAAGGCGCGAAACTCAATGTAGCGGCATAGCTCGATATTATCTTTCCGTCCGATAAGGCCTGCCACAATATTTCTTTGGGAACTTGGCCTTTCTAAACCAAGAGCGACCATTTCTTCGCTTAAGTGAAAGAATGACTCCTCAGTGCAAAAAATTTCACCGCGGACCTCAAACTTTTCTTTTGCCTTAACTGATGTCGGCACCCCTTTCATCCATACAGACTTATCTGTAATATTCTCCCCTACAGAACCATCGCCCCTTGTTTTGGCGATTATCAAACTACCCTCTTCGTAAACTAAGGAGCAGCTGACACCATCAATTTTGAAGGTTGATATGATTTCCTCATCCCCCTTCCATGCCATTAATTCTTCTATTTTATAGGTCTTATTGAGTGAAAGCATTTTTGTCTCATGGCTGACCTTGTTTGCGCCCTTTGGCGAACTTCCAACAAGATCAAGCACGCGATTGCTGGGATCAAGCTTTTTCAGCTCACTCTCAAGTTCATCATACTTAGCATCGATTATTTCTGGAGCCCCTTGATAGTACTTTGCCTTATGGTACTTTATGAGTTCCTCTAATTCTTTGATTCTAATTTCTGTGGTCATAGTTTTCTAAAAGGTAAAGGTTGTCCCTAGCTTAAGAGCAGACTGTTTTACTGAAATACTTCTTACAGGCGTCTCAAAACTAGCTTTACTGGAATTTACACCATAGGAAATATCAAAAGTCATATTCGGTGCATAGAGGTACTGCCCCCCTATCTCAACAGAGTAATTTCTCGCCGAATCATCTTCTCCATAGACGGTGACTTCCTCTTCAAAGCCGGGGCTAAAAAGAAGTGATAATTCCATGTAAGCTCTAAATACTTTTTGAATTGGTATTGATCCTTTAGCTCCAAAGAGTAATCCTTTGAAACCAACTTCTGTAAATCCATCAGCTACCGAGGTATCTAAGCCATAAGTGTAACTTGCGTATCCAACATAGGCATCCACTTGGGGACCATAGAAAAAGCCCATGGGAAGGTATTTATACCCTGCTTTAACTCTAACAAAGCTATTACTCATATTATTAGAGGATGAAGTAAGAGTTCCTTCTTCCTGGCTTAAACTACCCACAACGCGAGAAATATCGAGACCAAAGAAATAGTTCCTTGTTAGCCATAGTGTCGTTCTTAGATCTACTCCTAATACAGTTCCGCTAAGTTTCTTTGTTGTCGTGCCATCTGATGTTGCTGATCCTTTCCCTACATTGAACAAAAGAGCAACTTCCCCTAGCTTTCCAAACTCGTACTCATTCTTTTCTACGTACTTTTTTTGTTCGATAAGACCTGGTTTACTCTCTCTTTTTAGAATGACCCAATCCCCATTTCTGAGCTTTCTATTGGTGTCATACTGAAGAACATTACCCGTTGCTTGACTGTTAGAAGAATGAATAACCTTGGCACTTCCAAGCTTTTCACTGTCCCAGTCAATAATTTCTTTGAGAAGAGGGTGCTTTTTCTTTCTTGTTGGTCTTGAAATTATGACTTCGTTACCTTGAAATATCCCTCTATTTTCTCCAACATCAATGGAGAACTGATTACCGAGAACGCCGATAACAAGACCATCATAGGGGATTTGTTTTTCATAGATGGTTAGCCAGTTCTTTACCGTTTGGGCAATTATCTTAGGGTCATCTGTATTCAATCTTGTCTGCTCTTTAAAGAATACATCGGAGCCATTAGCACCTAATACCTTTATCTTAAGATCAACACCTTTAACCTGGTTGACGATATCAACCTTCATTAAAGATCCTGTTTTTGTTTTCTCACTTATAATCTTAAGAACTTCTGGATTAGTTAAAACTGAATCGAGATTTCTTTTATAATTGGAAAGAATATTTAAAATCTCACTATTACTTGTGTAATAGCACCAATCTGAGTCTTTTAAGTAGCGCTCAACATCTTCAAATACTTTAAAACCGAGGGCACCACCAACACTATCCCTTACAGGGAGGAGCATACATCGCCTCATGCTCGCAGAAACATTAAGACTCAGTAATAAGGCTATTAAGACAAAAACGAGTTTTTTATTCACACTAGTGGCCTTGGGGAAGTTCGGGTAGATCTGAACCTATATTTTCTCTTATCTTCTTGCCTTCATAAAGATCAACGAGCATTTTTAAGTCGTTATTTTCTTCTTCTAGAATCCTTATCCGATCTTTTAACTCATGTATTTGTATTTTGAGAGAGAGCTCTTCTCGCTCTTTTTGATTAACTCTTAATGTATAGTTTTCGTCAGATACAAAGATCAGATATTTCCCATCATCCAAGCGATGTTTGACCCTATTCGCCTTTATATAGCGCCTTACCGTCGAAATAGAGATATTTCTATACTGTGAGTACTCAGGAATTGATAGCCATTTACCGTCCATAGCTGACCTCCACTTTATATTTTAGGGTAACAGTATTAAATTTAAAAGTTAAGTATTTGATTTTATGCTTTTACAACCGATAAGTTTTTTATGAGAAGAGTTGATTTAAAGAATTTCAAAGGGAAAAAGGTTGCCCTTGTCTTAAGCGGTGGCGTTGTCAAAGCAGCAGCATGGCATATTGGTGTTGGTCTTGCTCTCGAGGAACTCGGCTTTACTTTAAAAAGTAATACTAGCGAGCCTAGTCAGCTTGAAATCAGTACTTATGTTGGGAGCTCTGCGGGCTCGCTTATTAATATGTATTTTGCTAGTGGTTATAGGCCAATCGATATCATTAGCGCTCATTTAAATCCAAAAAATGGCATTATCAAGCCTGTTACATATAAGGACATGCTTACTTTTAAAAGGGATGTTGTGAATCCACCAAAAGGTAACAATTACGATCCTTTTAGTGAGTTTCCATGGCTACTCAAAAAAATGATCGATCCATTAATGAAGTTTAATGGCCTCTTTACCACGACCGGTCTTAAAAACTATCTCGAAAAAGAGGTACTGTTTAGCAATGACTTCAATGACTACAAGGCCGACGTTTTTGTGGTTGCAACACAACTTGATCATAGTCGTAAGGTTATCTTCAGTAAGTATAAATATCCCAGCCCTTATCACGACAAGACCGCGAGTTACTATACTGGTACGCCAATAAGTGAAAGTGTGGCTGCTTCAATGAGTGTCCCTCCATTTTATTCCCCAAGTCCTGTCAAAAATCCAGTAACGGGAAATAGCGACTACTATATCGACGGCGAAATACGCGAAACACTGAGTACTCATGTTGCAATTGATAATCACTGTGACTTCGTTATAAGTAGCTGGACACATACGCCGTATCACTATCAAGATGCTATAGGTAGTCTCGTTAACTATGGACTTCCTGCCATCTGTACCCAGGCTATATATCTTATGATTCAGAAAAAAATCGTTGCTAGCCGTGCTAGAAGAAGTAGTTCAGAGGATATTATTAATACGGTTAATGAATACTTTAAGAGTAATAAGTTCTCTGAAGAACATCGAAAAAACTTAATGCGAATTCTTGAGAGGAAACTTAATTTTAATCCCAATGTCCATTATGTGGATATCTATCCTACTCACGAGAACTACGACACCTTTTTCAAGAACAGCTTCTCGTTAAACCCTGATAAAATGCGGGAACTAGTTAAACTTGGGTACACTCGAACTATAGAAATTTTTAAAAGGCATGAATGGGAAAGCTAACTCTAGTCCTCTTTTTTCTACTTTCATTTAACAGCTACTGCTTTAGTGTCGAAAATATTTTTCAAGACGACTTAACGCTAACAGACAGCTTAAGCATCACTCAAAGCTCTACTAGTAAGCAGGCATCCATCGAAATGCTTCATGGTAAATATCTCTCGGACCCTAAGAATAGGATATCCAAAGATTTTGATATACCGAAGAAGCTAAGAGATCGTGTCGAGTTTTGGTATCGCGTTTATACTCAATACGAGAGTTATAATAGCGTTATCCATGATATTGAAAGCCTCGGTATTATTTATGATGTTATAGACTTTAGCGACTTTCAAAAAAGTGGTCTAAACAAGAACACTAGGTATAGCCTTCAGAACAAAGCTCTCAAGGGTATTGTTCAAAATTATAAAAATGCTTTTAAGAAACTCTCTGTAGGAAAATGTAATAGCCAAAAGTGTAAACAAATTTTAAGCGCTCTCAAAAAAAATAAAATCAGAATTCCTCAAAACAAGAAAAAAAGGAAAAGGCTCTTCACCAATCTTAGTCGAAACCTAAGAACTCAAACTGGTCAAAAGGATCACATTCTTAAAGGATTAGATAATCTTAAAGGATATCAAGAAACTATTGAACTCCTCTTTAAAGAATTCGAAATGCCAAACGAACTTCTTGCTATAAGTTTTCTTGAATCCAGTTTTAACATTCATGCAAAATCAAAAGTAGGGGCCACCGGTCCTTGGCAATTTATGCGCATCATTGGAAAACATTTCTTTGTCCAAAATCGGTTTGTAGATCAAAGAAAAAGTCCTGTCATAAGTACTTCAGGTGCACTTCATCTTCTCAAGCAAAATATTCAGATAATGGACAGATGGGATCTCGCTGTAAACGCTTACAATAGCGGTACGGGCCTTTTAAGGCGTGGGGTAAGAAGCCTTAAAAAGAAGGGATTCACCAATCCAGGCGTTTCTGAGCTGATTGATCACTTCAAGCATCCCAACTGGGGATTTGCTGCCAAGAATTTTTACAGTGAATTCTTAGCGCTCGTTTATACTCTCGCCTACAAAAGTGAAATTTACTCTAAAAAGTTCGACGAGCATGATGGTCTTATTGATATTTATGTCACGAAGTGCAGGATTCCTTTATTAAAACTTTTACCAGGACTTAAAAGTACTAAGCATAATATTATGGCACTTAATAACCATCTTAGTCGTCGTTATCGTAAGAGTTCTTTTCCTAAAGGGACTGTTGTCCTTAGTGATGTAGAGCTCACTGAGAGGAAGTATTATAAGGTTCCTCATGCAAAACTCAGAAGACGCTATCCCAAGAATCTTCATAAATTTGTGAGAAATCAGAGCTGCTCTAAGAGATAAGTTGAGGGTGAGCAGTAAGTTCTCAAATAGTCTTGAGTTCCATCTTGGTAATCGACTTTAATATTAAAGATTCCTTCTTCATTACCTAGGATAAAGAGCTTTTCACTTATCGGTGAAATTTCAGCTGTAAAAACACCTTCTGTGTCGAGATAAGCTGTGTCGTATACCGTTGGGCCACGTGCGCCCTCACCAAAGACTCTGATATCTTTAATATTTGATTCTATATTTAATTGGAGTAAACATTCATGGTTCATCCCATCAATTGAAAAGGATCTTAGTACTTCTCCAATAAACTCTCTGGACGGAAGCGTTATTTCCTTATCCCCATCTAGACCGACAAAGATTGAATCTCCAAGGTGACCCACTTCTAAGTAAGTTCTTGAGCCTTTTATTTTCCAAGGTGTTTGAACTGAGTACTCACCCGGTACTTTTTGAGTTGGGCTTTCACCTGTAGCAAAATTAATAATTTTTTCAGGGGCTAGCGAAAGAGGCTTTTTGCTCTTTCCAAGAGTATTTCTTAAATAAGTAGCTATTGATAATTCAGAAGGTCTGACCATCTGACTAAAGTCATAAGTTAACTCGTCTGGTGCAATAAATGTTATCTTTGATGTTTCCTGCCCGTTGATGCCTAAATAGCGGACGCTTACATTTCCGGGATCAACACCTATAAAGAGAATGTAACGAACATTATTCTTTGTTTTTCTAAATTCATCATTTAAAAGAATTCTGTGTTGGTAGGGTAATCCTTTAAACGAAGATTTTTCTAGCTCCACATCGGCGATCATCTCCCCCATGTCGACAAGATAATAACCACCAAATCCATCCAGTTCTGCTTCCTCTAAGTATTCAATCATCGAATCCTGAGTAATCATTGGGATTTCAAACTTTGAGTACTCACTTCCTAGAGGTATTTCAAAAGTTGTTCTCATAAAATAATTTTTCGAGATAGTACCGCGGAGGACACCAGTATTATTCTTTAATGAGTAGTCATAATTAACCTTGCCTTCATTAAAGTCTTCATAAACAATTCTATCATCATAGGTTGGTACAAAACTGAAGTTCCTAACGTCTCCACCAAATCCTTTATTAAGGTTTGCTTCTAGAGCATATAAAGTGACCCTGCTTTGTTCGTTATTGGCTTCTTCATTTTCCTCTTTCTTAGTACTATTTCCTTCCAATGTATTTTTGAGGATGTCCTGCCAACTATTATGGCTTACCATCTTAGCGGGAGTCGCTGCTCTTTGCTTGGCCATAACCTGGCTACCCATTTCTCGATCAATCACTTTTTGAACTGCTGAAGAGAGGGTTGTATTTGCAACATCATGAATATTTTCGCTTTCACTATAATCAATCAAAACCAGCTCATCATTCTTTGTATCTGGTGCTGCTGGTTCTACTTCTTTAACAGGTTCAATAGTGATCTCCTGTTGTTCAAACATGGCCAACATTTTTGGATCAGAAGGGTCATAAATATTTTTGTTAGCAGGAGCTGCCTGGGCCACTTTAACCACATCTTCTTCTGTAACCTTCGTCTCACTTTCAAGAGCGATGCGATTTAATTCAGCTTCGATTCCTTCACCATAAAATTTTGACCAAGCAACGATTGTTACCTTAGTTTCCGTACTAAACCCATAGTGATTAATCGGATAGTCATTATTTAAATCGTGCTTTCTTCTTTCTTTAACAACCTTCTTCTTTATAACCTTCACTTCTTTAAGAGGGCGGGCTTCAAGAATAGGTTCTGCTACTTTATAGACTTTCTTTTTTGGCGGCTCGTAGCTGATCTCTTTTTTCTTAATGGGCTTAATCTTCCTTACTGGAAGTTTCGTCACTCGCTTTTCAACGACTACCTCTTTAATCGGCGCAGGTGTCTTTTTCACCTTCACAAGAGGGGTTTTAAGCTGCGTACGAATTGTTGGGATTTTGAATGAAATACTCTTAGGCTGATCTTTGAGGGCACTGCAACCTTGTCCTAAAACAAGGAGATAGATAAGTGTTAATAGCGACCAGGTAAAGACCTTTTTCATTATCTCTATTGTCACAAACTCTTCGATTATTTCTAGTGCTAGGAATGTTTTTCACCTTCATTTTAAATACTCAACACAACAATTGGTGAACACTCACTTAAAATTGACAAAAAAAAGCCCCACCATTTTGGTGAGGCTTTTGAGTACTCATGAATAGTCACAAGTTATTTTGTTTTTTGTGCCAATTGAATACGAAGTTGAGCTCTTTCAGCTTTTCTTCTGAACTTTTCAACTTCGTCATCAGTCATAGGCTCTTCACTATTGAGGTGGCTAGTCGCATTCTCGAGTGCACGAGTCGCTCTCTCCTCATCAATTTCGTGATTCTCTTCTGATGTATGAGACATGATGATAATTTTATTCTCAAGTACCTTACAGATTCCGTAAGTTACAGAGAAGTGTCTATAAGGGTCGTCAGCACCACCAAAAATAGAAAGTACCCCAGTCCCAAGTCTGTTAATGATATGAGTATGATGAGGAAGGACATTGATCTGACCCCTTACCGTTGGAATGATAAGGGACTCAGCAGGAATATCCTTCGCTACAACTTTTTCTGGAGTAAGAAGGTCAACTGTAAAATAGTTCATATTGTTTACCTATTTATTAATTCTTAAACCTATCTATGAACGAAGAGACTGAGCCTTTTCGTAAACATCATCAAGGCTACCTACAAGATAGAAAGCCTGCTCAGGAAGATCATCACATTTACCTTCAAGAATTGCATTGAAAGCAGAAATTGTATCTTCAATCTCAACAAACTTACCTTTAAGGCCAGTAAATTGCTCAGCAACAAAGAATGGTTGAGAAAGGAACTTTTGAACCTTTCTTGCACGAGCAACGATGAGCTTATCTTCTTCAGAAAGTTCATCCATACCAAGAATTGCAATAATGTCTTGAAGCTCTTTGTATCTTTGAAGAATTGCTTGAACCGCACGTGCAGTTGCATAGTGCTTCTCACCTACGATTTCAGGAGCAAGAATTGTAGAAGTTGATGATAGTGGGTCAACCGCTGGGTAAATACCAAGTTCAGCAATTTGACGAGAAAGTTCTGTCGTCGCATCAAGGTGAGCAAAGGTAGTTGCTGGAGCAGGGTCAGTGTAGTCATCAGCAGGAACGTAAACGGCCTGGATAGATGTAATTGAACCCTCTTTTGTAGAAGTAATACGCTCTTGCATAGCACCCATTTCAGTACCAAGAGTTGGTTGGTAACCAACGGCAGAAGGGATACGACCAAGGAGTGCAGACACTTCTGAACCAGCTTGAGTAAAGCGGAAGATATTATCAACGAAGAAAAGAACATCTTGCTTTTCTTCATCACGGAAATATTCAGCAACAGAAAGACCTGTTAGAGCAACACGGGCACGGGCACCTGGTGGCTCATTCATCTGACCGTATACCAGGGCTGTTTTATCAATAACCCCAGACTCACTCATTTCATCGTAAAGGTCACGACCTTCACGAGTACGCTCACCAACGCCAGCGAATACAGAGAAACCACCGTGTTGAGTAGCAATGTTGTTAATGAGTTCCATAATAAGAACGGTTTTACCAACCCCGGCACCACCGAAGAGACCAATTTTCCCACCTTTTAGGTAAGGAGCAAGAAGGTCAATAACTTTAATACCTGTATAGAAGGGCTCTTTAGAAGTTGATTGAGCTTCAAAAGAAGGAGCTTCTCTGTGGATATCATAAGTCTTTGTGTATTTTACAGGACCACGCTCATCAATAGCGTCTCCAGTTACGTTGATAATACGTCCAAGAACGTCACGACCAACAGGTGCTTGAATTGGCTTTCCTGTGTTCTTAACATCTTGACCACGTCTAAGACCTTCTGTTTGGTCCATAGAGATAGTTCTTACAACGTTATCACCAAGGTGTTGTGCAACCTCAAGAACAAGGTTGTCCTGATCTTCACTGATAAACTTGTTACTTACGCGAAGTGCAGTGTAAATCTCTGGAAGATTTCCATCAGCAAATTCAACGTCAACAACCGGACCCATAACTTGTTTAATTACTCCAGTATTTTGCGACATTTCTAGGCTCCTTAACCGTTAAGAGATTCTGCACCTGATACAACTTCAATTAGTTCAGTTGTAATCGCAGCTTGTCTCAACTTATTCATTTTTAATGTTTGTGATCTAATAGCTTCTTTACAGTTTGTTACAGCATTATCCATCGCTGCCATTCTTGATCCATGCTCAGATGCAATTCCATCGAGAAGACACGTATAAAGTGTCGTCGAAAAAGCTTCTGGAATTAGTGTATCCAGAATTGATCTTGGTGATGGATCGTACTTGAAATCGAAAGGAAACTTCTCTTCAAGAACTTTCTTTTCTTCGTTATCAAGTGACATTGGAAGGAGTTGCTTAACTTTAGATGTAAAAGAGATAGCAGAGTTAAATTGGTTGTAAGCAACCTTAACTGTTCCTACTTCACCCATGGTGAAAAGTCTTGCTAACTCATTTCCAACAGCCTCAAGCTCAAGAAAGGTTGGGTCTGCTTTTTCGAAAGTATAGAACTCACCCATGTTTACTTCATTTTTAATAAGGTCTTTAACCTTCTTACCAATGAAGTAAACTTTTACGTCTTTATCCGTTTCTGCGAGATACTTTCTCACCTCTTTGGCTACACTTGAATTATAACCACCACAAAGTCCCTTATTCGATGAAATAACGAGAAGAACTTCCTGGTTGCTATTATTACTCTCAAGATACTTATGAGAATAATTTTCAACCAAAGCACTAATGGTCTTGATTGTTGTCTCAAGCTCATTAGCGTAAGGGCGAGAACTTTGAATAGCCTGTTGGGCCTTCGCAAGTTTCGCAGCAGAGACCAGCTTCATCGCCGAAGTAATCTTCAGCGTTCCCTTGGTACTCTTAATTTTCTTTTTAAGGTCTTTTATGTTTGCCATTTTAGCTACCTAATTGCCTTGTATTAGTTGAAGTTCCTTGTTGATAAAAACTTCTCAATGATTTCAGTGAGAGTTTTACCGTTCTCATCAGAGATTGCTTTGTCATTTCTAATTGAATCAACAAGCGCTCCGTGCTGAGACTTAAGGTGCTCTAGAAGTTCTTTTTCAGCTTCTTGAATATGAGCAGTTGGAACTACGTCAAATAGACCTTTTGTTGCAGCATAAATAACTGCAACCTGATCGATAACATCCATTGGTACATACTGACCTTGCTTAAGAAGCTCAACGAGTCTTTCACCTCTAGCAAGCTGTCTTTGAGTAGCAGCATCAAGATCGGAACCAAACTGAGCGAAGGCAGCAAGTTCACGATACTGAGCAAGATCAAGACGAAGAGTACCAGCAACTTTTTTCATTGCTTTAATTTGAGCAGAACCACCTACCCTAGAAACCGAAAGACCAACGTTTACGGCTGGACGGATACCAGAGTTGAAGAGGTCTGATTCAAGGTAAATCTGACCGTCAGTAATTGAAATAACGTTTGTAGGTACGAAGGCAGAAACGTCACCCTCTTGTGTTTCAATAACAGGAAGAGCTGTCATTGAACCATTACCAAGTTCATCAGATAGTTTACATGCACGCTCAAGAAGTCTTGAGTGAAGATAAAAAACGTCACCTGGGTAAGCTTCACGACCTGGTGGACGACGAAGAAGAAGTGACATCTGACGGTAAGCATTTGCTTGCTTAGTAAGGTCATCAAAAACGATAAGAACGTGCTTACCAAGATCTCTAAAGTACTCACCCATTGTTGCACCAGTATAAGGAGCAAGGAACTGGAGAGGTGCAGAGTTTGATGCCGTTGCAGAAACGATCGTTGTGTATTCCATTGCACCAGACTCAACCAGCTTTTGGTGAACCTGACGAACTGTTGATTGCTTCTGACCAACAGCTACGTAGATACAAACAACGTCTTTACCTTTTTGGTTAATAATAGTGTCAAGAGCAACCGCTGTTTTACCAGTTTTACGGTCACCAATGATAAGTTCACGCTGTCCACGACCAATTGGAATCATTGAATCGATAGCTTTGATACCTGTTTGAAGAGGCTCATGAACTGGCTTACGAGCGATAATCCCAGGAGCCTTTACTTCTACGAAGCGTGAGTGCTCAGACTTGATTTCGCCTTGTCCATCAATTGCTTCACCAATAGCATTTACAACTCTTCCGAGGAGTGGCTCACCTACTGGAACTTCAACAATTCTTTCAGTTCTCTTAACCGTTGTACCCTCTTTAATAGAGTTATCGTCAGCAAGAATCGCAACACCAACGTTATTAGTTTCTAGGTTAAGAACCATACCTTTTGTACCACCGTCGAACTCAACGAGTTCCCCGGCCATAACATTTTTAAGGCCAAAAATACGGGCGATACCGTCACCTACAGTAAGAACTGTTCCAACTTCATCAACCTGGAGGCGGTTTTCAAAGTTGGCAATTCTATCCTTAATGATGCTTGAAATTTCTTCTGGATTAATGGACATCAGATTACCTCTTTGTATTAGGAATTAAGAATTTCCGATTTTAGTTTATTAAGTTGATTATCTAGAGTTGCATCTAACTGAAGATCTTCTACAGTTACACGAAACCCCGCTGTTACTTTTTCATTTTTTTCGTAATTAAGAACTGGCTCCTTACCAAGCTTCTCTTTAAGAAAGGCAAAGATTTTCTTTTCCACTTCAGGATCTACTTGATCTTCGCGACCTTCAATCACGCCTCTCAAGAAACCTTTCTTGTGATCATCAAGAACAACCATTTCTTTAAAAATGAGAGGAAGAATTCCAAGTCTCTTCTCTTCCATAAGAAAGTTAATAACATTCTTAAGAAGAGCGCTAAGATTTAACTTTGCGAGAACATCAGTCATGACAGCTTGCTTTTCTTCAATGCTGAAAACATCTAAGAAAAGGACTGTTTCAAGATCATTATTTTCATTAATGACTTCAGTTAGTTTTGTAAGCTCATCCGTGATTGCTACACCTTGCTCTTCCCCGAGCGTGTAAATTGATTGAGCATAAGCTCTTGCAACATTAGCTTCTTTCATTTCTTTTCCTAAATTTGGGAAATAAGTTTATTAGTAGCTTTATTATTAAGATCTTTGTCTGAAGCAATCTTCTTCTTAGCTTCAGAGATAACTGAGCTGACAAGATCTTCTTTAAGACTATTTTCTAAAGATGTTTTCTCATGGAGAATTTTATTTTCAGAATCTCTTTCAAGTCTTGAGATATATTCTTTAGCTTCGTTCTCTGCCTTTTGAATAAAGTCTTGCGCTTCTTTTTCTGCATTTTGGTGAATCTTATTTTTTTCTGATTCAAGATTCTCCATTTTCTTCTTGTACATATCGAGTTTGATATTTGCTTCTTTATCTTTTTTCTCAGCGTACTCAAAAAGGTCTTTTACATCGTCAGCATTTTTATCAAACATCTCTTTAAGATTATTTTTTTGCCAAACTACAATTCCACCAACAAGGATAAGAAAGTTAATCGCTGGCCAAAGAAGATCTTTAACACTTCCATGTCCACCGTCACCTGCGGCTAAAATTTCAACAGTAAGGATAGAGAGGAAAAGGACTGATAATCTTTTCATTTATTTTTTCCTTAATTTACAAGCTTGTTTACAAGGCTGTCAGATAATTCATTTGCACTTTGAAGGACTGCTTCTCTCTTTGCTTCTACTTCAGAGATTGCCGCTTTCTTTTCTTCTTCATAAGCTGCAAGTACTTTCGCTTCCTGTGCCTTTTGCTCATCCATAATTTTTTTAAGAGATTCATTTTTGATTGAACTCATTTTTGAATGGGCCTCTTCGCTAGCCTTTTGGATTTCATTATCAAATTTTTCAGAAAGCTTCTCAGCTTCTTTAAACTTGTCGCCAGCTTCATCATTCAGCTTAGTCGTTTTTGATTCTCTTGTTTGAATAACAAAAAGAAGCTTATTAAAGAACGTCGCTTTAAGAGCTGCAAAGAGAACGATAAAAATTGCAAATTGATAAAAGATAGATTGGTCGACACCTAATTTTTGGAAAATTCCAATGATCATGTCCATAAAACTACATTCCTCATGAGCACTCAATCAGTTGAGTGATTTTTCTTGATAGAAAAGCGCTATAAAATGAATCTTATATGTATTCATAAGGAGCGGAATTGTCAAAGTGTATTATAGTCTAAATAGGCTTTAATTATAGGCTAGAGGGCTGCGTGGAGATACTTTGATTCTTGTCCTTTTCCCTCATTTTTGTCGTACCATGGAAGATAACTCCCTCTTCAACAATGAGGCTAGGCGTCGTAATCGTTCCCTCAAACCGAGCAGGCTTAATTATCTCTACTCGACTACTCGCTTTAATATTGCCCTTAACAGTACCACTGATAAGGATAACATTTGCGTTGATGTCCGCATTTACAACGGCGCCCTCAGAGACGATTACCGTGTCATTGGAAAAAACACTTCCATTAACGATGCCCGCTATTCTTGCGACGCCATTAAAACTTAGGTTTCCTTCAAATTTACAGCCCTCTTCAATGATGGCCGATATATCACCCTTATGCCTCACTGCACAGTCCTTGGTCTAGCTGGTCCTATAGGACCACTATCTTTTGAGGAGATACTCGTAGATATCGTTAAACTCCGCTTCGTTGGTGAATTTTATCACAAATTCACCCTTACCGGCTTTTTTTGATTTTATGTCAAAGTGATAGCCTGTAGTTTGCTCAAGCTTATCTTTAAAAGGTCCAAGTTTATCGTTGAAATAATTATCCTGGGCTTTATTAGATTTAGGAGCATCTTTCTTCTTAAGAAGCTTTTCCACTTCTCTAATTGAAAGTTGTTCAGTAACCGCTTGATTAGCAACACGAATACATTTCTCTCTATCTTTTTCACCGGCCAAAACTTTTGCATGACCAAAACTTAGAATCTCTTTTTGAAGAAGTTCTATGACATCTCTTGGAAGCTTTAAAATTCTTAAAAAGTTAGCAATTGTCGAACGCTCTTTTCCAAGCCTTTTTGCTACCTCTTCTTGAGTAAGATCAAACTCATTCATTAACTGATAGTAAGCAAGTGCTTCTTCCACACAATTAAGATCACTTCTTTGAACGTTTTCTATGATTGAGACAACCATTTTTTCACGATCAGTAAGCTTTTTAATAACGGCTGGAACTCTTTCTAGACCTGCAAGTTTTGCAGCTCTTAATCTTCTTTCCCCAGCAATCAATTCAAATCCCCTTTCTGCTTTTATAACGACTAGGGGTTGAATAATTCCATTTTGCTTTATTGACTCACTTAATTCATTGAGCTCTTTTTCTTTGAAAATTTTTCTTGGCTGATTTGGATTAGGGTGAATTTCAGTGATCGCTATTTGCACTGGACCCTGCTCCCCCAACTCTTCTTTCTTCGCCTCTACTTTTGGAGCTTCATTTTTCTTTGTTTCATTAAGAGAAGCTTTTAAAATTTCATTGGGAGTATCTTGAATAAGTGAAGCAATCCCTTTACCTAATGCTACTTTCTTGGCCATGTCTTAAGTCCTTATTACTGAAGCTGATCTCTGTATTCTTCTGGAATTTCAGGAACAGTAAAATTGAGTTCTGGTTGATCTATTTCTTTTTGAGAGCGCTCTCTCAAAATGAGCTCCTTCGCCAAACTGAGATAAGCCTGTGATCCCTTAGATTCAATATCGTATAGAATGATAGGCTGGCCGAAAGATGGGCTTTCAGAAATTTTTACGTTACGTGGAATAATTGTCTCAAAAACTTTATCACCGAAGTGTTCTTTTACTTCTGTAGAAACCTGCTTATGGAGCGAGGTTCTCGAGTCAAACATTGTGAGAAGTATTCCCTCTAGATCAAGTGAAGGATTAAGTGAAGATCTCACAAGACGGATTGTATTAAGAAGCTGAGCAAGTCCTTCCATCGCATAGTACTCTGTCTGCAATGGCACGATAACACTCTTACAAGCTGTAAGCGCGTTCACAGCGAGAACATTAAGGCTTGGTAGGCAATCAATCAGAACGTAGTCGTAATCCTTCATAATCGGCTCTAAGCAGCTCTTAAGCTTATGCTCTCGAGCAAACTCACTCACTAATTCAATTTCTGCCCCAATCAAGTTTTGATCGGCTGGACAAACGTCGAAATGAGGGAGTTCTGTATTAAAGATACACTCTTTAATATTCTTCCTTCCGATAATTGCGTGATAGATATTTCTATCTTCAAAGTCTTCTTTATTAAGTCCTGAGCCCACAGAGGCATTTCCCTGAGGATCAAGATCGATTAGTAGAGTTTTTTTCTCAGCTACTGCTAGACACGCCGCAAGATTAATTGCAGTCGTGGTTTTGCCAACCCCACCCTTTTGGTTGGCAATTGCAATGATTTTAGCCATTTACGTGCTCCGTTTGTTGTTGTCGCTGATAGAATTTTTAAAGAAGTTCGGATAGTTTGACAAGATTTTTCTTTGTTCCACGTGGAACAATACTACCCTCATAAGCTATAAAAGTGCGTCCGAGGGTCCCAGAGAGGCCATAAGGCTTATCTATTAATTTTCTAAAATTTGCTATCTTTTCTTTTGGGTTTTCTAGTTCGTGAACATTTGGTCCCTTATAGAAGTAGACCTTCGCTTCACTAGAGAGGTTTATCTTTTTAAGAAACTCTTGGATTTTTCCCACCGCCTTAAAGGAGATACTACAAGGTACATCAATCTCCACAGTTTCAATTCTATGGTGATATGTCTTTACATTCTCAAGGCCAAGTAAACTTGCAATCTCGTTCACTGCATCCGACTTTTTTCGTCTGGCCTCAAAGCCTATGAATTTTGTATCAGGGTACTTATAGGCTAAGGGAAGAAGGGGGAAGCCACCACCAAAGCCAATGTCCAGGTGTAGTCCCTTTTTGATCTCATTATCAAAACTCTCAAAAAGAGTTGTTGGCTCAATTGAGTCAATAATCTGTTTTTGATAGAACTCCTCGGGATCAGTAATCCTTGTGAGGTTCAAGGTCGCGAAATCCTCATTAAGGAGTTTAAGAAATCTTTCGGAAAAGTCTTTCATCATAATGTCGAAGCTACGAAGGCTAAGGTTGCAGGGCGAATTCCCTCTATTCTCTTCAGCTGCCCAAATGTTTCAGGCTTTATTTTAGATATACGCTGTTTACACTCAAAGCTAAGGTTGGAATTATCTAAAAGACTCTTCCACTCCAGAGTTTTATTTTCAAGCTTATTAAGGGAGGCATTCTCAATCTCTTCCCTAGCAATATAGCCTCGGTATTTAATTGTGATAGCCACTGTTCTTATAAGTCGATCATCAGCAGTTATGCCACTATTTGCAAGAATACGCTTAAGAGTAAGAATTGGATCTATGTGACTTCGTTTTAACACTTCGGTTAATGTTGTTTTCTCTTTTAGGCCACCAAGTCCCATATTTTCAAACAGCTCTCTATTTTCACGATTGGGCAAATAGTGGGTTTCGTCACAAAGGTTTTCAAGAGCAACTTTTGCTTCGATAAACTTCCTATTGTGGTAATCCACTTCAGAGTTAAGCTCAAGACTCTCTCTAAAGTTAAAAAGCCTTTCAATGGAATTATCTTCTCTAATATAGAGCCTATTTTCACTTCTAGCAGTGAATAGCCTATAAGGCTCATCTCTTTCATTTGTAACGAGGTCTTCGATCATGACACCAATATAAGAAAGTTCCCTGGGAAGAATTAGGGGATCTTTACCTTTTGCTTTAAGAGCAGCATTGAAGCCAGCAATAAGACCTTGTCCCCCAGCCTCTTCATAGCCGCTTGTCCCGCATACTTGGCCAGCAAAATAAAGCCCCTCGAATGAGTCGTGCTCTAATGTCCGTTTCATATTGAGTGTATCAACAACATCGTACTCAACTGCATAACCAAATACGTCTATTTCAGCCTTTTCAAGGCCATCTATTGTGCGCAGAAATTCTAATTGGATCTCTTTTGGAAGCGAAGTGCTTATACCGTTGGGATAAAAAGAGTCGATATCAAGCCCTTCAGGTTCCACGAATACATGATGAACGTTCCTATCTTCATAGCGAAACGCCTTATCTTCAATGCTTGGACAGTATCTGGGACCTACTCCCTGAATTTGACCATTAAAAATTGGGCTTCTTTCCTTGTTTTCTCTGATAATTCCAAGTGTTTTGGGGTTTGTGCGAGTTAAGAAACAGTCTACTTGCTTTAAATTCCTTGAATTCGCAGAATGATCATAATGAAAGTTGAGAGAGCCTGTGTCAGAAGGCTGTGCCTCCATTTTAGAAAAGTCTATTGAGTGTCTCTTGATTCTGGGTGGAGTTCCTGTCTTAAACCTCTTTTTAAGGGTTTTTATATTAGAAAACAGCTCTTTCATCCCGGGAGATTGGCTAATACCTACTCGCCCACCATCAGTGATATCTTCTCCTGTATGAAGAACACCATTTAGGAATGTTCCCGTAGTGACTATTAGAAAGGATGTTTTAATATTCTGCTTATCACCGTAAAGACAAAAGTAACCGGAAGGATCCTTTTCCACGCTTAAAACTTTTTCTCTTATAACAGTGATCTCGCTCTCTTCGATAATTCTTTCTGCAAACTCAGAGTACTTTTCTTTATCAATTTGAACCCGAGTACTTTGTACAGCATAGCCTTTTGATTCATTAAGTGTACGATACTGAATTCCAGCAAGGTCTGCGAGCCGTCCCATGAGTCCGCCCATCGCATCTATCTCTCGAACAACCTGACCTTTTCCCACTCCGCCAACAGCTGGATTACATGGAGCACTCCCAAGCCCTACCCCCGGCATAGTAACTATGGCGACACTAAGATTAAATTGATTTGCAGCCCATGCAGCCTCAAGGCCAGCATGTCCGCCACCAAGAATAGTTATATCGAAAGACTTGAATTGTTCCACGTGGAACTTTTACCCTTTATTGGAAAATTGTGCCACAGAAGATGTAACACACTGTAAATACTACTTCCCAATACAAAAATTAGCGAAAATATGGTCGAGAACCTCTTGAGGACTCACTACACCTATTAGCTCATCCATCTTAGAGCTTAAAATATTCACGTGATGACTGAGAATTGCACAATCATCAAGATCCTGCCCTACACTATAAATATTATTTAATTCATCATAAATAGCTGAAATTACGTTACGATGTCTGACAAAAGGGATCGGACTTCCCTCTTTAAGTACTTGATATTCCTTAAGAATCATATTCTCAAGATCATTAAGCGCCCCTATAGGACCACTTTCTGAATCTGCCCCCATAGGACCACTCTTCAAATCTGCCCCCATAGGACCACTTTTCGAATCTGCCCCCATAGGACCACTTTTCGAATCTGCCCCCATAGGACCACTTTTAGAATCTGCCCCCATAGGACCACTTTTAAAATCTGCCCCTATAGAACCACTTTGAAATAACGGAATATCTTTAAATTGTACGGAAATAGCCCCTACCCTATCTTTAAACCCATCAAGATCACTGTGGGTAAGAACAATTGCGTCTGGCTTAAGGCCATGAATTTCTAAATCTGAACCAATAAAACTGAAAGGATTGATGACTAATATTTTGAAAAAACTCTTTCGATTAATCTCTATACTTTGATCAATACCGATTTTTTCAATCTCTCCTGCACCCTCTCGAATACCAGCGGTATCGATGAGCTTGAAAGGACTGTCACCAAGGTAGATGAACTCTGAAATATAATCACGAGTGGTTCCGTGAATATCACTTACGATTGCGCGATTATGACCGACTAATTTGTTAAATAGAGTACTTTTGCCGGCATTTGTAGCACCAATAAGAGAAATAACGGGCGCCATTAAATCGTTAAGATTCCCCTTAGATCGTTGATAAAGTTTATCAACCTCAACCCTTAGCTGTGAGAAGTCCCGATTGAGCTTTGACTTAATCTCTTCCTCACCCACGTCTTCTGAAAAATCGATAAGTATCTCAACGCTTGCTTTAATTTCAAGAATAAGTTCTCGCAATCGCAGGTAATTCGAATAAAGATCATTATTAAGGGCTTTAAGTCCACTATTAAGTCCAAATTCACTACTGGCATTAAGAATAAGATCCAAACCCTCAACTTGGGTGAGATTCATTTTATTGTTCTTAAGCGCACGATAGGAAAACTCACCAGATTGGGCCATTCGAAAGCCAAACTCATCAACTAAATAGCGTAATACCCTCTCCAAATTGAAGGGATTACCATGGAGTGTGAATTCAACGGTATTTTCGCCAGTGAAACTCTTGGGACCTTTAAAATAAGTAAAAACACCTTCATCTAGTAGCTCCCTATTCTTAGTGTAGAAGCGACTAAAGTATACCTTATGGCTTTCTGGTTCACTGAATTTGCTTTGGCCAGTTAGGCTAACTAAGAATTTAAGATTCTTAACTCCTGAGACCCTTACAATACCTAAGGCTGACTTTTCCGATGTGCCGGTACTAATTGCTACAATTGGACCATCGGAAAAGTGAAAACTCATTTTTAATCTACAGTTTTATAGACGAATAGCTGTTGAGCTATACCGAAGAGAGTTGATACGAAAATGTAGAGATTGAGTCCTGCCGGAAGATCTTTCATGAAGAAAGTAAAAATAAGTGGCATGAACATCATCATCTTTTGCTGAGTAGGATCTGCTGTGGTTGAAGGATTTAGCTTTGTTTGACCAAACATAGCAGCACCCATCAATACAGGTAGAACATAGTAGGGATCTTTAGCTGAGAGATCATGAATCCACAGAATAAAAGGCGCACCAAGAAGCTCTACGGAATTAAAGAGAACCTGGTAAAAAGCAAAGAAAACAGGCATTTGCAGCAATAATGGTAAACAGCCACCCATTGGATTAGCGCCATTTCTTTTAAAGAGCTCCATTGTTTCTTTTTGCATTCGTTGAGGATCGTCTCCGTACTTTTCCTTAACCTTAGCAAGCTCAGGCTGTAGCTTTTGCATTTTCTTCATCGACTTAAAACTCTTGTACTGAAGAGGAAAAAGAAGCGTACGGATAAAGAGAGTAATCAGAATAATCGCAAAACCATAATTAGGAACATACTTATAAAAGAACTGAAGACCCTTAAGAATAGGAACTGCAATAATTCCAAAAACACCAAAATCGATTGAAAGGTGAAGGTTATCACCAAGAGTGTTCAAATCATCATAACTCTTTTGTGAATAGACAGTATAACCACTTAGATTTGTTGTTGATTCAACAACTTTAACACCTAAATTTTCACTTTTAATTTTGGCCATAGTGACAGTCTTCTTATCGAGAACTGTTGCAAATAAGTGGTAGTGGTAATCTACTCCAAACCACTTCATAGAGCCGTCATAGCTCTCTTCATCATCAATATTAGAGCGTTCAACTTCCTTAAAGAGAGTCAAAAATTGACGAATTTGACGGGCTTCACCCTCTTTAGTCTCAGACTCATTAAGGAAGTAAAATTGATAAGGTTGGCTGGAATTTAGAGACCATCTGAAGAGACCATCTTCACCCAAGGTTCCCGCGAAATTAAGACCTAAACGAGAATCGGTACCCGTTACCTTTGCACCGTCTACTTGGAAATTATCAAGATTAATCTCAACTCTATTTCCTTGATTAAGAACAAAGATTTGGAAAGGCTTTCTATCCCCAACAACAGCATTGAGAGGATCGGTAGCCATTTTACTCTTATAGGAAAGAATAGCTAATTGATTAGTAATTTGAACTTCGTTAACACCATTAATAACAGTGATTGTTTTGGCTTCAGTTGCTTGAACAGGAGTTGCACTATCCTTAGTGGTTACAGTGGTAGGCGTAGCTGTTGGCTGGGCCACTTTAGTTTCATTGCTAGCCTTCTTATCAGTTGTGACAGGAGCGGGCTCAAAAGCATTCTTAGGCGCAAAATAAGCTTGCCACGTAAAAAGAACAAATGCTGAGAGAGCTAGAGCAAGAAAGAGCCTCTTTTGTTCTGAAGCCATAATTATTCCTTTTTTAAGGGTACTTCACCAGGAATGGGATCATAACCACCTGGATGAAAGGGATGACATTTACTAATTCGTTTGACTGAATACCACAGAGCGAGAGGAGCTGAAAAGTTTTCCAAGCACTCTTTAGCGTAACAACTACAAGTTGGTTCAAAACGGCATCTAGGACCGATAAACGGACTTATACCTCTTTGATAAAAATTGATAAGAAAACGCAATATTGCTTTAACCATTTTTCTTGAGTGCTTGAAAGCCTTGTTTCCAAGAAACGCTCAGATCTTCGAAGCCACTCCCCTCATTGGAAAAGCGGCCTTTTAAACGAGGTGAAGCAACGATTAGAATATCAAAGGGAAGCTCTCTAAGATCACTTTCTCTATAGGCCTCACGTAAAAAACGTTTAACCTTGTTTCTAACCACAGCATTTCCTACTTTTTTAGACACACTTAACCCAAGTCGAGAGCTTTCTAGACCAAGTCGAGATTTCTTATAATAGAAACGCAAAAAAGGGGTGTTCGCATAGCGTGCACCCCGTCTCAAGTACTGAAAATCAATGGGTTTTAACAAACGCGACTCTTTTGGAAAACAAGTCACTGATAAAACCGAAAAGTGATTTATTTCTTACCAGTTGAAACTGTAAGCTGCTTACGGCCTTTAGCACGTCTAGCATTAACTACTTTTCTTCCATTTGCAGTGGACATTCTTTTTAGGAATCCGTGTACACGGAGACGTTTCTTTCTTTTTGGTTGCCAAGTTCTTTTGCTCATTACATCCTCACGGAACTAGTCACATTAACTTCTGAATATCTGATTTCAAGATGCGCAATTTACAAAACGATCTGTAAAAAATCAATGGCCTATGGCAAAAAAGTGGGTGCCAATTTTGTGACAGTTTGTAAGAAGAGTTCAGTTTTATTTCGCAACAAGTCATATTGCTTCTTCCCCCCTACTCAGGTACAAACTTTTTCCACAACAGAACACAATCAAAATTGCACACACAGTAGTTGGAGACAAATCACATGACTCAAGGATTTCCCTTCGAAAAATTTCTCAAATCCACACCTCAAAAAGAAGAAAAAACTAATAAAAATGATGACTTACTAAATTCTATTTTTAATCAAACACAAAAACCAAGCACCGCCACTTCACCGGAAAAAGCCCAACCTTCAACGGTAAATCTCTCCCAATCAGAAGAAGAAAGCGCACTAGAGCCCATCCTTGAGGCCCTCTATCCGATGCTAGAAGCAAATATGCCATCAATAAAATTTGATACGTTCATCAAAAATAAAATTAAGCTCATCAGCTTAAGTGACACCAAAGCAACCTTTGAAACCCAAACACAATTTATTAAATCCACACTTGAGACCAATTATTCAGACTTTTTCAAGAAAGCCCTTCAAGAACTTATGGGCTCTTCTTACACAATAGAATTCACTAATAGCAGCTCCCCTCTCAACTCGAATCTGAAAGAGTCACTCCAATCTCTTTCAGAGGACAAACCAAACCCCACAAAGGAAACTAAGAACTTCTTCACACTGGACCTCACTCCTAATCAAGACGAACTAAAAGACCAGGCAGAAGGTCGCTATATTAACCACATGGAGAAACAAAGCTCAGGCATTGTTATCGATCCAAGTAAAACTTTTGATAACTTCATCGTTGGCCCTTCAAACAACCTCGCTTTCGCAACTGCAAGTGCAGTATCAGACAGCCCAGGAAAGTCAGGGAAGTATCCCTGTCTCTACCTCTACTCCGACAGCGGTTTAGGAAAGACTCACCTTCTCCATGCTGTAGCCAATGGCATCTTTGCCAATCATCCTCATATGAAGATCTGCTTAATTTCAGCCAGAGATTTCATGAAGGAACTTATCAATGCCTACAAGGATAAAACTCTTTCAGAATTTCAAAGAAAATATACTGAAAGTGTAGATGTTCTTATGATTGACGACATTCATGAGCTGAAAAATAAAACCTCTACTCAAGAGGAGTTCTTTCACATCTTCAACTTTCTTCACGATAAAGGTAAGCAACTTATTTTCACTTCAGACAAGTCACCAGATAAAATCACTGGCATTGAAGAGAGAATTATCACCCGTCTCCAATGGGGCCTAGTTGTCGATATCCAAAAGCCGGACTTTGAAACAAGAACGGCGATCTTAAAGAAAAAGGCTATTGAGTTAGATCTTTTTATCCAAGATGATGTTTTAAATCTTATCGCAAGCTCTATTAAGACATCCATTCGCGAGCTCGAGGGAAACCTCATTAGACTTCAAGCTCACGCAGACATCATGGAAGCTGAAATTGACACAGAAATGGCTAGAGACATCCTCAAGCTCCAAGAAATCAACGAGAGACCTGCAGCAACTCTAGAGAGCGTCTGCAGAGCAAGTAGCCAGTACTTTAAAATCGCTGTTCCAGACTTAAGATCTAAATCACGCAGCAAAAATATTGTGAAGGCCCGCCATATCGCTTGGTACCTCAGTAAGAATATTGTTGGGGCGACCTTTATGGAAATTGGTAAGTACTACAGTAATCGCGACCACACATCTGTCATGCACGGAGTGAATAAGATCACTGAGCAACTTAAAGGCGACAGCCAATTATCAAAAGACCTCATCTTTCTCGAAAATAATATTTAAGTATTTGGCCAACCATGACTACTCAAAGCCAGCCATAGCGCTGGCTTTTTTTATGCCCAAAATCAAAACCACCCAAAGCTTCCCTCAATCCACATTTCTCCACAAGTTACACACGCCATAATTGGGGGAAATCACTTAAAAGAGAAAAGTTATCCACAAATTAACATATATGGAAAACTTACTTATCCACATATCCCCAATGGGGATAAAAAGTTATTAACATGTGGATAAAAATGTGGATAAAGTCCCCAAAAAAGCCAATATATTTGACTACTCGGCCAAACGAAAATAACTGTGGGGATAACTTGTGGAGGCCGCATTGAATCACGTCAATAATTTGTGAGAAAAATAATAATATACGAATTAAGCAGTTGCGCATTTGGAAGTTATTAACAACTACACAATTGGCCAAAACGTCAAAAGCCCGACTGGCCCGGTGCTAACGAGTTTATCCACTTATCAACGGCCTATAATAAATATTAAAATAAATATATATATACATATATAAAAAGAACTCTCTTTTGATGAGCTTGATTAACAAATCAAAAGTGGGATAGAACTTAAGTGTCCAAGGAAATTATATGCACGCTCAAGTAAGTACTGAATCGATTAGAGAAGCCATTAACAAAGTAACCTCAGTAGTAGATCGTAAGAATACGAGACCTATACTAGCTTACACTCTGGTAGAGGCTAGCGATGGTCAGATAAGCTTTTCAGCTACTGACCTAGAGGTATCGGCTAAGGTAACTATTGAAGCGATTACAGAGGTACCTGGAAGCTTCTGTGTGAACGCAAAGAATTTCAGTGATATTTTAAGAGAGTTACCTAATTCTAATCTCGAACTAAAGCTGGATGAAAAAGAAAACAGCCTCAAGATCAATTGCGGTGATATTCACTTCACTCTACTGATATATAAAAACGAGGATTTTCCACAATTAGTTTTCCAGAACAAATCCAATGAATTCAGTGTTCCTAGTGAAAAACTCCAAGAAATAATTTCAAAAACATCACATGCAGTTTCAACAGATGAAACAAGATTATTTCTTAATGGAATTTACCTTCAAGAAATTGATTCTAAGTTAAGAGCAGTAGCGACAGATGGTCATAGACTTTCAATGATCGACACTGAGATTGAAGACAACAATATCGATAACCTTATCAATGGAATTATTGTTCCTAGAAAAGGCGTTAACGAATTAAAGAGAGTTGCAGAAAGTTATCCCAAGTCACCTATTAACATTTCTGTGGATGACTCTTTCATGTATGTGAATTGTGACGAAAAATATTTCTTAAGTATTCGTTTGATCTCCAGAGAATACCCTAAATACCAAGCGGTCATTCCTCAAAAGACAACTTACTCTATGACTACGGATAAGGGATCTCTCTTTGATGCTCTTAGAAGAATTAAAATCATGTCAAATGAGAAGAGTCATGGAGTTAGGGTTAAGTTTGCAGAGCGCGAGATCGTTCTTATGGCCAATCATCCCTCTCTTGGGGATGCGATGGAAAAGATCGCTGTTGATTACAATGGCAAAGAAATGGAAATTGGATTCAACGCAAAGTACTTAATTGATACTCTTGCCACTTTTGATGATGGTGAGATTCAATTTGAAATTAATAATGAATTTAGTGCCGTTGTTATCAAATCTCCAGGGATCCCTCACATGCTGGGGATTATAATGCCACTAAAGCTATAATCAATGCTCCCCTACTATATTCAAAAGCTTCAGGTTAAGAACTTTCGAAACCTTGAAGAACAGATTATAGAATTTTCTCCGAGTATTAATTGTATCTTTGGAGAAAATGGAAATGGTAAAACTAATATTTTAGAAGCCATCTATTATCTGATTAAGAGGAAATCTTTTCGTAAAAATACGAGTTTTCCACAAATATTAGGAATAGATGGGGAAAGACCTGAGATATCTTTTCAATCGCTATTCATAAACAGTGAAAGTTCTGAACCTATTCCCTTTTCCGGTAAGTGGGACCAGGCGGGAACTCACTGGTTTGTAGATAATAAAAGTACGAATAGAAAACTACAGGTCGGTGTTGTTTTTATTAACCCCTTTGATGCTCAAGGTTTCCATCTCTCGGCTTCTTCACGTCGCACATGGATAGATGATCATCTGGGTCAGCTTGATTCCAACTACAAGAAAGCCCTTGGCCGATTTACAAAATCACTTCGCTTTAGAAACAAATTACTTTCAACAAAACCTGCTAATTATAGAAAACAAATTAGAGCTATTGATGAAGAAATGAGTGAGTTATCAATTAATTTAACTTTCTCTCGTCAAAAGTTCTTAGAAGAATTGAGACCACTCGTAAAAAAATCATTCTATGACCTCTTTTCAGAAGAGCATGATCTAGAAATAGTTCTTGATACAAAGATCTCTGGTATGACGAAAGAAAGTTATTTAGAGATGTGTCAAAAAAACCTTCCGAAAGACGAAATAATAGGCCATACCCACTACGGAATTCATAAAGATGACTACGTGCTTCTTTTTGATGGTTTAAATTCCTTTGATTACTGTTCTTTGGGCCAACAAAAAATGTCTTATCTCAGCCTCTTATTTGCTTACATAGAGCTATTTAGGTATAAATTTAACTCTTTTCCTATCGTATTATTGGACGATGTCTCAGGTGAACTTGATAAGCTCAGATGGCAAAATTTAGTAGCCTATCTGAACGAGAGAAAGTTTCAGGTTTTAATCACGACGGCCAACGATAGTTTTAAAGAAGTATTAGATACTTTGGAAGGGGCAAATAAGCTCATGGTTTCCTCAGGATCGATAGCGAAGATGTAAAAAACTTTTTTAAAGTTTTAACAAGAGACACGGGAGTTTCTTTTTGGAAAATCAATCTATTTCAAAAGTTGGCGAAAAATATACCGCTGATCAGATTAAGGTACTTGAAGGCTTAGAAGCAGTTCGAAAGCGTCCAGGTATGTATATTGGTGATACCGCATTTAGAGGTCTTCACCACTGTGTTTATGAAATTGTGGATAATGCAGTTGATGAAGCCCTTGCAGGTTACTGTACAGAAATTAAAGTTCTGATTCATAAAGATAATTCAGTAACAGTAATTGATAATGGTCGTGGTATTCCCGTTGATATGCACCCCGTAGAAAAAATTTCGGCTGCTGAACTTGTGTATACTAAGCTCCATGCTGGTGGGAAATTTAATGAAGAAGGTTCTGCCTACAAAGTTTCAGGTGGTCTTCACGGAGTTGGTGCCGCCGTTGTTAACGCCCTTTCTAAATGGGTAAAGCTAGAAATTAAAAAGAACGGAAAGGTTTATGCTGTTCAGTTTGAAAGAGGAAATTCAGTAAAACCTCTGGTTGAAGTTGGTACTCAAGACGACCCAGTGACTGGTACATCTGTCACCTTTAAGCCTGATACAGAAATTTTTGAAGTTCTCGAATACAACTACGAAACATTAGCTAATAGATTCCGTGAAATGGCCTTTCTAAACAAAGGCTTAAAGATTTCACTCAAAGATGAAAGAACTGAGAAAAAAGAAATCTTTCATTATGAGGGTGGTCTCGTAGAGTTTGTTGAATATTTAAATAGAGCAAAGACAGCTGTACATAAGAAGCCGATTTATATTTCTCAGTCTAAAGAAGATTACGAAGTCGAAATTTCTCTTCAATGGACTGATAGCTACAGTGAAGTACTCTCTGGTTATGCTAATGCTATTGCAACACCAGGTGGTGGTACTCACATCAGTGGTTTGAAAACAGCATTAACTCGTGTGCTCAATCAATACGCTAAGGATAACAACCTTCTTAAGGGCATTAAAACAAACCTCACAGGTGATGACTTTAGAGAGGGTGTTACAGCAATTATTTCAGTTAAACTTCCTGAGCTTCAATTTGAAGGTCAAACAAAAGATAAACTTGGAAACTCTGAAGTAGAAGGTATTGTTAACTCTCTCGTAGGTGACGGACTTAAAACATATTTTGAAGAAAATCCAAATACAGCCAAGACCATCATTAGAAAAGCTGTTGATGCAGCTGCCGCAAGAGAAGCTGCAAGAAGAGCTAGAGAATTAACGAGAAGAAAGTCAGTACTCGAGTCAGGTGGATTACCTGGAAAGATGGCTGACTGTCAGGAAAAAGATCCAGCACAATGTGAAATCTATATTGTGGAAGGTGACTCTGCGGGTGGGTCGGCAAAACAAGGTCGTGATCGTAGGACGCAAGCCGTCCTTCCGCTTAAAGGGAAAATCTTAAACGTTGAGAAAGCACGTTACGATAAGATGCTAGGAAACGCTGAGATCAAAATGCTTGTTCAAGCGCTCGGTACTGGTATTGGAAAAGCAACATTTGATATTTCAAAACTTCGCTATCATAAAATTGTCATTATGACGGATGCGGACGTTGATGGTTCTCACATTAGAACTCTTCTGCTGACACTGTTCTATCGTCAATTTCCAGAGCTCATTGAGAATGGATATATCTACATCGCTCAACCACCACTCTTTAAATATAAGAAAGGTCGCTCTGAGCAGTATCTAAAAGATGAAAAGTCTTTAGAGTCCTTTCTTGTTATTAACTCAATCGATGGTGCAGTTGTTACAGTCGATGGAAAAGAGTTTGATAATGAAGAAACAAAGAAACTGATTAATAAATACACGAGCTACCATACCAACGTTCAGTCTTATGATAACCATTTTGATACCTTGTTATTGAGAACAATTATTGAATGGTCTGATATCAGAGAAGAAACTCTAAAAGACAAGAAACTAATCGAAGATGAAGTGAAGAAGATCTCTGACTACTTTAAAACAATGGAAAATGAGACTCTTAAAAAATACTCTTTCGAAGTTGTTGAAGATAAAGAACATGACTGCTTTATGGTTAAAGTCATTGTCCAAACAACTGCCAGAACGAAGCGATTAAAACTTAATTCGTACTTCCTGGAAAGTTCAGAGTTCTACGATCTTTTAAATGGTTGGGAAGGTATTAAAAAGTATAAGGATTCAAAGTTTACAATCGAAAAAGATAAGGGTGGATTAAAGTCTTTTGAAAATCTTGAGGACTTTGCAAAATTCGTTATCGCCGATGGTAAACAAGGTGCTTATATCCAACGCTATAAGGGTCTTGGTGAAATGAACCCTGAGCAGCTGTGGGAAACGACAATGAATCCTGAAAATAGAACACTCCTTCAAGTAAAAATTGAAGACAGCATTGAAGCTGATCAGGTGTTCTCTGTTCTTATGGGCGACAATGTTGAGCCTAGAAGACAGTTTGTTGAGGACAATGCTCTTAACGTAAGAAACCTCGACGTATAATTAAGCGTTAATTAAGGAAGAAAACTAATGGCTGATAATAACGAAACAAATACACCAAGCAACGTAGCTCCCATCTTCATTCAAGATGAAATGAGAAATTGCTATCTCGACTATGCGATGTCGGTCATCATTGGTCGTGCACTCCCCGATGTGAGGGATGGTCTCAAACCAGTTCATAGAAGAGCACTCTATGCAATGCACTCACTTGGAAATTACCACAATAAACCTTTTCTAAAGTCAGCAAGGGTTGTTGGTGATGTTATCGGTAAGTACCACCCACACGGTGACTCTGCTGTATACAATACTATTGTTCGTCTCGCTCAAGACTTTTCAATGCGCTACCCTCTTGTAGATGGCCAAGGAAACTTTGGTTCAATTGACGGTGATAGTGCAGCGGCGATGAGGTACACAGAAATTAGAATGAAGAAGCTCGCTGAAGAGATGCTTCGTGACCTTGATAAGGAAACGGTTGAATGGCAACCGAACTACGATGATTCCCTTAAAGAGCCAAAGGTTCTCCCAACAAAGGTTCCTAACCTTCTCGTAAATGGTTCAGCTGGTATTGCTGTTGGGATGGCCACAAATATACCTCCTCATAATTTAACTGAAATTATGAATGGTCTTCTTATGTTGATCGATAATAGCGAGACAACAATAGATGAACTTATGAAGGTTATTCCTGGTCCTGATTTTCCTACTGGAGGAACAATTCATGGTACAGAGGGAATTAAATCAGCCTTTCATACTGGTAAAGGCGTCATTCAGATTCGTGCTAAAACTGATATCGAAGAACACGGACGCTCTGGAGATAGAGAAAGAATTGTTGTTACAGAACTTCCTTACCAGGTAAACAAAGCTAAGCTCATTGAGAAGATTGCTGATCTCGTTAACAATAAGCAAATTACTGGAATTTCAGATATTAGAGATGAGTCTTCACGTGAAGGTATTCGTGTTGCGCTCGATCTTAAAAAAGGTGAAATCGGGTCAGTCATTCTCAATAGACTTTATAAGCACACTCAACTGCAAACTTCATTTGGTATTATCTTTTTAAGTATTTCAAATGGCTCACCAAAAGTGATGAATATTAAGGAGCAATTAAGTGCCTTTATTGATCATAGACGTGAAGTCGTTATTCGAAGAACTGTTTACGAGCTAAAGAAAGCTAAAGAAAAGGCTCATATCCTTGAAGGACTTAAAACAGCTGTCGAAAATATCGATGAGATTGTTGAACTTATCAAGAAGTCTGAAGGTCCAGCGCAAGCTAAATCTAAGTTAATGTCGACTTATTCATTGTCAGAGATTCAGTCTCAAGCAATCCTCGACATGAGACTGCAAAGACTTACAGGTCTTGAAAGAGATAAAATCATTGCTGACTATGAAGCCATCATGAAAGAGATTGCTCGCCTGCAAGAAATTCTCGATAGCGAAGATCTTATTCGCGGGATCATTAAAGATGAATTTAATGAAATTCTTGAAACCTATGGTGACGAGAGAAAGACAGATATTGTCGCCAAGGCAGACGAAATTCAGATTGAAGATCTCGTCAAGAAAGAAGAAGTTATCGTTACAGTAACCCATAAGGGTTATATTAAGAGAATGGCAATGGATACCTATAAAACCCAAAAGCGTGGTGGTACAGGTGTAAAAGGCGCTTCAAATAACGACGATGATTTCTTCACAAGCATCTTTACGGCCAACACTCACTCTACCCTCTTTTTCTTCACTTCAAAAGGAACAGTATTCTCGAAAAAGGTTTACACAATTCCTGAAGGATCAAGAACGAATAAAGGGCGCAATATTGCTAACCTCATTCAGATTCCAAGCGGTGAAAAAATTAGAGAAATTATCTGTATACCTAATGAAGAGGATATCGAAGGTAAATTCCTTCTTTTCTCTACTGAGCGTGGTCTAGTAAAGAAATCAGCCCTATCAGATTATAAGAACGTTAAGCAAAGTGGTTTAAAAGCAATTAAGATCGTTGATGGAGATAATCTCCTTAACGTTCGCGTTACTACTGGAGAGCACGACGTTCTTCTCTGTTCTTCATCAGGAAAGATAATTCGCTTCTCCGAAGAAGATTGCCGTCCAATGGGTCGTGTTTCTCAAGGTGTGAAGGGAATCAATATTGATGAAGATGAGAGAATTATCGGAATGGAAATTATCGATGATGGTGTAGAGATCCTTTCTGTAACTGAAAATGGATATGGAAAACGAACCTCTGCGTCTCAGTATAGAAAACAAACACGTGGCGGTAAGGGTATTCTTGCTATGAGATTAACTGATAAGAATGGTGAAATTTGCGCCATTAAACCAGTTACGGAAGAAGAAGACCTCATGATCATCACTGACAAAGGACAGGTCATTAGAACCAAGATGTCTGGCATCAGCCTTATGGGGAGAGCGACACAAGGTGTTCGTATTATCCGCCTGAAGGACGGTGAAAAAGTTGTAGCTGTTGAAAATATCGTTGAGGACGATGAAGAATAATCTTTTCATTTTAATAGTAGGGGTATTAATCACATCTTGTGATTTTACCCCTCCTTTAAATAAAGAGATAATTGACGCCCAACAAGCGATTATTCAGCAAAAATATGACAGTGCTATTTCAAAGTACCAGTCTATTCTCGAAAAAAATCCGCCCCTCGATATTCAGGTTAAGATAAATTACCAAATTGGAGACCTCTACTCCATTTACCTCTCTCAAAATACAAAGGCACTCCCCTACTATGAGAGGATCATGAAAATAAGTGAGGATCCTCTGTGGCTAGTAAAAACTCAGGATCGCCTTGGAGAGATTCACTTCACGTATCTTAAGAACTACAAATTATCTGCGAGTATTTATGAAAAGTTAAGTTTGTTTCAACCAAAGCTAGCAAAGCAGGACTTCTATCAATTTAGGTACGCATTGAGTACTTTAAAAACAGGAGACTACAAGAACTCATTAGTTTTCTTTAAGATTATCGAAGACACCAAGGAAAGTTCTTACACAACGAGGTCTCTCTACTTTCAAGGTCTTATTCATTTTCAGCAAAAGAATTGGAAGCAAGCAGTCGCCATTTGGAAAAAGTATCTCATGCGCGAAAAGAGAAGGGATAATATTGTCCAAACGAAATTCTTAATGGCCAATGCTTACGAAACAATGGAAAAACTTAAAGCAGCCTATAATATCTACTATTCAATTCTAGGCGAATACCCCAATACTGAAGTCATCAAAAATAGACTCAAAAGTATTTATGAGCGCCGTGTAGCGAGAAAAAGGTAAAATGAAAATCCCAAAGAACTGGCTCGCTGCAATGGGGATTGCGATGTCGATCCCATCAACCATACTTGTAATAGCCTGGTTAAGTATGAAACTTGTTGAGTGGGGTTACCTCTCCAAATTCTGGGGTGTCTTCTTATTTTTAGCTGTCATAATTAATAGTTTTGTCCTATTGGTGTGGAATGGAATTAATAAAAAGGATAGATCATAAGCTCTTCTGGCCGGTATCACTGATAACGACGCTGATCTTTTGCCTCTTTGGTAGAAATCGAACAGAAATTCTCTCAATAATCTTCGTCTATCTTGCGACACTTATTGCCCTATTTATGCTTATGGCCATTTTGCACGGCTTAATCATGGACCCGGAAGTGAAAGCAACGGGCAAGGTAAAAAAATCAAGATTGTTTAGCTATATGTTTCTTCATGTCATTTTTCTCTTTGGGAGCATCGGTATTGGTGTACATTTCATGGGGAATAGGATAATAATTGCGGTACTTAACTATGTAGTTCAGATTTTTGTGCTTGGCATTGGCCTTCGCAAGAATCTTAAATAGACTGGTCTTTACCAGCCTGGGTAAGAGAATATGAAAAAAATTTTACTTCCTCTTCTTCTCGCTAGTTCTTTAAGCACGCATGCAGCCTCTGGTTTTACATGGCTCGGCGGGATTGCACACTCACTTCACATTCCAAGCCACACTTTAACTTTCATTGTTATCGGGCTTCTTTTGATTGGTGTTGGATTAGTTTACAGATCAAAGATTGCTGGTGTTTCTAATGTTGTTATTCCTGACAGAGGAATTACTTTTAGAAACTTCGTAGAGCTTTACGGTAATTTTATCTACGGACAGTGTAAGAGCATTATTGGTGAAAAAGAAGGACCAGCTTACTTCTCTTTTATCGGTACAACTTTTATCGTTATTTTTATTTCAAACCTTATCGGTCTTGTTCCTGGTTTTCTTCCTCCTACAGAATACCTCTCAACAACACTTGCTCTAGGTGCCTTTGTCTTCATTTATTACAATGTTCAAGGTTGTAAAGAGCAAGGAACATGGAACTATATTAAGCACTTTGCTGGACCTCTTTGGTACCTCTCATTTTTAATCTTCCCAATTGAGATTATTTCAAACTTTATTCGTCCCCTCTCGCTTGCTCTTCGTTTGAGATCAAACATGATGGGTGACCACATTGTATTAACTCAATTTTCTAACCTTGCACCATGGATCGTTCCTATTATTTTTATGATCCTAGGTATCTTGGTTTCTCTTATTCAAGCATATGTTTTTACTGTTTTAACTATGGTTTATATCCAAATGGCTGTTGCTCACCACGATCATGATGAGGATCATCACTAAGATATAAATCTCAACTTTTTAACCTCTATTTTAGGAGAATGGTTATGTACAAAATTTTAATTGCTCTTATCGCTGTTGCTGTTTCTGGTGCTGCTTTCGCACAAGACGGTGGAATGACAACTCTTATCCCAATGAACGAATACACTAAGATTCCTATGTACTTCTTAGCTGTTGCTTTCGCTGCTTTCGCAGGTACACGTGCTCAATCTGCAGCTGCTTCTGTAGCTCTTGAAGGTATGGCCCGTAACCCAGCTGCTGCTGACAAGCTTTTCGTACCTATGATTCTTGGTCTTGCACTTATGGAATCACTTGTGATCTTTACACTTATCACAATCTTCCTAGTATAATTTCTCATTTAAGAAAATATATTAAAGAGAGGGCTCCGAAAGGAGCCCTTTTTTTTATTCAGCTTTAATTTCTACTGAGTGGGATGTGCTTAAGCCGTTGCGGGGTTGATTAACAATTGCATCCTCAAGGATTACCTTAGCTTCAATCGTTATCTCATGTTTTCGCTTCTTAAGTTCAACGCCGTACTTTGATAAATCAATCTTTATTCTAGAGCTTCCATCGTGATGACTTATGTTGAGATCTTCAGCATTTAAGATCTTGTTAAAAAGAACCTTAGCACTACTAAAGAGACCGTCACGAACGATAGTCGCCTTAATTTCAAGTCTCTTGGGCTGATGAACCTTTCCTAGAGAAAACCACAGTGAATTAGGGCTTAGGCCAACAGATGAGATTCCTTTTGTAACAGGACTTATTGTTTTCTTTTGATCGATGAATTTAATTTGAAATTCTACCTGAGAAGAAATATCTCCATCTTGATTATTAACTTGCTCAGATTTCTGAACTCGAATAAATGTGGGTAGGTCTGAAGTATCAATTGCCTTTACAGTAACTTGACCATTATCGAGGAGTTGAAAGTTAAGCTTAGCTGAAGCCTGATCTGTCTTGTCTTGGTAGCGAACAACAACATCTGAGACAACCTCTTTGTCTACTGTGTAGGGAATCTGAACAGGCTGCTGACAAGCATAGGTTTCACTTCTGTACTGGGTGACGTTACGACAGACATATTCCTGATAAGGGACCTGGCTACATACATTTCTTCCTGGCTCACGATCACAAACACGTCTGGGAACACTGTCACACTGACGATCTTGATAAGGAACCTGGCGACAAACTTCACGACCTGGTTTATTTTCACAAATACGACGCGATGGTTCAGTAAAGCAGCGACCATTTCGGCAAATTCTTTGAGGCTCAGAGTTTCTACAGACACGACGCCCTGGTTGGCGTGAGCACTCCCTGCGATGACGTGTTACTGTTCGACATTGACGATCGTATTCAGTACGGCAAATGTTTTGCCCTGCTTGCCAACGACATTGCTGTCTGTAGCGCGTTTCATTGCTACATTCCTCAGATGTATAAGGGACTTGTCTGGTGCATGTAGAATCGCGATATTCGGTACGATAGAGGGTTACACTCTTAGTTAGGTTAAGAGTGAACTGGTCTTCTTCCTGTCCTCTATATTGAAGCGAGTCATTACTGGCTCCAAAAAGATTAAAACAGGAAAGAAGAAGAACTGCTAAAAATGATTTTTTCATAAACTTCTCTCCTTAATATGAAATGAACTGATCTTTTATGAGAGAAATAACAAGGAATGCATTGTGCAAAGCGTTTCGTTTTCTTGTAAGTCCTTGGTGAAGCGTAGTTCACAAGTGAAAAGTAAGTTTATTTTTTTGATTGGTGTCACTCTGCCTTAGTTTGTAGGGCCCTTGTAGACAGTAAAATGCGCTGGAAACCTTGTCTTTAAGATATAGACAAGGTATGTCAAAACCCTATCAAAAGAAAGAATTATGCAATGAATAATAATGCCATCAATTATATGAAGCGAGCCCTCCAATTGGCCCAAAAAGGTGAAGCAACTGTTTCACCCAACCCACTTGTGGGCGCTGTCATCGTTAAAAATGGAAAAATTATTGGCGAGGGCTACAATATTCGAAAAGGTGAAGGGCATGCAGAGGTAAATGCTGTAAAAAACGCAAATGAATGTGTAAAGAACTCAACACTCTACTGTACCCTAGAGCCTTGTTGCCATACCAATAAAACGACACCTCCCTGCACAGAACTCATTATCGAAAGAGGAATATCTGAGGTCGTTATTGCTGCTCTAGATCCTAACCCAGAGGTAGCAGGTAAAGGTGTTAAGAGACTAGAAGAAGCAGGGGTTAAAGTAAGTTTTGGTCTGCTTGAAAAAGAAGCCAAAAAACAGAACAAAGTATTCTTTAAGAATATGACCACTTCCCTACCTTATATTCATATAAAGTCAGCGGTAACGCTTGATGGAAGGATTGCAACAAGTTCTGGGGACTCAAAATGGATTAGCTCGTCTGAAGCACGCGGCGAAGTTCATGAAATGAGAAATAAGTATGATGCCGTAATGATCGGAAAGAATACCTTACGTGCAGACAACCCAAGTCTTAATACAAGACAGGGTGAGGAAGTTATCAAAGAAAATATTAAGGTCATTGTAGGTACTTTAGAAAGTACTGATACTAGATTAAAAATTTTTAGTGATCCTAAAAAAGTTATCAATATTACTAAAGACGATTCCACTGAAATTGAAGGCGTAAGAAAGATCCAGATCAAGAAGACCTGGAAGGAAACATTCGAGCAATTATATCGAGCGGGTGTCTGCTCGTTATTAGTGGAGGGAGGCTCAGCATTAGTATCTTCTCTACTTAAAGAAGACGCTTTTGATGAGTTAACTTTTTATGTGAACCCGAAACTTGTAGGAAACGGGCCAAGTGTCTTTGTAGACAATGACACAAAAACGATTGCAGATGGGATAGCTTTAAATGGAAAATGGCGCCTGAATAATAGTAATGAAGCAATTTTTGAGGTTATGAAATAATGTTTACAGGCTTAGTAAAAGAAATTGGGCAGGTTTCAAGTATTAATAGAAATACTGAAGGTGTCCTCATTTCTGTAAAAAGCAATAAGCTTATAAAAGATATCGCTATAGATGATAGTGTATCCATTAATGGAGCCTGTCAGACCGTGGTTTCTTTTAATGAAAGCTCATTTACGGTTCAAGCAGTAGGAACCACTTTGCAAAAAACAAATTTTAAATCTTTAAAGGTTGGTTCACCTGTAAACCTTGAGTTAGCGTTAAGATTATCGGATCGTTTAGGCGGACATCTGGTCCAAGGACACGTCAACGGTGTAGGGAAAATTCTAGGATGGCAAAATTCTGGCAAGAATTATGTTCTACGCTTTGAAGTAGATCCAAGCTTACTCAGGTATATTGTTTCCGAAGGTTCAATAACTTTGAACGGTGTAAGTCTAACCATTTCTACTCTTAATAAAGAATCATTGTGGGCCGAAGTGTCTATAATACCCCATACTTGGGAAAACACTGTCTTCAATTATGTGAAAGTTGGAGATCAATTAAATGTTGAAGTTGATGTTTTGGCTAAATATGTAGAAAACCTTCTTCAGCATGGAAATCAGAAAGAAGAAAAGAAAAGTAATATCAGTGAGGCTTGGTTAAAGTCTCATGGATTCTAGGAAATATTATGTTTGATAAAATTGAAGATGCATTAGTTGATTTGAAAGAAGGGAAAATGATCATTGTTCTCGACGATGAAGATCGTGAGAATGAAGGTGATCTTGTGATGGTCGCTGAAAAGGTTACCCCGGAAGCAGTGAACTTCATGGCAGTAAAGGGTCGTGGAATAATTTGTGCACCCATTACTAAAAAGAACGCATCCCGATTAGAACTCAATTTGATGGTCAATCAAAATGACTCTGTCCATGAGACAGCATTTACCGTTTCCATTGATGCAGCAAATGGTGGCACGGGAATTTCAGCAAAAGATAGGTCTGACACGATTGAACTTCTTACTATGGAAGATACAAAGCCAGTTGATCTAGTAAGACCAGGACATATCTTTCCTTTGATTGCTAAACCAGGTGGCGTGCTCCAAAGAGCTGGTCACACTGAAGCAGCCGTTGATCTTGCACTACTTGCCGGATTTAAACCAGTCGGAGTTATTTGCGAAATTATGGACGAAGATGGAACGATGGCAAGAAGAGACCGTCTTTTAGAATTAGCAAAAGAGTGGGACCTAAAGTGCATCACGATTAAAGATCTTATCGAATACAGAAGAGATCATAAAATTGAAGATGTCGAAGAGGCCGGTCCAAAGATTGAAAAAACTGAAACGATTAAATTTCCTAATAAGTATGGAGACTTCGATCTTCATCTCTTTGAAACATCACTCACCAAGCAGCCTCACCATATTGCTCTTACAATGGGAGAGATCACAGAAGAGGAGCCCGTCTTAGTGCGTGTTCATTCAGAGTGTTTTACGGGAGATATTTTTCATTCCATGCGCTGTGATTGTGGAAAACAATTAGAATCAGCAATGGAAATGATTGCCAAAGAAGGAAAAGGTGTACTCCTTTATTTAAGACAAGAAGGTCGCGGAATTGGTCTGCCTAATAAAATTAAGGCCTACGCTCTCCAAGATCAGGGTTATGACACTGTTGAAGCGAATAATAAATTGGGCTTCAAAGATGACTTACGTGAGTATGGTGTTGGCGCTACAATTCTAAAAATGCTTAACGTTAAGAAATTTAAACTAATGACCAATAATCCACGAAAAATAGTAGGTCTTGAAGGTTTTGATCTCGAGTTAGTGGAAAGAGTTCCATTAGAGTTTGAACCCAATGATGTTAATTATGAATATTTAAAAACTAAGAAAGACAAATTAGGACATATTTTAAAAGGTATTAAATAATTGGAGAAAATTATGACAACTACATTTGAAGGTCATTTATCAGCCGAAGGCAAGAAGTTTGGAATTGTTGTTGGACGATTCAATGAGTTTATTTCAAGTAAGCTTCTTGGTGGAACATTGGACTGTCTTAAGAGACATTCAGCAAATCTAGATGATGTTGCAGTTTCTTGGGTTCCAGGTGCTTATGAAATTCCTCTGGTTGCTAAAAAAATGGCACAAACGAAGAATTACGATGCCATCATTTGCTTAGGCGCCGTTATTAGAGGAAGTACACCTCACTTTGATTTCGTGTCAGCTGAAGTTGCAAAAGGTGTTTCAAGAGTATCTTTGGACACTGATATTCCTGTTATCTTTGGTGTAATCACCACTGATAATATTGAACAAGCTATTGAGAGAGCAGGCACTAAAGCAGGAAACAAGGGCTGGGATGCTGGTCTTTCAGCGATTGAAATGTCGACTCTTCTTTCAACGATTAAGTAATAAGTTTTTTGAATGAATCCACGATGCGGTGATAGCGCAAGCTTGAGCCGCATTGAGGTGATGCACATTTTCTGAAATGGGTATTCTCAGTGTAGCATGACAAAGAGGAAAAATTTCTTTGTCGATCCCATGTCCTTCACTACCAATAATAAAGCCACATTCATTACTCGGTTCCCAGTCATAGAGATTTATACTGTCGGGCTCGTTAGCCGTCGCGTAGACTTTAAAGGGAGTAGATTTAAGATAATCTTTTAAGTCACTGATATGATGAACTTTAAGAAAAATAATATTGCCCATTGATACCCGTATAGCGCGGCGAACGAGCGGACTACAAGATTTCTCGTCAAAAACTAAGCTCTTAAAACCAAGCCCAGCTATAGTTCTAACGATGCTGCCAACATTTTCGGGACTTGTAACACCATTGAGGATAACGAAGGGGCTTTCTATACCCTGTTGATCAAAAACCTTTGGGGATGAAAAGGATGCGATGGCCCCTTTGTGGAACTTTTCACCCTTTATCGCCTTAATCTCTTCTCTCGATAAAATATTAACTTTTTCAAATTGATCGATGGGGAGGAGATCTTGAAGATCTTCTCTTATATGGAGCTCAATTGGTTTGAGGTCTGAAAAAGACAGAATTTTATTAATAACCTTAATGCTATCGGCAACAATCGTGTCGTCTGTTTTTTTTAGACTATTGAGATCCATTTATTTGAGAACCTTTTTAAGATAGTTCCCCGTATGAGATTTCTTTACTTTAGAAACTTCTTCTGGAGTACCTGTAGCAACAATTGTTCCACCATTGATACCACCTTCCGGTCCAAGATCAATTATATGGTCAGCACTCTTAATCACATCGAGGTTATGCTCAATAATAATAATCGTATGGCCTTGGTCAACGAGGTCATTAATGGCCTTAAGAAGGATTTGAATATCTTTGAAATGAAGTCCTGTTGTGGGCTCATCAAGGATATAAAGTGTTTCACCCTTAGTTCTTTTAGCGAGTTCCCTACTCAGTTTGAGGCGCTGTGCCTCTCCCCCACTTAAGGTAGTCGCAGGCTGACCTAATTTCATATAACCAAGACCAACACTTTTGAGCGTGCTTAGAATTCTAAAGAGTTTAGGATGATTCTTAAAAAAATCACAAGCATCTTCAATTGTCATATCAAGGACATCAGCGATGTTCTTGCCTTTATAAAGGACTGAGAGGGTTTCGCTATTATAACGCTTCCCCTTACACTCACTACAGGTAATATAAACGTCAGGAAGGAAGTGCATTTCAATTTTCTTTACGCCATTTCCTTCACATTCCTCGCATCGTCCCCCTTTGACATTGAAGCTAAAGCGACCAGGCTTATAACCTCTAATCTGAGACTCTGGTGTCTTGGAATAAATCTTACGGATATCATCAAAGAGATTAGTGTAAGTTGCAGGGTTACTATGGGGAGTTCTCCCTATGGGTGATTGATCTAGTTCAATAATTGATTTAATCGACTCGAGTCCCTTAATACTATGATAATTTTTACGATTATAAAGACCACCCATTGGAGTAACGTAGTTCTTACAAGCAGGAACAAATACTTCGTGAAGAAGTGTTGATTTACCACTACCACTTACTCCGGTGATACACACAAGCCCATGGAGCGGAATATCCACATCAACCTTTTTGAGATTGTTGTGAGTCGCACCTTTGAGGGTTACCTTTTGAGTTAAAACCCTCCTCTCTGTGGGTGTTGGAATAGTTTCACTTTCATTTAGAAATTGAGCAGTAAGGCTCTTCTTATTTTTAAGAAACTTTGCTTTGGTGCCAATGTTAACGACTTCTCCACCATGTCTTCCAGCTCCAGGACCGAGGTCTATAAGAAAATCGCTCTCCATCATTGTTTCTTCATCATGTTCAACAACCAAAACTGTATTACCGAGATCACGCAATGACTTAAGCGTCTTAATAAGTTTGGTGTTATCTCTTTGATGAAGGCCAATAGAGGGTTCATCGAGGACATAGAGGACACCGCTTAAGGCACTCCCAATTTGAGTTGCCAGACGAATTCGTTGGCTTTCCCCTCCACTAAGAGTGGCTGCGGAACGATTAAGGCTAAGATAACCGAGCCCTACATCGACGAGAAACTTTAGGCGACTTTTTATTTCTTTGAGAAGCTTTTCTGAGATTAGAGCTTTCTCCCCTTCAAGGAAGTCTGTCTCAAAGAAGGCGGCTGCATCATCAATACTCATGGTACTAAGTTCCATGATATTCTTTTCATTGATAAGAGTGTGAAGAGCGGCGTGATTAAGTCTTAATCCCTTACATTCGGAGCAGGTTTGAATTTCCATATACTCTTCTAGGCGCTTACGAACTTTTTCTGAGCCTGTTTCCTTATATTTCTTATCAAACCAATTCAAGAGGCCTGGGAAAGGCTTACTAAATTCAAAATGGCTATTCTCTGATTTGAAAGCATAAGTATAAACCTTGTCAGTTCCATGCCAGAGAATATTGGAGATGGACTTCTTAAGTTTTTTTAATGGAGTCTTAGGATCGCAGCCTTCTTCAATAAGAAAGCATTCCACCATTTTATAGATAAAATTATTCTTCTTAGTTAGTGGTTCAATAGCCCCATTGAGGACACCGAGAGAATCATCGAGAACCATGGAGTCGATATTAAACTCTTTGCTTTGCCCCAAACCATTACATTTCTTACATGCGCCAATTGGGCTATTAAAACTGAAGAGCCTAGGCTCAAGGTCAGGAAAAACCTCACCAGTCTCTTCTGAAATGAGGTGTTCACTATAGGTTACTTCTTCATCTTCATTGATGAGAATATTAACTGATCCACCACCTAGTTTTAGGGTATGTTCGACACTTTCTGTGAGTCTTTTCTCAACACCTTCTTTAATAAGAATACGATCAATGACAATATCGAAGTCGAATGGTCCTTTTTTAGGGAATTTAATATCCTCACTAAGAGTTTCTACCTCATCATTTACTCGGATCCGACTATAGCCCATTCCAAGAAATTTCGTAATTTCTTTCTTACTTTGAGTGGCCGACTTACTTTTGATGGGAGCTAAGAGTTGAACCTTAGTTTTTAAGGGATAACTCATGAGCTCTCTGACTATCTGTGGCGGTGTGTATTTTTGAACAATATCCCCAGAGGCTGGATCATGAAGATCTCCAGCCCTTGCAAAGAGCACGCGCAGGTAATCATATATTTCAGTAATTGTTCCAACTGTTGAGCGTGGGTTTTTAGTTGTACTTTTTTGGTCAATAGCGATGGCGGGGCTTAATCCAGTAATCGATTCTACATCAGGTGGTTGGTACTGACCTAGGAATTGGCGGGCGTAACTTGATAACGATTCTATATAGCGTCTTTGCCCCTCTACATAAATAGTATCAAATGCGAGAGAGGATTTTCCCGAACCACTTGGACCAGTAACTACTGTAAGACTATTTTTAGGTATTGTGACACTAACCTCTTTGAGGTTGTGGACTTTAGATTTTGTAACAATAATTTCATTGATGGACATTGCGATCTACCCTATAGGCTTCTTGTAAGACATAGAAGCATCCTGAACTATCAGCTTTATTTTTACCATAAAGACTAAAAGCTGTGCCATGATCGACACTTAGACGAAGAAAGGGCAGGCCGAGACTTATATTTAAACCAAGTGTGCCATTCATTCTCTTAAAGAGAGGAAGTCCCTGATCATGAAACATATAAACTTTGAGTTGTTTACTAGCGTTATGAAAATGAAGTGTATCTCCAGGAAGAAATTCACTAAATTTGATATTACTAAATTCCTCTTTTAACTCTTTAAGAGAGTCTAAGAGATCCATCTCCTCACCTCCCAGTATGCCCCCTTCCCCAGCATGAGGATTAATACCTGAAATGAGAACATCCTCAATTTCTTCAAAGTAGTGAGGATATCGATTAAGAACAATACTTATCTTTTCTTTAATGATCTGAGATGTGACATAGCGAGGAATATCTTTAAGAGCTATGTGATCAGAGATAAGAAGGACAAGGTCACGAGGACCTTTAAAAGTCATAGCGATATTATTATTAGAGTAGCGCTTTCGAAAGTACTCAGTATAACCAGAGCATGGGGCTCCCTTGTAGGGAAGTTGATCTTTACTTGTTGGGAGCGTTACAAGTGTATCATTTTCTTTTATGACCGAAAGAGCACTTTCGAGTGCGACTGCACTTTGATAATTAGAATCCTTAAAAAACTGACAAGAAAGAGATCGATTTCCAAGAGTAATCCCATCACCATTTAGGGAGTAAGGAATACTAAGCGTTTTAAGGGTTGCTTCGACTTCTGTTGCGTTAGCATGAAGACGAAGACGATCAAGGTTTATCCTTGATGAGCGTAAGCAAGCTTTAAAGAAAACCTCTAGGCCAATACCTTTTTCATGACCTTGGGTAATGTGAATCATTTCTGATCAAGTCTCTTGATAAAATTCTTGTTCGCCTCAGTCGTGAACCAATTCTCAGCTAAAGACATCATTTGGTCCTGGAAAAGCTCTGCACGAATTTTATTTCGTTTACTTAAGTAATCATCACTTTCTACAAGGTCTTTCTTTTTGACGTAAAAGACATGGTAGTCTCCGCCTAGGAGAAGAGGGTCACTAAAGGTTCCCTCTTCTGTTTTCTTAAGACGCCCGAGAATTTTGTCATTGAGTGAGTCTTCTTTAATATTTCCAAGGTCATGAGTTTGAACCTCACTGAAACGCTCAGGAAGAATACCATTTTTTTGAAAGGTACTTAAGACGTCTTTGAAGTCAGCCAGCATCGCTTTATTAACAAGTTTCTTTTCGATGACGAAATCAACAAGTTCATATTCAAAGCTGAGTCTCTTTTGATTTGCATGCTTTGAAAAGTAAGCGCGCTTTACATCTTGCTCTGTTATTGAAACGAGTGGTTGGATAATACGAGAAAGAAAGAGATTGTATTCAATAGAAGCACGAGTAAGTTCAAAGTACTCATCAAATGAAAAATTATTATTACTAAGGAAGTTTAAAAGTGCCTGTCTGTTTAGACCAAGCCTTTGTTCCGTTGAAGTAATTTGAGATTCTACCTGATCATCACTAACGACATATCCCATCTCTGATAGTTTATTTCTGAGGAGTTGAGTTCTAATAAGAATTTCGATGAGATCATTAGTTGTGTATTTTTTCTTATGATAAATTTGGGGTGAAATATTTCGACGAGCTTCAACGTTCGTGCTCATTCTTTTAATTTGAGACCTTAAAATGGGAGTATCGTTAACAACAGCTTCGATTTTATCCAAAAGAGTTGCGTTAGCATTTAAAGTAAAAAGAAGAAGAATTAGAATAGTTTTCATAAAAAAAGCCCACAGTGAAAGTGGGCTCTAGAGTAGTCATTTTTCTGCGTTGGGACAAGGGCTGTGCGCCTATTTTAGAGCGTCTGCCTTAAGGAATTCTTTGTTGATGTTGATCTTTGCGCCGCTTTGCATATTAGAGAAGTATTTCTCTAAAATAGCATCTCTCTTTTTATCATAAACAATCTTCTTGTAGAGTGCTGTGTTGATGGAACCAAAGTCCTTCTTCGCTAACACCTTGATAATATGATAACCAAATTGAGTTCTGATAGGTGGCGTTACATGACCGTCGGCCTTGCCCTTAATCGCTCTAAAGTATTCTGGTGCCATTCTAATGGCAGGTTGAAAGCCCATGTCTCCACCATTTGGAGCTGTAGAGCTTTGACTGTAACGGTTGGCAAGATCCGCAAACTTCTCAGGCTTTTCTTTAAGGGTCTCGTAAACTTCGAGAGCTTTCTTTTGAGCAGCCGTCGCTTCGTTCTTAGAGGGTTGCGCTCTCACTCTGAATAGAATGTGGGCCGTACGATATTCAGGATTTTCATTATAGTACTTCTTAACGTCATCGTCGGTGACAACAATTTTTTTGAGCTCTGGCTCAAGGTCTTTAGAGATCTGGGCATGATAAAGAACTTCATTCATTTTCTCTACAACAACAGGATCTTTATTAGTTCCCTGTTTCTTAGCTCTTTGGATGCCGAGAATTTTATTAACCATTCCATCAAGGACGCTCTTTTTAGTAACGACTTTGTCAGAAACGAATAAGAGATTTTGAGCGTAACGCTTATCAAACTCTGACTTCGTAATTTTCTCACCGTTGACTGTGGCAACAACTGGATCACTTTGTGAAAACGATGAAGGAGAAACTAAAAGTAAGAGGCACGCGATGGAGGCAATTCTTTTGCACATATTTATCTTCCCTGAAAACTTTTCTTTAATTATAGCAAAAAAATAAAAAAATCATGTAATAACGCTAACATGGAACAATTTGCTCAGCAATTCTTTGGCAAAACTCTATAAAGTTATCTTGGTTGAGCTGCTTCTTGCTCTTATAAAGGACCTTATAATCCGGACTAAAATGGTAGAGGTTTGGTTGAGAGAGGAAGGTCTGAGCAACTTTTCCTGCAAGCTCGGTATTCTTATCTAGCATCGCTTTATCAAATTGCAGACTGATACTCATATTGTTGAGTTGAACAGTCGTGATTCCACAATTTGCTAGAATGATTCTGGCTTGGAGAAGAATAGAGAGGTTTTTGAGTTCAATGGGAAGCGGTCCATAGACATCTTTAAGTTCGTCAAGAATTTCTTCAAGTTGCGCTTTTGTTCCTGTATTCGAAAGCCTCTTATATTGGCGGAGTCTTTCTGAAGAATCCTCAATATAATGATTTGGGATATAGCTTGGAAAGGGTGAAGTAATCTCGATGTTTTTGTTAAAGGCTTTCTTTTCCCCTTTTAATTCACGAATAGCATCCTGAAGAAGCTCCATATAAAGTTCCAGTCCAATAGCCTCAATGTGGCCTGATTGGCTTGCACCTAGAATATCCCCAGCTCCTCTAATCTCAAGGTCACTTGAAGCAATATTAAATCCACTCCCCATTTCTGCATACATTTGAAGGGCCTTAAGTCTTTTTTCAGCGACATTAGAGAGGTTTCTGTCACTGGGGATCACAAAGTAGGCATAGGCCTTCTTGTCAGAGCGACCGATTCTTCCTCTAAGTTGATGGAGCTGACTAAGGCCATAAGTGTCAGCACGATCGACAATCATGGTATTAGCGTTGGGTATATCAATACCTGATTCAATGATTGTTGTTGCTAAGAGAATTTGAAAATCCCCTTTATAAAATGATTGAATTCTCTTTTCCAACTCCTTCTCAGGAAGTTGCCCATGGCCAATGACTAAAGAGGCTTCTGGAACTAGGTCTTTAATGCGAGCAGCATATTCTTCAATATCATTCACTTTATTGTGAACAATAAAAACCTGCCCTCCCCTTTTTAACTCTTTTCGGATTGCCGTTTGTAGGGTGAGGGCATCTTCTTTAATGATATAGCTTTTAATAGACTGCCTCTTTGGAGGGGCGGTCTTTATAAGACTAAGGTCTCGAAGACCCAAAAAACTAAGTTGCAATGTCCTCGGAATTGGTGTCGCTGTTAAAGTTAAAAAGTCCACATTGGACTTAAGAAGTTTAAGCTTTTCTTTGTGATTAACACCGAAGCGTTGTTCTTCATCAACTACGACCAGACCAAGATCATTAAATTTAACTTTATCGCTTAAAAGCTTATGAGTTCCGATAAGAATATCGATTTTTCCTTCAGCCAGTCGCTCTAAAATTTCTTTTGTTTCTTTGGCACTTTTAAAGCGGCTCACAAACTCGACGTTTACCGGAAAATCTTTAAGACGCTTTTTAAAACTATTGTAATGTTGAAGGGCTAAAATGGTTGTTGGTACTAAGACAGCTACTTGCTTGTGATCAAGGACTGCTTTAAAGGCAGCACGGATAGCAACCTCTGTTTTACCAAAGCCAACATCACCACAGACGAGATGATCCATGGGTCTAGCTCTTTGCATGTCTTCAAGAACATTCTCGATCGCCTTTGTTTGATCGGGCGTTTCTTGAAAGTCGAAGGCGAGCTCAAATTCTCTATAATCATGATCAGGAGGAGAAAAACTAAAGGCTTGTGCTGACTCTCTCTCCGCTTGCAACTTAAGAAGGTCAAAAGCAAGTTTCTTTACCGATTGACTTGCCCGTTTTTTAAGAGCGCTAAATTTATTTGTACGAAGAGAATCAACCTTTAACCCCGCAACAGAGTTTGCGTGTTTTTGAATAAGATTCATCTTGTAGACAGGAACATAGACCTTATCTTTTCCGGAGTATTCAATAACAAGGAAGTCAGATTTATCTTCGGAAAGATCAAGACTTTGAAGGCCTAAGTACTTCCCTACACCATGGTCACTGTGAATGACATAGTCACCTTCACTAAGCGTTGCAATTTGCTCGGCAAAGAGATCGAGATCTTTTTGAGAAACCTGTTTGACCTTTTTCTTTTTGATAGAAAAAAGGTCTCCTTCGGTAAGAAGCAGAAGTTTTTCATTCTGATAGAAGGCTCCCCTTTCTAAAGGAAAGGCGTCATATTTGATTTTATTAACAATACTTTTAGGAACTTCAAAAACATCTAAGTAGTGAAGAAATTCATCTTTACTCGCTTTGGTACTGTGAAAAAAAATAATTTCTCCAGTAGTAGCAAAGTCTTTCGAGATTTTTTCGAAGATCTCTTTGAGATAGGTACTCTTATTAAGATCTTTTTTTAGACTAGCTTCAAAATATTGATTAAAAGGAGTGAGAAAAACTTCTAATTTATTCTCTTCGTGATTGAGGTCTACAGCAATATCAAGTTCGTTGATTGAAGTGACCTGGTCATCGTTTAGCTTTTGAATGAGGCCGTCATAAAAAAGATTCTCTGGTCCAGGCAAAAGGGAGTCACTATTAGGGTCGTCCTTACTGAATTCAAATTCTTCATTGAGTTCATGAAGAAACCCTTCCCAATTTTCAAGGGTTGTAAAACTATCAAAGAGATGAACCTGAAACTTATCTTTTTCTAAGTAGTCGAATAAGGAATTATGCTCTTGGGTAAAAAGAGGAAGATAGGCAGCATAACCGTCAAAGAGAAAACCATCGGAAACACTCGCTAAAATTCTTTTTCTTTTATCAAATTTCTCTCTTTGTGAAGTTGGAGGCATGGGAACTTGAGAGCGAAGATTTGTTGAGTAATCAGGACTACAAAATACTCGAGGTGTTGCTCCGACATGAAGACTTTCTACAGGAAAATCTCTCTTCGTTTTTCTCGTCTCTGCATCGATGAGAAAAATTTCTTCAATCATGTCATCAAAGTAATGAAGACGAATGGGAGGATGATTGATGGGATAAAGATCAAAAATTTCACCCTTATTAGAAAAGGTCCCCGGCTCTTCAACAGTAATAGAGTTTTGATAGCCAAGAGCAACAAGCTTTCCCTTAAGCTGATCGGGACTGATAATGTCACTAAGCTCAATTTGCAGACCAATCGTTTTTAATAATTCTTTTGTAGGCACCTTTTGGTGAATGGCCTCCATAGTTGTGACGATAAAGCGGTCTTTGTTGTTTTGCGTTAGACTATTGAGTGTGTAAAATCTTTCTGTGGCCACCCTTTCTGATGCAACGTGGCCACCATAGGGTGAATGATCAAAGCCAGGGTAAAGGTAGACTTTTTCTTTACCAAAACTGTATTGCGCAAGGTCAAAAATCTTTTCCGCTGCCTCGAGATCACTCGCGATTAACACATGACTCGACTTGTCTTGGGAAAAAATATTGAAAATTTGGTCTTTAAGAAAAAAAAGATATTGAGACGCAGTGAGCCCTTTAATGGTGACGCCACGTTTTTCAATCTTATGTGTATCTTTTACGCGTTGAGCAAGCGTTTTTAAAACCATTTTCTAATAACCTTTTATTTAAAAAAATGAGTGTCTCACTATCCCTAAATCAACTCCATTAAAAAAGCCATTTCAAAATGTTTCCAATATGTTAACATTCGTGTAAATTTTTGAAGCTTTCATCCCAATAATAAACGGAGTTCCAGCAAATGACGTCGTACACTTTAGACGTATACATGCCGGTGATCATCCTTATGGCGTTTGCCATAGGGTTAGTTCTAATTTCGGTATTTGTCGCACAGATTCTAAGACCCTTTAAACCTAATGCGCTTAAAGAGCAGGCGTATGAATGTGGTGAGGAACCAGTCGGTACAGCGTGGTCTAACTTCAACGTTAGATTCTATGTTGTGTCTCTTATCTTCATTGTTTTCGATGTTGAAGGTGCTCTTATGTTCCCCGTCGCTTCTATTTATAGAAAGTTCGTTGAAATCGGTGAAGGAGCAGTCCTGGTAGGTTCACTCCTTGTTTTCATTTCAGTTCTCGTTGTAGGAATTGTTTACTGTTGGGCAAAGGGTGACCTTGATTGGGTTCGTTCTTTCCAACTTAGTGATGAACAAATTAATCAATTAAAAGGCATTGAGGAGAAGGCATGAGTCCCTCTGTAAACGAATACGTAAATCAGTTTGAAATTCATCAGAAATTAGTCGCTATGGTAAGCGACTTTTTGGGTTTTGATGCTTCAGGATTGATGGCCTTCTTGGTCTTCGCAGTTACAGCTTTTGCAATTGTAAATGTTATGGCCCTTATCGGTGGTCTTGGAACCTATGCTGAAAGAAAGATTTCTGCAGACATTCAATTAAGACAAGGCCCAAACCGCGTTGGACCTTACGGTATCCTTCAGTTTCTTGCTGATGGTGTAAAGATGATTATGAAAGAGACGATTTATCCTGCTCAAGCGGATAGAGCTCTCTTCAACCTAGCTCCGGTTCTTGCCCTTCTTGGTGTTTTTGCCACACTAGCCGTTGTTCCCTTTTCATCAGGCTTTACTCTCGCAAACTTAAATGTAGGTGTTTTCTACCTTATAGGTGTTGGTTCTCTTGTTGGTGTTGCTGTCTTCTTAGGTGGGTATGCAGCCAACTCAAAATGGTCAATGCTTGGAGGTATGCGTGGTGCCTCTCAGATTATTAGTTATGAAGTACCTGTAACAATAACAACACTCAGTATCGTTCTTCTTGCTGGTGGTCTTAGCTTTGGTCACTTTGTTGAGAATCAGGGAGGTTTTCCTCACGAATGGTTTATTTTTCATAACCCATTCACGTTTATTGGTTTCTTTGTTTTCTTTGTAGGGATGCTCGCTGAGACAAACAGAGCCCCCTTTGATCTCCCTGAAGCGGAATCGGAGCTTGTTTCTGGTTACCACACTGAATATACAGGTATGAGGTTTGGTCTCTTTGCTCTTGCAGAATATATCGAAGTATTCGTTCTCTGTGGTGTTGCCGTTGCTGCTTTCCTTGGTGGTTATAAGGTTCCATTCGACCTTGGAAACGGGGTTATCTTTGTTGAGAAGCTAGGGCTTCCAGCAATCATCGGGAAAAATATCGGTCAAGTTCTTCAGCTTGGCTCTTTCGTAACGAAGACACTTGCACTTTATTATGTCGTAATTTGGGTTCGTTGGACTTTTCCAAGAATCAGAGTCGATCAAGTGATGACAATCTGTTGGAAATATCTTACTCCAATCGCACTTTTTAATTTAATTGGCGTTGTCTTTTGGATGTACGCATTTGATAACCAATCACTTTGGGAAATTCTTAGCCACTTAGGCGGTGGTTCACACGGTGGGCACCACTAAGAGCGGAGTTTAAATTATGTTTAATGATACCTTTTTCTTACTTTCTGCAGGCTTAACCCTTGCTGGTGCATTAGGGGTTGTTTTCACTAAGAACCTTATGCACGCATGTGTAATGTTACTGGGAACACTCTTTGGTGTTGCTGGTCTTTACGCTTGTATTGGAGCTGATTTTTTAGCGGCATCCCAACTTGTTATTTATGCTGGCGGTGTTGTCATTCTGATGCTCTTTGCTGTGATGCTCACTGGCGGAAGCTCAGACCAGGCTAACAAGTTTGGTATTGAGAAGATCGCCGGTATGGGAAATACCAAAACATATATTTTCGCAGGTGTGTCAGTTGCTGTTATTTCTTTGACTCTATTAAAGATAATGGCTGGTTATATGAAAACTTTCGAGCAAGGTGAACTTCCTCCTTTAACATCAACTGTTGAGGAAATTGGAACATTGCTTGTAACTGACCACGTTTTAGCTTTCGAAATTTCATCAATTCTTCTTCTCGGCGCTCTTGTTGGAGCTGCTGCGATTGCAAGACCAAGAAAAGGATAGAGGACACTATGATTTCTTTACCATCTTACCTCTTTCTCTCGTTTGCACTCTTCATCGCTGGTATAGCGGTGATGGTTGCGAGAAAAAATATTATTGCCATCATGCTTGGGATTGAGCTCATTCTTAATAGTGCTGCATTAAACTTTGCTGCCTACACAAGATTTGCTAATGACAATATTGATGGTCATTTGATGAGTCTCTTTATCATTGTTATCGCAGCGGCTGAAGCAGCAGTTGGCTTGGCAATTGTTATTAGATTCTTCCAGATTAAAGAAACAATACATATCGACGACGCAGCTCAGTTACAGAATTAAGGAATAGGAATGGATTTTACAATTAGTACCGTAGCCCCGATTGTTCTGTTGCCGTTTTTGGCCTTTGCCATCAACGCATTCATTGTAAAAAGGTTTACGACTCTTGGAGTTATCTTAAGTTGTGCTTCAATCTTAGGATCTTTCTTTTACGCTTCAAGAATCTTTTTTCACTTTCTCAACGTTTATAATACAGACTATGTGATTCATAAGACGTTCACTTGGTTTGATCTTTCTTATGGTGAATTCCCATTCAAGCTCGATATGGGTATTTACATCGATAATATGACAGCAACCATGCTCTTTATGGTTACTGGTGTTGCTACACTCATTCATATTTTCTCAACTTATTATATGAAAGATGATAAGCGCTACGGTCGCTTCTTCGTTTATCTTTCTCTCTTCACAAGTGCGATGCTTGCTCTTGTTGTTTCTGAGAACCTCCTCTCTGTCTTTATTTTCTGGGAACTTATGGGCTTTTGTTCATACTCACTCATTGGTTTCTATTACGAGAAAGAGGGTGCAGGGAACGCGAATATTAAAGCATTTATGACGACAAGGGTTGGAGACGTCTTCTTTCTATTCGGTATTTTGGCTATTTGGTCTGTTGTAGGAAGCGTGTCTTTTGTTGATATTTACGCTGCTCTTGGCGCGGGTAAATTTAACGGGCTGTACGCTCTTGGAATTCCACTCGCTACCCTAGCTGGTGCTAGTATCTTTATGGGTACCGTTGGTAAGTCAGCTCAATTCCCTCTTCAGGTATGGCTACCAGATGCGATGTGGGGACCAACTCCATGTTCTGCTCTTATTCACGCTGCGACTATGGTTGCTGCTGGTGTTTACCTTTCTCTTCGTTGCTACCCTCTTATGGAAGCGGGTCATTTAACCTATGTGATTGCAACCATCGGTGGGATCACGGCATTTGGAGCTGCAACAATCGCATTGGTTCAAACTGATATCAAAGCCGTTCTTGCGTACTCTACAATTTCTCAGCTTGGTTACATGGTTCTTGGTGTAGGTGTTGGCTCATATAATGCTGCATTTATGCACCTAATTACTCATGCTGTTTTCAAGGCTTGTCTCTTTCTCTCTGCTGGTTCAGTTATCCACTCTCTTCATGATCATCATACGCATGCTCATGTTCAAGAGATGCCAAGAATGGGCGGCCTTAAAGACAAAATGCCATTCACTTTCCTGGCAATGCTATGCTGTACTTTAGCCATTGCTGGAATTCCATTCTTCTCAGGTTTTGTCTCTAAAGATAGAATTCTTGGAGATGCCCTTCTTATGGCCCTTCATAATAAGTGGTACTGGATTCCAACTGTACTTGGTTTTGGTGGTGCTCTTCTAACAGCCTTCTACATGTTTAGAATGATGTTCTTAACTTTCTTTGGTGAGCCAAGAGATAAAGACCTCTATGACCACACTAAGAAAGAAACCCTTAGCTGGAATAGAAATGTCCCCCTTCTTATTCTTTCAGTTTTTACCTTAGGTGTATTCTACGCGGGCTCTCTAAGTGGCCAGGGTATTGTAAAGGTAGCTCACGAAAAATATGAGTGGTTTCAAACTCTTATAGCTAAGCCTCATGTGGAAACTTTCACAGCGAAGGCACCTCAAGCTTTTGGATGGACTGACGAAGGGTCAATGACAGTAAGTGAAAAATCTCATTACGATCCAGATCATGGTCTAAGTGAAGAGGAAGCTCATCACGTTCACCATGTTCATCATATTGGAGCATTGGTTTCAATCGTGATTGCTTTTTCTGGTGTCTTTATCGCCTTCATGATGTACATCACAAGAAAGTGGAACCCTGGCTTTTGGGTATCCCTCTTTTCGGGTTGGTATAGAGCACTTCAAAATAAATATTACTTTGATGATTTTTATATCAAGGGATTAATTCAAAAGGGTCTAATCCCTCTTAATAACCTTCTTGCTTTCATTGATATGGGTATCTATGACAGATATGCAGTTGATGGCTGGGAGAAGGTAAACCGCGCAATGTTCACGATGGCGAAGTGGTTCGACAATATTATTGTTGATACAGTCGCCGTCGATGGAACAGGTGCAAGCGTACGCTTTTTTAACGTAATCCTAAGAACGATCCAGTCAGGTAAAATTCAATTTTACTTCATCATGATCATTCTTGTGCTTACTGGATATATTTGGACTTTAAATATTTAAACTAACTTGTTGTATATAGCAGAGAAAGGAGAAACTCCGTGCAGTCATCTAACCTTTTAAATTGGATCCTATGGACGCCCTTTATTGGTGTGATTGTTACCCTTTTGCTTCCTAAAGCAAAAGAGAACATGATTCGTTTTTGGGCACTCATTAACACAGCCGTCACTTTTATTCTGACTTTGGTTCTTTATTCAAAGTTTGATGTGACAACTCCAGGCATGCAGGAAGCCTTTAATGTGAAAATCCCATGGATTAGTAGCTTTAATATCTTCTATAGCCTTGGTGTAGATGGAATCTCTCTACCGATGACGGTTTTGACGGGACTTCTCTTCTTCCTTTGTGTTCTGTCTTCATGGACGGTAAGTAAGCAAGTTAAAGGTTACTTTGCTCTCTTCCTCTTTCTCCAGTCGACAGTATTCGGTGTCTTCTTCGCAATGGACTTCTTCCTCTTCTATGTTTACTGGGAAGTTATGCTTATTCCTATGTTCTTCCTTATTGGAATCTGGGGTGGAGAAAATAGAGAGTACGCAGCTGTTAAATTCTTTCTCTATACGTTCTTTGGTTCAATCCTCATGCTTGTTGGTATGGTTGCTCTTTACTACGCATCAGGAAAAGGTGTTGATAGTTTCAGCATTCTTGCTCTTCAGGGTGGTAAATTTAAGAGTCTTCAGCTTGAAATGTTTGGGACAACTTTTAGTTTCTCTAAGCTTTTCTTTATTTTCCTTTTCATCGGTTTTGCGATCAAGGTTCCAGTATTTCCTTTCCATACTTGGCTTCCACACGCACACGTTCAGGCACCTACTGCAGTATCAGTTATCCTCGCGGGTGTTCTTCTTAAGATGGGAACTTACGGTTTCTTAAGAATTGCTTATCCAATCTTTCCAAGTGCCTCAGTTTACTTCTCGGATGCAATTGCGTGGCTTGGTCTAATAAATGTCATTTATGGAGCTTTCTGCGCGATGGCCCAGACAGATGTTAAAAAGCTTGTTGCATACTCTTCGGTATCTCACATGGGCTTTGTTATGCTTGGTCTTGCCGCTATGACTGTTACTGGCATGAATGGTGCTGTTCTTCAGATGTTCAACCACGGAACTTCAACAGCGATGATGTTCCTCCTTATTGGTATTCTTTACGAGCGTTCACACCACAGATGGATTGTACGTCCAGATGGTTCAAAAGGTTTTGGTGGTCTTTACACTCAACTACCAAAGTTCTCTATTGTCTTCATCATCGCGATGTTTGCATCAATGGGTCTACCAGGTCTATCAGGATTTATTTCTGAAGCCCTTATCTTCCTAGGGATCTATGAGCGTTTCACAACTATCACTGTGCTAGCTCTTATTGGTCTTCTCCTTGGTGCTGCTTACCTTCTTTGGATGTTCAAGAGAATGTTCTTTGGTGATGTTATCGAAGAATGTAAATCATATACGGATATGAATGCTCGTGAGATCGCCTACATGGTTCCTCTTTGTATTGCAGTAATTGTTTTTGGGATTTACCCAGCTCCGATTCTCAATGTAATGAGAGCCTCAGTTGGAAATCTTGTTAGCATGCTTTCAATGTACTAATTAAAAGAATAGGACTAAAAAAATGGGCGCAAATTATCTCGCAAGCTTAAGTCACTACGTACCGGAGCTCCTAGCCTGCTTAACCATGTTTGGCCTCATCTTAATTGAGGCCACATATAAGGAAGAGCAAAAGACGAGAGGGTTTTTCTTTCTCTCGGCTTATATTGGCTTAGCTTCAGTTCTTGTTTTTAGTGCCTTCGCTATTACAAAAGAGCCTCTTTCAATCTTTACTAATAGTATTATTATCGATCCCTTCTCATCTATTATGAAGATGATCATGGTTCTTGGAACCTTGGGGGCAGTACTTATTACTAGTCAAAGTAAAGATATCGATGGGAACTTGAAGCCAGAATTTGTCATTATGGCTACTGGCGTTCTTGTTGGTGGGATGCTCCTTTCAAGTGCAAACAATATGCTTGTTCTCTTTATTGGGATCGAGACACTTTCAATCCTTTCTTATGTTCTTGCTAGTCTAAGAAAAGAAGACGAGAGAAGTTCAGAAGCAGGCCTTAAGTATTCACTCTATGGTGGTATCTCTTCAGGGATTATGCTTTTTGGACTAAGCCATATTTTCGGAGTACTTGGGACAATCAATTTCACTGAAATGGCATCAGCTCTAAAAACTATTCAACAAACAGATCTCATTGTTCTTATGCCTTCGTTCCTCCTCTTTTTCGTAGGGCTTGGTTATAAGATTGCTTGTGTACCTTTTCATATGTGGTCACCAGATGTTTATGAGGGCTCGCCTCTTCCTGTAACGACATTTTTCAGCATTGTGCCAAAGGTAGCGGGCCTCGCTGCAATGATTAGAATTTCACATACATTCTTCTCTGACCCGGGCGCCCTTAATGTTGGCTGGGTTGGCGTTCTAAGTATTGTTGCAGCTCTCACCATGACTGTTGGAAATGTCTCTGCTATTGGCCAGCGCTCTGTGAAGAGAATGCTTGCCTATTCTTCTATCTCTCATGCAGGTGTAATGCTTCTTGGTGTTCTTGTTATTAATGAGATCGGAACAAGATCGGTTGTATTCTACTCAGTTGCTTACCTGTTTATGACACTGGTTGCCTTTTATGTAGTCTCAGCGGTTGCAGATAAGTATGGTAACGATCATTTTGAGCGCTTCAACGGTCTAATGTATCGCTACCCTGCCATGGCCGTTGCTCTCGCTGTTGTAATGTTTAGTTTAGCTGGTATTCCTCCATTGAGTGGATTTGTGGCTAAGTTTCACATTTTCACGGCAGTTCTTAATAAGAATTACTATGTTCTTGCGATAATTGCAGGGCTAAACTCAGTAGTATCTCTTTACTACTACCTTAAGATTGTTCGCTTAATGGTTCTTAAGCCGGCAGAGAGCACTGAGCCCATTAGTGGCTTCAGCCTTATGAACCAGGGTGCAATTGTAGCACTTTGTATTCCGGTACTCTTACTTGGTGTTTTCTGGGAGAAGCTTATTACTCTTGCAGATGGTGCTAAGGTCTTCATTCAATAAATGAGCTTAAGCCTAATCATCGTTTTAACTTTAATGTTGGCGGGATTAGGCTGCTTAATTTTTTTCTCATCCGCTAAACACAGTAGTCCCAAAAGCTCTCTCATTAATGATAGAGCTGCGCCGCTTTTATTCTCCGCTCCGCTCTTGTCCTGGCTTATCTACGTAAAGTACAATCAAGTTGAGGCATCACTATTTAACTCTTGGCCCTATGCTGCAATGGCAGTTATGCTAGGAACGATCGCCTTGGTTTTTGTAAATTTTAAGAAGTAAAAGGTTTTCAATTGTTGGAAGTTGTTGAGCTCATTAAAGCGGCTCATTTCATCATATTCTTTTCACTAATCTTCACTCTTTCTATTTGGATTAAGGAAGAGTTCATTACTATATTTAACCGAAAGAGGATTGCAGGTTTAGGTCTTCTAAAGGTCTTGATTGTTAAAACAATCTCAGAGGAAAATGGCTATCACCAAGAGGTGGGACGCAGTAAATTGGAAAATGTGGTGCTCTATCTTTGCTCTATTCTTGGGGCACTCTTGCCTCTTCTTTATTTTCAACTAGCTGATCCTCAAACTATCCTCGATATGGATCTCACTCTTGGCATACTCAACGTCGAAAACTCATGGCTCTTTATTTTTTATATTTTAATCACGGGTGAACTCATTCGCGGGTATTATGAAAAAGAGTTTATGCGAACGTCTTTAAAGGTTCCCTTGCTCTTACTTCTCCTGATTACATTCTATGAAGTAATACCCTCTTTTTCAGTGGAACAGTTTATTCAATACCAGAAATCTTTTGGAGAAAGTGGTCTTCGTAATTACCTTCTCTTTATAAACCCTATTGGCTTAATCGTCTTTGCTTTGATCATTTTTCTAGAAATTAGAAATCCAAATGAAGAGTTTAGCTTGATTAATAACCTCTACCTTAATACCTATATTTTACTCTTTGTTTTTGCTTTTCTAGGTGGGTATGGCCTTCCCTCAGTTTTATCTGAGTCTGACTTTGTGATTGGAAGTAAAATCATCGTCCTTCAAACAATAAGCCTATTGGCGAAATATTTCTTCTGCCTAATTTTGGTATGGGTTTTAAAATACAGTTTAATAAAAGAAACGAGAAGGACCATCTATGGAAACTAATGAGATGGTCATTGCAATCATTGTTTTTTTCGTTGGTCTCTTTGCGGCAGTTGCAAAGAATGTGAACCCTTATCCCAAATCTTTATTAGTTGCGACCCTCTTAGCTGTTGTTGTTCAAGCAACTAAGGGAACTCTTTTAAGTCTAGTTTTCTTCTTTAGCTTTCTCCCCATTTTATTTCTTCAGAAAAACCTATCAACGAGGACTAAGGTAAAAGAGTCTTCTAGTGTTTTGGAAAAGTTTTTAGCCTATTTTGGCATGTTGCCATTGTTTGGTATAGCTTTTGTCTTTAGAGAGGATTTAAAGGAATTAATGATTTCTTGGAGCTTTCATGCTGAGAACCTGATCCTTGTGGAATTGGCCCTCCTTGTTTTTACGATCTATTGGTCGGTTGAGTGGAGTAAGAAACAAAGGAGGGAGAGGTAATGATTGAAGCAGTCGTAGCCTTTTGGGTGGTGGTGTTTATGGTGAAGTCTCTCCTTGCAAAAGGAAATAAGGAGGTTGTTCACTCCCTTTTTATAGCACTTCTTTTTACTGCGTTTTACCTTTACTTTCGCCTTGATAAAGATGATCTGCTTTTCTTTATACCTATTATAATGATTTTTGGTCTTACTTTAGGCACCTTCTTTTTATCAGTAAGGAGAAGATCAATTGATTAGTATCTTATCTTTACCAATAATATTAAGAATACTCTGTGATGAGAGATTGGGAAAATATAAGCCTTACCTTTTACCATTGTATTTAGCATCATTTTTCATTATCGGGTTTGGATTCTATGTAAATAATGTGGATTATAATAATCTTGGGATAGTTTCTATTATTTCTTTAATGGTTGTAACTGTTAAAGAAAGACTTACGAGACGGGATGCGTGGTATGTATTAATACCAGCAGTCTTTTCCCTTTTTGAAGTTTTAGGTATTTCATTAAGTGAGCAAGTCGTATTTTTGTCGACTTTTATAACGATATACCACTTTATGATAGATTCAGAATTTAGCCCAGTAACGATAATGCCTCTAGCTCTAATAGGGCTTCAGGAAACAGGGCTTTCTCTTAATGTTATAAACCCACTTGCTTTGCTCTGTTTGCTCTATTGCCTGTTCTGTGTTTTGGGTGCAAAAACATTTGAAAAAAAACTAACTTCTGTAACTCTATTTACCATCCTAATAAACTTTGTCGTTATAGAGTCTGAGGTTTTATTTTATTTCAAGCTACTCGCGCTACTTTTCTTGGTTGCAGGGCGGTGGAGTTGGTATTCACCTCTAATATTTTCTCTTCTTTTGTTAATTGATCCGAGCAAGAAAGTCGCAACGAGCTTATTTCTAGTTTTACCAGTCATGACAACTTTAATTATGATGACATTAAGCGAACTGAGAAGTGTTGTCTTAAGTGTCGAGAAAAATGAGGAAGGAAAGTTGGTTTTGGGTCATACTGAAATAGTAGGCTTTCTCTCTTTGATCTATATGATGTCTGGGTTTCCTGGGAGTCTGGTTTCTTTTTATGGAGTTAAAGATGTATTCAATGGTGAGAACATCTTTTTTATAGTTTTCTTTTTCGTTATAAATTATCTAAGAAGATTAACTTATCTAGGACAAGATCTAAAAAGGAATAATGACAGTAAGGGGTATTTGCTTTTAGCACTACCAGGACTTCTTTCTCTCTTAGCAGGCTTTAGTGAGATAGGTATCTTCTCTTTTTACTATGGATTGATACCCTTAGTTTTGTTCACTATCGTACTTCTATTTCTTTTTACAAAAACAAATTTTCAAAGTTATTTTGATCGTGCCGAAAAAGAATTAAATTTTAGTTTGCCAACGATGAGGCCATTTGTTGCAAGTATGAGTAAAGATATTATTGAATCTTCTCCACTGAATAATTCGATAAGCCCTTTTGTCATTCCCAAGAACCTTTATACCCTCTTGGTTGTCTTTTCCTTAATGGTATTTATTTTCCTGAGGTTCCTATGGTTTTAGGTATAGGGATAGTCTTTAACTTACTTTCTGAAATAATGAGGAAAAAATTTTCTTTAATTAGTCTTGGTCGCCACGTACTTTTGTTACCAATGGCGTTGACTCCCTTTTACTTTGACTTAAATCCAATTTTTATAGCTGTTTATGGTTGGTTCTATCTCTTGATTGTCAGTGATAAAAACAGCAAGGCCACACAAGCCTTTCTTCAGGTATTTCCACTTGTCTTTTTGATGGGCCCCTATTTTGGGGATCAATCTATTATTGATTTAGGTGGATTTGATAACTCAATCTTTATACGGGATTTATCAAACAATATAGCTCTCATGATCGTAGCTTATTTAATCTCAATGATATGGCTTTTGAGTTTAGGGGCTTATTTTTGTTTTTCCCATAAAAAACATCTTCTCCTTAAATTAATCTGCCTTGTTCTGATGAAATATTCAATTGGTTGGGGAGTTTCTTTTTATGGGTTAAATGAATCCATATTATTCATATGCAGTGTTTTACCTGTGGTTGTAATACGAAGATTTCGCACGCAAGATGTCTTTTTAACTTATATTTCATTCTGTGCGGCCTTTTTCTACCATGAAGTCTTTGTCCTTCTGCCTGTAGGAATGGTTCTTCTCAAAGAGATATTGAATATAATCAAGGAAAAGGTGCCAGCTTATTTCCAAGAAGTCTTTCCTATTTTAGTCTGCTTAATAATTGGCTTAGCCGCAATGGTAGTTTTCAAAACGGAACTGTCTATCAGTCAAAAGTCTTTAGCACTAATCGTTTTTGTTTTCTTTTCACCCCGATTAATGACGTTAAAAAAATGGAGTGAAAAAAAATGATCAGCTCATTAGTTTATATCCTACTTTTTCTAACCTATATCTTAATCAGTCTTTCAGAGAACTTATCCTTGTCCTTCAAGTTAACAAATCTAATAACCAAAGGACTTATGGCACTGTTGATTGGAGATTACCTCGCTGAAACATACTTAGATTTAGATTGGTTCGGTACACCTCTGGTTTACATATTATTATATGCTGATTGTCTTATTCATCACAGATATGCCTCGAGCAAGTTGTCGAAGAAAAATAGGTCTGACTACTTACCTTTATTGAACTTTAGCTTTTTAGTCTTAGCCTTTGAGCAGATATCAACTCAAAATTTTAGTTTTTTTATTGTGGGTTCCTTAATTTTAAACTTCGTCATTTCAAGACGGCGAGTCTTAAAGTCTGTTCACTGGTCAGGATTTGTACCTCTCGTTCTCATTTCTTTAATGACTCTTTTTTATCAGTTTAATACAGGCTTATCGTGGTCTATCGGTATTCCCCTTTTAGTTTACTTTTTAATGGGAAGTAGATTGCCGATAATATTAAAAAGTGAAGTTAAGTATCCTTTTGATTATCCTTTAATCGCAAGGGTGATTTTAATTGGGATCCTCAATACTGAAATTGGGATTATTGGCTCCAAAGAAATTTGGCTCATATCTCTAGTCATTATGATGAGCCTATTTATTCTACAAATTGTCTTAAGTCATAGTGAGGAAATTCGCTGGACCTTATTTAATCGAGGAATTGAAATAGCCTACCTTGGAATGCTGGTTTTGTTTGGGTTTGAATCAAGGGAACTAGGTCATCTCAATATCTTTATTCTATTGAGTATAGTGACATTTATCGGCTTAACTAAAGAAATACGCTTTAAGAAAGTTCTTACTATAGTTAATTCAGCGGCTTTAGCTTTCTTATCGGGTTTTATAATCGGACCCTTTCACGACTTTTTAAGTTCAATGAGCTCGGGTACTCTCTATTATGGGGAAACTAACCTAAGTAAAATAGTCTATCTTTCATTGGTTCTTCTCTGTCTTTGCTACTTCTTTATGAATGGAGTTAAGAGAACTTTTAGCCGCGCTTAATTACAATAAATCTAATGAGTTATAATATTTATTAGGATTATAAAGTTATGCCTAGTAAATATCGGATTAAGTTAAAGAATGATCGAATCGTTGGCCCGTTTAATATCAAACAGGTTGTAGAGCTATTTTCAAAAGGCCATATAAACGGTGAAGAGCAGGCACAAGTATTTCCAACAGGTGATTGGAAGCCGATCCATCATAATAAAAATCTCAAAGCAGCTATTCAAGATGCTGCTAAGGGAAACAAGCAAAGAAGTAGTGGCGACTCCACAGTTGTAAGGCTAAATGTTGCCAAACTAAAAGAGGAGCAAAAAGAAGCCCTCAAGAAACAAAAAGAAATCGATAAAAAGAAAAAGTTAGAAGAACTGGAAAAACAATCTCAAGAAGCAGAACACCAGGAGTTTAAGTTTACTCGAGAAGAACCAAGCCAGCTTGTGGATTATGATGAGCTTGAGAAAAAGTTTAAAGAAAGTGAACCAGACCCTGTTGAGATAATCGAGGAAGAAGAGGACGACTCAGGTGTAGAGAAGACAAGGGTAATAAAAAGACCGAAGCTTAATCAAGATGTCGACAAAACTCAAGTTAACCCTGATGCGCTTAAATGGTTAAAAGAACAAGAGAAAAAGGAAAAAGAAGCCCTCCTGCAAAAAAAGCAAGAGGAAGAGAATAAGAAGCGGCAAGAGGAAGAGGCAAAGGCAGAAGAGGTTGACTTTGATGAAAGCACTCAGGTCGTTGATCTCAGTGTCCTTAAAAAGGTTCGAAAAGAGGCACGTAGCTTAGAACAAGAACTCATTACAATTGATGATGAGGAGGACAAGAAGGATAAGACTGCGACAATACATTACGAAATTGAGGAAGAAGAAGACGAGCCAAAGAAGAAAAAGATTTCCCCAATTGTTGCTTTCGCTTTTATAGCTATTCTTTGGTTCCTTCTAGATGATGACCCTGATCAAGCGAAGCAATTTGAGCCTCAGTACTTACGTGTTGTCCCCATTATCACTTATGAAGTTTCTGACCCTCAGAAAGCTGACGATCTTTTTAGAAAAGGGATGGTTTCCTATAATAGTGGTACCTACTTAGGAAAGGTTAAGGCGAGTGATTTCTTTCGCCAGTCAATTGAATATAAATTTAAAGATAATCCAGCTCTTGGGATGTTAATCTTAACTCACGGTGAACTTTTTTCGAATGTTTCTAATAAGTCCAAGGGTGCTGCAACTCTCTTTAACCTTATTAAAATAACGAGATCTACTGTTTATAAGAACCTCAATGTTGCGATGGGAAGTGCACTCTTCTATAAAAATAATGGGAAAATAAATAGTGCTATTAATCTCGTTGAAAATTATCTTAGGGTCGGAGATCCTTCTCTTAAATTGCTCTCTTTGTATCTGAGTTTAGCGATTGATGTTGGTGACTTGGTCAAAGCGAAGAAGGTAATGGATAAGATTATTCAGTATCCCAATCGTCCGCTCGAAGCCTATTTGGCTATTTCTCGTTATTACACACTGGATGAAAAATATGGAGAAGGGAAGAAAGTGATCCTTGAGGGACTTCAAAACTTTCCATCGTCGGTAGCCCTCCTTCTTGCTTATTGTGAATATTTATTGAGAGAAGAAGATTTCCAAAGCTACGCGGCGACTCTTAAAAAGATTGAAGGACTAAAATATGAAGGTTCTCCAACCTATTATGCTCAATATCTAGAATATGTAGGTATTCTCTCGGCTTATAACAAAGACACAAAGACAGCTGCAGTTCTATTCAAGTTAGCCTTAAAAATAAATGATACGGATAGCTTGAGATCAAAGTTAGCGAGTCTTGATGTAGGTGGCGGCCAGCTCGCTGAAAACCTTATCCTTGAATCAAAAGCCATTGATCTTATAAGAAAGTCACGAAAGCTAAAAAAAGAAAAGAAATGGGAAGAAGCCTTTAAAACTGCGATTGAAGCCGTTGATCTTCCTGTAAATTTCTTACCAGCAAATATTAATTTAGTTCAACTACAAATTCAGCGTGGCTTTTATGAATCAGCTATCGACACCCTTAGTTTCCTTAAGAAAGAACATCCCGTTCATCCAGGGATAAATTTCTCTCTTATTAAGGCTCTCTATGAATCAAATAAGCTCGATGAAGCTCAAGTCGAAGTGGGAACGATTTCTAATAGTATTCTCAGGACCCACCCTCTCTATGAGTCTACAGTTGGACACTTCTACGAAAAATCAAAACAGTATGTCCTAGCGATTAAATTTCTTAATCAATCTGTTGCGAAAAACCCGCTAAGAGATCAAGATTATTTTTTAATGGCGAAAATATATTTCAAAAGTCGTCAATATACAGAAAGTAAGGCTAAGCTCGCTGAGGCCATCACTCTTGATCCCTTAAATATTGAATATAAATCACTCTATGCAAATATTCTCTATGAGTTAGAGGGGGCTGACACTGCAATTGGTTATCTTCAGCAAGCCCTAGAGGTTAATAAAGATAATCCAAGATTGCTTGGTGATACGGCCACCTTCTATTATAGAAATGGACAAATTGCTCAGTTTAGAGAAATTAAAGAAAAAGTTGAGAAACTCAATAGTGAAGATCCGGCCTTCTATGAGTTCATGATCAAGGCAGCTCAAATTGAAGAGAAGACAGAGGATCTTATCAGTAATGCCATTAAGCTTCTTGAAGTTAATCCTGGTGATGTAGAGACGAGAATGCTTCTTGGTAAAACCCTTGCAAGTGTTGGTCGTTATCAAGACGCTCTTTATCAGTTGAATGAGGTCACAAAAAGGCTATCAACCTACCCGCGTGTCTATTACCTCATTGCTAAGATCTATATCCAAATGAAGAACTATAAGAGTGCTATTGAAGCTGCTAAGCAGGAGCGTGATAACAATCCTAAGATCTATAATGGTCACTACATTTTAGGGGAAACCTATCGTCTTGGTGGAAAGTTTACTGATGCATCTAAGAACCTTGAAAAAGCAATTTCAATAAATCCCAAGAATGTTGAGTCACTCATGAGTCTTGGCTGGATAAAGCTCAGTCAGCGTGACTATGATATTGCCAGGGAACTTTATTTAAGAGCGAAGCGTCAGGAGCCAAGTAATCCTCATATAAGAAAGCAGTTGGGCTTTATTTACCAGGGAATCGGCCAGAGTGGACTTGCAATTGAGGAATTTAGTACGTATTTAAAACTATTTCCTAATGCACCTGACAGAGCTCAGGTCCAGAACCAGATCCGAGCTCTCTCTAGGTAATTAATATCTTATTGTCTTTTTGAACACTTCCTATTATATTAGGAGCCTCGCGGAGGATTGGCTGAGTGGTCGAAAGCGGTGGTTTTGAAAACCATTGACCTTAACGGGTCCGCAGGTTCGAATCCTGTGTCCTCCGCCATCTTTAATGGAGATGTGCCCGAGTGGCCGAAGGGAGCACCTTGCTAAGGTGTCGAACGGTCTGACCGTTCCGTGAGTTCGAATCTCACCATCTCCGCCATTTCTTATATTCATATGTTGGTTAACGTCTTTTCATAGGACTGGTTGCGCTGAGGCTTTATAATGGTGTTAGTGAGGTCACTATATGAAAAAATTCATTTCAAGCGCATTTCTTCTTTGCTTCTCTCTTACTTTGTTTGCACAGTCCCCTGTTTTAGAAATCCTTTCTAATGCAAAAAAGGATTCTCCTGTAAAGACAGATGGGACTAAGGCTGTCGCGGTACTCGCTGGTGGATGCTTTTGGGGAGTTGAGGATCTTTTGAGAAAATTACCGGGCGTCTTAAACACGGATGTCGGATATGCCGGTGGATCATCCTATACTGCCAAATATAGTAGCGTTAAAACTGGGACTACTGAGCATGCTGAAGCTGTTCGAGTGGTTTATGACCCTACCAAAGTAAGCTACAAGGAAATTTTGAAGTACTTTTTTAGGCTACATGACCCGACAACACTTAATAGGCAAGGTAATGATGTCGGGCCACAGTACCGCTCCGCTATATTCTATATAGGCGAAAAGCAAAAGGAAGTTGCCGAAAAGGTGATTCAAGAGGTTGATAAATCAAAGAAGTGGAAAAAGCCTGTGGTGACAAAAGTCGTTCCTTTTAAAGGCTTTTACCTCGCTGAGGATTATCACCAAGACTATCTCGTCAAAAACCCTAACGGATATACGTGTCACTTTCTTAGGGAGTAAGGGTACAAGAAACGGATCGCTTTCCTTGAGTTCTCTATTGTATAAGTTAAGAAGGAGAAATTATGGAAAAGCATCCTCACTACGAAAAAATTGAAAAGGCTATTCGCTATATTTGCGAGAATTATCAAGAGCAGCCTTCTCTATCTTTCTTGGCTCATTTAGTTGATATGACTCCCCATCATTTCCAAAAAACATTTTCAATGTGGAGTGGAGTTTCTCCTAAGAAGTTTTGCCAATACATTACACTTAACCAAGCTAAAGAGAAGCTTGAAAGTGGGAGAAAGTCCCTGCTCCAGACAACTTATGACATTGGACTTTCGAGCCCCTCTCGATTACATGATCTTTTTTTAAGCGCTGAAGGAATGACCCCAGGTCAGTTTAAAGATAAAGGCGAAGGCCTTCTCATAAACTATTCCTTGCAAGAAAGTCCATTTGGTAAGATTGTTGTGGCCTCAACTGACATTGGAATTTGTAGCCTCTTCTTTGCCAGTGAAAGTGAAGCTCTCCCCTATCTCAGAAAGCAATTTCCAAAAGCGCTATTAAAAAAGAGAGAAGTTGATTTACATGGTGAGGCCGTTCAGATCTTTGACAAGGATTGGATAAAAGAAGAAAAGCTAAAGCTTCATCTTCAGGGAACTCCATTTCAATTGAAAGTATGGGAATGTTTGTTAAAAATCCCTATGGGCGCTTTTGTTTCCTATGGTGATATTGCCGAGAAACTAGGTAATAAGAATGCTAGTCGTGCCGTAGGTAGCGCTGTAGGAAAGAATCCAATCGGCTACTTAATTCCCTGCCATCGGGTGATTCAAAAAAATGGAAATATCGGAGGCTTTCTTTGGGGAGTAGAAAAGAAAAGAGAAATCTTAGCTTGGGAGTTTTCTAAACTAGATGAAGAGCAATAATATCCTTCCCTATGATGGGGTTTGTGAAGATTTCGGTGTCGTGATTCCTGATAGCAAGGCATTGGAGTGGCGTGATGCTTTACTAAAAGAAGTCTCATGGAAGAATGACGAAGCTATCATCTTTGGAAAGCACATCACTACGAAGAGGAAAGTTGCCTGGTATGCTGATAAGAACTTTTCGTATACTTACTCAAAAATAAAGAAGACGGCACTCCTTTGGACTCCCACATTGAAAGAGATTAAATTAGCTGTCGAAAAGCATTGTGGCTCTCGCTTTAATTCCTGTCTTCTCAACCTTTATCATAATGGAAGTGAAGGCATGGCGTGGCACAGTGATGGAGAAAAAGAATTAAAAAAATACGCTCCCATAGCTTCTCTAACCCTTGGTGAAACACGCCGTTTCTGTTTTAAGCATAAGGAAACTAAGCATAAAGAATGTCTAGAGTTAGAAAATGGATCTTTAATCGTTATGAGGGGGGAAACTCAAGAGCATTGGCTTCATCGCCTACCACCAACAAAAAAACCAAAAGAACTGCGCATTAATCTCACCTTTCGAATTATGGAAGAATAATTCCCTCGAAAACCAAGGGGAATTGAAATAATATGTCTTAAACGACTTTAAAAAACATATTAACAATGGTGGATAATTTTGCTCGACTTCTCTAAAGCTCCCTGTTTTGGCCGTGTCGAAGGCCTGAAGACAGCCCTGACAATGCTGCACGATATTAAGCCTCGCGGTACAGTTATTGTAGAAACTGGAACAACTCGCGGTAGCCTTGGAGGTGGAGTTGAAGGCGATGGATGGGCAACCCTTCTCTTTGGCTGGTACTGTAAGAGCTATGAAGGGAAGATCACCACTATTGATATCGTTCCAGAAGCGATTGAAGAGTGTAAAGAAATCACTAAGGATTATAGTGACGTTATAAGCTATCGCGTTGGAAACTCTGTAGAAATAATTGCTAAAGATCTCAATGAGCCTATTGATCTTCTCTATCTAGACAGTGCAAATGATCCTCAAATTACACTCAATGAGCTGAAAGCAGCGGAATCTAAAATTAGCAACCAGACGATAATTTATATCGATGACACTTCACTAGCTAAAAAAAGGCCAGGTGGAGTATGCAAGGGAATACTGGCCCACAAGTATTTATTTGATAAGGGATGGCGTATAGTATTCGACAATGGAGATCAGATCATAATGAAGTACAAGGGTGAGACACCGAGTCTTCTTGAAAAAATGATTGTTGGCTTAAAAACCAAGTATCTCTACAAGAGAGTTCTAAGAAGAGGTGCGCTCTAAAAGAGGATTAATGGGTCTTTCGAGTATTTTGTTAAAACTTTCTCAAACTAATCAGCTCTTTCATAATCTTTTAGGGTCACGCTTTAAACTATACAGAAAGTCTTACTCACAATTTGGTGAAGATCTTCAGATCTTATCAAAAGTTGAGAGCGTTCATGACTCCTACTATATCGATATTGGTGCTCATCATCCTATTTATTATTCCAATACTTATCACCTTCATTCTTTGGGGATGTTAGGCATTAATGTTGACGGCTCCAAAGACTGCATCAAAGAATTTGAAAGACTAAGACCAGAGTCAGAAAATTTAAATATTATAATTTCTGATAAAGAGGAAGAAGCTATCTTTTATGAATTCGATAGACCAACCCTTAATACTCTAAGTGAAGAAATGAAAACTAAAGCGCTAGAGGATGGTGCAAAAATTGTCTCTCAGCAAAAGATGAATTCTCTTTCGCTCAAAGGGGTTGTCGAGAAGTACGCTCCAAAAAATAAAAAGCCTTTCTTTTTAAATGTGGATGTTGAAGGATTTGACCTCCAAGTCCTTAAGACTAATGATTGGGAAGTGTTTAAGCCAAAGTTAATATGTATTGAGGATCATGATTTTGTGTTAGAAAAACCAGCCGATTCTGAAATCTTTTCTTACCTGAAAGACAAAGGATATAATTTATTTTCTAAAAACGGTCCTAGTCTAATTTTTGAGCTTCGTCCTTAAGAGACTTGCCTTTAACTCCTTAACTGTCTTTTGATCAAAAATAAAAACGAGTGTTGAAAATAAAGCACCGTAGGAAATAAGACTTTTTAGTAAAGAGGTTTCGTATTCCATGTAGCGGTTAATAAAGAATACTACACCTGTAATGAGAACGACCTTTACTGCTGAGGCCATGGCCTCTAAAGAAATATACTCTTTGATTTTATAAAATAATGAAAGGGCGATGAATCCATTTACGACTGCAGAGTAAATCAGAAAACCTTTAAGATAAAAGCGACTTGTTATAAAGGTCCCCACAGTTAAGAGAAGAAAAAGTCCTAAAAGTTCAATTTTCATTCTTATTCTAGGTTTCCCCAGGGCACCTAGGGCAGCATTTGGCAGTTCCTTGGCTGCAAGAAGGCCAGCTGTTAGGCTGCAGAGGGCAATAACATCTTTTGCGAGTGACCATTTTTCTCCAAAGAGAAGTTCAATAAGGCTCGGACCGAGGGTTGCTCCTAAACCAAAAATGAGTGAAATAATAAGAATGAGAATACGGCAGCTCTTGCTGATGAGGAGCTTACTGTCATCAAAGTTATTCTGAGTTTTAGAGAGTGCACTAAAGAGAACGTGACCAAAATTATTGATATAGGCAATAGGCAGGCTCACGAGGGACATGGTCCAAAAGTAAATGCCAACGACTTCAACTGTGAGAAATCCTTTTAAGATAATTGGGCTTGCAATCCCAAGGGCAGCAATAATGATAAGATTGGCTTGAAAATGAACCCCGTTTTTTAGACTTGATCGCACTTTAGAGATACTTGAAATTTTTGGCCATGCATAAATCTTAAGTAAAAGTCCTCCGACAAAGAGTATTAAGTAGCGAATGCACATACCTATAAAGAAAGACCAAAAGCCAAAGCCAAAATAAGCAAAAGCGATTTGAAAAATATAAAGGAAGACACTGCTTATCAATTCGAGAATGGTAAGCTTCTTAAATTCGAGTTCCTTATGAAGGACGACCTTAGGCAGTGTTGTTACAGCATCAAAGAGACAAATAAAACCAAGGAGGAGGAGAAAAGGAGAATCCGAGTCTACGTCAACAAAGTCTTTGAAGAAGTAAATAGTCCCACTGAAAATTAAAGCAACTACAAAGCTCAAGATTAAGCGAAGAGCAAGATACCCTTCAATATCACTTCTTTTAATATCTTCGTCTTTCTGAACAAGGGATTCGTGAAGACCAATATCGGTGAAATAGGATAGAGAGCTAATCCAACTGTTAAGAACACCATAAACCCCGTAGTCATAGGGGCTTAGAAGCTTAGCAAGTGAGATACTGGAAACAATTTTTAATATATTAAGACCGAATGATTTAAGTGAAAGGAAGAGAACACCTAATTTCGACTTTTTTGCTATTGTATTTCTGTCGAAGTTCTTCTGTTCACTCATGAGATTGATTTGCCTATCGTGATAAATAATTGTTTCGCTTCTAGCTTTGATTATAATCATATTATGCAAAGCAACTCTAGCCTAAAGAAAAGTGTCGATTTTAAACCCGAAGATGAACTTCATCTCGATTGCATCTGTGGAAGTAAAACTTATAAAGAATACTTTAATCCCGAGGAAAAGACGGGGCAGTTTTCAGGCTATAAGCTTATCGCTTGTGATCAATGTGGATTAGTTCGTACAGATCCCTCACCTTTATCGACTGAGAATGAAGCGGAAGATCTTTATGACGATCCCAACTACTATGCTGATTCATTAAAAGATAAAGACTTTTGGTTGCAAATGGCCAAGGATACTTTAAAAGACCTCCCTGAGTTTATATCGAGAGGACGCTTTTTAGATATCGGTTGTGGTCCTGGATATATAGTAAAGACAGCAAATGATATTGGTTTTAATGCCGAGGGGATTGATCTGAATCCTCATCCAATCGCAGCTGGCAAAGAAGCTTTCGGGGTCAATATTGCGAGAAAAAGACTTGATGAAGTTGAGGGTACATTTGATGTCATCTGTTCCAATCATGTTATAGAGCACGTCATCAGTCCAGCTGACTTTTTAAAAGAAATTGGAAGTCGTCTCAATGATGAAGGTTACCTATTCTTAGGTGTCCCTAATGTTGAAGGTGGTATTCCAAAAGTGTTACGTACACTTAATAAGCTTCCTGCAGGTCCAGGCTCAAAGTGGTTATGGGTGGGATATCAATTACACGAGCATATTTGGCACTTTTCCCCTAAGACATTTAGAGAATTCTTAGAAAGAGAAGGCTGGGAAGTTCTTTTACTTGATGTCAGTTTAAACAATCCATATGCAACGGTGGAAGTACCTAAGTTAAGGCAAAAAGCGATTCAGAAAGTATGGAAATCATTTGAAAGTATTGGCATGGCCGATCAAATGGTTGCAATTTGCCGCCGAAAAAAATGATTATCTTTGTCCCTTTCGCATCAGATTATCTTACTGATCACCAACCTCATGGTGAGGGATTGATTTGTTTTAGTTTGCTTAATGGCCTAGCGGAGAGGGGTCATAAGATATTTGCCTTTAGTCCTAAAGTCGATATCAAAAAGAAGAGTGATAACCTCTATGTCTACACAACGGGTATTCGAATGCCCCTTGATTCTCTTAATTATTTCTTTCACTCTTGCTATTCAAATATTCTCTTTAAAAATTTATTGAAGAAACACAAGTTTGATTTGGTTTGGAGAATGAATCCTTTTGGGAGTCACTGTCCTATTCCTCCCCTAACACAAGGGCTTCCGTTAGCACTGGGTCCTTTTTATTATGAATGGCCAAATAGACAAGCAACAAAGTCAAAGCGCTCACCTATTAGTCTTGGTGATCTCTTGCGACCCTTTTCCCTTCTCGGTTTTAAAAATACTTTCGCTAAAACGGATATTCTTTTTAGTGCGACAGAGGGACAAGCTAGGGAGCTATCCAAAAAGTTTATAATAGAGAAAAGTTATTCTCTTCCTTTAATTATTGAGCCTCCTTCTCTTTGTCCTCAAAAGTCTTTCGAAGCGCTAAAGCCAATCTTTGTCGGTAACTTTCTGGAAAATAAAAGACCTCTACTTTTTTGTGAAGTTGTTAAAGAACTTCAGAAGCGCGGTTTTTCTTGTGAAGGGCAAATGTGTGGAGACGGACCAGAGTTTGAAAAGGTGAAAGGGTATATTTTAGAAAATAAACTGAATATTACGTTACATGGTAGAGTTTCTAACTCTGAGGTAATGAAGAGATTAGATGAAAGCAATATTCTTATCAATACTTCTTTTGGTGAACCCTATGGAAGAAATAATGTAGAGGCCATGAGTAAAGGCCTTGTTGTATTTTGTCATAACTCGGGGGGACCAAAAGACTTTATTAGCTCTGAGAGAAATGGTGTTCTTGTTGAGGACTTTTCATCGAGTGCCTTTGTGGATGCTTTAGTCGCGAACCGCGACAACTTTGAAGAAATGTCTAAGAATGCTTATGAATCGAGTTTAAATTGGTCTGCCGAGAAAGTTTTATCACACCTTGAACACCATCTTAAGGCGGTTATAAGTTGAAAATCTTAATGATGTGTCCCTATCCTCTTAAACGCTCTCTTGGCGGAGCTAAGGTTTATATTGAAAACGCAGAGAATTATCGCTTGTTAGGTCATGAAGTCGATCTCGTTGGTGGAGACGAGTTAACTAATGTGGCCTCAGGGGAAGTGCACTTTATAGATGTTTATGGTGATGCCCTTTTTAATTACATTGTAGAAAACGGTGAAAAATACGATGTTATTGAGTATGAGTATCTCTATCTAGGAAGAAGTCGCATCGACCTGCCTCAAAAACCTCTTCTCGTGGCCAGAGCAGTTCTTCTTGAACTTCACCTTCTCAAAATTACGATACCTAAATTTAAAACACTTCGCTCTTTCTTAGGGACCTTGCTTAAGGGCAAAAAGAGAAAAAATCTATTTGATAGGAAAATAAAAAGAGCACTTCTATCACTGAGTGAAGCTGATGCTATAACCGTCGCAAACTCTCTTGATAAAGAGGCCCTTCTTGAGAACTCTATACCTGAAGTTAAAGTTGTAGTCGCTCCTTATGGAATATCTCAAGAACGATTAGAGGCCTTAAAAACCAAACGAGAAAAGCAAGATGTGTTCCGAGTTGGATTTGTTGGAACCTTTGATCCTCGAAAGGGAGCTGTTGAATTTCCCCATCTTTGGTCACGAGTTCTAAAAGCTGTACCAACGGCAAAGCTAAAGCTAATGGGGACTTCATCAATGTTTCCAAACGCTGAAGCTGTAAAATCTCATTTTCCCCTCTCTCTTAGAGAATCAATCGAGGTGGTTGAAAGCTTCAATGCAGATGAACTTCCAGATTTACTTCGCGACTGCTCGTGTGGCGTCTTTCCCTCTCATCTTGAAAGTTTCGGTTTTGGGGTTTTAGAGATGATGGCCGCCTCCTTACCTGTGGCAGCCTACGATACACCTGGGCCAGAAATGTTACTTCCTAGAGATTGGTTAGCGCAGCGGGGGGATTACAATGTCCTCGCTTCGACGTTAATTTCCTGGGCTAAAGAGCCTGATAAACTTGAAAGGGCACAGGGCCAGGCCTTGGAGCTTTCAAGTAAATTTGATTGGCCTTCAAGCTGTGAGAAAGCATTAGCCTTCTATTCACAGCGCAGGTCTGAAATTAAGTAATTTTTTGCACTGCGCTCTTTAATTTGACTTGATAAATGCGTTAGAAGTCGGTAAAAGATTCTTTCACACGCACCCTTAGCTCAGCTGGATAGAGCATCTGACTACGGATCAGAAGGTCGGGCGTTCGAATCGCTCAGGGTGCGCCATTTTTTAACTCATCCCTACTTATGACTCTTATCCCTTCATGGTGGAACACACCGCACTCAAGCCCTAGCCAAACCCGTTTAGAACCTTCAACCTATAAT
>CATLOT010000020.1 GCA_950054155.1 uncultured Bacteriovoracaceae bacterium
GCCCGATATTCTTGATGCCAGCGATCTTCATGCCCCTGAGGTTGAAGCCTATCTTGGTATTGAGATCAGAGATAAGCTTGAGGAAGATCTAGAAATGGTCTCTGAACTTATGCCTGATTATAACGAAGAAGAATTTCTTGCAGGCATTCAAACTCCTGTCTTCTTTGGGACGGCCCTTCATAACTTTGGAGTGAAAGAAACCCTTGATCAAATTTCAGGTCACTCACCTGGCCCCATGGCCAGAGAAGTCCAGGTCGCTCCCTTTAATGAAGAGAGTGAAACAAAGATCATAACCCCAGATCACAAAAAGTTCTCTGGCTTTATTTTTAAGATTCAGGCGAATATGGATAAACGCCACCGAGATCGTGTTGCTTTCATGAGGGTATGCTCCGGTCACTTTAAGCGCGGTGATAAAATTCATCACGTAAGAACAGGTAAAGACATCAAGATAGCGACCCCACTTATTTTCCAGGCCCAAGACAGAGATATTGTTGAAGAGGCTTTTGCAGGCGATATTATAGGCCTTCACGATACAGGTAAATTCCAAATCGGTGATACCTTTACTGAGGGCGAGGCCATTCAATACACAGGTATTCCCTCCTTTGCTCCAGAAATTTTTCAAAAGGTCGTTCTTAAAGATCCTCTCAAAGGCAAGCAGCTTGATAAAGGTCTTAAACAACTCTCTGAAGAAGGGACGGTTCAAGTATTCACCCGCCACACAGTTAATGAAAAGATCTTAGGTGCGGTTGGGATGCTCCAGTTTGAGGTTGTTAAGCACCGTCTTGAGGATGAGTACAATGTTCATGGCGCCTATGAAAGCTATGGTTTTTCAGGAATTCGCTGGCTGCGCTTTCCTAATGAAAAAACGAAGAAAGAATTTATCGCTAAGAACGGTAATAATATTTGCTATGACCATAAAGATCGTATCTGCTTTAGTGTGCGAAGCGAATGGGACTTAAAGCTTGCGATGGAAAAATTTGAAGAAGTCGAGTTCTTTAAAAACTCCGACTACCGCTAATTAAAAAGGGTGGCAGTAGAGAAAACTTGTCAGGCGTGTAGGTCCATACTCAGCAAAACTATTATCTAGGGATATTCTAATATACCCCTCGCCTGTCACTCTAAACTGATCTCCCAACTCAATAGCAACAACCTCTCTCTTGACGTCCGGTCGTGACAAGTTGGTGAGGAAGCAATTCTCTTCATAAAAGTCACAATCATTGATTAAGAGGCGCTCATCCATTTGGTCGATAATCACTTCTTCTGTGAGAAAGGAAGAGTTCCTACAAATTGCGGCCTTGGTACCAAGAGAAAGAATAAGACTAGCTGCGAAAAAATAAAGTTTCATAGAGTATCCTTTTTGAGAAAATCTATCCTTAAGATCATGAAATTACAAAGAATGTGATCTTTTTTAATTTTTTTTACATCTATTTGTCTTCCTCAATGCATCTAAGGGGTAAATCATAAGAAAACATGGAGAATGAAAAATGGATAAATTAGCACGCACCCTATTAAACTTCTTAGTTATTACAGTCTTCATTAAGACAGGTAATGTCTTCGCCAAAGGCATCAATGTTGACCTTCACTCAACAGGAAGTTCATGGCCCGTTGAGATTGCTGTTCCCCTAGGCTTCTTTGCTATCTTTCCCACCTGCCTCTTTCTTATTGGTTTCTTTCGCTACCGCTCTAAGCGTGAAAAACAAATCACTCTTAGAACCATGGCCGAAAATGGAGCACAAATCCCGCCAGAGATGTTTATGGAAGGGCAAAAGGACCTCAACCCTATCGATAGAGACAGAAGGAGAGGTCTTCTCTTTACCCTCTCCTCTTTAGGGCTACTCTCTTTCCTTTTAATTATAAAAACAAGTGTGCAAGGCATGTGGTCAATCGCTCTAATTCCTCTTCTTTTAGGTATTGGCTATCTTATTAGCTGGAAATTAGCTGAAAAATAAGAAATGCTTATTAGTGATCAAAAGCTGATTGAAAGAGTGGTCCTCAATGATGATCACTATGCCTATGGCCAGCTTATTCAAAAATACCAATCCCCCTTGCGCCTCTTTTTAAGAAGAATGCTTCAAGGAGATGAGGCGCTTGCTGATGATTTGGCCCAAGATAGCTTTCTTAAGGCCTATCAAAAGCTATCCACATTAAAGGCCGGAGCTAAGTTTTCGCCGTGGCTCTACTCGATTGCAAAGAATCAATTCCTCCAATACAAGAGGAAAAAACGAGAGAGCTATGGATGGGATGAAGAGGATTTCTCTCACCTTCCCAATCAGGGTCATGTTAAAATGGATTTAGAGAAGGCCATGTTGACTCTCAAGCCCATAGAGCGCGCTTGCTTAACGATGTGTTACTTTGAGGACCTCACCCATGAGGATGTCTCAACAATTTTAGAAATTCCCCTTGGGACATTAAAAACCCATGTCGCTAAAGGGAAAGAAAAACTGCACTTTCTCCTAAAGTCATACAAAGAGGACTAAAATATGAAAGAAAACCATGATCTTTTTCTTGAAGACCTCCTTCGTGATCAGCAAAAAATTGCTGATCAGGGATTCACTCAAAGAACTTTAAAAAGTCTTCCTAAGAATTATCGTCCTCATATTTTGACGGCTTCTCTTTGCCTATCTTCTCTCGTGACTTTTATCATTCTTTATCAGCAGTCCACTTTCATGAGTTCTCTTCATAGCTCAAACCCCTTTGTTATCGTCACTCTTGCCATTGGACTTCTCTTTTCATTAGGGCTGGTCTTCTTTGCTGCTAATGATGAGATAGCTTTATAAAAAATTTTCCTTTACAATCATTAAGATTAATAAAGGAAGACTTAATGAAAGGTATCGAAAATAAATCCTATGGCCCTCAACTTAGCCAAGAAGAAATCAATCTTCTTAGCTCACAAGTGACACTTCTCAAAAGCGACACCATCCTCTATGAAGAAGTCTATAAATTAACGGAAGCACAACTTGAAGTGATGTTTAAGAAGCTTCACGAGCTTCTCACAAATGCTAACTCTCCTCAAACGAAGAAAGTTATTCTTGATATTAGCCGTACAGATAAACCTGACGCCAAAACAAGAGAGTTGTTAAAGTTCTTATGGAAGCCGCTTTTACCTTATGTTGAGCACATTTTTATTATTACTGGTCGCAATGCAATTGCCAATGTTGCCGCTCGCTTCGTAGCAAGCTCTTTAGGCTTTAGTAACTTTTCCATTCATCGAACAAGAGAGGAAGCCAAGTGACCTGTGAAGAAGTTCTCAATTACATCATTGAAATTAATGAAGGCCGCTGTTCGATCTCAGAGGATCTCATCTCTCAAAAGGAAGATGAAGAGCATCAAAAAATCTTAGCAGGCCTTATGCTCTTACACGAAGACCTTGAACATAAAAAAGAACAGGCGCTAATCACAGAGAAAATGCGGGCTGCCAAGGCCCTTGTGATCACCTATAATCATGAGATTAGAAATAGTATTAGTGTCGCAAAATCCCTCTGCCATAAACTTCACAAAAGGGGTTTCGATGAAAGCTCGCCAGAAGAAATTCTTAAGATTGATGGAAGCATCGAGAGGACTCTTGAAGTTTTAAAGAAAATAGAAAAACTTATGGAAGGCGATGATATCGATTTTGAAGACTATTATAATGGTGCTGAAATCTTCAACATTCATGGCGAATAATATCAAACACTTACATAAATTTAAGAACAAATTGTTATCATGAAAAGATTCACTAGAGCATAGAAAAAAAGAATCCCTTGCCCTATACATAAGGTCATAAACAAACCGGAGAAGACCTTATGAAAACCCTTATCATTTTAGCTGGCCTCTTTTCAGCTTCCCTTGCCGCTCAAAACCCAAGTGGGACTTTTAGCTGCCCCCTCCAATATAAAGAAACCTACGCTATTTCTATAGGTGCTGGAGATGACTTTCCCACCTTTGGTGGCCACTATGATAGCCCTCGTCTTCGTGAAGAAAACCTCCTTGTGAAGTTCTCTTTAAAAGAGGAGAGGCCTCATGCCTACGTTCTCAATCCAGAAGCCCTCCCCAATTGGCTGCTCATTGGCCCCTCCTATTATGACTCTCAGGAGTCTTATAGTTACCCTATTGAAGATGGTATTTTCTATCAAGTGAGCTGGCATGGCACATGGTATTTTGGCTCGGGCCTTGACCTTGAGACGACACCTCTAAGCACTGATACGTTAAAGATCGATATCACCTTTAATGATAATGACTCTGTGGGGGAACTTCACCGCGGGTTAATTTGTCGTAAACTTCGATAGTGAAAGAAGAGAATTCCCATTCCAATTGAGTTAAAGAGATGCCAAAGCCCGTGAAACTGTAACCAATGGTTTTGCGGGTCACACATGAAGCGGTTGATATCAAGAATCTGACAAGTGACCGCGACAGCGAAGGTCCCAAGGGCCAAAGCTAAAATATGCCCGTCAATTTTCGCTCTCTTGAAAATCATTATTTTTGTGATGAGACCCGCGACGATAATAATTCCAATGGAAAGCTGAACGGGCACTCCACTCAAGCGGCAAAGAAAGAAGAGAGCGCTAAAGGGAATGAAGCTCACTAAATAAAGAGGAAGAACCTTTTCTCTTTTAAGTCGACCTAACCATTCCAGGTTTCCTAATAGAAGAAGCCCAAAGAAGGCGTACATTCCAAGAAAATCTATAAACTGAGTTAAAAAGTTATTACTCAAATGATAAAGAAGTGAGGTCACCCCCACAAAGATCATATTGATACCGTAGAGCTCTAAAAATCGTGTGCCCTTCTCACCTTGTCTCTGATACCAAAAATGCAGAATGATCCCGACGAAAATAAAGCCAAGGTTAGACCACGTATTTGCGGGTTCACTGATAAAGTGACAGATTGTCTCCTCGCAATACTTAATATCGGGGACACCAAATTTCTCTGCGTATTGATGCCAAAAGCATCCGGGAGGATGGGGATTAGGTAAGTTCACAAAAGAGTTCTCCTTTACTCTATTTAAACTTATTCGCTAATTGCCCGCAAGCGGCTAAAATTTCATCGCCCTTAGTGGTCCTGACCATTGTGCGAACCCTCTCTTCAACGAGCCAAGATTTAAACTTCGCAACCTGCTCATCACTTGGTCTTTTATAGGGGGAATCTGGATAGGGATTAAAGGGAATAAGATTAACGAGGCTTGGAAATTCACTAATCAGTTTTGCTAAGGCCTTAGCATGCTCTTTCGAATCATTTTCTTCGCCCAGAAGAAGATACTCAAAATTAATAAGCTTACGCCTGCCCCAGGGAAGACCTCTTAAGATTTCAAAGATCCTCTCAATGCTGTAGGCCTTATTCATCGGAATGAGCTTGGTGCGCTCCTCTTCAAAAGGAGAATGTAAACTAATGGCAAGGTTCACACTCGGAAGTTCGCTCCATCTTTCAAGACCTGCAAGAAAGCCAACAGTTGAGACGGTGATTTGACGAGGACCAAGCGTGAGACCAGGGGTTTCCATAAAATAGCGAATCGCCTTATCGAGGCCCTCAAAATTATGAAGGGGCTCCCCTTGCCCCATGAAGACAATATTGGGAGTCATAGGGTGAGCTTTGTCACGATTAAGGTCTCTCCATACCGCGAGGTATTGCCCGACAATCTCATGACTTTCTAAGTGACGAGAAAGCCCCTGAGTGCCTGTAAAACAAAAAGTACAACCCATGGCACAGCCCACTTGAGAGCTTAAACAGAGGGTGTATTTCTTATGAAAAGGTATGGCGACACTCTCAACTTTTTTTCCATCTTCCAATTCAAAGAGGTATTTAATGGTGCCGTCTTTTGAAGCCCTTCTTTCAAAGATTTTTGGTAAATCAAAGGTGAATTCTTCTTTAAGACTTTTCAGAACGTGAGAGGATATCTCTGGGTGCTCCGAGGGGGGGCCCGCTTGATACGAGCCCCTAACAATCCCTCTTTGCAATCTCTTATGGGGCCCAATCCCCATACCCTTGGCCGTCCACCACTTCCCAAATTCTTGGGTCGAGAGCGAGTAAAAATTAGACGGCTTCGAAAATTTTCTTTCTTTCACTTTTTCCATTTAAGGCGCAGACTAACCTAAATCTGCGCCCTTTGTCATGACTCTTATAAAAATGCTCCTACAAGATCCACACAGCTATCAGAGCGCACAAAGTCCCCCGGGACTTCTCGCGCGGGAACAATGGCCGCACGCTGACGGTCAGCGGCAGCTGCTGCCTGAACTCGTTGCTCATGAGTCATGGTATTAAGCTCATCTGCAGGCCCCGGTGTCCATTGACGACCTTCTGAAGCAATCGCATTGTCAGCACTTCTTGGCTCCACGGCCTGCCCCCATCCTCTTTGTTTAGGATGGTTGGCAAGCTTTTGTGAAAGTGGCTCAAAGAAAGCTGAACGATGGGCCATATCCGTATCAGAGAGACCTTCAGCAAGGGCCGGTCGATAGTCATTGATATCAAGACCCAATTCATCACAGAGCTTCGCCAGATCATCATAGGCTTTATCTGTGTTTTGCAGATAGCTTATATGATCAACCTTTTGAACGGTGCCATCGAGAGGAGTATCTTCATTAATTGCTTTATGAAGAAGTGCTCTGACGAGGCGAATTTGTAGGGCACTTTCCATCGGATCTCTCGGGGCATTAAAGAGTCTAAACTCAGCTTTTCTAATGCGTGGGTCAGCTCTAAATGTTCTTCTCCATGGGTCCGTTGGTGAATTAATATCAAAGTCATCTGTGAGAAGCTCTTCTGGAATAACATCTTGATAGTAAGCTGACATATCAAGTTGGTTATAACGAGTCTTTCTTCCATAGCGAGTATTAAAGTACTTATTATTATAGAGAAGCTTCTTAAGCTCATCATCCGTGCCAGTGAAGTTGGCGAGTTGTCTATTGAAGGCGGGATCAATATCAATGGGCTCCGCTGACTTTAATCGATTCACATACTGGAACATCATACTGATGATCCCACGATGCTCATGAAAAAGCGCCATAAAGCGGCCTACTGCTTTAGGATTATTTTCAAAGGCCGCAAGGTCAATATTGATGTGCCCTCCCCCGTGCTTAATTGTCGGAAGGATACTATTTTCATCAAAGGCCTTGTAGACAGCTTCCATATCCTCAACTTGAGGAACAAATTTTGGTGTCACAAGCTCAATAGAACCGCCACGAATAGAGTCTTCTACAATTTCGCCCGCTTCAGAGTATGAACGGCCAATACCATCCCACTCAACAACCCACTTACGGTCTTGAGGGTCTCTAATTTCATACGCGACTTCAAGACCGTGGCCATGGCCTCCGGCATCGATCACTTCTTGGGCTTCTCCTTCTCCCCCTAGGTTTTTAAGAAGGTCCTCGGCGACATTCTTTAACACCTGCTTGCGCTCATCAAGAGTGAGATCAATTCGAGTCTGTAGCCATGCTTTCTTATTATCTTGTAAGCGCTCTGGAGAATACTGGGCATCAAGGGCCAGGGGAAACTTACCAGAGTATTCGATACCAAGGTCAATATTATTCACATCCAAAGCACCAGCAACAACAGGGCGCCCTTCAGGAGGTGAAAAATGAAGAAGGTCATCTGTTTGAGAGGCCATTCTTCTTGGCTTGATATAATTTCTTAATTCATCTCCAAGCTTTGTCGACTTCACCCATGAGCGAAGAAGGCTTTTAAGATCGGCCTTAATATTCGCTCCTTCAAGCTCTGCCACCTGAAGGATAAAATCACGAGTCAAAGACTCAATAAAGCGCTTCTTACTCGCACTTAAGAAAGGAAGATCAGGGTTCGTCCAGTCCCAAAAAGGAATCATGTAACTCAACTTAAACTGGCCTGCTTGAATATTCTGGGCAGCTTTTTCAACCTTTTCAAGAGGGACATTAAACTTCCGAGAAACCTCTTCAGCATTGAGACTATATCCACTGCCGGTATAGAGAGAGTAATCCCCAATGTCGGCAAGGCCAGAGAAATCATTGGTTGCGACTCTAGCGGCAAGAGTTGTCTGATAAAAGCGCGCAGCTCTAATATCCTTAGTTCCTGCTCTAAATTCTACACCGTAGTTTTCACTTCCCCAGCGGCTTCTCTCTAGGCGAATAACACCACGACCAGAGTTAAGGCTTTGCAGAGTATTGTCATCAAGAACACTCTTAAAGCTCGCTGATTCGATCCCCGTCTTCCCTTGAATACCATCGGCAATAATAAGGGCTTGAATGGCACGATAAAGCTCCGAGAGCTTCGCTTCATCAAGATTGGGGTGTCTTCTAAAAACCATTCGTTGATGCCCGGGTGCCTGAAAGAGGCGGCCGGCATTTTTAAGCTCGGTTCTAAACCACATGACGAACTCTTCAAATTCTCCATAGGTCTGATTAGGACTAAAGTTAATTTCCCATCCTACACTCGTCGCGTGAGCATCCCGGACATAGTTTTGGGCCTTACCAAATGTGGCCTTCCAGTTATGATAGCCTGAAACATTCTTAAGTTTTTGTCTGTCTGACATCCCTGGTAATTGGGCCTTAAACATTTTCATGCGCACTGAAGGCTTCATAAAAGTCAAAGGCCTATCATCAGTCATATCAAGGAATTGATTCCACTTAGCTACGAGTTCTTCTGTCGTCACATTTTCAAAGTCGATAGAGCGAAAGGGCTCCATATCAATGACCTTGGGATTCCCTTCGTTATCCACAACATCGCGGGCATAATCTATCACAACGCCCTCTTCATTTTTAAAGGTCCGATAGCCATTGGCATTCTTAACATAGTTAGAGAAGAAATCGAGAAGGAACTCTCTTTGAGAACTCTCCTCCATTCCACTGACCATCTGCTTAAGGCCTTCTGCTGGAGGTGACATCACTCGCGTAATCAGGCCAGAAGAAGCTTCCTTCTCAGCCCCCCAGGTGACACCAGCGTCCATTCCATCAACGACCAATTCACCATCGACCATAACGGCCTTAGCATTAAAAGAGGTCGCCGACTCTTGCAGATCAGCATAGACTTGATAAGCGCTACGCGCCTCTTCATTCGCAACTCCCCTAAAGGAGTTATAAGAGCAACTCTCTAATGCCATTCCTGTTACCATCATAGGAATGACAAAGGTCGCTATTTTCTTATTCCAATTTTTCATATCATCTCTCCCAAGGGATTATTTAAAAAAGCAGTTCTTTGTTTTAATCAATTCAAGGCGATCGTCGAGGGCCGCATTGCCACTGGCCTTCGCTTCGAGGTGGCGATAAAAAGCGGCCTTCTTACTCACCTCTTTTTTCTTTTTAGCATCCTCGGCAACACTCCTGAGCATGCGAGACCACCCCTCTAACTCAACTTCATTGAGATCACTCCCAAAGAGTCGCCACAACTGATGAGGGTTTTTAGGATCGAGAACATTGACGTTGCCATTCTTACTTGGCTTTTTAGAAATGAGTTTAATTGCCTCATAGAGTTCTTTCTGTGCCGGAGAACCATGAGTCGGAATGGCCAAGAAAAGAGCGAAAACTTTTTCATCTTCCTTTGGAAGTTCACTGAGATAATTTAATTTTTGAGTTGTTAACTTTTGAGACTTAAGATTTTTCTTAATGTACTTCACTACTTCATTTGGTGAACGAGGCACCACAGAATTGAGAATATAAGCGGTCTTCTCATCCGCTATTTCATCATAGGTAAAGCGAAAGCCTTTCTTTGCAAGTGGTCCACTAATGCAAGCACTACAGGCCATGGCCAGTGAATTATCCACCCCATAGCGGCCAGCGAGGTAGACAAGAGAATTGACCAGTTCAACAAATTCTTCCTTACTCAACTCTCTTTCGCTCTCACTTAAGAGAGTCGTTAAGCGCCTTTTTAAGCGTCCATCTGCTCCAGAGCTAATTCCCCTTAGACCGCGGGCCAATTGAGTGCGGTCAGGATTTTCAACCCCCGTGAGATTCTTAAGGGCAAGACCTACTACTTGCTCGACCTTACTCGCACTATTTCCCGTAAGGCCAACCGACTGAATCGCTGCGCGCAGTCCGGCCTCAGAAAGAACCACGTCAATGGCTCGAGCGGCACCACTACCGATAGACTTTTGACTGTCCTTAAAAGACGTCGTTGGAGAAAAGTCGAGATCCTCTCCCATGACGGGACTACTCAACACACACAAGGACAAGAGTGTCCCAACCCAAGCATTTACTTTCACTTTCTTCATTGGCCTTCCTTCCTTTGTCTCAAAATTAAAGGCAAAACATGTACACACGACATCTGCGTATCGGAGGGCCACTTCACCTTCTTGAGTCTTTTGGTCGGATTAATAAACAAATTAGGTATTTTCAAAGACTTAGCACTTCGCAGCGTGACCTAACATTATCTGACTGTTTCAATAACCTATATAATTCCCTAACGTATCAAGGATTTGATTTTATGAGACTATTGGCCCTTGCCCTCACCCTTCTAATAACAAACGCCATGGCGGCTAGAATCGTTATAGGAACAAAGTCCCCAAATAGTGGAGAGGCTTTCGAAAAGAACCTCTCTCCCATGGAATCAAAGGCCCTCGTTGCCGATGAAGCCGACCTTATTGGTGGTTTTAATTACTGGGTCGACTCTATGGTGGCCACACCCAATCAAGAAAATGCCGGCTCTTGCCTCTTTATGAGCCACACGGCCAGTGTTGAGGCCATCCTCAATCAAAAGGAAGGCTATCGAAAGTATGATCTTTCAGAGCGCTATTTTATGAATCTTTCTAAGGCCAATGTCGGCGATAATCTTATCGATAATTGGATTACCGATACGATCTATCGTCTCAATGTAGAGCAAAAAGTCTATACCAATGAGGTCTTTCCCTACAAAAAGGATTGGTACAAAATCGTTGGAGGAACTCGCGTTGATGCCGCACCTGAAGAAGAAGGCGCGTACTATGGCATTAAGGCCAATTGGGTCGTCAACCTCGATCAGCTCACTCATGCTCCTGCCATTAAAACTCCAGAGTTTAAAAGAGATATTCTCTTTGAAGATGGTAATCGTTGGAATGTGGGAACAGCACCAAGTGATATTGTAGAGACAGTAAAGAAGGCCCTTGCGACAAAGAAAGGACCGGTTGTCGTGATCTATAACCACACCGGCTTCTGGCATGCCGTCATGGTTGGTGGCTATAACGACACCATAAGAAATCACGGCTGTCCCTTTGTCAGTGAATTTCCTCACAAAATGAATGCGCGCGCTTTAGAGATTCGCGAGGAAGCAGCCGCACAAACTGATGAGAGTGAAAGAGCACGTCTAGAAAGAAAGGCCCGTCTCTTTGAAAAACGAGGCAAGCAAGTTGAAGACAGCTTTAACGCTGCAGGAGGCTGCTCCAATCAAGGTGCTTTCTATGTGCGCGACAGTATCTACTCTGATCCTGCACAACCTCTCTATGACTATGACCCCAATCGCACAGGTGAAGAGCGTCACTTAGGCCCACGTGTCATTCTTCGTGAGTACGAGTGGCTGCGCCACATGGCAAATCACGTCATGCAAATTTATGTCGCTCAGTAATCGACTTAAAAAGAACTTCAAACACCTATCAAAGTGGGCAAGGCGCCAAAAGATTGGGGCCTTTCGCCTCTATGATAGGGATATTCCAGAATTCCCCTACATCATTGACGTCTACAACGATCAAGTTGTCGTAGGTCTGCGCCTCTCTAAAATTGATTACGAGAAGGGAAAAAAGGAAAACTTAGATCTCCTTGATCAGGCCTTGGACGAGTTGGGTTTTCCTAAGCGCAAGAGATTTTACAAAGAGAGACGAGTTCAAGAAACGGGAAATCTCTATGAGAAGAAATCTGAAAAAAAGGTTCTGACAACCATTGAGGAAGCGGGCTTAAAGTTTGAGGTCAACCTCAGCGACTATCTTGATACAGGCCTCTTTCTTGACCACCGACCTTGGCGTCAGGAGCTCTCCACTCTTGACCTCACCGGAAAGAAAGCCCTTAATCTCTTTAGTTACACGTGCTCTCTTTCTGTCGCTCTGGCGATGGCCAAGGCCCATGTCACCAGTAATGATCTTAATCCCCATTACCTTGAATGGGGCAAGAGAAACTTCATCCTCAATGAACTCAATCCTAAAGAGCATGAATTCGCTGAGGGCGATTGCCTCCAATATGTTAAAGACCTTCCCGATCAGAGCTTTGACATCATTGTTGTTGATCCTCCCACCTTTTCCATTTCCAAAAAGTTTAGAGGAACATGGGATATTAATAGGGATCACTACTTTCTTTTAAAAGAGTGTTGGCGCGCCCTAAGAAGTGGCGGCTCCCTCTACTTCTCCTGTAATTATCGCGACTTTAAATTAGATGAAGGTATTTCCTTTCTTAAAGAAACTACCTTTAAAACGATTCCCCAAGATTTTCACGACAAGAAAATCCACCACTCCTATTTTGGAATAAAAGAGTGAGCCTAGTCTTTATCATCCTGATGGGATGTTTGGTTTTTTCCACCGCTATCATAAGCGGTGTTGTGGGCATGGCCGGAGGTATGGTTCTTTTAGCCTCTATGACCTTCTTCTTTCCTCTCCAAACAATCATTCCCCTTCACGGCATTATTCAACTCTCGAGTAACCTCAGCAGGTGTTTCTTTTTAAGAAGAGACATTAATAAGGAAATCCTCTCCTACTTTCTTATGGGGGCTCCCCTTGGAACAATGGGGGCTTATTTTTTAATTGATTCCATTGAAAATAAGGATATCTTCTTCCTCCTTATCGTGGCGCTCATTTTTTACACGCTCTTTAAACCAAAGAAACTTCCTCCCATCCATATACCAAGGATTGGCTTCTTCCCTCTTGGGACCCTCATTGGTTTTGCTGCTCCCTTAGTCGGGGCAACAGGACCAATTCTAGCGCCTTTCTTTCTTCGTGATGACCTCACCAAAGAAGAAATCGTCGCGACAAAAGCGGCTGCGCAAATGTTTACCCACCTCCTCAAGGTCCCCCTCTTTATCGCACTTGCCTTTCCCTATGGTGAATATTCTCTCTTACTTGGAATCATGATCCTCATGGCGGTTCTTGGCACAAAGTGTGGAGTCTATCTTTTAGGAAAAGTGAGTCAGGAGATTTTTGTTAAAGTATACAAATTTGCTCTTCTAATTTCAGCACTTCGCCTCCTCTATAAGATTTTCTTGGAGCCCTAAACAAGAAGGGTTAGAATAAAATTATTAAGGAGAGAAATTGACCCAAAGAAAAGAACCCTATGCAGGGGTCTACAAGCAAAATGATGGCAATACTTTTATTGTAACGTATGAAGGTGACCAGCTTTACTTAAAGACTTCTGAAATTCATAAAGAAAAGTGTCACCTCAGAGCGGATGGCCTCTTTAGTGTCGAAAACACAAATGCTCTTCTTAACTTTCAAATCGGTCCCGATGGTATCGCCCGAAACTTGACCTTTATTTTACCTGACCGCCAAACTGTTGCTGTTCGTGATATCCCCCTCTTTAAAGAACAAAGCCTCTTTGAAAAATTTCGCGAACTCTTCATTGCCCTCATCGTCTTCTTTGCCCTTGTTGGTCTCTTCTTCCTTCTTCAATCTCCTATTCAAAAGGCCTGTGATCAAGGTCTTCATCCTTATTTTTGTAAAATAGCCTCCATTGGTTCTCGCTATACCAACACCTCTTCCTCACACTATCAATCAAAGGAAGCCCAGGAGACCTATAAGCAAATTACAGAAGATACCAAGGAAGATTGCTTTGAAGGCGACAATGAAGCCTGTCTACTCATGGCGAAGAACTTGTACAAACTGGGCCAAACTGACGAATCCTTTGAGGTTCTCAAGCGCTCCTGTAGTCAAAGTAAGCACGGACCAAGTTGTATTCAACTCAAAGAATATTATCTTGCTGGTGGACAAATTGATGAAGCGATGGAGCTTCTCAACGACACCTGCACCCCAAGTACCCCTGATAGCTGCTTTGATCTGGCCTGGAACTTAGAAAGAGATAAACTTCATGCTAAGGCCAATAAGTATTTCAATAGGGCCTGTGAGTATGGAGTTGCAGAGGCCTGCTATCACCTCGGTCAATTTCATTTAAAGTTTGAAAGAGTATTAAGCCAAGGCTACTTAGATAAGGCCTGTAAACGTTATCATCGTAAGTCCTGTGTTCTTCTTAAGAAAGTCGATCAATTCCTCCTTCACAAGAGGAAGTGCCAGGAAGACAACTCTCCGCAATCATGCTTTCTTATGGCGAGTTTTGAACAAGACTATGGAGAGAGAGAAGTTGCCTTTAGTGTCTATGAGAGAAGTTGTGAACTTGGCTATAAGCTAGCGTGCAATATCGTTAAAACCCAGAAAACAAAAGAGAGACTTAAAAAGAGCGATCAGAGAGTCGATACCCTCTAATTAAGCGGCTTCTTTACGGTGCTTATTGATGATCGTCGTGATTTCTTTGATACGCTTATAAGCATCAATTTGAGTTTCAATCATCCCCTGCCAAGTATAGAAATTTTGATAATGCTCAAAGGCAGCACGTCCCATTTTAGTCTTGAGCTCATGATTTAAGAAGATCATATCCATCGCCTTAGAGAGCTGTTGTGAATCCTCAGGCTCGACAATTAAAGTCGTCTTTCCTTTAATGCCTACGGCAGGCACACCACTTTTAAGATTGGTGGTGACCACTGGCTTAGAGCAGGCCATCGCCTCAAGCTGGACAACGCCAAAATTTTCATTAGGGGTAATTGAGGGAAGAACCAACATATCACAGCCATGATAGAGGCCCACAAAGTCATCATTATCCTTAACTCGACCAAGAATCTTAACCTTCTCTTGTAGCCCAAGCTGTTTCACCTGAAGCTCAAGCTCTGCTTTTAAGGGGCCATGACCTACAATCACCACACTTCCTTGAGTGTCCTTGGCAGCATCAATAAGAAAGCGAATGCCTTTATAACTTACCAAACGACCAACAAAGAGGGCGTAGGGTCCAAACTCACTTCGAAAGTTCTTCGCCTTTTCCAGGTTAGCTTCAGTTGATTTTAAAAAGTCTGTTCTAATTCCAAAGGGAATGAGTTCACACTTATTTTCAAAATGAATGAGAAAGTCACTAAACTTAATATGATTCTTCGTAGGAACAAAGACTTTTTGCGCTCTTTTAAAAAAGCGTATAAGAAAAGGTTTGTAGAATTTTAAGAGCGTCTTTTGACGAATGATATCACTATGATGAGTGGAAACGAGGGCGACGCTCTTAGGAAGAAAGAGGCTTAACATTTCGGCCAGAGGATTAGGACTGTGCACGTGAACAATATCGGCTTCTCTAGCGAGCCTCATCATTTCGATAAAGAGTGTAGGATTGATATTTTGGCCAAAGAGAACCCCAGTGCGCGCGAGGCGAATAACTTTCACACCATTGAGATTTTCAATGCTTTTCTGGGCGCTCGTATTACTGCAAAGAACCGTCACATCGTGGCCCTTTTGGCTAAGGCCCTCACAGAGGTCTCTTAAAATAGACTCCATTCCACCTGAATAAGGATGATAATACTTCCCAATATGCAAAATCTTCACAAGCTCTCCAAAAAAGCGGTTCCCTCTCTTTATCGGCTCAATTTCCTTGGCCTTCATTATACAGGAGCTCCCTTTTTGCAGAGGAAATAATTACCGTTTAAAAGTGTCACCTTTTTAAACACTCCCTGCATAAACTCACGCCCACCCAATTATAAGTATAAGGAATAACAAGGTTTTTATGGCCTCAGATTTGAAGGTAGAGGGGTGTGAAAAGAAAAACAATTGCTCTGACATTCATTATTTTCTCCCTCCAATCTGGTGTGCACTCATCAGGAAAGGAGAAGTCTTTTGAACTGACAACTCGCTTTAAGAGGAACCCCAAAATATGGGGAACCTATAAAGTTGCTAAGGAGTCCCTTAGCCTTAATAACACTTCTTGGAATCTTCCTCAGAAGGTAAGTGATCTCGTCATCAGTAAGGGTCATCTCACCTTCGTCAGAGAAACAAAAGAGAATAAGGCCACTAAAGTCGTGGTTGAGCGCATCCCCTATAAGAAAGAGCGCCGTAATTATAAGAATAAGGATAAGACCGCTCTTCAGGAAAAGCTAGATAGACTGCTCACAAAAACACTGAGTGAACAGCTTCGCCTCAAAAAGAGCGAATCCCTAAGTTATGAAAGAGTAAACTGTGCCCGTATCCGCTCAGGTCTAGAGTGTACTGTTAAAGGTCAGATTACAAAGCGCTAAACTCTTCACCATTTAAGAAGAGACCTTTCTCATTCGTCACCTTGCCTAGGATATGAACCTTTTCATTGAGGCCATCAAGATGCTCCTTCACAAGATCTGGCGATGACGTCGCTAAAACCATGCCAATCCCACAATTAAAGGTCTTAAGCATTTCCTTAGTTGCAATCTCTCCTCTCTCTTGAACCCATTTAAACTCTTCAGTAAAGAAAGTTTCGCGGTACTGATTCTCACTCATAAGAATCTCGTAACCTAAATCTTCATTCATTCTTTGAATATTAAGGAGTCCTCCCCCTGTAATATGAGAACAACCACTAAGTAGACCTTTTTCAATGAGACCTTTTAAAAGGTTCCAATAAATTCGTGTCGGCTTTAAAAAATCGCTCTTAGTGAATCCACTCATTGAGTTTTCACTCTCTGCTTTCTCTATAACCTTTCTAACAAGGGAATAACCATTGGAATGAAATCCATCAGAGGAGAGACCGATAAGCGTGTCACCGGCCTTGACGCGCTTACCGCCAAGAAGGTTTTCTTTCTTAACTTCACCCACAGCAAAACCCGCAAGATCATACTCGCCTTCATTATACATGCCAGGCATTTCAGCAGTCTCACCACCAATTAAGGCAGCTCCACTTTGTAAGCACCCCTCAACGATGCCATCAATAATCGCTTCACTCACACCGAGTTCTAGTTTTCCCGTGGCCAGATAGTCCATAAAGAAAAGTGGTGTCGCTCCCGTGCAAATAATATCATTCACACACATGGCAACGAGATCGATCCCAACGGTGTCATGTTGATCACAATCAAAGGCAAGCTTCAGCTTAGTGCCGACACCATCCGTTCCGGCCGCAAGATAACGATCACCTACCTCATAGAGGCAAGCAAATCCACCGACACCTCCAACGACTCTTTTGCCGTAAGTGCTCTTAACCTTGCTCTTAATCCTCTCAACAAGAGCATCCCCTCTTTCAATATCAACACCAGAATCTTTATATGTTAAACTCATCGCTCTTCCTTTTTTAGTGACGAAAATGCCTCATACCAGAGAAGGCCATGGCAATGCCCTTTTCTTCACAAGCACTCAATACTTCTTTATCTTTTATACTTCCCCCGGGCTGAATAATGGCCTTTAGTCCAAAACTTGCAGCAAGGTCAATATTATCCCTAAAGGGAAAGAAAGCATCCGATATGAGAAGGCATTCACTTAAATCATCATGTCCGTTTTCACGAGCTTTCGCAACCGCCTGCTCAAGGCTAACACGGCGATTAGGATTTCCCATCCCTGCGCCCCACAGACTCAAATGACCGTCTTTAAGACCAACAATACCAATAGCATTACTCTTAAGATGCTTAGTCACGGTAAGGCCAAATTCCATTAAAGACTTATTTTCAAGACTCTTATGATGGCCCACTTTAGTGATAATTTCTTCTTCTCTTCCATTGTCCTCATCTTGGATAACAAAACCACCGTCAATTGTTCTGACCATCTTATCTTTAAAGTCTCCCTCAAGTGGAGAAAGTTCAATCAGGCGTAAGTTTTTCTTTTTGGCGAAAAGTGCTTTCGCCTCTTCACTAAAGGAAGGAGCAAGAACCACTTCCACAAATCTCTCGGCGATAAACTGAGCACTATCTTCAGAGACTTCTTTATTAAAGGCAATAATAGAGCCAAAGGCACTGACATCATCCCCGCGCCAGGCCTCACTTAAGGCCTTTAATTGAGAAGAAGAAATAGCAGCACCACAGGGATTAGCATGCTTTATAATGGTCACAGTAAATTGATTCTCGCCTGCACAGCGCGCGTGCAGGTCGCTATTACAGCGCCAGGCTGCATCCGCATCGAGATAGTTATTATAGGAGAGCTCCTTACCTTGCAAACAGGGAGCACTGGCCAGAGTTCTCTTTCGCCCTTTCTGACGATTGGGATCAACAAGGACAAAGCCACGCTGATGAGGATTTTCTCCGTAGCGCACTTCCTTAGCTTCTTTAATGTTTGCATGAAGAATACTTTCTTCTCCTCTAATTTCAGCCCCTAGTGTCTGAGCAATGAGAGCATCATAATCGGCAGTGTGCTCAAAGGCACTAAGAGCGAATTCCTTTCTGACAGAGAGACTCACTGTCCCCTCGTCTTTATTAAATTCCTCTCTAAAACGCGCGTATTGAGAAGGATGAGTCAACACAGTGACGGCATCATGATTCTTAGCTGCGGCCCTTACCATCGTAGGTCCACCAATATCGATATTCTCAATAAGCTCACTATACTCACCTCCCTTAGCGACCACTTGATCAAAGGGATAGAGATTACAAACCACAAGATCAATAGGGTCGATTCCCAATTCCTTGGCCTGAGATTCGTCTTCAGCATGTGCCCGTCTAAAGAGAAGAGCACTTGAGATTTGAAAACTAAGAGTTTTCATACGACCACCAAAGGCCTCTGGGTTGCCCGTCACCTCTTCAATAGGAGTGACCTTAATCCCCTGCTCTTCAAGGACCTTTCTTGTTCCTCCACTAGAGACAATTTCGATATTCTCTCCCCTAAGAAATTGGGCCAATTCGACAATTCCCTCTTTGTCACTAACGCTCAGTAATGCTCTTTTCATCACAAAATCCTTATTAAAATCTTTCTTTACAGTAATTAACAGCGTTTTTAAAAATCTGAAGTCCAAGACTTCCTGTTACAACTCCGCCAGGATAGAGGGCCTCTTTTATAGCGGCTTCAGGGTGTGGCATTAGACCAAGAACGAGACCACTTTCATCAGTCACTCCAGCAATAGAATCATCGCTCCCGTTGGGATTATCAAGATACTCAAGTGCTTTTCTTACGGTGTGACCATTAGAAATAAAGCGACCTTCCCCATGGCGAATAGGAAGATGCATCTCTTTAATCCCCTTTAGCCATATACAGTCTTCATCAGTCACTTTAAGAGTAGCCCATTGATCAATGAAGTGTCCCCCCTCATTATGAGCGAGTCCGATCTCTCCTGGCTTACTGAGAAGACCAAGTTTTGTTAAGACTTGAAAGCCATTACAAATGCCTATAATGGGTTTTCCTTGAGCCACAAAATCAAAGAGAGCATCTTGAAGAAAGTTTTTAATTTTTAAACTAAAGACCTTTCCACTTCCAAGCTCGTCACCGAAACTAAAGCCACCAGGAAGAGCAAGCGCTTGAAAATCATGAATAAGACTCGCCTCAGTGAGATCACTCACATGAAGAATTTGAGTCTCAGCTCCCGCCATCTTAAAAGCACGGGCCGTCTCTAACTCACAGTTAACACCATCTCCCGTAATTATTAAAACCTTCATTATAAACTCCAATCACGCTGCCAAGATGTTCGCAATTCCTTAACAGATAAATCATTAATATGCTCGCCCACCATTTTTCCTGAACTATTAATAGTGGCCACTTTTTCAAAGGGTACCTTAAGCTCAGAAGCCACTCTTTCAAATTCATGAGTCTTGTGATTCTCAATCGCTAAAATAAATTGCCCTGGTCCTTCACCAAAGCCTGTAAGAAGAAAATCTTCATAGGTTGATTTTCCAAGAAGTTCTACACCCCAGTTATGATCAAAGACCATTTCACTCACAGCACAGAGAAGACCACCATCACTAATGTCGTGAGCGGCATGGATCAGCCCTTCTTTATTTACCTTTGAGAAGTGATCGTAAGTTTCCTTACAAAGAGCGTAGTCCCAGTCGTGGGGACTCACCCCTTGATCAAGGGAGACTCCGCTCGTCATCTCGGCTAATTCACTGGCAACAAAGCTCAATTGCTTGTGACCAAAGTGATAAAGAGTCACCTCTTCTTTTTCGACAACAGAGCGTAGTATTTGATCTTGATGACCATAGCCCATTGAAGTCACCAGAAGAGTCGGTTGGATTGAAATAACAAGAGGATCTCCTGCACGGTTCTTGCCCCGAAAATCATTCTTCATGGAGTCTTTTCCACTGACAAGAGGGGTCTTATAAAGAGTGCAAATATCATAGAGACCACTACAGGTGTCCACCAATTGACCAAGCTTCTCTTCGCCTTGGGTATTGGTTGGACTTTGAACAGGATCTGGCCAACAAAAGTTATCGAGTAGACAAATCTTTTTAGGATCCACTCCCGTGGCGATAATATTTCTTACGGCCTCATCAACACTCTGCTTGGCCATCACACGAGCACTCACCATACTCATGCGTGGAGCGAGCCCACAGCCGACTGCGGCCATCGCCCCTTCGCTTCCCCCATGGGCCTCAAGGTCAATAACCCCTGCATCCCCAGGACTAATCCCTTTAGAGCCACCAAAGGGTTTACCGATGGTTGCTCCCTGAACTTCATGATCATACTGGCGCACCCAAGGAGCTTTACTCGCAATATTTTCTCTATTGAGGAGATGTTTGAGTGTATTTCCAGCATCATTAAGACAATCTCTTTTGGGAAGAGTAACCCAAGTTTGTCGCTCTTGGTTCTTCACGGACTTTGCTTTCAACTCAAGAGTGGGAACACCGTCATGGAGAAATTCCATTTCAAGAAGCGCCACCCGCTCGTCCTTATAGAAGACCTCCAAAAAGCCGCTGTCACTAAAGTGACCCATGCAAAAGGCACTCACGCCTCTCTTCTTAGCGAGTTCACTAAAGGCATCACTATGCTTGGGATCAACTGCACATGTCATTCTCTCCTGAGACTCACTAATCATGATTTCCCATGGAGAGAGTCCTGGATATTTTCGGGGGTGAGTGTTCAAATCAATTTTAGCGCCGCCTGTGAGTTCTGCCATTTCACCGATACTTGAAGCGATCCCTCCTGCACCATTATCTGTAATACAAGTGTAAAGACCTAAGTCTCTGGCCTCCATGAGAAAATCCATAACTCGTTTTTGAGTCAGAGGGTCCCCAATTTGCACCGCTGTTGCCGGTGAGTCCTCGTTAAGTTCCATACTACTAAAAGTCGCTCCATGAATGCCATCAGCACCCACAGCTCCACCAATCACATAGATCTCATCACCGACTTTCGCTCCCTTTTCATCACCAGCTCTGCCATCAGGGAGTGTCGCACTCATAAGCCCTACCGTGCCACAAAAGACTAGGGGCTTGCCTGCATAGTCTTGATCAAAGACCATGGCACCATTGATTGTGGGAATTCCACTTTTATTTCCCCCATCTTCAACGCCCTTATGGACACCACGAAGAAGTTTGGCCGGCTCCATCAGCCCTGCCGGAAGTAGGTTCTCGTCAATAAGTTGGGGAAGCTCGGTTGAACCCAGACAGAAAACGTCAGTATTAGCGATGGGTTTAGCCCCAAGACCACAACCCATAATATCACGGTTAACACCAAGAATACCGGTAATGGCACCACCATAGGGATCAAGGGCAGAGGGGGAATTATGAGTCTCTACTTTTATACAAAGGTCAACATTCTCATCAAAGCGCACGATACCAGCATTGTCACTAAAGACACTGACCAGCCAATCAACTCCCGCCGCTTCAATATCCTTAGTCGCTTTCTTTATAAAGCTAGGGTAGAGACCTTTGATTTGAGAGTTCTCCCCTGTCTCACTATCAGGGTAATCGATGGTCGCTGCAAAAATCTTATGCTTACAGTGTTCACTCCACGTCTGGGCGAGTACTTCAATTTCAACATCTGTAGGCCACTTGGGAAGACCTAGCTCTAAGCGCCTCTTTTGCACCTCTTCTTTTTCATAGTAGGCCTTAATCGTTTGAAGTTCATTCTCATTAAGAGCAAGACAGCGCTCTTTACTAAGGGCCATCAGTTCTTCGAGGCTTCCCTCTAAACTAACTTCATACGCCTTTTGATCATGGTGAATTTTAACACCAGGAAGCTCACATTTTTCAAATCTATCATTCTTTAAAAAAGACTCTCCGCTATGAACAGAAATACTTTGAATGAGGGAGTTCCCGACCTCAGGTGCTAAGTTATTTTTAACATCCTCTTCACGGCACTCTCCTAAAACATAATAGAGACTACCACTAGCACACTTTGCGCTTATCCCTTGAAGCTTCAAGGCTTCTTCTAAGGCCTTTGCACTATTATCAGTAACTCCGGGAAGAAATTGCACGTCGAGCACAAAGCTAGGTTGATTTTCATGAGGGTAGAGGGCCGAGAATTCAAAATTCTCCCCTTTTAACATTTGAAGAGAAGGATCAATTACTCCTTCAACTAAGGCATCCCACGCGGGTGTGGTCTCGCTCTCAATAAGATAGTAGGAAGATTTAAAGATCTTTCCTTTAAAGCCAGGCAAAGCCGATGAGAGACCTCTTAAGTTAACGGGATACTTGGGTAAAATTTCAATTCTCTTTTTCATAAGTTTCCTCTTATAAAGGACTTTAATATGTGGGCGTAATTTTCATTTTCACTTTGCTTGGCACGTTCAACCATATCCTCAAAACTCTCTCCTTCAATGCGATTAAGAGAGACTTGAGAAATAAGCGGGCCTGCATCAAGTTCTTCAGTCACGTGATGAATACTGTGACCAAACTTTTCGTCTTTATTAGTGAAGGCCTTCTTGTAACCTCCAAGGCCTGGATAGAGGGGCAGAAGGCTCGGGTGAATATTAATCACCTGAGATTGGGAGTGACCTTCATTGAAAACCTTTAAGAAACTCGGGCTTAGAATTTTTAAAAACCCAGCCAGAAAGAGCCACTTCACTTTATAATGATCAACAAGATCGAGAATCTTCTCTTCAAGAGAAATGTCGACGCCTTTAACTCGACTCTTCTCATGGTAAAAAGGAATACCTTCCTCTTTGGCCACTTCACGTAAAGGACTCCCCTCATTCGTCACCAAAATAAAAGAAGGCGCCACCTCACAAGCCTTTCCCATTTTAATAAGGGCCATAGCATTCGTTCCCGTGCCACTGGCCATAATTGCGTAGGGGCCAAAAGTCATCTGCCTTGTCCTCTCTCTTTTTGACCAATATCGCGGCGGTAGTGTTTCGCTTTAAAATCTATTTTCGCTATATCTTGATAAGCAAGCTCTCTTGCTTCTTCTATCGTCGCCCCGAGCGCCGTTACTCCAAGAACACGTCCCCCTCGATTGATAAGATCACCAGAATCATTGTGGCCAACACCGGCCAAAAAGAGATGTCCTTCAACAGAGTCAGTCCCCTGGATCGTATGCCCAAGTTCTAGAGGAGTATCATCAATACTAGGATAACCTCCACTCGTCATAACCACATGAACAGAGCAAAGCTCCTCTAAGCTGAGATCCCTCGACTTTAAGGGCTCATTATTAAGTAACGCCAGAAGTGACTGTGAAAGATTTCCCTTAAGAAGAGGAAAGAGCGTCTGCGTCTCCGGATCTCCCATGCGCACATTGTACTCGACAACATAGGGGTCACTTTTCTCATCAATCATAAGACCCATAAAGAGAAAACCGCTAAAGGGAGTCCCTTCACTTTGGAGACCTTTAAGAGTCTTCTTTAAAACTTGCTCCTTAATTTTCTCAACGAGCTGTTGATCAGGCCATGAAGGAGAATGAAAACATCCCATACCTCCAGTATTTGGTCCTTCATCATTATCAAAGACTCGCTTATGATCACAGGCGCAACCGAGAAAGAAGAATTCCTCTCCATGACAAAGGGCAAAGGCACTCACTTCCTCACCTGGAAGAACCGCTTCAAAGAGAATCTCATCACTCTTTACACTGACCTTATCATTGACCATAAAGTCGTGAAGCGTTTGCTCACTTTGCGCGCGATCATGGGCCACGACCACGCCCTTCCCGCCAGCAAGGCCATCGGCCTTAATTACAATACCCTGCTCTTCAACAGGCCAATTTCTAAGACCCACCAAGGCCTCATCATAACTTTGGTAAGTTTCATATTTTGCCGTAGGAATCCCATGGCGCTTCATAAAATGCTTAGAAAAGATCTTAGAGCCCTCTAGTTTTGCCGCCGCTTCATGAGGCCCAAAGAGCTTTAGGCCATTGGCGCTAAAGAGATCAGAAAGTCCCTGCGTCAGGGGGGCTTCTGGTCCTACGACAGTGAGGTCGATTTTATTCTCAAGCGCAAAAGAGAGGAGTTCAGCATGGTCTTTTTTTCCAAGAAGAGAGACCTTTGAAAAACGCTCCATAGCGGAGTGCCCTGGAGAGATATAGATTTTTTCGACATTCTCTTCTTTTTGAAATTTCCAAAGAAAGGCATCTTCTCGACCACCACTTCCTATTACGAGTATTTTCATAGTGATGCCTCACAGTCTTTCATAAGCTTAATAACCTCTTCGAGGCTCATTTCACCCTCATCAGAAGAGCTTCCCTTAAGTTCTCTTAATAAAGCGGGATAGAGGGCTTGCGCCGCTTTGTAGAAACTTTTATCTAATTGTTTGGGGGCTTCGTTATACTTATCTTTAACGATAGGATGCCACTCCTTAATTCCTAATCTCTTGGCATCCTCTTTTGCTAATTTGACGGCCTTAAGCCACTCACTCTGACGGTAAAATCCTCTGAGAAATTCCTTGCTTAACTTTTGCCCTTCTTTCATGAGTCTCAGCTCATCAGGCCCAATACTATCGACTAACTCAAAACCTCTTCCCTCACGATCTTGACCAAAGGCCCACTCAAATTTTCCATCCCACAGTTCAATGCCACTTTCAAAGAAGAGATCTTTAAGCCGACAGGCGAGAATAATATTATGAGCATAGAGTTCACTAAATTCACGATCTGAAAGACCGCTTATCCTCTGTGCTTCTTCATACTTAATATAGCGATCAGTTGATTCAAGCTTTGTTGAAAATTCAATGAGCGGTCGATTAAAAGACTCCCCTTCTTGTGGAATATGGTGGAGCCCAAGCTCTCTTCGATAATCCTCATCTTCTAGGCGCTCAAAGAGACTCGATCCACTAGGAAGACCAAAGCGAAAGATGACCTCAAGAGGAACAAGAGTATTCTCTGGTCTCAACTGATAACAAGAATAATCATAGCGGCCATCATCAAAAGGAACTTTGGGGACATCTACTTTTTTGACATAGAAAGAATCCCTGTCACAAGGATGTTTCCCAAGAGAGTGGTTCTTAAGACCCTGTCCTTTAAGCGTGTCCAGCACAGCAAGCTCGCTCTTTTTAAGATTATAATGCGGCTTCCAGTTTTTCCACGTCTCCCCAAGACTAAGCCATTCAAAGAAGAATAGGCCCATTTCAGCAAGGGTTTGGCCTTTGCCTTCAATTAAATCCGGCATCTCACCCCAGTCAAAAACACTGTAGCGATCACTAAATTTAAAGAGAAGACGCTCAGGGTTTTCAAGGTCTTCATAAATATCTTTAACACTGCCTCGATAGAGAAGTTTTGCTGGCATCATAGCGACGATTCCTCTTCTTACGACCTTCTCATTTGAGCAAAGGTCTTCCCCTCTTCAACATCGGTGGGGTATTTATTAGTGACACAGGCCATGCATAATTTGGTGGTGCCAATGGCCTTTTCTAGGTCTTCTTCATCAAGATAAATGACTTTATTAGCCCCTACCCATTTAGCAATCTCTTCCAGATCACGACCATTGGCGATCAATTCACTTCCCTTGGGAAAGTCAATGCCATAGAAACAGCCATAGCGCAGAGGAGGACAAGTAATGGCCAGCGTGATCTCTCTTGCCCCATTTTTCTTAAGAAGCTCAATGATTTTCTGGGAGGTCGTTCCTCTCACCACACTGTCATCAACAAGAAGAATATTCTTATCTTTTATTTCACTTTGAACGGGACTCAGCTTTAAGGCTACGGCCTTCTCCCGCTTATCTTGAGTGTTCAAAATAAAGGAGCGCTGGATATAGCGATTTTTAATAAGGCCTTCGCGATAAGGCATCTTTAACGATTCAGCCAAACTAATACTGGCCGTACGGGAGGTATCCGGCACCGGACAGACAAAGTCTGGCGAGATCTCACCACTGTTAATACTCGCCTTCACCTTATCAGCAAGGACGCGCCCAAGATTAAGACGAGTGGAGTAGACAGACTTCTCTTCCATCGTACTCTCGGCACCAGCAAAGTAGATCCACTCAAACATACAGTGGCTTACCTTTTCAGCTTGGCCCACAATTTCGGAGATAACCTCTCCTTTTTGAGTGATAAGAATCACTTCACCTGGTTGAATGTCTCTCACAAATTCAAAGCCTAGAAAATTGAGGGCAAGACTTTCACTGGCCACACAATACTCATCTCCCTTTTCTCCCTTGCGCTTACCAAGGACAAGAGGTCGGATGCCATTGGGATCACGAAGAGCGAAAAGCCCTACATTGGCCATCAGTCCAACAAGGGCGTAAGCACCATTTGCCTCTTTAAAAATACTCTTTGCCGCTTCTTTAATATGACGAAACTCAAGGGGTGTGTTTTGCGTTTCTCTCTCTTCAAGAATCTTTTGACACCAAAGGTGAAGCATCAATTCAAGATCATTATTGGTCAGGAGTTGAAAGTCATAGGTCTCGCCCAATTTCTTAGCGAGGCTGTGGTAGTTAAGAATATTCCCGTTATGAACCATGCCCACGCCAAAGGGGAATCCGGCCACCATGGGTTGCAGATCACTCACTCCATCCGTACCGACAGTAGCGTAGCGCGTGTGGGCCACGGCCATATTCCCGGTACAAGCTTCAAGATCTTCTTGCTCCAGCGCTTGACTCACTAAGCCAAGATTCTTCTTTCCATAGAACTTGCGCCGGTCTTTATCGTAAGAGAGAACACCGGCAGCGTCTTGGCCTCGGTGCTGTAGGGTGAGAAGGCCTCTATAAGCCTCGTAAGCGGCCCAGAAAGGCACTTTATCCTCATGGTAGGAACCAATGACTCCTATAACGCCACACATAATAATCTCCCTTTTTATAGGGGTTTATATTCTCTAATTCCCTCCTTTATGGCCACACTTTTTACAAGCCTAACTAATATTTTCTATTAGAGTTTCTAATGCAATTATCCTTTGCCAAATTTATGGCGTTCAGCTATAAACGCTCCATGTTAGAATCAGCTGCCGCAAATTACGAATATCGTGAAGTTACCGACAATGTAGAAATCACTGTCACGCCCTCTTACATCCTGGAAAGAAGTGCCCCTGAGAATGATTACTATTTCTTCGCATACAACGTTACAATAAGAAACCTAGGTGATGAGCCCCTTAAGCTTATCAATAGGCATTGGAATATCCGTGACGGCCAAAAGCGCGAGCGTTACGTCAACGGTGAAGGCGTGGTCGGGCAAAGACCCTTGATTGAAGCTGAAGGTGAATTCAATTATCAATCATTTTGTCCTTTGAGCACACCGACTGGAAATATGAGAGGTAAGTTTGAATTTGAAGATCCCACAGGCCATCGCTTCTGGATCCCCATTCCGCTTTTCTTTTTTAGAACTCCTGATAGTTTCTTGCAGTAGTCTCTTTCTCGTTAATTGCACTCTTCAAAAAGAGCGCACTCCCAATTCCTTTGCCTTTAATCAGTGCGAGGCCATCACGCCACTTTCTGAGTACAGGCAAAAGCTTCACCATGAGTTAAACTTTAACAAAGAAGAAGACCTAAGCCGCTGGTACCGCGTCCCCGACCCAACTTCCTATTCACTTGTTGTCCATGGCCTTAATCTTAAACCTAAGCGCATGGAACCCCTCATTAAAGAACTCAATAAAAGAGGCTCTTCTGTCTTATTAGTCGCTCTCACGGGGCATCGTGGAAGTCTTGAGGAACAAAAGGGGGTCTCTTGGGATGACTGGATTAATGATATTGATTATCACACTTGCCTCTTAAAGAACGAAGCCAAAGGATTGCCTCAATACTCGCTTAGCTTTAGCTTGGGCTCCCTTGCTCTTCTTGGTCATCAAATCGAGAGCAGAAGTAATAGCTTTTCTAAGCAGGTTCTCATCGCCCCAGCAGCGTGGATCAAATGGTATGGCGCTCTTCCTCAAGTTCTCAGTTTCTTTAGCACTGAACTTGGTCTTCCTAGCCAAAACCTAGAGAGTTATCGGTCCCAGGACACGACAAGTGTAGCAGCTTATCAGGCCATGGCCTTAGGGCGAGAGCTTTTTGAGAATCTTCCGCAAAACGCTCCCCTCTTTCATTCGAACACTCTCATCATTGTTGATCCTAAGGATGAACTTGTGAGCCCTCGAAAGATTAAGAAATTTATTCGCGAGTATGGCCTTAACCAGCGCTTTATTATCGAAGAGGTTTCCAATCGTGAACATGAACTTGAAAAGGGCTATCACCACTTGATCATTGATTCCCCCTCCCTTGGAAAAGCCCAGTGGCACAGGCTTCAGGCGCTTTTAGACACTTTTTTCCGATCCAAAAACTCGGATACACCGTAATATTCAAAGCTTATATCATTCTCTAACACTTCCCTTCAGAGCCTTGACCGCGCCCTCTGCCACTGTGGTATCCTATTTAAAGAGATAATGTTGGGTACTTTGCCATGGAGGTGAATCCCCTATGAGGACCCTAGTTTTAGACTCCACCTACTTCCCGGTGAGAATTGTCACTTGGCAAAAGGCGATGATTCTCCTCTTCACAGGACGCGCTGAAATCGTCACTGAATATGATGAGCGCAAAATTCGAGGCGTCAGTCATACTTTCTCTCTTCCCAAAATCCTACGCCTCTACTCACGCCATAAAAGTAGCAAGCTCGTGCGCTTTAGTCGTCACAATATTTTTTGGCGAGACAATTTCACCTGCCAATACTGCCACAATAAATTCTCCGCAAGCCAGCTCACCCTTGATCACGTTCTGCCTCAAAGCCGAGGTGGAAAAAATAGTTGGGAAAATGTCGTCAGTGCTTGCTCTCCTTGCAACACTAAAAAAAGCGATAAACTTCCCCATGAAGCGCGCATGAAGCTTCTCAAAAAACCAGTGCGGCCCAAGTGGTCCCCACAAATTTGCTTGAGACTTAAGAAGGATGATCCAGAGGAATGGTTCCAATGGTTTAGCCTTAAGAGTGCTTAAAAAAGAACCTTAAGTTTCTCCCTGAACTCAACCGAGAAATCGGTTATAATAAAGAGACTCGAGGAGACTTATTGAAAGCATTATTTGTTTGTGACGAAAAGGAAGAGTGGACTCTCTTAACCAATCTCTTTCATGCTCACTTTAAAAAAATTTCCCTGATCTGTGTTCGAAAATCCCATGAGGCCATGGAGACACTCTCCTTTGATGGTCCCTTTGGAATGATTATTATCGAATGCGGAATGAAAGAGGGAAATCCAACGGATCTTGCTGAAGATATTTTCGACACCGTAGGGCCACGCCCTCTTATCTTTGTCGGTACTCCAACGATGATTAAAGATCGTGTGCGTGAAGATTTCTTTGATGCTCATGAAATGGTGAGCCTCTATAACAAACCCTATGAGCCCGAACAGCTGACCAAGTCTATTGAGGATGCGATCAACTGGGCCAAGAAAGAAGAGTTTGAAAACTCCATCGTCGAGCTTAACCCTGATGAATTTCTTCCACTCAAATTGAGGAATTTCTATCTCTATAATAAAGTCCCCTTTGATGTTTATGTGGAACTAACAAAGACTAAATTCATTAAGGCCTTAAGTGCCAATAAGCCCTACACCCAAAGTCAGATTCAAGAATTCCAGCGGCGTAATATTAGATACCTCTACCTTGAAAAAAATGAGCACCTGACTTTCTTAGAAAATTCGATTAGTAAAATTAGCCATTCTCTTGAAAATATTCCAAATGATGATGCTAAGAAACGCATCCAAACCACTATTGCTGGGGTACTCGTGGCCCATCAATATATTAGAGATGTCGGCGTTTCAGATTCTCTTAAAAGTTTTGTTGAGATTCTTATTGAGCACATCTCTAAGGGACTTGATGGGTACGAAAGTTTAGAAAAACTTCTTTTGGAGTTTCCCATGGAACACGGGGATATTGCTGAGCAGTCCGTGCTCAAAGGATTAGTGTGTGAGTTCTTAGTGCGCAGCCTTGGCTGGAAATCAGATCTCACCAAAGGAAAAACAAGTATTGCCGCCATTCTTCATAAAGTCTTTCTTGAGCGAGAAGAGTGGTCGACGATCACCTACAAAGATCACCCTGACCTTGATTACCTCACGCCCGAGCAAAGAGAAAATTTCATTAGCCACCCAAAGGCAGCAGCTAATGTTAGTCAGTACTTTAGTCAGTTTTCTGAAGTTGACTTCATCATTGAAGAACACCATGAGCAGCCCGATGGAAACGGTTTCCCTCGGGGTATCCCGGCCAGTAAAATCACTCAAGTGAGTGCCTGTTTTATTCTTGCCAGTAATTTTGTTATTCAAATGGTGATCAATGGAATTTCTCCGTCAAGCCTTCGAACAATTATAAGAAGCTTTTCTTCCATTTATAATATTGGAAATTTTAAAGAGCCCTTTAACCAACTCGCCAAAGAAATTAGAAAGAAATAGTCTCTAAGCAATCGATAATTTTCTTGTAGGTGTGCTTGGTAAATTTTGCTCTTAAAACTTCAATCACGTGCTCAAGATCGGGACCTTTATTGGCATCTTTGTAACGAATTAGCTCTTCTACGAAGGCCTCACTGACAATAAGGACTTTTGCTAAGGGAGAAATATCGTCTTTATAATCAAGCGTGAAACCAACTCCATTAGTCATGCCATGATGCTGGAGGATTATCGCATCACTTCCCATGGGACAACGAGGAAAGGTTTTTATCATCTCAGAAGCAAGACGAGCATGGTTGAGAACCACTTCTTTTTCTTTATCAGATAGCTCTTCTTTAAAGATCACATCTTCTTCAAATTGAAGACTGGGATGCTTACTAAAGATAGGTGCGAGGAACATATCGTGAAAGAAGAAGACAAAACTTAATTTTTCCGCATGCTCTTCCGAGCCCCAAGAAATCTCTCTCACAATATGACGAGCAATATAAGTGCCCATAACAGAGTGGAGATAGAGGTAACCTGTCTTATTATCTAAAATAGTGAGGAGAAGTCCCTTCACTCTTGGCACTTCTTTGATAATATTGGCGACGGCTTCCATACACTTCTTTGAGATTTTGATAACCTCTGGAGTGACTTCCTTGGCCTCACCCAGAAGACCTCCAACAAGGTCGTAACCACTCTCAGTCGCACGAATGCGATCATCAGGCTCAAGGCTTGGGTCATCCAGCTTTTCAATCACAATCTTGGAAACCTGATTAACAACCTTAAGGCGCTCTGAAGAAGGTATATAGAGCTTTACCGTGCCTTTTTCCTTGTACTCGCGAACCTTTCCTTGAAAGGGAGCACCACTATCACAGAGTTTTACAAACTCTCCACTGGTGCTCGTCTTACTGACCAAAACAAAGATTTCACAAGGGCTCACATCGAAGTTTTCCATCAAGGACAAGGCAACGGGATAATGATCAGGAACTTCTTTGGCCATCATGTCTTTGGCCGTGACTCCTAAGATCTCTGCCGACTTTTTAACAACGATGGGCACATTCAAGTTTGGAGGCAAAGTGTAGACCTTATTGGTGTTGCTCACACTGGAGCGCTCTCCGATAACAACAACAGGTGTATCGGCTTTAAGTTCCTCAAGAGTATCAACAATACTCTCTCCGCAGTCTTCATCATTAATTCTACTGAGTGTGATGATAATATCGCCCTGAGAGCCTCCTCTTAAGACGGTAAGCGCTTCACTAAGAGAAGTTTTTACCATTAACTCAAGGTCAACAAAGGCCTTTAAATTAAAGCTATAGAGGTCATTGAGAAGAGGATGATCAGATACGAGAAGTCCGCGTGCCATACTTTAAAAAAGAGGGGCCAGAAGATAACCCTTCTTGTGAAGAGACTTCACAGTCATTCGACTACCCTCTAGCTTCTTTCTCAGTTTAGAGACGTGCTGATCAACAGTGCGATCGATAACATTTTGATTCTTTCCCCAGACTGTCTCTAAGAGATCAGTTCTTGAGCGCACAACTCCCTCTTCTCGAGCAAGTTGATAAAGTATCTTAAACTCAATAGGGGTGAGGCTAATCTCTTGCTCACCTTCTTCTTTAATGAGAGTAAGGTGCTGGTTAGTTAGGTCAAGTTTAAGGTCTTCTCTTTCAAGAAGATTGGAATTTTTGGGATTAGTGCCTCTTAAGCGAGCATTAACACGGGCCAAGAGTTCTAAGGGCTCAAAGGGCTTACTAATATAATCATCGGCACCGGCCTCAAAAGCGTTGAGCTTATCTTTAAGCTCCTTTCGTTGGGTGAGCATAACAATGGGAATATCTTCCTTGCCATCTGTTGACTTCACTCTTTGGAGAAGTTCCGTACCGAACCCGTCAGGTAAATTCTCATCAAGGATAACGAGATCATAATCACCCTGGGCAATCAAGCGCTCACCTGCGCTGACAGTATCAGCGAAAGCAACCTCGAAGTCCCTTGAAAGGCTGTGTTTAACGAGGGCGAGAATATCTTGGTCGTCATCAATTACAATAATCTTTTTCATAGTTCTTACTTTTCTCCAGAGTCAAATAAAATTATACTTAAAAGTGAAGTAATCTCAAATTATTAAAATAAAGGTAAAAATGAGCAACGAAATTCATGTGACGATTGATAAAGATTTAGAAGACATCATGCCTATGTTTTTAGAAAACCGCCAAAAGGATCTCAATGCCCTTAAAGGCCATCTTGAAACAATGGATATTGAAAGTATTCAAACGATTGGACATCGCTTGGCAGGTAATGCGGGAAGCTACGGCCTTGATGACCTAGGTCACATAGGGGCTGCCATTGAAGAATCCTGTATTTCTAAGGACGAGGCAGGTATCAGAGAGAATTGTCAAAAGTATTCTGAATTTATGAGTCTTCTTAAAATCAGCTATGCAGATTAGTAAAGCAAAGAGTAAGAAAGAAATTCTCGTTATCGATGACGATAGTGACACTCAGCTTTGGCTCAAGAAAATTCTTGAAGGCGCCGGCTATCACTGCCGCTTTGCTGCGAATGTTGATGAAGGGATTCAGCAAGTCAAAGAGCACGCCTCTCATCTCATCATTCTCGACTATCGATTGGAAAATGAAATTGGCTTTGAAGTGGTGGAGTTTCTTCGCAACTCTTCCCATTACAAGAGTATCCCCATCGTCATGATTAGCGCGAGTGCCAATAAGAAGGTTGTTTTAAATGCTTTTATTATTGGGGCCAATGAGTTCTTAGCGAAACCCTTAAATCCAGCCCTCTTACTGCAAACGATAAAAAAACATCTTAAACTCAATGAACTTCCGTCCATAAAGTTTGAAGAAGATAATGCTCCAAGTGTTCAAGTGAAAAGTATTGGTGATCTTATCAAGATCAACGAGCTTGGCTTTATTCTTCAAAGTAGTATCAAGTTAGCCCCCAAGACAAAGCTGATCTTTACATCACAATACCTCAAGACCATGGGCGCTTCCCCCTGTGAGACCGTAACCAATGATGTGGCCTCAGTAGCTAAACCAGGAACCTACCGTAATGAAGTCAAGTTTAAGGGAATGGATGAGGCAACAGCCAAGCGCATACGAAATATAAAAATCACCTAAATAAAGGTATCGGTAAATGAGCACAGATAAAGAAAGCGACGATAAGCCCTATATTCTCAATCTCGACGATGACCCTGATTTTAATAATATTTTAAGAGTTGTTCTTAAAAAAGAGGGCTTTAAGCTTGTCTCCACTAAGACCCCTGAAGAGTTTGCCGCAAAAATCAAAGAGAAGCTTCCCGCCCTATGCCTCATTGATATTAATTTAGATATTGGCCAAGGGGCAGGCCTTACTTTAGTTCAGGCCATTCGCAATAAGTATGGTCAGTCCCTTCCTATTCTTATCATTAGCAGGAGGGCAGACCGAGAAACAATCTCTCGCGCACTCGAACTAGGGGCGGATGATCTCATTCCAAAGCCACTTGATGACACCCTCCTCATTCAAAAAATTAATCTCTATCACCGCCAATCTCATATTCCACCGCTTCCCTATTTCAAAGTCAGTGAAAAGGATTGGCCACTCGAATTTACTTATGACCTTAATATTTGCGAAGTTAACGAATTTGGCGTGACCTTTAAGAGTCCCCATTTCCTTGGCAAGGGAACCTATCTTGAAGTTCAAGGTGAATTCATTGAAAAACTCACCCGTAACACGCACCCTTTGAAAATTACAGTTAATAGAAGTTGGAAAGAGGAGAATGAGGATCAGTACCGGGCTTTTTGTGAATTTGACTACACCGATATTGATCTCAAAAGTGCGGTGAGAAGTTTTATCCTCTCCTTTGAGAGCTAAGCCCTCTCAAGAAGTGAGATCAGCTTCTCCATTCTCACATTAATCTGAGGGCTATTAAAATCAAGACGATGATCAAAGAGAAAGAGTGTGTTCTCTCGAAGTTCCCTAAAAGAAAAGAGTTTATCTAAGTCTTCGACCATCATTTCGGCAAGTGAGGGCTTTTGCTCATTAAAGACCACGGCAATAAAGCCATCTGGAATCTCAAAATCTACAAGACGGCCAAAGCGAGGGTGATCGGGCTCAAAGCCTTGGCTAAAATAAATTTCATAGTGAGGTGAGCTTCTCTTGATAAAGAGTTGACCCCTCTCAAGAGAGGACTCAAAACCAAGCTCCTTAAAACCGCTGAGATCCGGCATAAGGGAGAAAAGAAAGCGAAGCCATTTCATTTCCCTATTATTTCATAGACTTATAAATCGTCAAAGCCCTTTTCACCACCTGTAAATCTTACAATTGAGCCCCAAATAAAGGAGAAAAGCCCTAAAATTAACGCAATACACCATTAAAAAGTAACCCAAGCCACTTATTCCCTAGGAGTAAAAAATGTTTAAAAAAGCCCTTCCCCTTGTCCTGCTAGGCCTTACCCTAAGCCCACCACAGGCGAATGATGATCTCCTTGGAGGTCTCCTTGGTGATGATTTTCGTGTCGGTTATGAGGCAGAGATCAACAATAATGCTAGTGTTTCAACAGAGGGAAGTGAGTCTGTTAATTTTCAAGGCTCCTATATCAGCCTCAATGCCGAGTGGAAGAATAAAATCCGCCTCGTTCTCACGGCCAAACTCGAAGAGATCTTTAAAGAAAATAAAGTTTCTTTCAATGAAGACTTTGATTTAGGTGAATTTGTGGAAGAGGCCTATATCGAAATTAAAGAAGTCGGCGGCTCACCTATCGCTGTCATTGTTGGTAAGCAGCCTATTCCTTTTAGTCAAAAAGTTCAGGCCATGCCCCTTTTTAACAATAACCCTATTGCCCACCTTCAAACGATTGATGAAGTCTTTGGAGTCACCGTTGATCTTACGGAGGGGCTCTTTGGTGTCTTCGATCAGGTCGAACTTTCAGCATTTGAAACAGAAGCTGGGGATTTGGAAATCGGAAATGTGAATGGCGCTAGTGTTCGCCTTAGCAAAATGCTGACAGATAACATCCTCCTAACAGTAGGACACGCAGAGATAGGAGCGAGCGAAACGAACACAGATCATCAAAGAAGAACTTCAGTCGGACTTGTCGCTGAATCAACTGATGGGATGCTCGTTGGTTGGGTAGAAGGAATGTATTTTAGTAACGATCCCACTTACCCCAACTCAGAGTTTGCCATTACAGCAGGGGCCATGGCGCGCGTCCACAGAACAACGGATGTTGTCGTTGAATTTACTTATGTAGAAAATGCCCTCAATCAATATGCCATTGGCACAAGAACCGCCCTTACTAGCAGAACAACCTTAGGTGTAGAGGTTCGTTATAACGACTACCAAGATGGAAGAGATGACGATGTGGTTTTTGGTGTCAATATTAGTTATGCCCTTGGATCAGATGGTTATCGTCCCAATGACGAATACCTCTTTGACGGCGATGACGACAACTTCTAAGAAGAAACTATTTTAAGGGATACTGATGAAATCGACACTTAAACTTATTCTTATCGCAGCTCTGCTGAGCGTATCATTCTCTGGTCACGCCTTTTCAATTTGGACGGCCTTAAAGAGTGGAAATACTTTTGCGACAAATTATGATGTGGAAAATTACATCTGTACCCTTCATCTCAGTGATGAAGCACGAATCGAATTCTTTAAACAAGCTAATGGTGATTTCAATCGCTATGAAGAATTGAGGCGTCAATGGGCCCAAAAACGTTTCAATAGTGGTCTTAGACAAATGGCCTACGTCAGTGCCGTTCAACGTCATGCCACGACTAGCTTTGGTAAAGAAACACGGGCCTTTAAAATCACCGAGAGCAATTACTTTAAAAGAACTCAAGAACTTGAAACACGAACGCTTAAGAAATGGCTTGATCAAAGATTAGGAATTGTAAAAGCTCGTATTGCCTTCGCTCAAGAACTTAAAAAGATAGGTTATCCCCATAAGAAAGATCAAGATGATACAGAGCTCTTCTTTGAGTGGTTCACTTTGCAAAAGAATCGTTTAAAAGAAAAGATCCGACTTGAGGAAGTGAGCAAGTATGAATACGAGCTAGCTCTTGGTTACCAGCGTGAATTCTATGTTCGTCCCGTTGAGATCTTTGACTTTGCCAAAGAGATGACGAGTAAAATCGACTCTCAAATCGAGGGAGCACGCCTGACACCTCGTGAGCTTGCTGAAATTGTCGCAAGTGACGAGAAGATTTCTATTATGGCGAAATCCATCGAACTCTTAGGTCCAAGCACTTTAACACTTTCAAAACTAAGTAGTGAAGCACCCGCTGTCTTTGACGACCTAAAAACGGAGCTTGAAAAAACTTCTTTGAGTCTTAATCAGATGCCAAAGTACTTTCAAGCAGCAGACCAACTCGCTCAAAGTAAGAGCGAAGCAGAACTCCAAGACAGTATTAAAGAAGCTCGAAATAAGTTTCTTCTCTCGCATAATGACTACACAGAGCTGATGAAAGCTAAAATCTATGAACTCTCCCTAGCTCTTAAGTCGGGAGAAAAAATAGAATTTTCTGAACTTACAAAGTACCAGCAAATCGCTCAAGAGCAGGCGACACGCCTTTTGCAAGTTGCCCTTAATAATCCTGAGGATGTCGACTCGAGAATTGAGGACCATCTCATCTCTGGTATCACTCACTTAAGAGATCAGTTTTCATCTCTTAATAAAGCAAGTAAAGAGGCAATTACGCTCACGAACTGGATCTTAAAATTTCAAGTTAAAAAGACGACTCTCGCAATAAAACCTCAAGCAAGAGTGACCTTGATTGACAGAAACTCTTGGCAAGGACAAAAGAGAATCGAAGATTATCTTAGAAATAAGCAATTCACGGAGCGCCTTAACGAAACAAGGGAAGGAAAGCTGAGCAGAACAGGTGAGTATATTGATCTTCGTCTCACTAAAGATACTCGTTTAGAAGGTCATGATGCCTGGAGCTTCGTACTCGAACAATTTTAATTCTCTTGTTATCATTACGGGGTGATCTAATTCATCCCGTGAGGTAATCATGAGTTTTATACAAGCTGCCCCTGAATTTACAAATCCCTTTGAAAAGCAACTCTTCCAAGAAATTCTTCAAATCACTCTCAAAGGAAAAACTAAAAAAGACACAATCACGGCAGACCTCAAGCAATTTAGCGATCAACTCCTAAGAGAAGTTCATGACTGGTCGCTTGAAGCTGACGCTCATCCTCCACAGCATATTCCCTACTCTCCCTTTGGCGAGAGAATCGACACCATTAAAGTCCATGACAGCTGGAAAAAACTCGATCAGCTTAGTGCGCGTGAAGGCCTTATCCAACTGGGCTACAATCCAGACGATTTAGAATCTGGACGTCTTCATCAATTCTTAAAACTCTTTCTCTTTCACCCCTCAAGCGCTTTTTATTCCTGTCCTCTTGCCATGACAGATGGTGCTGCCAAACTCATCACCACTCTTCTTAAAGGCCCTCTTAAAGAAAATGAAAAAGAAATTCTCACCAATGCTCTCACTCATCTTACAAGTCGTGACCCCGAGCACTTTTGGACCTCAGGTCAATGGATGACAGAGAAATCAGGAGGCAGTGATGTTGGTCACTCTGAGACTGTGGCCAAGAAAGAAGGACAAGACTATCGCCTCTATGGGACAAAGTGGTTCACTTCGGCCACCACAAGTCAGATGTGCTTTACACTGGCCCGCACAGAAGATGCCCCCGAGGGAAGTCGTGGTCTGTCCCTCTTCTTTGTTAAACTCCATAAAGAAGATGGCTCCCTTAATCAAATGCAAGTGAGAAGATTAAAAGACAAGCTTGGCACTCACGCCCTTCCCACTGCAGAGATCGATCTTCAGGGAACACCAGCAACCCTCATTGGCAATAGTGGAGAGGGCGTAAAAACCATCTCTCACCTCTTTAATGTCACAAGAATTTATAATGCCGTCACAAGTGTGGCGAACTTCTTTCATATTCTTCATCTTGCCATCGATTATAGTGAAAAGCGTGTGGCCTTTAAAAAGAGATTATGTGATCTCCCCCTTCACAAGAGAATGCTTGATGAAGCCAAAGAGGCCTGTCGAGACTGCATGCTCCTCACCTTCTATACTGTGGGCCTTCTGCAAAAAGAAGAAACACTAGCAGCAAAAGGAAAAAGAGATGAGGCCATCTCAACATTACTTCGTCTTATGACTCCCTTAACAAAGCTCTATACCGCCAAGATCAATATGCGGTGGACCAGTGAACTGATCGAATCCTTTGGCGGTGCGGGCTATATTGAGGATACCGGACTTCCTCGCCTTCTAAGAGACTCTCAGGTACTTTGCATTTGGGAGGGAACCACCAATGTTCTAAGCCTTGACTGCTTAAGGGCGATCACGAAAGAGAATGCTCTCAGTGTCTTCTTAAAGGAAGTCAGCTCTTCAAAAAGCTCAAAAGCCGTTGAAGGACTTGTTAACGACATCAATGCTCTTACTGCGAAGTGTGGCAATGAGAGTGAACTGTGGGAGTATCACGCCCGTGACCTCTCTTTTCTCTTATGCCAAACAATGATTGAATACTTAAAGTGCGAGGTTTAAGCAGCCTGCTTCTTGAGATCATTATACCATTCAGGACTAATGAATTGATTCTTAGGAAAGGGAAGCTTGTTAACGACGATATCTTCAAAGAAGGTCGGAACATAATTACAGGGAACCATCTCCCCTACATACTTTCCGGTTTCAGGATCTTTTCCCGTTTGCACCCAACGAAAAATATCACGAGAGATATAGTTACCATTCTTATCAATGCCTAGAATCTCACTAATGTGACTAGTACGACGACCACCATCGTGATAGCGGCTACACTGAACGATAATTTGCATGGCCGAGGCCACCATCTTTCTCACTGCATCTGGTGGAATTTTTGTATCGCCCATCAGACAAAGAGTCTCAAGACGAGTACAAGCATCGATGGGGTTATTAGCGTGAACTGTTCCCATAGAACCATCGTGACCCGTATTCATTACCTGAATGAGATCAAGTGCTTCTTCTCCCCTTACCTCTCCAACAATAATACGATCAGGTCTAAGTCTCATCGCCGAAATCACTAGTTCTCGAATAGTCACTTCTTCAACGCCTCGAGTGGGATCGGCCTTACGGGTTTCAAAGTTTACCACGTGCTCGGCCTTCACCTGCAGCTCGGCCGCATCTTCAATAATAAGAAGACGCTGTGTTTTTGGAATTCTTGAGCCAAGAACATTGAGCATGGTTGTCTTACCAGAGCCCGTTCCTCCACTCACAATAATATTCTTTCCAAGATGAATACAGATATCAAGAAAGCGCGCTGCCGCTTTAGAAACAGAGCCAAAGGCAATGAGATCATTAAGGGTTAACTTCTCCTTAGAGAACTTTCGAATAGCAACTGTTGTCCCGTTCTTCGCCATCGGTGGTAAGACCACGTGAATACGAGAGCCATCAGGAAGACGAGCATCTAGCCTGGGATTATCATTATCAATAACTCGACCCACAGACTGCGCAATCGCTCTCATGGCCGAAATAAGGGCATCTTCACTAGGAAATTGATTTTCAGTTTTATAGACGAGACCCTTCTTTTCCACAAAGACTTCATGGGCCCCATTGATCATGACTTCTGAGACACCTTCGTCTTCTAGTAAGTCGCGAATAGGCGAGAGCAAACTCGCAATTGCATCATTAAATACTGACATGGGCTCCTATTCTTCCCTTGGCATCCAAATCTTTACACGCTCACTGGCGATTGTTCTTTGGGCCCTTTCCTTTTTCACATCCTGTGGTCGCTCTAAAACTGTTAAACGCCCCTTCTCAATTGAGGTTGGGCAATAGAACTCCACACTTTCTTTTCGGTCAAAAAGAAGGGTTCCTTCACTGATTTTTCCTTTTTCTGCCGATAAAAAGAGATCTTTTCCCTTTAGAATGAAACAATTCTTGCTGTCAGTGGTGCTGGTCACAAAGAATCTGACCTTTTCACCCTTAAAAACACTAATTTTTTGCGGATAAAATCCCTCTTCAGTGACAATTATTGATATTTCACGTTGAGGAAGCTCAAACTTTCGGGGCTTACTATAAGGGCCTTCATCAAGGGCATAAACACCTTGCCAGGTGACTAACGCCCATAAAATCAAGGAGATAGTTAATGTTGTCTTCGCTTTAATGGCCCTATCCTCCGTCTAGGTTTCTTACCTAATCGGAAGACAGACCAAAATACTTTACTAATTAAGTCAGATTTGAGGTCGACTGAAGGGGAAAATCAGCGCCATCTTTCCATCACGCTCTTCAATTCGCATTTTCTCTCCATCACAATTCATAGGAACCGGAAAGGATTGCTTAAAAACACTGCGGGTTTTTCCATATTGGCCAAACTTGCGTTCAATATCGGCTTCTACAGTGACCTGACCATCCTTAACCTTGATATCAAACTTGCCCCCTTCAACCGGCTTGCCCTCTAAAAGGTAGACCATCCCCTCTTTTTCTTCGATCCACTTTCCTTCCTGAAGGGGAAATGAATCTGTAAAGAAAGGATCTTTTTCAAAGGCCTTTTGGATTTCTTTAAAAGCTTCATCATTCATCGATTGATCAAGCATACTATCCATACGCTTAAGAAAATCGTCCTTAAAGAATCCTTTGAGGGCTTCATTATCGCGAAAAAAACGTGAGCGTAAATCTTTAGGGTCCTGTGCAAAGAGCACAGGACTAAGAAACAAATGAATAAGCAGACAGGCAATAAGACTTTTCTTCATCATCACCTATTATAGACAAAAAATTAATATTTTACACTACATCCATAAGGCTTTGATTTTGCCACGCTGACAGCTTTTCCCGCAAGAACTTCACCGAGCGCTTTATCAACGTAGTTAGTGGCCCCATGAATATCAGCCTGGTTAGCAGAAGCGACACTATCAATAGCCCCTTGATAAACGATAGAACCCTTAGGGTCTATGATAAACATATGGGGAGTGGTCTTGGCCCCATACTTTTGTCCTATCTCGCCATTACTATCAAGAAGGAGAGAGATCGATTGCATCTGCTCTTTTGAGTAGGTCTCTTTAGCCGCATCAGAATTCTTAAGATAACCCTGTTTTCCAGGAGCAGACGAATTAATCGTAAGCCATGAAACCTTACCGCGATATTTCTTTTGAAGCATTTGCATATTCTTGGCGTCATAATGCTTGCGCACAAAAGGGCACCCTTCATTAAACCACTCAAGAACCACAAACTTACCCTTGTGGTCATTAAGAGCTGCCTTAGTAGGAGCACCATTAAGATTGAATTCGGGAGCCAGGGTATTATTATCAATCGCATAAATTTGTGATGTCAAAATGAGAGAAAAGAGTAGAGATTTCAAGTTGTCCTCCTTGAATCTAGATTAAGTTACTCCATTATCAACCTAGAATTTAGGTGGACACAAGATAAAGCTATTCGACAGCCCCACATTTTATAAGTTCTTCCTGAATTTCAGGAAAATTCTTAGACAGACTTAAAGCTGTAAAGGTTTGCTTGCGCCGGCCACGCCCTCTTTCAACTTTAACATTGGGATCTATATCAGGGTGCAGGCAAAAGAGCTTAACCATGCCTAGCAAGCGGCGACTTGAGGCTTCCATTAAATAAGTAAAATTACCACCATTTCGGCCATCAATATGGGCGCCTAATTGATTAAGATAAGTGTCGACCGAAGGAATGAACTTCTCCTCAGTCTCGGGCTTTGAGTCCGTGAGTAAATTAAAAATGGCAGCATTGGCCACATCTTCTTTAAGAGGGGCGAGATCAAAAATCGCCTCCCACGCCTCGGTCTGATCACTAAGCTCAGCAAGCATGCGGGCGCTCTCCCCTTCATCATCCTCAGAATCAGGATTCGCTCCCCCTTTAATGAGGTAGTAACCAATAATGAGCCTCTTATTTTCAACGGCCTTATTCAGGATGAGCTCCCCTTCTTTATTAGGGACATTAATTTCAAAAGAACCAACACTTAGTTTTTCAATAACGTAACTGACATCATTTTGAACAATGGCCGTGGTCAATTCCTCAAGAAGAGAGAGGTTAACAACACGAGCTTCGGTTTCACCTTGAACAATATTTTCCTGCTCATGCATTTCACAACCAAAGAACAAGAGAAGGCATAAAAGTGTGAGCTTCTTCATTAGAATGTCCTCGTAAAGCTAAGGGATGCGCGACGCCCCTTCTTATAGGTTTCCGTAATTTCATCACCCATAGTAAGTTCAGCATCGGGATTTAAAATATTTTGCAGTTTAAAGCGGATTTTATTTTTGTCCTCTGATCCAAATTTTTGACTGATAACAAAGTCAAGCTGATTAAAGGGTTCTTGATAGGTATCAGGTCTCCGGTCTGTTCCCACGGTATCAATTCTGGCCCCAAAGCGATTAAAGAGCACCGTCGCATTAAAACCCGTATCTTTATTATCATAATCCAGATTAACATTGATCACGTAAGGACTTTGCCCTTGAAGGGGTCGAGAAGTATTCGTGACCTGACTGCTGAGTTCTTCAAAGATTTGCATCTCACTATCAATATAAGCGTAGTTCCCTCCAAGAGCGAGTGGCTGAAGACGTGGGTGGAGAAAACCAAAATTCTTTCTAAACTCTAGCTCAAATCCACGAACCTTGGCATTACCCACATTCGCAAGTTGGAAGCCACCTTCTGAATAAGTAAGCACTCCGTTTTGAAAACTTCCGGCCACCTCTTCAATCGGGTTTTGAAATTCTTTATCAAAAACACCTAAACTGATATTTTCTTGGTTCCCAAAATACCACTCAATCCTAGCGTCAAGATTCGTAATAATCGTCCCACTAAGATTAGGGTTACCATTAACGCTTCGGTCTCTTTCATCATCGTAGTAACCAACAGGGTTAAGGTCTTTAAAGGCAGGGCGACTAATGGTCTCACTATAACCAAAGCGAATCTGCATAGAGTCCGTAAGGAAGTAAGTCAGTCCGGCCGCAGGCAGGTAGTCTTTCATGATAAGGGAGTTTTGAACTTCAACGAGCTGACTTCCCTCATAGGTCGTAATATCCTGACGGCTATCTTCAAAGCGCATCCCAAGATTAAGTCGCAGCTTATTATAGATCTTAGTGTCCGTATCAAAGAAGAAAGAGCGAAGCTCTTGCTTGGCCTCGAAGCGGTCACTTGGAACAGTTGTGTCCACAAGATTACAAGCTCCCGCTCTAATCACCTCATCAGTACAGATTTGATCGGGTGAGCCCCCAAGGATATTTGGGTCACCTGTGATATTGACGGCCGCTGCCGTATCCACTTCATACTTAAAGCGCTGAAAGCGAGAGGTGCGCTCTTTATTCATCACACCTGTACCCACTTTTGTGTGCAGCTCAAAGTTCTTAGTCTCTACAAGAGGAAGCTCAAGACTGATTTCCCCTTCTCTCACCTCATCTTCAACAAGGCCAAAGACTCTCTCATTTGAGCGCCCTTGATTGTCAAAGCGCCTCTGGCCTTCATCGACAAGCACTTGATAGTAGCGAGAATCAGGCTGATCCATCTGAGCACTTGATAAGCTTCCACGCCACTTAAGAAGTCTCTTTTGATTACTGCCAAGTTGATGAGTACCATTCACAATTTGACTTAATAGGAGCCTCTCCTGCCACTCAATATTAGTCCCTTCAAACTCATTATCTTGAGTACGGATATAGCGCTTTTCTACACGATCGGTAGTCTTTCTTAACACAAGGGTATTGGCCCTGATATCTGCCATAGGACCAAGATCCACCCCAAGATTGAGCATCCCCGAAAGGTTGATATCCCTTCTTGAGCGCTCATTTTCTTGAATGCCTGTGCGCGTAAGTTCACTTGATTCCGAGGAGACAACATCATAAGACTGTCTTGAGACATCGTCATAGCTATAGCGGTCACTATAGAGACCGGCCAGATTAAAACCAAATTTCTTTCCACGGTGCTTAAGAGTATTGCCAACACTGAGCGAGAGTCCCGGAGGGAGATTAGTTCTCTCTTTAGTCGTGCTGTAATTTCTTTTAAAGGCTAAACCATAGTTAACAGTATTAGGGTCGTTATTACTAATACGCTGACCATTGGCCGTGGCATTTCTAATAATTTGTGGAAGTTCACGAGTGCCATCATCAATCCCAAGCCAGTCTTTAGAACCCCCTTCATAAGTATCCAGGCGCCCTTGTCCATCTTCATAGCTGGTTTTAAGAGTCACCTTTGCGGTGAATTCTTCTGGGATATCCTTTGTTTTAAGATTAACGGCCCCGCCACCAAAATTACCGGGAAGCCCAGGGGCATAACTTTTTTGAATGACCATTGACTCAAGAATTCCCGCTGGAAAGAGGTCAAGCTGAACCACGCGACGGGTAGGATCAGGAGACGGAAGACTTGTTCCATTGAGAAGAACATTTGAATAACGCTCACCGAGACCACGAATATAGACAAAGCGACCATCAACAACGGTAAGCCCAGTAACACGGGCAAGAGAACTCGCAGCATTAGAGTCTCCACTCTTACTCATCTGCTCAGCCCCTAAAACATCAGCAACAGTAGAGGCCTTGCGGCGGACTTCGATTAAGGAAGCCAAACTTCCCTTGACGTGGGGAGCGACAACCACAAATTCATCTAATTCAAGACCTGCTGGTATAAGAGCGATCTTTAAATCAAGAGGTTTCTTCGCCGTTACCGTTTTATTGGCGACCGTCTGAGTTGAGAAGGCCTTATGAAGAATAGTCAGGGAGTAGCGCCCCTGGGGAACTTCAACCTTAAAGCGACCATCATCACTCGTCTCTAGAGTGTTATCCACACCGGTAATAAAAACACGAGCCCCAGAAAGTGGCTTACCACTGTCATCGACAATAGTTCCTGAAAGAACTCCCTTTGGAGCATTAGGATCAATTTTAAGTGGAAGATTAGGCTCTGAGATATCAACATCTTCACTCTGCTGCTCAGAAAAAGTATTGATGAGAACTTGAGTGGTCTCCCCTTTACTCACAAGAAATGAAACCGATTGAACGTCATCTCCTTTTTTAAGTTCAAAGAAGTGACGGCCCTCTTTAAGGACCTCCACAATAAGACCTGATTCATCTGATTTTCTAATCAATTGACCATCGATAGTGATTTGGACTCCAGGAAAAGGAACTCCATCTTTAAAGACCATCCCTTGGAAAGTACCAACCTTATCATCACGAGTAGAGCGGGCTTCGCCACTAAAAGCAATTAAGAGGGAAAAGAGAATAACTAATATATTTTTAACGGAACCATTTACAGGCATAGGGCCTCCCCACTCGTGCATGATTCCATGGCCTCTCTAAGAGCGACGGCCTTTTTAAAGAGATCTTCCCGACCAATTGTTTTAAGATGGGCCTTCGTTTTATCGTACTCTCCCTTCATAAAGTGAGCATACGCGAGGGCATAGCGAATATCCTGATCTTCTTTTAACTCTGTTCGCACCGCCCTTTCACCAATGAGGGCCATCTTTGTAAAGTCTTCTTGTAAGAGAGCAAGAGTAAGCATGGTCTTATACTTCATCACTGGATTTCGAATCTCCATTGCAAGCCTCTCGCTATAAACGGGATATCCCGCTTTTCGCCAAAGCTCACTACTTTCAACAAGATATTCTGGGTAATGTTCAGCAAGACTTGTGAAAAGCTGGGCCGCCGCCAGTAGCTTCTCCCCTTTTAGATAACTTCGCGCGAGGTCTTTAATAATTTCCTCGTCCTTGGCATCTTTTAAGCGTGCAAGCTCACCAAAGAAGATCGCCTTTTGAGTTTCTCCCACTTGACGATACTTTTGACCCATTCGCGCAACATCAAGAGCACTCAAAGGGTAGTTATCAACGAGATCTTTTCCCGTTTCAAAGCTCACTTCAAAGAGCTTATTTTCCATTAAGTAAAACCACTTTTGTTTCATAAGGGGAAGAAAGCGCGGAAACTTTGCGATTCCTTCTGAGAGGGTTGCCCATGCCAACTGAGGTTTCTTTGCTTCAAACAAAAGAGAGGCCTTAAGTTGATAGAAAAGGGAATCTGAATCGAGACCCTTTTCTTTTAGAATTTTAAGACCACTTTCTGTGTCCTTTAAACCCAAGTAGGCCTCTGCTAAACCAAAGGCCAGATCCTTTCCTTTAAGACCTTCGGCTTTAGCACTTTCAAAAGCTTTCAAGGCTTCTTGATAGCGTTTTTGACGCAACTCAAGTACTCCCCTCAGGGCGAAATACCTTTCAGGTATCACTTCATGGGGGTCCTTAATTTGATTGAGAACAGCACTTGCGCGCGAGTAATTCTTATTTTTGATCAAAAGGCTTGTAAGGGCTAATTGATCAACTTCTTCACCATAGGCGTTCACACCTAAGATACCAAAGAAGATGATGTATAAGAGAGCAGTAAAAAGAGCGAGTACTTTCATCTTGCCTCCCTAATTGAGGTTAAAAGAGATTTTCTGTTTAACCCAAACCTTTACGGGACTTCCCTTATAGGTCGCGGGATCAAAACTCCACTCTTTCACACTATTAATGGCCACTTGATCAAAAAGACCTTGAGGCTCACTAGTTAATAATTTCACATCCTCAACTTCACCTGTGGCATTCACAAGAAGATTCAAAAGAACATGACCATTGATACCGCGCTTACGAGCGTAATCAGGATACTTAAGAGGCGGACGGTAACTCGCGCGAGGTGGCTCATCGACTGTATCCTCAGTCATGATAACCCCGGTGGTATCTCCAAGAAGCCCTTCAGCTCCCTCACCTAAAAATTCAAATTGACCAAGGCCGAAACTAGAGCCCGCAAGACTAGAGCCCAAATTTGGCTTAGCAAGTTTCTTAGGCTTCTTCTTAACGACCTTCTTTCTTACGACCTTCTTAGGTTTCTTCTTCTTTTGAACCTGGGAAAGATCAAAGCTGGTTGCAGGACCTGTATTCTTATTTCTTTTATGCCCTTCAAGTCCATTCATGATCACAAGACCGACCATGACAAAGACCACACCACTTAGAGCGGCTATCAGGGGAAGAATTTTTCGTTGTCTCTCTAAATTCATTCTTCTACCCTGCCTCATTCTCAGCTGCAACGCCCACGTCTTTGGCCCCGGCCAATCGGCAAGCATCAACAACTTCAATTAAACGCTCAGCAGGCACTCCCTTATCCGTCACAACTAAAACAGAGTCACTGCCGCCGTTTTTAAGAAGCTCACGAACTTTACTTTGCAGCACCCAGACTCGAGTGGGCTGACCGTCAACATAGACCTTTGCATTTTGGTCGATGTAAACGCGAATACTTTTGGTGTTGGCCGCCCCCGCACTTGAAGCTCCAGGTCTCTCTAGATCGAGCTTCATGTCTTTCACAAAGGTGGTCGACACCATAAAGAAAATAAGAAGGATAAAAACCATATCGATAAGAGGAGACATATCAACTTGTGCTTCCTCTTCTTGACGCCACTGCCTACGCATGATGACCTCCTCGCTGATGCTTATCAGCGTTAAAAAATCCTTCAATCATACTCTCCATATCAACGAGCAGATTAAGTTGCTTTCTCTCAAGAAGACGACCGACAATTAACCCTGGAATGGCCACGGCCAATCCCATTTGAGTGGTGATAAGAGCTTGAGAAATTCCCCCTGCAATACCACCTGACTGGCTAAAGAGGCTCATGTCAGCGAGAGAATCAAATGTTTCAATCATCCCTGAAACCGTGCCTAAGAGCCCGAGAAGGGGTGAAAGAATAACAACTGTTTTAATAAGGACTTTGTATTGATTAAGACGATCTTCTTCTTCAGAAAGAAGAAGGCTAACATCTGAGCGGCTGCCCCTTTTCTCAGTTACGAGGACTTCAAACTTCGCTTTAAAATCACGATAGACGCCTAAAGACCCGCGAGAGAGAAGGAGAAGACGCTGGCACATACCATACCAAAGGAGTCCTGCTCCGATCAAAAGCGGAGGCATGACAAATCCACCAGCGTGGTAGAGCTCGATGATTTTTTGAGTAAAATCACCCATCTTAAACCTCGCTCCCCTGTTCTTTATCAAAGAGGTTAGAAAGGCGAAGAGCTTCTCTTTCAAGCATGACTTTAATCTTTCCAGACCAGCCACCAAGAAGGTTACCCAAAAGAAGACTTGGGATAGCAACAACGAGACCAAGCTTAGTTGTAATGAGTGCTTCAGAGATACCACTTGAGAGAAGTTTAGGGTCACCGGTACCAAACTCAGTGATGATATCAAAAGTAGAGATCATACCCGTCACAGTCCCAAGAAGACCAAGGAGAGGGGCCACGGCTGCCATCACAAGAATAATGGCCCCAAACTTATCAAGGTAATTAAGTTCTCCAAGGATAGATTCATGAATCACATTCTCACGAGCTTCACGTTCTTTATCTTTGGAAAGAAAGGTCTTAAGAAGGACTCGATCAAAGGGAGTGTTTCCTGAAAGGGATTGTTCCTCAACCAGTTTAAGATCACCCTTTTGAATATGAGCTAGAATACCTTTATCAAATTGACTGGCCTTATAAAGAAGGAAGCCACGAATGAGAGCAAGAAAAAGGGCTACAAGACCAAGACCTACAATGACATAGGCAATAGCACCTCCAGCTTCAACGATTTCCATAAAAGTTTTTTCTTTCTTTGGCTCAATTCCTTTTGACGTTGTCTCATAGAGAAAGATAGGCATTGAAGTGAGAAGGTCACCAGAGCGAAATTTGGCGAGTTCTTTTTCTAAATTATTCTCAGTGAGCTTTAGCTTGCCAAGACCTACCGGCATGAGCATTGAACTATGCTTTGGAGTAATGCCGTAACTTGCAATACGACCAACCTTTATCATGCGACCTTCGGTAAGTTTTCCCTCTTGAGTGAAAAACTCACCATCAATCATTTCGATCTCTCCACCCTTTGTCAGAAGCTTTACCGCTCCACTAAGAATGGCAGAAATTTTAGCCTCACCTGTCTCTAAACCTTTCCACTTTCCCTCGTCAAAGTTAAGTGTCATCTTTCCTTGAAGAAGGGTCGTTTCAAGAAGAGAGTTTGATCCTTCAATATTCTCAAGATTTCTCTCGGCTTCAAGAAGCTGAGTGCTCTTAAGCTCATTGGTCTTTGTCAGTTTAACAAGGTCGTTTTGCGCCTTATCAAGGTCTTTTTTGGCCTTAGCCACTTTAGAGACGAATTGCTTTTCAATCGTTGTCTTTTGTTTTTCTAGCGTTCTTTTTTGCGCCGTTAAAAAGGCGAGCTCACGCTGATAAGTTTTAAGAAGTGAATCCTCTGCCAGGAGGTTTGCACTAAGAAGAAAAATAGCTGCAGTAAGAATTGTCTTTTTCACTTACGACCTCCTAATTAAGAACGTTGGGGATAGAATATTGACCAGAGCGGATTTGTTTTTTCAGACCGTCAAAAAGGATCGCGACTTTTTCAACTTGATCCTTTTCTTTAAGAGCAATGAACTCGTAAACCCCATCTTTATTCTTCTTAGTAAAGCCGTACTTATTATCGGCCGTCTGATAGAACATGGCGACCATTCCAAGCTTTGCCACACTGACAAGATTTTCTTCACCATCGATGACGAGTGTCTGGCGATGAACACCATTTTCTCTGCCTAAGCGAAGCTCATCTTCAATAAAAGCCCAGAGACGACCAAGTGCTTTTTGCCCTGTCATGACACCATTATTTAAACCCGCTTCAATATCTGAGATTTCTTTTAACCTCTTCTCCTTTTGAAAAGGAAGAGATCCAGCAACCCAGGTTTTAAGGGGAGTAATTTCTTTTTTAAGGAGAGGAACAAGTGTCTCGCCATCAATTGACGCCTTGGCGATTTGTTCCTTAATAGTTTTGAGTCTTTCAGTACTTTGCTTAAGACTCAGTTCGATTTGCTGCATTTGAGTGGCAATGGCAGCTTTTCGCCCTTGAAGGCTTTTGAGTTCACTTTCAAGCTCTGTCTTTCTTGCAAGATTTTCTGTGTTGAGGGTTTCAACCTCGCTTCTCAGCTCGACTATCTTTTGAGCAAGGACGCTTAAGGCCTGCTCGTCATTCTTCGCACCTTGGGCTTGGTTGATTAGGAAGGTACCCAAGATCAGAGCCGCCACTGTGCTCAGGATTGTGTCTCTCATTTTCATGTCTCTCTCGTTTTTTAAAGTTTGTTTTTTAAAAAAAGGTCTCTCATTTATTCATCACTTTTCTTGGGAGTCTCAAAACCAAGAAAGAAGGGTGCTCCCGAGAGAGACGTACGAGAGCACCCAAGTAAGACTAGTTTCTGGCCAGATTAGTCCAACCTTTATACCAATTGTCATTTGCGTCTTTTACAGCACCTGCGTAATCAACAGCTGAGAACCAAGTTCCGTGACGATCACCAAAAGGAGTAACATCACCAAGGTTTACAACAGGAGAACCAGCAGCTGGAACAAATCCATTAAGCATTGGATCAGCAAGCTCGTTGAAGTCTTCAGAAGTGAAGAAGTCAGCTACAGACCAAGTTTCACCAGCTTCAGCTTCAAATGGTCTTACACAGTTGATGAAGTTACCGATAAAAACAACTTCACCAGAAGCAGCAGTTGGAGCATCGTCAATATCGATACAACCTTTCTTTGCCGCTTGAAAGATAGAGTTATTGAACTCAACACCAGATCCACGTCTTAGAAGAACAGAAGATCCACCTTTTGCAGCATCACCCTTAGTACCAAGGATGGTGAAGTTAGATAGGATTGGGTTTGAACGAGGAGTAGCATCCATTGGTGACTTAAGTGAGTCAGCTTCGATACCATTGTTTGCCGCATCTTCAAATTGATCGATGATGACGAATTGAGCGCGCCCTTGCCAACCAGAAGTCCAGTCCATTGAGTCGTCTCTGTTACCAGTAAGAAGAACGTGCTTAACGTCTACAGTTCCACCGAAGAATTCAACACCATCGTCAGAGTTCTTGTGAACCTGGATGTAGTCAACAACAGTTCCGTTACCAACACCTTGGAAAGCGATACCGTTAAGTTCGTTATCTGGAGATACTTCAAATCCAGCGAATTCAACTCTTACATACTTAAGGACACCAGAGTTGTCGCTTGGGTTATTCCCACCGTAAACACCAGTACCTTTAGCGCCTGGGCCTTCGCCAGTTGCTTCACAAGGTGTGCTAGCTGAGTAAGTACCACAAGTGTTAATAGGAGCGTTACCGTTAAGAACGAGACCGCCCCACTGACCGCGCGCTGTATTACCTTCGTTAGCTGTTGTGAATACGATTGGAGCATCGGCAGTTCCTTCAGCGAAGATTTGTGACCCACGTGAAATAACGAGGAAGTCAGCACCTTTGCTGCCTACAATTTTAGTTCCTGGTTCAATTGAAAGTGTTCCTTTCGCTGTGTTGTCACCACCGATGAAAACGCCACCTTGAAGAACCCAAAGCTTGTCAGCTGAAAGAAGAAGGTTACCAGAGTAAGGAGCAGCGTCATTAAGACCACATGTTTCCTGACCATTTGTCATTCCAAGACTGTCTGCCCAAGTAGGACAAGCAGCATTTGCAGAAGCACCAAGACCGAGACCGGCTACGAGTGCAAGAGTTTTAAAGTTCATAAAGACCTCTCGTGTGTATGGGTGTTAGATAATAAATTTGTGTTGTCTTATTTCTAGGAAAAGGCCCACGAGATGTCTAAACAAGGTATGATTACTTATATTAGAGTTTTGTTAGATTGTATTAGGAATTGCTAGAAGTCGATTTGAGCGTGTTTAAAGACATCATACGCCACTTCCTCATAGGGATGAGCACGCTTCATAGCGCTGAGCACTGCTGTTATATTTTCATCCTCAACGACCATTTCGACCTTCATCTCCCTGACATATTCAACTGAATCCTGAGTGCCAATAGCAGGACTGCTTCCTTTTAAAGGACGAAACTGACCTACACCTTCTGTCTCGAAACAGCACTGGTCATAGGCCCCTATTTTACCTGCTCCAGCGTCAAACATGGCCTCTTTTAAGGATTCCTTACTTTCAATGGGGACAAAGACGATAACTTTATACATTTGAACTTCCTTTTACTTGAGCGTTTCAATATGCCAATTTTCACGATTCCCAATACTTTCTTACATTAAGAAGATATTCATGACGAATCATGGACAAAGGCCAATCAAAAGCCAACAATTTTCTAGTACCCTAACATAAAGTTACGGCGCCCATTTCATTCAAGGAGGAATTTATGAAAAGGGAACTGTTAAGCTTAGGCTTTGCGGCTATGCTCACGGCAACACCACTCTTCGCATGCGACCAACACGGCAATGATGGAATCGTTGAAGAAAACAATCTCTGGATCCCCAGTAACGTTAAAACAGTAACAGGTATGAATGAAGCAACATTCAATACTGTTCTTGATCGTGTGGAGAAAATCTACGCTCCAATCGTTAGTGCTGAAGGGAAAACTCTTAAAGTTGAGCGTAAATGGTCTGATGGGACTGTTAATGCTTACGCACAGCAAAGAGGAAATACTTGGCAAATCTCTATGTTTGGTGGACTTGCTCGTCATGAGACAGTAACACCAGATGGTTTCGCTCTTGTGGCCTGTCACGAACTTGGTCACCACCTCGGCGGCCAGCCTCGTAAAAGAAGCTGGTTTGGAACAGCTTGGGCCTCAAATGAAGGTCAATCAGACTACTTTGGTTCTTCAAAGTGTATGAGAAAGTACATGGAAGAAGACGATAACGTTGCTCTTATGGATGGCGTTGAAGTTCCTGCTTTCGCTGTTGAAAAGTGTGAAGCGAACTTCTCTAATGTTGAAGAGATCGCCATGTGTAAGAGAAATGCAATGGCAGGGATGAGTCTTGCTGGTCTTTTTAGGGCCCTAAGAAACCTTGCTGAGCCTCTTGATTTCACAACACCAGACGATAATGTTGTAAGATCAACTGATCACAATCACCCTCAACCGCAATGTCGTCTTGACACTTACTTTGCTGGTTCAATCTGTGACGTAGATGCTTATGCTGATATGGACCCTTCAGATGAGACAGTTAATGTTTGTACTCGTGTTGATGGTTACTCTATCGAAGCTAGGCCACTTTGCTGGTACAAGCCGAGAAGTTAATTTCTTAACAGGTTGACGTCTGTTTAAAAATAAAGGCCACCCTCCAAGGGTGGCTTTTTTTTACTGACCCCCTCAGTTGGAGTTCATGAGAGCAATACCCAAGCTTTCTTAAATAAATTCCAGACCATATCACCTAAAAAAGGTGCTTCTCTTAACAAGGAAGCACCTCATGTGTCCGCACTGTCAAACAAGCACTCATCTTATTAAAAGAGGGATCTATCGCCGCCCCTCCGACCAAAAGAAAATTCAGCGATTTCACTGTAAGAAATGCAATAAAGGTCATTCTACTCAAACCCATTCTTTTGATTACCGTCAAAGAAAACGCCACATTAATCAAACGGTTTTTCGCCTCTTTAGTAAGGGGTCATCGGAACGCGCTATCGCTGAAATTATTGGAGTTAACAAGAAGACTATCGCAAGAAGAGTGGCACCCTTTGCAAAGTGCGCGCGAAAGAATCTTGAGCGTATGCGAGAGGAGACAAAAGATGTTAGCGAGATCGTTTTTGATGAAATGGAAAGCTTTGAGCACACAAAGCTTAAGCCTCTGACAATTCCTCTAGCTGTGGAGAAGGACACGAGAAAGATCTTGGCCTTTGATGTGGGTGTAATAGCAGCAAAGGGCACTTTAGCGCATATTAGTGTGAAGAAGTATGGCAAAAGAAAGTGCCAAAGAAGAAAAGTTTTGGAATTTCTTTTTAAACAAATTGAACAGGTCGCCCATCCAAAATGTTGTTTCTCTTCAGATGAATCCACTCACTATCCTGGAGTCTTAAGAAGGCACTTTAAGGACGCTGAACACCTTCAATTTAAGGGGCGAGCAGCTGCTGTTGTCGGGCAAGGTGAGATGAAAAAGGGTGGCTTTGATCCACTGTTTTCCTTAAACCAGACGGCTGCCATGATTCGCGATAATATTAAGCGTATGGCAAGGCGGACATGGTGCACGACCAAGCGCATAGATAGACTGTTAGATTTTTTGGCGATCTATGCAATTTATCATAATCAGATTATTGAGGGGATTCGAAGGCCAAGGATCTTTAATGCGGTCTAGATCCAATTAGGGGGGTCAGTTTAATAGGTAATCGTTCGCCCATCCCAGTTTTTAAAAAGACCTGTGCCCTCTAGAAGGCACTTCTCTAATGTATTGAGGATATTGACCGCTGCTCCTTCAGGGGTCCACACCTTGTGCTTTATTCCTTTAAGAAAGTCTTTGGACAATTCCGTCTCCGTTGTACCAGGATGAATGGCCACAACGGAAGTTTTTAAATGAGAGCGAGAGAATTCAATGGCAATTGTCTTTAAGAACATATTCAGTGCCGTCTTTGAAGCGCGATAGCTGTACCAACCACCAATTTCATTCTCCTCAATACTTCCGACCATTGCCGACAAGGTCGCAAAAATTGATTGCGTCTCCCGACTTAACTTCTTTTTTAGATACTTTGCCCATAAAGGAGTCACAAAGGTATTGACCTGAAAGACCTCTGTCATAAAGTCTACATCGATATCTCGTAACGACTTCTCAGGTCCCTGTCCCTCTCGATTTTGAAGCATGCCCACACAGTTGATAGTGAGGTCGACATTAGTAAGAGTTTCACAAAATGCTCTCACTTCATCTTCATTTAAAGGATCGACCTGAAAGGAGTTTTCATTAAAATCAATAAGATCTTTAGCTTTTTCTCTTCTTCGGTAAGTGGCAAAAATTTTGGCATTGGGGTAGCGTGACCGGCATTCTTTTACGATACCAAGGCCAAGGCCATGTCCTGCTCCAATCACGAGAATGGTGTCAGGACAAAAGGCCATCTTATCCAAATGACTCTGCTAGCTTCATCGCGAGAGTTGGTGTCGCATATCTTAGAAGGGCTGATGAATTGGCAACCTTATCGAGGTGCTTTTGGGACATACTAAAGAAGTACTGGTTTACATCACCATCTTTTAGAAAGATTGTGTGCCCCTTACCGCCATGCTTTCTTAAAATAAAATCGCTATCGAGAAAGCAAACCTCACGAATTCTAAAATTCCTCGCGACATACATGATAACAGTGTAATCAGAAAGATCAGCGAGAGACTTTCTCAACTTCACACCCTTGGGACTTGTTGAATCACCCCATTCCACTTTAATCTCAACCCTCTTCCCATCGAGGAGAAAATCAAACCCCCTCTGACTGGTCGACTTTAACTGATCAAGACCAAAGACACATTTTGCATACCACTCACCGAGCTGAACCGGGAGGTTCTTATTGTTGAGAATAATATGCTCATTTCTAAGGATGTCATAACTTTTATGAACAAGCTCAATAGCATCGAAAATGCTCTTATTGTCGGGCTTATAAATGATGAGAATCTTCTTGGCCTCCGAGCGCTTGAGCTTTCGGCTGAACTGACGTTCAAACCAATCCGTAAACTCAGGTCGATCGTAGAGATCAAGAGCATCACTTACATAACCCGCTTTAAAGAGCTTGTTCTTTGAGTCAAGGTTTGCATCTTTCTTTGAAAGATATTTCAAAGGCGCGAAGTGGTCGTCCTGCCGTCCTCTAACAAAAGTAATTTCTTTGTCATAGTCGCTACTTCCGTGCGTTTCCTTTGAGAATACCTCTATCAACTGATAAAGATCTTCTTCGTTCATTAGTACCTAACTTTTTAAAATTTAAACCAATAAAATCGTATCACGAAGATTTTTAAAGCTCTAGCTTCATGAGGTCTTGGTCAAAGTTTAAAATGCTCTGTGCTATTGCCGAGTTGCGAGTCAGGTAGTGCTGACAGAAAACTTTAAAGTCGACTATTTTACTCTCCAAATATTCTTTCTCACTACTATTTCCAGCAGCAAGCTCTTCACTAGCGACAATAGCTCCTCTAAGAAGTCTCCAGGCCACAATCAGGTTACCGCAGTAAGTAAGAAAGTCCGTCGCCGAAGCGAGAATACTATTGAAGTCTTTAGATGCTGCACTCTTGCCATAGCCCTCTAAGATTGTCTGAGCTTTTTGCATTGAAGTCATTAAAGAAGCACACTCGTTCTTCCACTGTGCGCAAACTGGACTCTTGAGAGTTTCCTGAATTTTAGCACCTAGAGCATTGAAGGCCTCTCCTTTGTCTTTAAGAATTTTTCTCATAACAAAGTCCATGGCCTGAATACCATTGGTCCCTTCATAAATGGTCGCAATTTTTATATCACGAGCAAATTGCTCAATGCCGTATTCACTACAGTAACCATAACCTCCGTGAACCTGAATAGCATCAACCGCAACCTGAAAGGCCTCATCAGTACTGTAGGCTTTACAGACCGGAGTAAGAAGAGCGAGTTCCTTTTCAGCGTGCTCATCACCCTTCTTTTCAAGATCAAAGAGATTCGCCGTGTAGAGAATAAGTGACCTCATTCCTCTACTCATCGCACGCATTTTTAAAAGCATTCTCTTCACATCGGGAAGATGAACAATCTCTGATTTAAATTGGCTTCTCTCTTTTGCGTATTGAACAGTTAGCTCGTAGGCGAGATTCGCTTGAGACTCACCTTGAATACCACAAAGAAGACGGGCCTCATTCATCATGATAAACATGTTGGCCATTCCTTCATGCTCTTTACCAATAAGCCATCCCTTACAAGCGCCTTCACCACCAAAAGTTAACTCACACGTAGCCTGACCATGGATCCCCATCTTTTCTTCAATCTTCGTACATTTAACACTATTGCTAGCGCCACTTGTTCCGTCGTCGTTGATGACAAAACGAGGGACAATAAATAGTGAAAGACCTTTTGTCCCCTCTTCACTTCCTGGGGTTCGAGCAAGAACAAGGTGGATGTTATTGTCATAAATATCCGATTCTCCAGAACTAATGAAAATCTTTACGCCTTTAATGTCGTAAGAACCATCATCATTAGGGGTCGCCGTCGTCTTAGCTGCACCGACATCAGATCCAGCACCTGGCTCCGTTAAGCACATAGTGCCACCCCAGCGCCCTTCCATCATCGGTGGCACAAACTTATCTTTTTGCTCTTGGCTCCCAACTTGAAGAATGACATTCATCGCCCCTTGGGAAAGCCCTGAATACATCGAGAGCGCAACATTGGCTCCAACATAAATAGAGGTACAAGCGAAGCTTACGGAATGAGGAGCTGGCATGCCCCCGATCTCTTCAGGATAGCCAAGCGCAAACCAGCCATTTTCATAATATTTCTTGGTGGCCTCAACAAAGGAAGGAGGGACAACAACACCTTTGTCCTCAGTAAGCCTTACGCCCTCTTCGTCACCAATGGTACGGCAGGAGTAAACTTCATTTTCTGCAAATTTATCAAATTGAACAATGATATCTTTAAGATCGTTTTCCCCAAGTTCGTTGCTGTGCTCATGAACCTTGAGATCCTTAAAGAGGTTGAAGCTAATGTCTTGAATGTCTGTTTTAAATTTTGCCATTTGAGGGGCTCCCGTTTTTAGGTTTAGTCCACCTTCTATTATAGACTAAACGTACGGTCGTACGGAAGAAAAACCCCTCGATAAATGACTGATTTTAGGAATTATTAGGCTTTATCTACATTAAGTTGAAGACAAAGGGCTTTCTCACTGTCGTTACCTTCTGACTTGGTGTCGGTGGGTAAACAATTGAGTAAAGCACTTGGGAAAGACAACTCACAACTTTTGGGTTGTTAATTTGAGTGGTGTCCTCAAGGCCAAGGTGATCAAGATTTCCATTGGGAGCAATCTTAAGCTGAACCTTTAAAACTCCTTGCTGCGAGTAACCACCCTTACGGTAACATCTGAGAAGATCCTGACCTCTTTGAGAGATGCGTGAATCAACGTCTCTGATAAATTGGCTTGTTCCACTAACAGCGCGCGTTCTCTTTGGAGCTGCTTCCTTGAAAGAAACTTCATCTTGAGAATCATAGTCACGATAAACTGGCTTACGTTTTAAAACTTTCTTCTTTTTCTTCTTTCCAGCATCAGGAGCACACTTAAGAGCATCGCCATTTTTTAAGCATTCAATTGTCTTGTTATAACCTTGAATAGCGGCTTCATATTCAACTCTGTGTTCGATGTAATCGCTGAAGTTCTCTTTAAGCTGCTCACTTTCTTCCGTCAGCTTCGTGTAAACCTTTGCTTTTTTCTTATACCCACGACGAAGGCCACGAACATTATTAAGCTCGCCCTTAAGGTAGTTAAGCTCTTGATCGGCTTCACCTTCAACTTCTCCATCCACGTGAAGAGTTTTATTTTCTACTTTTTTCTGTGGTTTTGCCGCTGTGGCCACACCACTGGTCAAGAGAAGTCCTACGCACAGTAGCAAACCCTGTAAATTTGATAGGTTAATCGTTCTTTTCATATGCTATCTCCTATGAAATTTAGCCAAAATGATAATGTTGAGTTAGAAGGGTTATAGCGCAGAGAAGCACAAAGTTTTTGCACCCCTAGACACAAGGAGTCATTACCATAAGTACTCGATTTGACGATGACATTTGGCTTTTGCAAAAGATCAGCTCAGGACTGGACTTTGATTTGTATATTGCCTTTTGGCCTGAAGAGAACGAAAAGGTCCTCGTCAAACACGTGCGCCAAGGGGATGGGGATGAACAAAAGAGGCTCAAGATTGAAGAGAGGCTCCTAAAAGAGGCTGCCACGCTTGAAGAGTTTTGGAGTGTCTATTTTCCCAAGATCTATGACATAAGAAGAAAAGAAGATGACAATAGCCTCTATATTATTAGCCAATACTTTCCAGGCTGCTCCTTAAGAGAAGTTCTTAACACAAAGAATCCCAAAATTTTAACGGCAGAATTTCTGGCAACTTTTAAGAGCGACATGCTCTTTGCTTTGGACTACCTTCATCAAAAGAAAGGCATTCTCCATCTTGATCTCACCCCAGACAATATAATCATCGACCTCGATCATAAAGCTCATATTATCGACTTTGATAACTCGAAGAAGAAAGATACTAAAATTGCAGCCCACGAGATTAGAGGAAAAGAAAATTACTTAGCGCCTCTTCTTAAGATGGGATGTGAGGTGACCTTAGTACCAGAGTTCGATCACTACTCTTTAAACCAAATAATAAAAGAAATATATGCCTCCCTTCATTGGCGTGAGAAAATTAAGTTTCAATTTCGTCACCTTGATAAAGGTCTTCTCCGCTGGGCAGCGATTGCACCCCTGTGCCTCTTTATTATTGGTCTTCTCTTTGTGACAACCCCTTCCTCTAATAAAACAGCACAAGTGAATACGAACACTCATCAAAAGGTGCCGACTCAAAGAGAGCCTGCCATTACACAAGAAGTGAAAGTCGAAAGGGCTGCTCCCAAAAGAGAGAAAATTACTCGAGCACCGAAAAAGATAAGGATAACAAAACGAGCCAAGATTAAAGTTAAAAAGACATCTAAGAAAACTCTGCCCAAAAAGAAGCTTACTTTTAAGCAAGAATTTAAAAGGCTAATAAATACAAAAGATAAAGATTTTAAAGAGTGCATCAGTTTCTCACCCAAACGCAAGAAACCTCTTACCCTTGACTTTGAAATTGAAGGCAAGACAGGTTACCTGACCCAAGTAAGCATTAAAGAGGCAACAAATCTGACAAACCTCTCTCGCGTCTGCTTAGACACCGTCTACAAGGAACTCCAATACCCTGAACACAAAAGCGGAAAGAATATTATCATTACTCAAACCTTTTGGATTACGAAGAAATGAGAGTAAATAAGCACAGAAGACTTTCTAAAATTGTTCAAGTCCTCGAACGTTGGGCCCCTCTTGAGACAAGTGAAGTCACGGCACATTTGAGTCAGATCTTTGATATTCCCGAAAATGATCTCAAAAGAAATGTTCTCAATGATCTTAAATTTCTACGAGATGAAGGAGAGCTTATTGCTCTCTATTATAATAAGTTTGGAAAACTTGAAAGTATCGATCTTGAACCAGAAGATGGCAGCTACTACAAAATTAAATGGCAATTTGCTCAAACCCAAGACCAGCTAATCTCGGGAGCGAGTGTACTCGCTCAATTTCAAACTCACATTCAAGCCACCCCTGGCTTTGAGGATCTTATTAAAGTCAGAAAAGGAATTGGACAAAACTCTCTTGAGTTCTTTTATTTCTATTTTGAGGTTAATCACGAACTCTACCATCTCACGATTCCCAAGGCTCCTGGTGCTCCTAAGGATACCCCCTATTTTCACCTGGCCATTTCGAGAACCTCCTCTCAATACCCCCAATCCATGGCCCAGGATTTTAAAAAGATTCAGACACAGGATATTCCACTTATTTTCTTAAGTTTTAACAACCCTTTCATCAGCTCTTTTGATGGTGTAAGTCCACTAAAACTAACCTTTCGCTTAAATGGAAGTGTTTCTTTTGAAAGTTCTCATAATAAGAACACAATTCAGTTTAGGGAAATTCAGGCAGAGAGGCTTAAAGGCCTCCTTGAAAGCTTGACCTTTTTTAAAGATCAGACACAGACCCAGCACTGGACCCAGATTAGTAAAAAGGAAGAAAACGATTATCTTACAGGAGACAAAGATAATTTAAAGGCTCCCGTAATTTTTAAAATTAAAGATACAGCTGGATTTATTCTTCAATAAAAAAAGCCCCCGTTAGGGGGCCTTTTTCACACACACACTTCACACTTCGAAGATCCGTTTGGGATCCCGCAGGGAAACTTCTTTTAATTTTTAGAGTGGTTGAAAGCCATTATTATTGTAAAGGGAGTTAGAGCTTGTCCCTGTGTAATAATAACGTTCACCTGAATCACTATCCATTTCAAAAATTGGATTGGCACCAATTGGCTTACAAAGATCAATACCATAGATCATGCCCGAGCTTGTTAAGACCTCAATGTAGCTGTCATTACCTACGATTCCATCATACATATTACGATCACGACCATTAGTTGCACTATTAAGGATCGACATTAAATAGTCTCTAACGGCAGTCTTCGTACTCCCAGCCTCATGAGTGACAGTATCGCTGTCCTTAGTACTTGTTCTTGTGAAATCACCAATATAATTCCATCTCACCGTAGTACTTTTAAATATCCACCAATCTCTATTCTTAATTTCTGGCTCTTGGTGAATAAAGAAATAAGTTTCATAAGAGCTTCTCTCTTGAATAAACTGTCCGTTACTAACACGGTTTTTAAAATCTTGATAATTAGAAGCAGCCGAACAAGATGTCACTCCACCACCTACTGGATTATTACCAGTGATGGGGTCAACTCCAGTCAAGGTACTTCCGCCTTCATTGTCACTTCCACATGAAGCGAGTCCTAAAGATAAAAGACCTGCCATAAGTAGTGTTAGAAAGTTCTTTGTTTTCATAATTCCTCCCGCTTGGTCTCTCTCCCAAAGCGTGGCCTCTTGGGCCAGTTTTGTTTATTTCCTATTCACTGAATATATAGAGCAAAAGAGGTGCCAACTTTCAGAACTAAAAAACAGGCATTTAGAATGGTGAAATTGGAGTGTCAAATTTACAGGTGTTTAAATTATTGACGCTTTACTGGCGTGTGGACTCAAAAAGAAGTCTTCTCTGCTTCTTTTGGGCGTTTTGATAAATCTTCTCATTTGTCTCTTCTGCGACTTCACTAGCAACAGAACGTGCCCTTTTTCGGGCAAAGAGGGTCGCAACGAGAGAGCCTGCTCTTTCTTTCGCCTTATCAGCCATATACGTGGCAATATCGTGGCTCACACTTTGGGAGACTGAACGAAGCGCTTCTTTCGCTATTTGCTTAGAGATTTCTTTTCCGCGCGTGTTTATCATTCTCTCAGTGAGGCGTCTCGCCGTTAGGTAGGTAATGTGTTTGATAAGACGATCGACATCCTTTGAATAGACAAGTTCACTCTTTTTAATCACCTCCATCACTGGCTTCTTAGCAAGAGGACGAACTTTTTCATAAATATCTTTAACGAGAAGGGGATTAACCACTTTAGGCAGAAGATCCATGACGTATTGATGTGTTTCTCTCCAGGCCTTTTCATAGCCCTTCGTTTCCACAAGGACCTTCGCCACACGATAAGTCCTAATTTCAGCGACCTTCTTAGTTGAAGATTCATAGCTATCATAATAGTGAAAAGAATTTGTATCCTCTTGAGTATTGTCTCTTAATTGATTTTCATAGGAACTCTTAACAGCAAGAGGAACTTGCTGGTCCTCACTCTCTCTTGCAAAATAGACGCCCCACCTTTTCATCGATTTTCCAGCAACATCCCAGACAAGCTGTGAACTTGCTTCCTTTATGGCAATAGGAGCCAGTTTTTCAACCTCACGATAGACCAACTCTTCAATAACTCGCACTGTCTCATCAAAAATAATGTCATGAACCCAAATCTCACCTTTCTCTTCATCAATTTGGAATTCACTATCAAATGGCTCTTTGTCGATTTCAACACTGGCAATCCCTCTTGAAGCAGCCTTCTTTGGGGGAGTGATCGCAATATCATAATTGACTCCCTCCTCTACTTTGGGAAAGTAGTAGGAATAAGGCTCTTCAATAGTGTACTTTTCGCCATGAATATCCTCAGGTCTCTTCGAGTATTCCTTAGGAAGAACAACTTCTCCCTTATGAAATACGTGCCCCGAATAGGCCGTAAGGTCAGTTCTCAAGATACTATTTTTTTGATTAACATCAACAAGATATTCACCACTATAAAGAGAGAATTCTCGCTGAGGAGTGCGGATAACTTTTTCACCTTTATAACTCAGAAGACGAATTCTACCTCGTCCTAAGTTTACGTGGAGCTTTCCTTTCTTATTCACTAAAGATAAGAAAGTGTCTGATCCTATATGAATGAGAGTATTATCGGCTAGCATTACCTTGGCGTAACTCTTATCTCTCACTTTAATGGCAACAAACTCGTTAATCCCCTCGCCTAAGCGCGGTGAGAACCAACTCCTGCCTTCTTTACTTAGTTTCACATCGCCCACAATACTCGCAATAGTCCCCACACTTTGAGCAAAGCTATTAAAAGAAAAAATAAGTAAGAGGACTAAAAGAGTCCATTTTTTAACCTTCATTACCTTCTTTATCGGAAGATTAAAGGTAAAGCTTTGCCCTTTCGATCAAAACCTTTTCACTCTTGTTAAAATAACTTATGGAAATTAGGACTTAATAAGAGAGTAATTTTATCAGATTATTTTTAATCGCCTTACTTTTACTAATCTCAATGACTAGCTTTGCTCTAAGTGAAAGGCAGGCCCAGGACATTCGCTTTAGTAAGGCTAAACTCTATCTTGTTCAAAACCAAGAATCGAAGGCGATGGCCCTCTTTAAAAAAATTCTCAGTGGTCCCTTTCACTATGACGCAGAAATATTCTTAGCTCGCTATTTTTACGAGCAAAAAGTTTTTACAAAGAGTTTTCGTCTTTATCAACATATCCTCAAAGAGCAATTTAATAAGGCCATTGTTAATCATCCCTATTCTCATAAGAATCGCAGTAAGTTTGACACTGTTCTAAAAAAGATAAATCGCCCCTCCCCTCGAACTCTGAGCACAATCTTTGAATTAGCTGAGAAATATTTTGAGGCTTACACTTTTAGATATCTTCCCGAAGAGTTTCAAAAAAGTATCCTGAACCTTTCTCAAAAATATTTTCACATTAGTGATTTCTTTAATATTCATCCTGCCACGACCAAATTCTACTTAAGTAAGATATACCTCATAAGAAAAGACAATAATGGTGCTATTCAAAAACTCAAAGAAACACAGGAGGCATTCACGAAAGCCCCTGATCGTGCCATGGAAATGGGACTTAAAGAGGAAGATATAAAGGTTCATTTAGCAGAAGCTTTTGCAAAAGAAGGCTTTGAAGATTCCAGTACTTTGATTCTCCTAGGGCTGCGCAGTCGTGAAAATCTCTCTCAACAAAACCGACACTACGTCAGTAATTATCTTAAGCAATTAAGAAAGACTTTTGTAAGAACGACCTTTAGTTACATGATTAAAAGTAAGGGAAATATCAATCAGCTAGGGAGTGAAGACTATGAGAATTTTGATCAGTTAGAAAATCAAAATGACCTCGGGAAAAAAGACTCTCTTGCCCACAGTGGAAGATTTCACCTCTATTACCATCGTCGAATAGATGACAATAAAGACTTTAGCCTCAATGGCACTTATCAAAAAGAGACTCCTCTTTCGAGTAATGTGGAAAAACCAGCGAGTGATCAATACACCCTTGACGCTAATTTTAAGTTTCACTCAACGGATAATCGTTTCTGGAGTTTGAGTTATCAGTACAGTGGTCTCTCCGGCCGGGAACTAGACACTCTCATCAATTTTCAAGCTAAGAGTAAACACACCTTTTCAGCGAGTCACATTTGGGTCGACCACCTCAGTAAGTGGATCCTAACAGTCCCCTTGGAGAAAAGGACAACCCAAACCAATCGCAGCACCACATCCCTGGCCACATCTCTTGAATATATCCCTTATATAAGAATGAGTTGGCTCAATCCTAGCATTTACGGCTCCCTTGGACGGCGCAGTGAAGGAGAAGAATTAGAAAGTAGCTTCTTCTTCCAACTTGGAGCGGAGAATACCTACAACATAAAGGACATTGTCCTTTGGAGCTTAGGTGCCGATTACTACCTCAACTCAAATTCCTCGCAGCTCATCAACTACAGTGAATTCAGTCTCTCCAATAATTTTCGCTATGCTCTAAAAGATTATCCAGGCTTCGTTGTTGATGGAGAAGTTTTGTGGCGTAACCGTAGTAATGATATTGTGGGAAGTATTCAAACCTTCGATCTTGGGGTAGGAATAACGTATTCATTCTAAAGGAAAAAAATGACTTCAATAAAGAATCTTTCTAAACGTGCCATTCTTGTCATTCTTGATGGGTACGGTATCAGTGACAACGAAAATAAAAATGCTATAAAAGCTGCTCACAAACCAAATCTTGATTATCTCTTTAACCACTACCCTTTTACAACAATTGAAGCTGGCGGCCAGAAGGTCGGACTTCCCAAAGGGGTTGTGGGGAACTCAGAGGTTGGTCACATGAACCTTGGAGCAGGAAAACCCGTGCGCCAAGACCTTGTGAGAATTAATGAAGCTATTGACCAAGGAAAATTTGCAAGCCTTGAGAAAATAACAGAGCTTAAAAATTGCGCTCGTAAGAATTCTAAAAGAATTCACATCATGGGCCTTCTTAGTGATGGCGGAGTCCATTCCCATATCAATCACATCAAAGAAGTGATTAAGGCCTTGAGCAGTGAAGGTGACCTTGAGATTTTCTTTCACGCCTTTATGGATGGAAGGGATACAGCCCCCGACATTGGTGCCCGATATATCGAAGAACTTCAAAAGGAAAAAAACTTTACCTTCGCCTCTCTTCAAGGAAGAAGCATCGGAATGGATCGCGATCGTCGCTGGGAAAAGATTGAAAACTGCTATAAGACCTTTACTGGAAAGGGTGCTATCACCGATCAGACTCCTCTCGACTATCTTAAGAGTGAGTACGAACACGAGCGCTTCGATGAATTTTGCCACCCCGTTCTCTTTGGTAAAGACTCTGCCATGAAAGACGGCGATTCTGTTTTCATGATCAATTTTAGACCTGATCGTGCAATTCAAATTACTCTTGCCATGACTGATCCTTCCTTCAAGGAATTTGAACGCTCTTTCGTGCCAGCAATGTATCTTTGCATGACTCCTTATGTTCCTGATGAAGTCGAGCTTCCCATTCTCTTTGACAAAGAGAGGGTACCTGGCGGTCTGAGTGAGTATCTTAGTGGACTTGGGCACAAGCAATTTAAAATCGCTGAAACAGAAAAATATGCTCACGTCACTTTCTTCTTTAATGGCGGTGAAAAGAAGCCTTTTCCTCATGAAGAGCACTTTCTCATTCCAAGCCCTAAAGAAATTAGCACCTATGATCAAAAGCCTGAGATGTCGGCTTACCTGGTTAAAGACAAGCTTCTTGAAGTATTTGAAAAAAAAGATATCACTTTCTATCTCGTCAATTTTGCAAACTCGGATATGGTTGGTCACACTGGAAAGTTTGATGCCGCCGTAAAAGCAATCGAAGCCCTTGATAAATGTGTTGGTGAACTTATGAAAAAGTGCGAAGAGGAAGACATCACTCTGCTTTTAACTGCCGATCATGGCAATAGTGACACGATGGTTTATCCTGATGGAAAACCCCATACATCTCACACAGGGGCACCTGTCCCCTTCTGTGTTTTTCACCCCAAGTTAAAAGATCAAAAGGGAGAACTCTCCGGTCAGGACTTCGCCCTGATGGATGTTTCCCCTACCGTTCTCCATGTTCTTGGTATCGAGCAAGCTCCTAATTTTGAAGGTCAATCTATCTTCAAATAGAGCAAAGGAAAAAGAATGAGCGACAAAAAGTTAAAAACAATTGCAGTCCTTTGCAGCGGTGGTGACGCCCCCGGTATGAACTGTGCCATTCGTGCCGTTGTCAGAACAGCACTTGGTGAAGGACTTGAGGTCTATGGTATCAAGCGAGGTTACGCTGGTCTTCTTGAAGGCAGCTTTCTCAAGATGGAAGCCAGTACCGTTGGCAATATCATTCAACATGGCGGCACCATGCTACAGACATCACGCTGTCCTGAATTTCATGACCCTGATATCAGAAAAGAAGCTTTTCATATCCTCAGACGCAAGAATATCGACGGCCTTATTGTCATCGGTGGTAATGGTTCCTACGCCGGTGCCCAGGCTCTCCAAGCTGAACACGGTCTGCCCGTTGTAGGCATTCCAGGTACTATTGATAATGATATTCAAGGCACCGACTACACCATTGGATTTGATACTGCAGTTCAAACGGCCGTTGAAGCCGTCGATAAAATTAGAGATACAGCTTTTTCCCACGCCCGAACTTTTATTGTCGAAGTCATGGGTAGAAAGTCACCGGCCATTGCCCTTCATGTTGGGGTTTGCACCGGTGCTGAAAATATTGTCCTTCCCTCTGACGAAGTCAATTATGATCAAATTGCCCAAGATATAAAAAGAGGCATTAATCGTGGCAAGATTTCTTCCATCATTATATGTGCTGAAGGAGAGAAAGCAGGCCTTGGTTATGAAATCCAAAAAGAGCTTGAAGAAAAGCATGAGCTAAGTGCCCATGTCTGTATTCTCGGTCATATCCAAAGAGGGGGAAACCCTAGTGCCATTGATCGTTTTGTGGCCTCGAGAATGGGCTACGTTGCCGTCAAATCACTTCTCAAAGGTGATAAATCCATGGCCACAGCTTATGTCGGCGGCCAAGTGATCACCATCCCTCTTGAGAAATCCCTAGGCAAGAAGGATAAATACCTTCCTCAGTTTGTAGACCTCGCTAGAGCGTTATCAATCTGACTAAAGTCTCCCACTTCCTCGTTAAGAAGTTCTACGGGGCAGAGTCGGTGAATCCGATCGAGAGGAATATCAAGGGCACCGCCAAAACGAATGGCGTGCCTTCTTTTAACTTTGAGATAATCATCGACTCTCTTTAAATAATCACCATCCTCCTCTGGAAAAGAGATCTCCCCTTCCAAACTAATCTTTCCAGCAGCAAAACAATTATCAAGCTTACCGAGAGGAAGGATATCAGCAAGGGACCAAAAACAAAGAAGCAAGGGAAGCTCAAGATACTCAAGCTCCCCCTGCTCCAGCCCTTCCCCTTCAACACACAAAACAAATCGCTTCAAGGGATAGCGAAGCCGCCTTTTCTTTGAGAGAAACGTAAGTTTTTCCTTAATGGCCCTGCCTCTGCCATTAAGTCCATTAATTTCCAGACCAGGCTGACTTTTGGAGGTGTAGCCAAAGACTTGGATCCAATGAGAACGATTTTTTGCTGGAATAAGTGCGTTGATTTTTATCTGCATAACGTGAAGGTTATGCGAAGTCTTGTGCAATTCAAGGTTAGAGAACTACTTAAAATCTATAGGTCTTGTGAATTTTTGAAGTCTTTTTGAACCTTAGAAAATTCAAACATGTCCCTATCAATGACTTCCTTCTCTTCCCACGGTCTTACAGGCCGAGTAATGATTTCGGGTTGCTCTTTTACCTTAGCCGCAAAATAACAATTGAGAACATTATCAACATCTTTTTCGATGAAGGCATGGTTCTCAATCTCAAGGGAATCAGCATAGACTTTCTTAAGTTCTTCACATCCTTTTTGCGGGATCTGACAAAAGTGTTTATGGGCCTTATCACAGCCAAGGCTAAGAAAAGCTTTCTTTCCATATTCACAAGTCACTTCTTGTAATTTCGTATTTGCATATCCCCTTAAGAAGTCTTGCTTACGACCATGCTTCTCACAAAAGGACTTAATTTTCACCGCTGTTCCCATGCAATCCAAAGTTGCGGGGTCTTTCACACTCACCAAGATCATGTGCTCAGAAACCATTTTCTTGCAAACTTCACTATAGCTATAGAGGTCACGCTGATAACCAACGATATCGAACTTCAAGACTTCTGCTTGAAGAGGGAAGGAAAAATAGAAAAGGAAGACAATAAAAAAGGGCTTCACATTACTATTGTAAGATGAAGCCCTCTTTTTTACTAGAAATTCTCTTTCGCTATTAAGACGGGAATAATCCTCTTAATCTCATAGCGCGGTCAATTCTCTTAAGTGCAGCGATGAAAGCCGCTTTCTTCATATCAACCTTAAATTCATCCGCTGTATCAACACAGGTCTTAAAAGACTGAGCAAGAATGTCATGAAGCTTCTTATTGATTTCATCCAAGCCCCAAAAGAAGTTTTGGAGTCCTTGAACCCATTCAAAGTAAGAAACAATAACACCACCAGCGTTACAAAGAATATCAGGAATAAGGAAAGAACCATTTGCTGAAACAATATCAATCGCCTCTTTTGTGAGAGGACCGTTGGCACCTTCAGCGATAATCTTCGCTTTAACATTCCCTGCATTGGCTTCGGTAATTACACCGTCAATCGCTGCAGGAATAAGAACGTCAACATCAAGACCAAAGAGGTCTTCGTTTGAAATTGCTGTGGCACCAGGGAATCCTGCGACAACACCATTCTCACGAACGTATTGTTTTGCCGCTGCGATATCAAGACCATTCTCATTGTAGATAGCACCTGAAACGTCACCAACAGCGACAACGCGAGCCCCTTGAGCAGAAAGGTCTTCTGCTGCAGGAATCCCCACTTTACCAAAACCGTGGATCGCAACAGAGGTCTTACTATCAATAGTCATTCCAAGTTTTTGAGCTGCAAAGTTCACACAGTAAGCAACACCTTTACCTGTTGATTCCGCACGACCAAGAGAGCCACCAATACCAATCGGCTTACCTGTTACAACACCAGGAACAGTGTATCCCTTAAGTTGAGAATAGGTATCCATAAACCAGGCCATCGTCTGACCATTTGTCCCGATATCAGGAGCTGGAATATCAATTGATGGGCCGACAACCATTGAGATCTCAGTTGCAAATCTTCTCGTTAGAGATTGAAGCTCTTGGCGAGAAAGATCATTAGGATCAACTTGAATACCACCCTTTGCACCACCGAGGGGAAGTCCCACAAGAGCACACTTGAAAGTCATAAGCATCGCAAGAGCAGCAGTTTCAGAAAGGTCTACTCCTGGATGATATCTGATCCCCCCCTTACCAGGGCCGAGAGTCATATTATGTTGTACACGATAACCCATAAAAGTTTTCACCTGTCCGTCATCAAGACGAATAGGAACGGCCACTTGAAGAGCACGTTTTGGGTATTTCAATCTTTCAATAATGTTAGGATCAAGTCCACCAACTGAGCCTGCCATCTCAAGTTGATCAAAGGAATCCTTAAATAGAGGGCTATCAAATAAGCTCATCATTTACCTCAGCTTTGTCCGAAAATTAGTGACGTTTATTTAAGTCTAAAACGGCCCCTAAGTTACCGCAAAGGCAAGGTTATGGCAGTAGGAATTTCCGCTTTTTTTAGAAAGGTGTGCTGTAAATGAATTGCACCGTGTTATCAAAACTCTCCGTTTGCTGTGTTGTTAAAACCGCACGAACGTTTTGATTTATTGGTTTTGAAACTTGCGCTACCCAGTGACCGTCATTTACCTGGAAATTCAAATCTGTTCTCAGTCCTAGGTCCTTAAAGGTTTTACTTATGCGTGTGTTAACTCTCCCATCGACACGAAATGTTGTCTCAGACTCAACCCATGGGTTGATGATTCGCATAAAAGCCTTCATTTGGATGATCCGCGCTTTAAACTTAAGCTTGAAGTTCTTAGTAATGGCTGCTTCGGTATTTGGTCTTAAGGCTTGCTGAACATTTCTCACCTTACTAAGGGTTGAGCCCTGAGCTGCACTCTTAAGTTCTCCAGAAAATCGCTTGTCCGCGTATCTTAAAATCATACGATTAAACCAAGCCTTCTTCTGCTCCCTATCGGGCGTATCATAAAGACCTGTTGAACCAATATCCCATGTCCTTCTATACTCTTCCATGCGTTCCCAGTCCTTAAACTGGCGACTCATTTGGTTCATAACGCCATGACTATCTTCTACAAAGACATTACTTAGCCAAATCTCATCTTTTGCTGGAATGGCCTCAAACTCGTCATTGGCAAGAGCTGAAGCAGGGCCTCGACCTACGGGAGACTTCGCTTTAGTGTAATCAAAGAGGAGCACTAACTTAGGCTCACTCCAAACAAATTCAGTATGGGCCCCATGGACAACAACAGGACTTTTAGCCTGAGAAAAGGATGAACAGGCTGCCAACAGACAACAAAATCTCTGTATAAGTTTTAAACACTGTTTAGTATTAATTCCCATCATCATAGCTAAAACCTTGAAAATATGTTCTCCATATATTTTTCTTTCTCTCAGGGTTTTAAAAGTGCAATAGGCATACCAAATCCCAGAACGGGATCGTATAAACGAGAATTTTTTGCTCCTATCAAAATTACCAAGGGCCAAAATGGCCCATGTAATTACAGGAACTTATTAATCCATCATCTCCTTAGTCTCATTGACTAAGGTTTTAAGCATTTTTCTTGTTTCAGGATCAAGATCCATATCTTTGGTCTTTGACTCCATAGCTTTGAGAAAAGCATTCGCGGTCAGACCTGTTGGAAGGGCGGGCTTTTTCTTCTTACTAATCTTTTTCTTAGCGGCAACGACAGTTCCCTTATTAATGAGGCGCTTGAGTTGGCTTCGCTTAGTAAGCTCACCAGTAAGAATCTTCTTTTCAATTTCTTTCTTGAAAGCGCCACGCTCGAGGGCATCGTACTCAAGAAGAACATATTTTTCGATATCGTAATTCTTAGCTGCTTCTTTTACTCGCTTCGTTTGCTTGGCAATAAGAAGAGAGCGATGCACTTCAGACTTAGAAATTCCAAGAGCCGCTGTGATTTTTCTCTCACTTGCTTTCGTCGCCTTTTGATAGTTTAAAATCCCGTCAGCGCGATCAATATAATGGAGGGCTTCTCGCGAAGAGTTCTCTGAGAACTGAATCGCCATCAATTGCTCAGGGGTTCTTCCTTCAAGGATAAAACAAGGACATGTTTCCATATCCTTCAAAGTGCTCATGGCACGGAAACGGCGCTCACCACAGATAAGAGTATATTTTCCTCTGTCATCGCGATGAAGAACGAGAGGTTGAATCAAGCCATTTTCTTTAATATTGGCTGCAAGCTCTTTAATAGAACTGTCATTAAACTTGGTACGAACCTGTTCTTTAACAACAATTTTATCGAGTCTAATTTCCTCGAGGCGTGCGCCTTCAAGAAGCCTCTCATCGCCAAACTTACTAAGAAGATCGCGAGTTAAGTTTTGAGACATGTCGACGGTCTTTCTTTTTTTCTTAGAGACCCTTGCCGAAAATTTCTTGGCCATATTGATATCGTCCTTGATTCAAAAAAAATTTATTCAAACTTCTTATAAGCTTAGTGATTCCCAAAGAGCTTGGTAGTCCTTATAGCCTTCCGTTTTCTTATTCATCATGAATACAGGCTTCTTCATAGAAATCGATTCCTGCATCTGAACAAGGTTTCTAACGGGAGGTGTGATCTGAAAAGACTGGGCAAGTTCCTCAAGACGCTGCTGCTCAATTTTTCTTCTCTTGTTAACCATAGAAGGAATAATGGCAAACTCAAGATTGGGGTTCTCAGTCTCACGGATGATCTCAAAAGTATCCATAAGTTCTTCAAGACCATCAATTGAGTAATCCTGGGCCTGAGTAGGAATAAGAATACGATTACTTCCCACAAGGGCCATGATCAATTCATCACCAAGCATTGGAGGGGTGTCGATAACAACATAATCAAAAACATCCTGACACTCTTTAAGGCGCATTCTTAGAAGACGCTCTTTACGACCGGCATTTCTTCTAATCTCTTGCTCACTAAGAATTAAAAGCTTAGAAAGATTCGCCAAGTGACGTGAACTTGGGATGACTGAAATATTGTGATGGAATTCTTCCTCACCTTCAGACTGCACAACAACATCTTCAATTGAGACATCACCGATCAGCCACTCAGGGATCAAAGTTCTTTGAATTTGTACGCCAAACGTACCACTAAGATTGGCCTGTGAGTCAAGATCGATAACTAGTACCTTCTTCCCTCTATTCGCCAGGTGACAAACCAACTGATAGGCATTCATCGTCTTGCCGACGCCGCCTTTGTTGTTCGCAATGGTGATTACTTCCATGTGATTCCTCCATTCATTACTGGCTCATGCGTTAAGCCTATGAAAATTGTAAAGAAGCTCGAAACACTTCGTCAAAACTTAAACGCGACAAAAAGCACCGCAGCATTCCTCATCTTTCGATACCTAATACCGAGCGTTTTTGTTAGGTTAAGGCAAATCGAAATTTATCATTTTCTGGAGAACTATCGTGATTGGATCAATGACTGTGACCGAACTCAAACAAAAACTCGACCAAAACGAAGAACTCGTTTTAATTGATGTGCGCGAGCAAGGGGAATGGGATGAAGCCCATATTGAAGCGGCCCAATTTCTACCTCTTTCTAATTTTCAAGAAGAAATGAAAAAGCTCTCAGATAAAGGTGCAACTATTGTGTGCCAATGTCGAAGCGGAAAGAGAAGCTTAAACGCAGCAATGATGTTACAAGACGAAGGATTTGAAAATCTCTACAACCTTGAAGGCGGTATTCTCGCTTGGGTTGAAGCTGGTTTTCCTACAAAAGCTTAAGGCTCCATAAAAAAGGACATTTCTAATGCTTGATCTTTTTGGTGATTACAAAAAGGACGATCACTTACCACCAATTAGTGAAACTGAACTCAGTGATGCAGAAGTTCTTAAAGAAGCTCACGCTCTTAAAAAAGAACTTAAAGATAAGATGCTCATTCTTGGTCATCACTATCAACAAGATGACATTATTGAGTTTGCTGATATTCGGGGCGACTCTTTAAAACTTGCTCAAGATGCCTCTGGAATTGATAAGCCCTACATCGTCTTTTGTGGGGTTCACTTCATGGCCGAGACTGCTGATATTCTCACGCCGGCAGATAAGAGTGTTATCCTCCCCGATCTGCGCGCTGGTTGTTCAATGGCCGACATGGCCAATCGTGATGCCATTGATAAAGCATGGAGCTACCTCACAAAGTGCACTGACGAAAAAATTGTTCCCGTCACCTATATTAATTGCACAGCAAAACTTAAGGCCTTTGTCGGTGAGAATGGCGGAAGTATTTGCACGTCTTCAAATGCAGAGAGCATTATTAAATGGGCCCTTGATGAAGGGGAGAAACTCCTCTTCTTCCCCGACCAACACCTGGGACGAAACACTTGTTTTAAAATGGGAATCCCCACAGAAGATATGGTGATCTATGATCCTAATCGCCTCAATGGTGGGCTTACTCCCGAACAAATTCAAAAGGCTAAAGTCATCTTGTGGTATGGTTACTGCTCGGTTCATCAAGGCTTCACAGCTGAACAGGTGCGCAAACTCAAGAAGGAACAACCAGACGTTCGTATTATTGTTCACCCCGAATGTAGTTTTGATGTTGTTCAAGAAGCTCATGAAGCGGGCTCTACCGCATACATCATTAACCGTGTGCGTGAACTTCCTGCAGGCAGCCGAATTGCGGTTGGAACCGAGATTAATTTGGTTAACCGTTTGAATGCCCAATTTCCCGATAAAGAAGTTTTCTCCCTCTCCCCCTATCAGTGTCTATGCACCACAATGTATCGAGTGAGGCCTCGCTGGCTACTTGCCAGTTTCCGAGCAATTAAGGATGATAAGCCCATAAATATCGTAAAAGTTGATGAGGAAACAGCAAAGGGAGCTCGCCTAGCTTTAGACAAAATGCTCTCTCTGTCCTAGTTCCCTCCTGAGTAAGCAAAAGAGAGGCAGACCATGATTTACGCTGACTACAACGGAAGTGCACCCCTTTGTCGCGAAGTAATCGATTACCTTAAAGATCGTCTTGAAAACGGTCCCTACTCTAACCCCAACGCCATTCACCACCTCGGGCAAAAAACAAAAATGGCCATGGAGAATGCTCGCGCCGTTTGCGCTAAAACAGTTGGGGCACTCCCTAAGCAAATTATTTTTAACTCTGGCTCCACTGAAGGAATCTCTCAAGTCTTCTTTAGTCTTCTCTATGGAAAGGTTAATGAAGGAAGAAAGAGAATTCTCATTTCAGGAATTGAGCACTCGGCAGTTATTAACTGTGCGCAGTTTTATAGTGATGATCAGGGTTACGAAGTTACCGTCATTCCGACCCAACAAAATGGTCAGTGTGACGTCAATGCTCTCAAAGAAATTATCAATTCAAGTCCAGAAACCGTTGCCATGGTTGCCGTGATGGCGGCGAATAACGAAACTGGTGTCGTTCAGCCTTACAAAGAAATTGGTGAGATCTGTCAGAGCACAAATATTCCCTTTGTTTGCGACACCACTCAATTCATTGGAAAGACACCCTTTAATTTTGCAGAGTCTCATATCGATTTTGCCTTCGTCTCTGGTCATAAAGTTGGGGCTATGACAGGTGCAGGCTTTATTCTCGCCAAAGACCCTACTCTTCTTCGTCCCCTCGTTATTGGTGGTGGCCAAGAGAAATCTCTTCGTGGTGGAACACAAAACTATATTGGCTTTGAAACCATTGCAGTTGCCATGAATACCTTTGAGCAAAAGAAAGAAAAGGTTGAGAATCTTCAGAAGAAGAGAATGGACTTTGAAAAGAAGCTCAAAGAAAAGTTTCCCGTGGTTATTATGGGTGATGATGCTCCAAGACTAGGTGGAACAACTTTTATTTCTTATCCAGGAATTCACGGTCAAGCTGTTCAAATCGAACTTGAGACTCAAGACATCTATGTCACCACTTCAAGTGCTTGTTCAGATAATGAGCCTACGACATCAAAGGTCCTCAAAGCGATGGGAATAACCGACGACGTTGGTCGCGGAGCAGTCCGTATAAGCTTAGGTCCTTGCTCTCCAGAGGATGCCTACGATAAAATCTACATCGCATTAGAAAAGGCATATGAGAAGCTTGGAAAAATTAAGAGCTTCTAAGTAGAGGTCTATGACAAAAAATTCTTTCTTTCTGGCCGCGCTCATCGTTTGTTGCTCGCTTCTTTCTTGTAACGATCAACAAAAGAGTTCAGAACTCTATTCCTATCCAGACTGGAAGGAGGAAGTCCTCTTTTCTCAAAAAGGAAAAGACCTTTTCATCTTTCTCACGGGGGATCTCAAAAATAATCTCTATCCCCACACCGAGCTTAAGAAGGCCGGTCTTCCTAAAGAACTTCCTCACTCCATCAAAGTCGGAGGAGCCCCCATATTAAAGTCCTATTTGGATACTATTCAAAAGCGCCTTGGAAGCAAGTCTATTGTTCTCAGCCATGGAAACTTCGATCTCTATTATGGGGATAAAAGGATCTCAAGTTCTCTGCAAAAGGTATCTCCCAATTTAAAGGTTGATGGACTTTTAATTGGCCCAGAAGACCTTCTCCCACAAAATCATCAAAGTTATGCTTTTGATCAAATGAAAGATCTCAATTGGCTCTCCTCTAATATCCTCGCCATTCAAACGGGAAAACCAACGGATCAGTGGAATAGTAGTGCCTCTCTTATTTTTGAAAGAGAGGGCATCAAAGTTGGAGTTATCGGAATTACGAGTTACGAGCTCCTAGGACCACGCCAACGCAGTAGTTTAGCGGGTTACTATTTTCAAGATCCTGTTACCAGTATTCTTCGTACAAAGAATCAATTCAAAAAAGAGGGCGTCGATTTCATCATTCTCCTTCACCATGGTGTCGGCAATTGCCAACGACCAGAAACCTTTGAATTCCCACTGGCCTTTGCCAAACTTCCTGAGACTCAGAAATGTGATGACAGATTTGAGCCCAAAGAAATTCTCGATCGTCTCCCCCCTGGCACGCTCGATCTCGTCCTTTCTAATTTTGATGGGGCAGCATCTTTTAACCACAAAGGCACACCAGTGATTGGTCAATTTGATGCAAAGAAGTTTCTTACAGGTATTAGAGTGACTCTCGATAATGACAAGACTGATATTAATAACTCTTACTTCTTAGCCCCTCTCAAGCTTTGTCACCAAACATTTGCGGGAACGAAAGACTGTGTGCTCTCCACTGGAAACTCCGAGCTTGATGAAGAGAGAACTGAAATACTTACGCGAAGCTCCTTTCACCTTCTCCCTGCAAAATTCTTTGGTTATGAAATTACTGAAGATATTCCAACTCTTAAGACTATTAACGGCAGGTAACATCACCATTACTCTGGCACTCAACCTCGAGGCCATACTGACAGTAAACAAAAGGTAAAATATCAGCACACGTCTGCGGTTTTGCGAGCGCAGTCATTTTCGTGCAAGCTTTTTGTCCCTTTGCTCCACAGAGGTAATCTCCACACTGAGCCGAAATTTTTTGAGCGCACTTTAGGTCAATAAAAGGAGTCCAAAGACCGGAGGGGCATTGAGAGCAAT